>JBQLZQ010000001.1:0-85827 GCA_052168355.1 Inquilinaceae bacterium
CCTCCCCCGGCCCCCAAAACCTCATACAAAGCCGGATTGTTCAGCACCCTGCTAGAGCAGGATCGCCTTGGGTGGAATCGCTTCAGCGATCCCGCCCAAGGCGTGAATCCTACTCTATTCATAGAGTTAGAGAGCGATTCACGTCATTGGTGGAAGCGGATCCGCTTCCACCAATGACGATCGCGCTCTAGCCGTTGAGCTCGCCCCACATCTCCATGTCGCGCTCGGCCGTCCAGATGCGCGGATGGACGATACCCTTGGCTTCGTCATAGGCGCGGCTGACGTTGAACGGCATGCAATGCTCGAAGATGACCCAATCGCCATAGGCCGGTGCCATCGCCGCGCAGGTATCGTCGTAGACGTCCTTTAGAGACCTGCCGGCGGCCACACCCGCGCGCACCCGATCCCACAGCGCGTCGAGAAATCCCTTCGTGCCGTCGATCGCCGCCGCCACGGCGTCGGGTGTCCGCACCGCCTCGCCACGGCCGGGGATGAGCATGGCCGCCTCAAGCGCCGCAACCCGGTTCAGCGTGTCCGGCCAGTCGGTGAAATAGGCGTCGCCGCAATAGGGCGTGGCGCTTTCCTCGACCAGATCGCCGCTGAACACGATCCGGTCGTCGGGCAACCAGACCACCGCATCGCCCTTGGTGTGGCCGCGCCCGGCGTGGATGATATGAACCTCCCGGCCGCCCATCCACAGGGTCATGCGGGTGTCGAAGACCAGGGTGGGCCAGGTCAGCCCGGGAATGGACTCGACGGCCTGGAACAGGCGCGGAAACCGCTGAACCTCGGACTTGTAGTCCTGCTCTCCCCGCTCGCGGATCAGATCCAGGGTGGCCTGGCTGGCCAGTACGTGATCGGCGTGATAGGCCGACGCGCCAAGGACGCGCACCGCATGGTAATGGGTCAGCATCACGTATTTGATCGGCTTGTCGGTGATCTTTCGGATGTGCTCGATCAGCCGCTCGGCCAGAACCGGCGTGGCGCGCGCATCGATCACCATGACGCCGTCGTCGCCGACGATCACGCCGGCATTGGGATCGCCTTCGGCCGTCAGGCAGTAAACGCCCTGCGCCAACTCCGTGAATGTCTCCTTCTTCTCCGCGACGTCGCCTTGGCTTGCAAATGCCTGTGCCATCTTCGCCAGTTCCCTCGCCTTCCCTTCGCCTGCCGGCCCCGACGTGCATGGGGCCGAAAAGCCGTCGACAACGCAAGCCGATATGGCACAATCGGGTGCATTTTATCGACCGTCGGCGAATGCTGCTTGCGGTTGACTCGTCTTTTGCCATTGCCCAACGTTGCCCGGCTTGATTCGGGCGTCCCGTTGACCAACGATCTCGGTGATATTTGAGCATGTTACGATGCAACGCCCGTGTTTCGACATTGCTGGCGACGATGGCCCTGGTCGTCGCCGCCGCGCTGGCCCTTCCCGTCTACGGACAGGATGCACCGGTCGCGGACGGGCTGCCGGCCGTGTTCTCCGCCGACGAGGTCGTCTATGACGAGACACTGGCCATCATCGTGGCCCGCGGCAATGTCGAGATCATCTACGAGAACCGCGTGTTGCGCGCCGACACGGTCACCTACAACCAACGTACCGAGACCATCACCGCCAGCGGCAATGTCACGCTGATCGAGGAAAGCGGCGACGTGATGTTCGCCGAGTACGCCGAACTGGATGGCGATCTGGCCAACGGTTTTGCCCGGGAAGTGGCGCTGCTGCTGACCGACGACAGCCGCTTGGCCGCCAATGGCGGCGTCCGCCGGAACGCGACGGACACGGAGGTCGAACGCGCCGTCTATTCGCCCTGCGCCCTGTGTCCCGAGAATCCGCGCCGCGCGCCCCTGTGGCAGATCCGCGCGGCCAGGGTGACGCACAGTTCGGAGACCAAGGATGTCGTCTACCGCGACGCCTTTATCGACTTCTTCGGCGTGCCGGTGGGCTACACGCCCTATCTTTCCCACCCCGACCCCACCGTCGAGCGCCGCTCGGGCTTCCTCAACCCGTCCTTCGGGAGCTCGTCGGTGATCGGCCCGTTCCTGACGACGACGTATTATCAGGACATCTCGCCCGATCAGGACGCGACCTTTTCCCTGACCGCCACCGGCGATGCCGGCTTCGTCCTGGGCGGCGAGTATCGCAAGCGGTTCGAGGACGGGGCGCTGGAAGTATCGGGCAGCGTCAACCGCAGCGACCGGGTCGAAGACACGGATCGGGGCGAGGTCACACGCGAAAACGCCGTGCGCTTCCATCTGTTCGGCAACGCGCAGTACGAACTGTCGGATCACTGGCGGGCTGGGCTCGACCTGCAGCGGACATCCGACGACACCTACCTCGAGACCTTCGACATCAGCGATCTGGATGTTCTGGAGAGCCGCGCCTATGCCGAGGGCTTCTACGGCCTCAACTACATTTCGGCGGAGGCCTTCGCGTTTCAGGACCTGCGCAGCGACGGCGTGGAACAGCCGCTGGTGGCCCCCTTGGCCACCTGGGACGCCAGGAGCGAGCCAGGGGAGTTTTTCGGCGGCCAGTGGTTGGCCAGGGCCGACTATCTGGGGATAGTGCGGGACGGCGACGACAACCCGCTGAGCCGCACCGACCTTGAGGATATCGATGTCCAGCGGGCGTCCCTCGACGGCGGTTGGCAGCGGACGTTTTACGACGACAGCGGCATCGTCAGCGATCTGTTCGGCGGGATGCGGGGAGACCTCTACTGGATCGACGATGTCCCCGACCAGAACGGTCTGACGACCAACGGCGACGCCGAGTTCGCCTCCCGGCTCTATCCCCGCGCCTCGGCCACCGCGCGATACCCGTTGGTTCGGCAAGGACGGTCGTTTCAGCAACTCATCGAACCGATCGCGGGCTTTACCGCCGCATCGGACCTGTCCAACAATTCGGACGTAATCCCCAACAACGACAGCGTCGATCTGTCGTTCGACGAAATCAACCTGTTCAGCGCCAATCGGTTCGACGGCATCGACCGGGTGGAGACGGGCCTCCGCTTCACCTACGGCCTGACGCTGGGTCTGTTCGGCAACAATGGCGGGGCCAGCACGCTGTTTCTGGGCCAAAGCTACCGGTTCGACGACGGCAACGACGATGAATTCCCCGACGGGTCGGGTCTTGAGGACCAGTGGTCCGATCTGGTCGGCCGACTGACCGTGGCGCCGAACGAGTACGTCAATCTGGATTGGCGGTTTCGCGTCGATCAGGAGAGCTTTTCCGAGCGGCGGCACGAAATCCGGGCCATCGGCGGCATCCCGGAACTGCGGGTGGGCGCCACCTACACCTTTATCGACGCCATCGCCAATTCCGGCACCGACCGGGATACCGAGGAGATCGTGTTGGGGGCCAGCTCCCGTTTCGCCGACTATTGGACGGCGCGGGCGTCCCTGTCCCGGGATCTCGACGCCGGCGAAAACCGCCTGGCCAGCGTCGGTTTGACCTATCAGGACGAGTGCTTCACTCTGACCGCGGATCTGCAGCGGCAGTTTACGGAAGACCGGGACGTTTCGCGCGGCACCACCATCTTCTTCACCATAGGGTTGCGCAATCTGGTCGATGTCCCGCTCGATGTGGACAGCGGCGGCCTGTTTGGCGGCTGACAGGGCCTCAGGAAGACGAGAGGGACGACCAGGCGGTCGAACCCGGCTAAGGTCCGGGTGTCCCCACCGCTCGCCCGCGACCGCAACGAACGCACAGCCATGACAGTTCTGATCGACCCGACCTGGCATATGTGGATGGTCATCGCCCTGGTGGCGATGGCGATGGTGTCGTTCGCGGTGGAACGGGTCTCTCTGGAGACCACCTCCATCGTCGTCCTGTCGTTCCTGCTGGTCTGGTTCGAGCTGCTGCCGCTGCCCGATGCCCAGGGCGTCAACCAGCTCGACGCCGTGGCCATCCTGCGCGGGTTCGCCAACCCGTCCCTTCTGGCCGTCCTGGCGTTGATGGTGATGGGTCAGGCGATGCTGCAGACCGGAGCATTGAACGGCCTGACCCGCATGTTCGTGCGCCTGTCGAAGCATCATCAGCGTCTCAGCCTGTCCAGCGGGTTTGCCGGGGTACTGGTGATCAGCGCCTTTCTCAACAACACGCCCGTCGTGGTCATGTTCATCCCCATCATGCAGGCCCTGGCCGTGCGCATGAACCGGTCGCCCAGCACCCTGATGATGCCGCTCAGCTTCGCCGCCATCCTGGGCGGCATGACCACCCTGATCGGGTCGAGCACCAACATGCTGGTCTCCAGCGCCCTGACCGAGCTGGGCGAAACGCCGCTGCGGATGTTCGACTTCTCGGTGATCGGCATCTGCATGGCCGGGGTCGGCGCGGTTTATGTGATCGTCATCCTTCCCAGGCTTCTGCCCCATCGGGGGTCCATGGCCGGGTCCCTGCTCAGCCAGGGCAAGCAGTTCATCGCCGAGATCGAGGTGACGGCGGACAGTCCCCTGGTCGGCCAGCAGCCCGCCGCCGGCCAGTTCAAAGGGCTGCCGGACATCACCGTGCGGGTGATCCAGCGGAACGGCGTCAACCTTCTGCCGCCCTTCGACGGGCTGACGCTGGAGGAAGGGGACACCCTGATCACCGCGGCGACCCGGCAGGCCCTGACCGACGTCCTGGCCCGCAGCCCGGGCAGCATGCTGCACGATGTCCTGCGCGAACCGTCGGCCGCCGACGAGGCCCGCCGCCCTACCGAAAGGCTGCTGGCCGAGGTCATGATCGCCCCGGCCAGCCGCATGATCGAGCAGACCGTCGAGGTGGTCGGGTTCCAGCGGCGGTTCAACTGCCGCGTTCTGGGCATCCAGCGACGCGGGCGCATGGCCCGCCAGCGCGTCGGCGGTATCCGGCTGGAAGCCGGCGACGTGCTGCTGGTCGCCGGGTCTCAGGACGATGTCGAGGCGCTGGGCCGCAATCCCGACCTGGTGGTCATCGCCGGCGCCACCCGCGACATTCCCCGCCTGCACAAGGCGGGCCAGGCGGCGGCCATCTTTTCCGTCGTGGTCCTGCTGGCGTCATCCATGATCCTGCCCATTTCCGTCGCCGCCATCCTGGGTGCGGTGGCGATGGTGGTGACCGGCTGCCTGAACATCCGTCAGGCCGGCCGGGCGGTGGACCGTCGCATCCTGCTGCTGGTGGCCGCCAGCCTGGCCCTGGGCACGGCGCTGGAACGCACCGGCGGCGCGACCTTCCTGGCCACCGCCCTGCTCGACGCCATCGGCAGCACGGACCCGATGATCAACGTCTCGATCCTGTTCCTGGTGGTCGCCGCGGCCACCAACGTGCTGACCAACAACGCCTGCGCCATCCTGTTCACGCCGATCGCGGTCGGCGTGGCGCGCACGCTGGGCCTGGAGCCGTCGATCATGGCCATCACCGTGCTGCTGGCGGCCAATTGCTCCTTCGCCTCGCCGATCGGCTATCAGACCAACCTGCTGGTGATGGGGCCCGGCCACTACCGGTTCATGGATTTCCTGCGCGGCGGCCTGCCGCTGCTAGTTCTGATGTGGCTGACCTTCACCCTGCTGGCCCCCCACGTCTTCGGGCTTTAGGGCCGGCCCGGCACAGGGCGCCGGCCCCCATTGGGATGGCGGAAAATCAATCCATTCTGTCGAAAGGTTTTCTGGCGGGACAAACCTGCCGTCTGCTCTGATCGGCCGTGTGTCTGCTTTCGGCAACATACCTGCACATATTCCGGAAACGAATATGCAACCATTGCGTTGCGCATTGCCGTGGTATATGTCAATATGCAACTAAGGAGTTGCGCATGAAGGATCAGATTGTAAGGACCATAGACCTTAAAGCTCCCGTTGAGAGGGTCTGGAAGGCCCTAACAGATCACGAGGAGTTCGGGTCATGGTTCCGCCTTTCGCTTCATGAACCCTTTGAACTCGGGGAAGTGACATTCGGCGAAACCAGATACCCGGGGCATGAGGGTCTACCGTTTTGGGCCGAGGTCGTGGTTATGGACGAGCCGCGCTTTTTCAGCTTCGTCTGGCCAATGGATGAGAGCATCCAACCGGATGCCCCAGACTTGGATCAGAAAGTGACGCTAGTCGAATTCACCCTTGAGCCAACAGCCAGTGGTTCAAGACTAACTGTCCGGGAGAGTGGCTTTGAGAAGCTGCCTGAGGAGCGGCGACTGCAAGCTTTCCGTGACAACCAGGGCGGATGGGACGTGCAGACAATGAACATCAAAGAGTTTGTGGAATGATCGGGGAGCACGATGTCGTGCCACTGGACCTCGCGACCACGTTTGCCGCTCTTGGGGACGCGCGACGTTTGGGCATAATAGTCCGACTGCAGAAGCAAAACTCGCTTTCCATATCCTCGCTTTGCGAAGGAACGGACGTTTCGCGCCAGGCAATCAGCAAGCATCTCAAGACATTGGCCAAAGCTCAGCTAGTGTCTTCGGAAAAGGCAGGGCGTGAGACGCTATACAGACTCGAGTCGCAGCGCATGAACGAAGCGAACGCATTTCTGGACCAAGTGGCTATGAAATGGGACAGCGCCCTCGACCGGCTGAAGTCCCACGTGGAATGACACGCTCCGCAACGTTCAACACAACGCGAGTTACCGCAGGGCGCATCATTTAATTCATTATTTTCCATGTAATCAGAAAGGAGAATAGACATGCCAGCGAAGTTTTCTGGTGGGAAGAACATTGCGATGAAGGTTCCACCGCATCAGTACCACCAGACGGTGGCTTTCTACCGAGACACTTTAGGGCTTGAGGAAGTTGGTGGACCTTCGGGAGATGCAGTTGGGTTCAAGTTTGGTGCGAATAACCTGTGGATCGACAAGGTTGCGGCGATGAGCCAAGCCGAACTGTGGCTTGAGATCGTGACGGATGACACAAATAAAGCGGCGAAGGTTCTGAAAGAGGCGGGTGTCGTATGTTGCAACGAAATCGAAGACCTTGGTGAAAACTTCGATGGATATTGGATCTCAAGCCCATCCGCGATCATCCACCTTGTCGATGCCAAGGCTGGATCGTGGGAGTAGTCCCCTCTGACGTCACCAAAGCAGCCGTTCGCCGCGCCGCAGCAACTCGGTAGGTACGGGCTCGAACCGGCCGCTCGCCACCGTGCTCGGAAGCGTCCGCGACGGGCCGACCGGCGGCGTTCCGATCGGGCGCGGATCCTACGGCATCACCGCACCACCGGCATGGTGAATTCCGCGCCCTGGTGGGCCAGACCGCTGGGCCAGCGGGCGGTCACGGTCTTGAGCTTGGTGTAAAACCGCACGCCCTCCATGCCGTACATGCCGCTGTCGCCGAAGCTCGACCGTTTCCAGCCGCCGAAGCTGTGGAAAGCCATCGGCACCGGGATCGGAACGTTGACGCCGACCATGCCGACATTGCAGTTGCTGGCGAAGGTGCGCGCGGCATCGCCGTCGCGGGTGAAGATGGCGGTGCCGTTGCCGTATTCGTGGTTGTTGACCAGGTCCAGCGCGGCGACGAAGTCCGGCGCCCGCACCACGGACAGGACCGGGCCGAAGATCTCCTCCTTGTAGATGCGCATGTCGGCGGTCACCTGGTCGAACAGGCAGCCCCCCAGGAAATGCCCGTTCTCGTAACCTTGCAGCTTCAGATCGCGGCCGTCGACCACCAGTTTGGCGCCCTCCTCCACACCCAGGTCGACATAGCCGCGGACCTTGTCGAGATGGGCGCGGGTGATCAGCGGCCCCATCTCGGCGTCGGGATCGGTGCCGGGCGCGACCTTCAGGGCCCGGACCTTCTTGGCCAGGCTGTCGACCAGCGCGTCGCCGACATCGCCCACCGCCACGGCCACCGAGATCGCCATGCAGCGCTCGCCCGCCGCCCCATACCCGGCCCCCATCAGGGCGTTGGCCGCCCGGTCGAGATCGGCATCGGGCATCACCACCATGTGGTTCTTGGCCCCGCCCAGCGCCTGCACCCGCTTGCCCGCCGCGGCCGCCGTCGCATAGACATATTCGGCGATCGGCGTCGAGCCGACGAAACTGGCCGCCGCCACCCGGCGATCGGTCAGCAGCGCATCGACCGCCGCCTTGTCGCCCTGCACGACGTTGAGCACGCCCGGAGGCGCCCCGGCCTCGATGAACAGCTCGGCCAGCCGCAGCGAGGGTGACGGGTCGCGTTCCGACGGTTTGAGCACGAAGGTGTTGCCGCAGGCCACCGACACGGACAGCATCCACAACGGCACCATGACCGGAAAGTTGAACGGCGTGATCCCGGCGCACACCCCGACCGGCTGCCGCATCGAGAAACTGTCGATCTCGGTGCCGACATTCTCGCTGTATTCGCCCTTGAGCAGGTGGGGAATGCCGCAGGTGAACTCCACCACCTCGAGACCGCGCTGAACCTCGCCCTTGGCATCCGACAGAACCTTGCCGTGCTCGGCCGTGATCAGGGCCGACAGCTCGTCGATGTTCCGTTCGATCAGTTCCTTGAAGCGGAACATGACCCGGGCGCGGACCACCGACGGCGTCGCGGCCCAGCCCGGCAGGGCTTCCTGGGCATTGCGGATGGCCGCCCCGACCTCGTCGACCGTGGCCAGGGCGACACGCCCCGAGACCTCGCCGGTCGCCGGGTTGAACACGTCGCCAAAGCGATCGCTGGTGCCGCCGACAGACTTGCCGCCGATGAAATGACCGATTGTACCGCCCATGGATCCTCCGATTGGGCCCGGCTATGACCGGGTCCCAGGGTTGTATTGAGAGTTGGCGGCACATTACCCAACCGCCGGCCCAACGCCAACCGCCGGAAGCCTGTAACCATTTCCTGGAGAGGTTCCCAGCCGCGACTTGGCGGACGCCCTGCCTTTGTCGTACTTCTAGGGGTCGCGATTCGGAGAGATAGGCCATCGGCCCGTCTCATCGCCCGTTGTTGTCCTCTATCCGGTTGTCCACCATGTCCCTTGGCCTGCATGACCCCGAACGCCGCTACCGCCGCCGGATCTGGGGGGCGATCACGCGGATCGGTTTCTACATCGTGACCCTGGTCGTGGCCTCGGTGTTTGCCTATCAAAGCGGTGTCCAACAGGTGATCAGCCGCGAGAACCAGCTGACCGAGGATGTCGCGGCCCTGGAGCAGACCAAGGCCACCCTGGAGCAGAACGCCATCCGTCTGGAGGCGGCCGCCCGGACCGCCCAGCGTCAATACGACGAACTGCTGGCCCGGTTCGAGCGCGAGGTGCCGACCGGCGTGGCCCGGGATTTCGCGGAACTGGTGGCCGAACGGCTGGCGGCCGGCGTGCCGCCCGAACGCCTGGCGTTTTATATCGGCGCCGCGGACGAGGCCAAGGACTGCATCGACACGGTGACCAAGCGCTTTATCATGCCGACCCCGATCTATGACGGACCCAACACCTCGATCGGTTTTTCGGACGGCCGGATCACGGTCACCGGGCGCGGCCAGAACGCGGTCGCCGACGGCGGCGGGCCGCTGGGCTGGTACGACCCGGCACGGGAGGTTTCTCTCAACTTCACGGTCATCGGCGGGGAAACCAGCACGGTGACGGGGCTTCTGCCCCTCCATACTTCCGTGGTTCTGGACGGCTGGGAACACCGGTTCACGGCGGTGGAAGGCGAGCGCAGCTTTGTCCAGGTGACCGGCGACCGGTGCCCGCTGGCGGGATAAACGTCAGGATCGGGCTACTTCCGGGTCCATTGGCCCGTCGCGCCCATGATGTACCAGCCCGGCTGGGCCCGGTCGAGAAGGGCCTCGCCCGCCTGCTTCTGGACCGCTTCCAGGGGCACGTTGTTCTGCGCCGCCAGGCGCCGATATTCGGCCATCCGCCGTTGATTGACCTCGTCGACCAGCCGTCTGACTTCGGCGCTGTCGGTCACGGCGCCCAGCAGCCCGTCGATGCGGTCGCCGACCAGACCGGCGGCGCGGGCTTCGTCCAGGGTCAGCGCCCAAGCGGGTCCGACGCCGCCGATGGCGGCCAGCCCCAGACCGCAGCCGCAGGCGATCAGCAGAGATCGGCGAGAAATCGTGGCCATCGCTTCCTCAGAATATCTCATCTTTTTCGGAGAACAGGTCTTCCAGGTCGCGGTCGAGCTTGACCCGCACCTCCTGGTCGATGCGGACGTTCAGATTGATCTCGATCGGCTTGTCGGGAGCCTGGACCTTCACCGTCGGCTGACAGGCGCCAACGCTCAAGACAGCCAGGACCGCCAAGGCCAGCCGGCCGGCCGGGGAGAGCACTTCCGGGAACATCGGTCTGAACGGCTCCTTCCCCTCCGTAGGACGCGGAAGCGTCATCGGCCGGTCTCTCCGGCCCGCCGCTGAAAGAACTCCTCGGCCTGACGGCCGATGGACAGGGTTTCCAAACCGCTGCGCAGGATCCGGTCCAACGGCCCCTCCAGATTGACGTTCAGAACGATCGGATATCCGTCGTAAAGGTCCGGATTGGCGCCGCTTATGGCCAATCCGACCGTCAGATCCTCCCCCGTGCGCCCGTCGATGGTCATCCGCAAACTCTCATAATGGAAATTGCGCACCGCCGAAAGCAGCAACGCCACGTTGTCCGACCCGTCCGCGTCCGCCGGCGCCTCCGATGTCGGGCGATACCGCACCACACCCGGCCCTTTCGTTTCCAGAACGCCATTCTCGATGATCATCGTGTCATCCGTGAGGCGGACGGGAATCCGCCCGCTCAACCGCCCGCTGACCTCCAGGTCCGGCACCGGCGTGTGGGCCAGGACCTGGGCCAGATCGACGCTATCGGCATGCAGGGTGATGGTCCGGTCGGTGTCGCCGAGGCGCAAAACAAAGGGATCGGCGCGCAGGGACCCGCTGGCCCAGGAAAAGCCAAGGGCCGTGACCCCCAGCCGCCGGTCGTCGATACCGAACTGCATGACGCCGTCCTCCAGCAGGATCCCGGCCTGGACCGACGCCACGCTGGCGCGCTGTCCGGGCGGCACACGGAGCGGCGCCAGCCTGTCGGCGCGGATCCGGCCGTACAGGTCGGTCACCGCCACGCCCGGCAAACGGAACGACAGACCGGCGATATCGAGCGATCCGTCCGAACCGCCCGCCGCGCCCCAGGCGAACCGCGCCGATCCCGAGAGCGCGCCGGTGGCTTCGGCGATCCCGAGCCCGGCCAAAGCCGGGGAGATCGCGGCCGGTTGCAGACCGCCGGGCAGGAAGGTCATGGGCGCCAGGGTCGCCTCAATCCGGCCGGTGCCGCTTGGCACGTCGTGCCGGGCCTGGAACGACAGGGCCGGGCCGTCGCCGACCACGGCCCGGCCCGTGGCGGTCGCCCGCCCGTCTCCGGTCAGGGCCGCATCGCCGGTCACCCGCACCGGCCGGAGCGGCGCGGGATCGCCGGCCAGGCGCACAGCCTCCACGGCAAAGCGTGCCTCCACGGGCCGGTCGGCGCCTTGAACCAGGACGACCCGCCCGCCGATCCCGTCCAAGCTCAGACCGCCCCAGGGAAGGTCGGCGCGGCCCCCCGTCAGCGTCGCTTCGCCCGCGCCCCGACCGTCGCGCCAGGACCCCACCAGATCGGCCCGCGGTGTGCGCAGGACCATGCGCTTCGCGCCGCCATTGCCGTCCACCATCACCGTCAGGGGCGCGGACGGCACCCGCGCGGCCAGCGCCACGCCGTCAGGGTGGCCGGGCGACAGCGGCGCGGTGACGAGCGGCGCGTCGGCCAACGCCTCCAGACAGAGCGCCGGCCCATCGACCACCCGCGCGCCACCGGGGATTTCAAGGACCATGGCCGACAGATCGACGCAGCCGACCGGCCGGAACGCCAGCACACCGTCGGCCACCGCGACCGTCCCCGTCACGGCCACCCGCCCCTCCTCGACCGCAAGACCGCCGGCGGCGTCGCCCGCCACCGCCAGATCCAGGCTCACATCGACCTGCCACTTCTCCGCCGTGCCGGACCCCGACAGGCGAAGATCGGCCACGTTCAGCGTCAGCCCGCCAACCGTCACCGGCCCGCCCTCGGCGGTCAGCGTCTCCATTGTCGCCAGCCAGCCCGCCGCTCCGGCCTGCACCGCACCGGCACGCACCAGGGCCGTTCCCGACGCGTCCCCGGTCTGCAGGCGGATCGTCGCGTTCAGATCGACGGTGCGGTCGGCCGCCCCCATCGTCACCGTCAGCCACGGCCTCCCGGGGATGCCGGCCTGAGCCACATCGGCGCGCCATGCCCCACCCAGGGCCTCGGTGCGGCCGGTGACCGTCGCCGGTTCCGCCACCGTCGCGGTGACCACCCCGCCAATCATCGCCACCCGGCCCGCAAGCGCGGTTTCGATGTCCTCGGCCAATCCCGGAACATCGGCTGTGGCCAGCGTCACGGTCCAATCGCCATCGGCCTCCAGCCCGCCGTCCGCCGCCCATACCCCATCGATCGTCACCCCGGCCGCGGCGACGTCATGCACGGGGTCGGCCTCGCCGGAGAATCGCAAGGCACTGTCATCCATCGTCTCCAGCATCGCCGACAACGGCGCCGTCACCCGGCCCCAGGGCGTTTCGGCGATCAGGGTCGCGTCCCGGACGGTGGCCGCGTCCACCGGCAAGGATGGAGGGCCAGCCGGAGTCGGGTCCGTCGCCGATCCCGCCGGCAGCGGCAGGCCGGCAACCGTCACGGCGCCGTCGGCGTCGACCGAAAGCCGGACGGTCAGCCCCTCGACCGTGGCCCGGTCGACCTTGCGGTCGCGAAGCACCGTCAGCGGATCGTAGGCGAGATCCATCCGCTGGACCTCGACCGCCCCGTCGGCCCCGGCCCGGATGCCCGACAGGGTTGCGCCGCGCCACCCGATCCGGTCGATATGCACCTGCTCCACGGGGATACCGCGGGCGGCGAGCGCGGTCACGGCGGTTCGGGCCAGCAGGTCCGGTCCGGCCACCAGCCAAAGGCCGACGGCGCCGGCAATGACCAGCACCAGGGCGATTGCCAGTCCGTAGAGCACACGTCTGAGTCCCCGCATGACCCGAGATTAGACGGCTTTCCCGCCGTCGGCCATGGGGGCCTGTTGTCCTGTTCGACCCACTCGGCGGTGTACGTCGGGCGCCGGGCTGCTATATCCTTGGGCTGACATGGAAAGAGAAGCGACATGACGGACCTGGTGGATTTGCTGATCGTCGGCGGCGGCATCAACGGCGCGGGCATCGCCCGGGACGCGGCCGGCCGCGGCCTGTCGGTGGTGGTGTGCGAGCAGGGAGATTTGGGGGGCGCCACCTCGTCGGCGTCGTCGAAGCTGATCCATGGCGGCCTGCGCTATCTGGAGATGTACGAGTTCCGGCTGGTGCGCGAGGCGCTGGCCGAACGCGAGGTGCTGCTGCGCGCCGCGCCGCACATCATCTGGCCGCTGCGCTTCGTGCTGCCCCACAACAAGCTGCTGCGCCCCGCCTGGATGGTGCGGCTGGGGTTGTTCCTCTACGACCATATCGGCGGCCGGCGGTCGCTGCCCGGAACGAAGACCTTGCGCCTGCGCCAGCGGCCCGAGGGCGCGGCGCTCAAACCCGACCTTACCCTCGGCTTCGCCTATTCCGACTGCTGGGTCGAGGATTCGCGGCTGGTTGTCCTCAACGCCCTGGACGCCGAGCGGCGCGGCGCCGCCGTCCACGTCCGCACCCGCTGCGCCGGCGCCAGGCGGGTCGGCGACCATTGGGAGGCGGAGCTGGAGGACGGCGACACCGGTACCCGCCACACCGTCCGGGCCCGCATTCTGGTCAACGCCGCCGGACCCTGGGTCGATCTGTTCCAGCGCGGCGCGCTTGGCCAGAACAGCCCCGCCAACCTGAAGCTGGTCAAGGGCAGCCACATCGTCGTGCCGCGCGTCTATGACGGCGACCACGCCTACATCTTCCAGAACACCGACCGGCGGGTGATCTTCGCGATCCCCTACGAACACCGGTACACCCTGATCGGCACCACCGATCTGGTATTCGACGGCGACCCGGCCACCGTCGCCATCAGCGCCGAGGAAACGACCTACCTTTTGGAGGCCGTCAACCGCTACTTCGCCAAACCGGTCCAGGCGGCGGACATCGTGCGCACCTATGCCGGGGTGCGGCCGCTCTACGACGACCAGACCGACAACCCATCGGCGGTGACGCGGGACTACGTGTTCGACGTTCAGGCGCCCGACGGCGGCGCGCCGCTGCTGTCGATCTATGGCGGCAAGATCACCACCTACCGCAAGCTGGCCGAACACGCGCTGGACAAGCTGAAACCCCACCTGCCGGACCTGAAGCCGACCTGGACGGCCACCGTCCCCCTGCCCGGCGGCGACATGCCCGATGCCGATTTCGGCCGCTTCCTGCGCGGTCTCCGTGCCGTTTTCGGCTGGCTGCCGGAAGACCTGTCCACCCGCTACGCCCGGCTGTACGGCACCTTGTGCCACCGCTTCCTGGACGGCAAGGCGACGATGGCCGATCTGGGCGAGGATTTCGGCGGCGGCCTGTACGAGGCCGAGGTGGCCTATCTGGTCGACGGCGAATGGGCCCGCACCGCCGAGGACATTCTGTGGCGGCGGACCAAGCTGGGCCTCGCCGTGCCGGAAGCGGGACAGGCCCGCCTCGCCGCCTGGCTGGCCGACCGTCAGCCGGTCAGGGAGCGGGCCGCGACGGGCTGACCGTCCATCGCCGCCGCCGGTGCGGCCGCGAGAATGCCAATGGCGCCGTCTCGCCTTGACCCCGGCTCGAAGGCCGGGGATCGTGTCCTTTTTCTTCGAGCACCTCCGCCCAAACACTCCCTCCGCGAGTCCCGGACGACGCGCAGCGGCGATCCGGGACCTGTGCGTGCCGATGCCGCCGCGAGAATGCCAATCGCGCCGTCTCGCCTTGACCCCGGCTCGAAGGCCGGGGATCGTGTCCTTTTTCTTGGAGCACCTCCGCCCGAACGCTCTCGCCGCGAGTCCCGGACGACGCGCAGCGGCGATCCGGGACCTGTGCGTGCCGATGCCGCCGCGAGAATGCCGTGCCGCTACTGCGCGGCCAGGGGCCGGTCCGCCGTCGCGGCGTCCGGCCCATCTTCCGACAGGGATACCAGGGACGTGTTTCCCCCCGCCGCCGTGGTGTTGACGGTCAGGGTCCGCTCGGTGGCGAAGCGGGTCAGGTAGTGGGGGCCGCCGGCCTTTGGGCCGGTGCCCGACAACCCCTCGCCGCCAAAGGGCTGAACGCCGACGACGGCGCCGATCATGTTGCGGTTGATATAGGTGTTGCCGACGCCCAGGCGGCGGTGGACGTACCGGGCGGTGCGTTCGATGCGGGTATGGACGCCCAGCGTCAGGCCGTAGCCGGTCGCCTCGATCTGGTCCAGGACTCGGTCCAGGCCTCCCGCCTTGTACCGCACGACATGCAGGATCGGGCCGAACACCTCGCGGTCCAATTGATCCAAACCGTCGATCAGATAGGCGCGCGGGGCGAAGAAGGTGCCGCGCCCGGCATCGGGGTTCATCGCGGCCTGGAACAAGAGTTTCGCCTCCCGCGCCATGCGCTCGGCGTGGCGCTCCAGCCCGTCCCTGGCCTCGGCGTCGATGACCGGGCCGACATCGGTCGCCAGCAACCCCGGATCGCCGACGCGAAGCGTACGGACGGCTCCCTCCAGCATGGTCAGAAGGCGGTCGGCGACGCCGTCCTGAACGAACAGCACCCGCAAGGCCGAACAGCGTTGACCGCAACTGCGGAAGGCGCTGTCCACCACATCGACCACCACCTGTTCCGGCAGGGCCGTGCTGTCGACGATCATGGCGTTCTGGCCGCCGGTCTCGGCGATCAGCGGCACGATGGGTCCGGGCCGTTCGGCCAGGGCCCGGTTGATCGCCCGCGCGGTTTCCGTCGACCCGGTGAAGCACACGCCGGAAATCCGCGGGTCGGCCACGAGCCGGCCGCCGATGGTGGCACCGTCGCCCGGCACCAGGTGTAGCACGTCGGCCGGCACCCCCGCCTGCCGGAACAGGCCCACCGCGTAATGGGCGATCAGCGGCGTCTGTTCGGCCGGCTTGGCGATGACCGCGTTGCCGGCGGCAAGAGCGGCGGCGACCTGACCGACAAAGATGGCCAGCGGGAAGTTCCACGGGCTGATGCACACGAAAATTCCGCGGGCCCGCAGGGACAGCGTGTTTTCCTCCCCTGTCGGGCCGGGAAGCCGGATCGGTGCCGCAAAATCCTTCCGCGCCCGGGCGGCATAATAGCGGCAGAAATCCACCGCCTCGCGCACCTCGGCCACGGCGTCGGGCAGGGTCTTGCCGGCCTCCCGCACCGCCAGCGCCATCAGCGCGGCGCGGTTGTCCTCCATCAGCGCGGCGACGCGGTCCAGCGCCTCGGCTCGCGCTGCGCCGCCGGCCTCGTCCCACCGACGCCACGCCGCCTGGGCCAGGGCCAGCGCCCGGTCGACGTCGTCCGGGGTGGCGTCGCGCACGGTGCCGACCCGGCGGTCGCGGTCGGCCGGGTCCATGACCGCACGCACAGAACCGCCGGTTCCCTCCCCGTCGCCGATCAGCGGCACAGCGGTCGCCGGCTCGACCAGGGCCTCTTCCATCGCCACAAGCACCTCGCCCAGCGGGTTGGGATCGGTGAGATCCAGCCCCTTGGAATTGCTCCGCTCGGGCCGGTAGAGGTCGCCCGGCAGGGGAATTCTGGGGTGCGGCTTGTTGGCCAGGGCCGCCACCTTTCCGATCGGGTCGGCCACGATATCGGCCACCGGCACGTCCTCGTCCTGCAGCCGGTTGACGAAGGAGGTGTTGGCGCCGTTTTCCAGCAACCGCCGGACCAGATAGGCCAGCAGATCCTCATGGCTGCCGACCGGCGCATAGACCCGGCAAGGCAGGGTCGGCGACACGATCTGATCGTACAGGGCCTCGCCCATGCCGTGCAGGCGCTGGAACTCGAACCCGGCGCGGTTGCCCGCCGCCTCCAGCACATAGCCGATGGTCTGGGCGTTGTGGGTGGCGAATTGCGGGTAGAACACGTCGCGCCGGTCCAGCAGCCGCCGGGCGCACGCCAGGTAGGACACGTCGGTCGACGCCTTGCGCGTGAACACCGGATAACCGTCCAGCCCGCGTTCCTGGGCCAGCTTGATCTCGGTATCCCAATAGGCGCCCTTGACCAGCCGCACCATCAGGGGGCGACCGCCACCGGCGGCCAGGTCGGCCAGCCAGTCCAGCACGAACGGCGCCCGCTTCTGATAGGCCTGAACGGCCAGACCGAAGCCTTTCCAGCCGCCGAGCGCAGGGTCGTCATAGACCCCCTCGACGATGTCCAGGGACAGATCCAGCCGGTCGGCCTCCTCGGCATCGACACACAGCCCGATGTCGAAGGATCGGGCCAGCAGCGCCAGCTCCTTCAGCCGCGCCGTCAGGGCCGGCACCGCTTCGCCGCGCCGCGCCGCCTCGTACCGCGGGTGCAGCGCCGACAGCTTGACCGAGATGCCCGGCCCGTCGATGGGGCCGCGTCCCTTGGCCCGCGCTCCGATGGCGGAAATGGCCTTGCGGTAGGACGACAGATAGCGCTCGGCATCCGCGTCGGTGCGCGCCGCTTCTCCCAGCATGTCGTAGCTGTAGCGGTAGCCGTGCTTTTCCGCCTCGCGGGCGCGATCGAGAGCCTCGCCGATGGTCCGGCCCATGACGAACTGCCGGCCCATGATGCGCATCGCCTGGATCATGGCCTGACGGATAACCGGCTCGCCCGTCCGGCGGATCAGCCTGGCCAGCAGCGGCCGGGGCTGGCGCATCTCGTCGTCCAGCTTGACCACGCGGCCGGTCAGCATCAGGGCCCAGGTCGAGGCGTTGACGAACAGGCTGTCGCCCTTGCCGACATGCGCGTCCCAATCGGCGCCGCCGATCTTGTCCTCGATCAGGAGGTCGGCGGTGGCCGCGTCCGGGATGCGCAGCAGCGCCTCGGCCAGGCACATCAGCGCCACGCCTTCCTTGGTCGACAATTCATACTCCTGGAGAAAAGCCTCCAGGCCGCCGCTGTGGTGAGCACGGCGAACCCCCTCGACCAGTTCGGCGGCGCGGGCCTCCAGCCGGCGGCTGGCCGCCGCGGGCAATCGGGCCTGCTCGATCAGGGCCGTCACCGCCGCCGTCTCGTCCATGCGGTAGGCGCCGTCGATGGCGGCGCGGCGCCCCTTATGGTTGGGCAGACGGTTCCCGAGAAGGGTCACGGGGCGGGTTCCTCGCTGGAGGGGGCGCCGACCGGGACGGCCAGGCGCTGGAGCAGTTGGGCGGCGACGGCGATGGCGATTTCTTTCGGCCGCTTGCCGGTGACGCCATCGATCCCGATGGGACAGACCAGCCGGTCGGTTGGAAGGGTGCGGGTCCGCAGCCGGCGCTCGAACCGGGCGCGCTTCGACCGCGACCCGATCAGACCCAAATAGACAAAGTCATCCCGCCGCAGGATCGCTTCGACCAGCGCCAGATCGATAGCGTGGCTGTGGGTCATCACCAGATAGGCGGCGCCGGCCGGGGCCGACTCCACCTCCGCCTCCGGCGCATCGGTGAGGATCCTGGTCACCCCGGCCGGGATGGCGTCGGGAAACTCCTCGACCCGCGAGTCGATCCAGCGGACGGCAATGCCGGTTCCATCGAGCACCGACACCAGGGCCCGCCCGACATGGCCGGCGCCGAACAGCAGCAACGTGGCGCGCGGCGGGCTCATCGGCTCGAACAACAGCGAGACATGGCCGCCGCAACACTGGCCCAGCGCCGGCCCCAAGGGAAACTCCCGGAGCTGCGCCCTGCCGGCGCCGTCGGCAAGCAGCCCTCGGGCGACCTCCAACGCGCGGTACTCCAGCGCCCCGCCGCCGATGGTGCCGGCCGCGCCATCGGCAAAGACCACCATCTTGGTGCCGGCACCCCGCGGTGTCGACCCGTCGGCCTCGGCCACCGTCACCAGAACGCATGGACTGTTCTCGGCCCGCGCCCGGGTCACGGCCTCCAGCCAATCGGTCCCAAAATCCGTCATTCCGCCGCCCGCCGTTCGGCCAGCCGGGTACGCAACGCCTCGACCGCCATCAGCACCCGCTCGGGCGTCGCCGGAGCATCCAGGCGCGGCGACAGGCGGTGGTCGCCGACGGCGGCGACCGCGTCCTTGAGCGCCAGATAGGCGGCGATGGCCAGCATCAGGGGCGGTTCGCCCGTCGCCTTGGACCGGTGCACGGCGTTCTCGGGGTTGGGGGCGTCGGTCAGCAGCGTCACCCGGAAGTCCTCCGGCAGGTCGCGGGCGGTCGGGATCTTGTAGGTCGACGGCGCGTGGGTGCGCAGCCTTCCCTGCCCGTCCCACCACAGCTCCTCCGTCGTCAGCCAGCCCACGCCCTGGACAAAGCCGCCCTCCACCTGGCCCAGATCGATGGCCGGGTTGATGGACCGTCCGCAATCGTGCAGCAGGTCGGCCCGCAGGTGCCGGTATTCACCGGTCAGGGTGTCGATTTCCATCTCGCTGACCGCCGCGCCATAGGCGAAATAATAAAAGGGCCGGCCGCGCGCCGTCTCCCGATCCCACCAGATCTTCGGGGTCCTATAGAACCCGGTCGCCGACAGGGATACCCGGTGCATGTAAGCCAGCCGGACGATCTCGGCAAAGCCGAAGGAGCGGCCGCCGACCGCCACAGTGTTGGCGCCGAAGACCACCGCGCCCGGATCGACCTTGAAATGCCCGGCGCAGAAATCGACCAGCCGGTTCTTGATCGCCCGCGCGGCGTTGAGCGCCGCCATGCCGTTAAGATCGGTGCCCGACGAGGCGGCGGTCGGCGAGGTGTTGGGCACCTTGCCCGTGCTGGTCGCGACGATCCGCACCCGGTCGAGATCGATCTGGAATTCCTCGGCTACGATCTGGGCGACCTTGATGTAGACCCCCTGCCCCATCTCCGTCCCGCCGTGGGACAGCTGCACCGACCCGTCGGTATAGACATGGACCAGGGCGCCGGCCTGGTTGAGATGGGTGGCGGTGAAGGAAATGCCGAACTTGACCGGGGTCATGGCCAGGCCGCGCTTGCGCGTCGGGTGGGAGGCGTTGAAGGCGTCGATGGCCCGGCGCCGGGCCCAATAGTCGCTGCTGGTCTCGAGCTGCTCCATCAGGTCCGGCAGGATGTTGTCGGTCACCTTCTGGTGGTAGGGGGTGATGTCGCGCGGCGCCCCACCGTAGAGGTTCAGCCGGCGCACCGTCAGCGGGTCGAGCCGCAGATGGCGGGCGATTTCGTCCACCACGTACTCGATGGCGACCATCCCCTGCGGGCCGCCGAACCCCCGGAAGGCGGTGTTGCTGACCGTATGGGTCTTGCAGCGGTGGCCGGTGATGGTGGCGTTGCCGAGGTAGTATGCGTTGTCGGCGTGGAACATGGCCCGGTCGACGACGGCGTTGGACAGGTCGGGCGACATGCCGCAGCGCCCCGCCAATTCCATGTCCGCGCCGTGGATCCGCCCCTCGGCGTCGAAGCCGATATCGTAGCGGACAAAGAAATCGTGCCGCTTGCCGGTCATCAGCATGTCGTCGTCGCGGTCGAGCCGCAGCTTGACCGGCCGTCCCGTGCGGTCGGCCAGAAGCGACGCGATGCAGGCGATCAACGCCGGCTGGGTCTCCTTGCCGCCAAAGCCGCCGCCCATCCGCCGCACCTCCACGGTCACCGCGTGGTCGGGGCGGCCCAGCACCTTGGCGATGAGGTGCTGCACCTCCGACGGATGCTGGGTGGAGGAATGGACCAGCAAGTCGCCGTCCTCGCCCGGCAGGGCGTAGGCGATCTGGCCTTCCAGGTAAAAATGATCCTGGCCGCCGATGGTGACCTCGCCGCGCAGCCGGTGCGGGGCGGCGGCCAGGGCGGCCGCGCTGTCGCCCAAACGCATGGTCAGGCTGGGCGAGACGAAATGGCGCTTCTCCAGCGCCGCCTCGGCGGTCAGGATAGCGGGCAGGTCCTCATAGTCGACCTTGATCAGGGCGGCGGCATGGCGGGCCTGGTCCAGTGTTTCGGCGGCCACCGCGGCCACCGCCTGGCCCGCGTACTCGACCCGGTCGACGGCCAGGACCGGATCGCCGGGGAAGACCGGGCCGATATCGACCGCGCCCGGCACGTTGGCGGCGGTGATCACGGCATGGACGCCGGGCGCGGCCCGAGCGGCACTCGGGTCGATCCCTCTTATGATCGCGTGGGCCCGGTCCGACATCAGCACATGGGCCATCAGGGTGCCGGGCAACTCGGGTATGTCGTCGGTGTACCGCGCTTCCCCGGTCGCATGCTTGGCGGCGCTGTCGTGCGGGATCGCCTCGGTCACGCCGCCGCGGATGGGCGCGCCCCGCCCCCGAGCGCTGTCGCCGCCGTCAGCCATCGGCCGCCTCCGCCGACGGCTGGCCGGTCGTTTCCTCGTAGAACCGCAGCAGCAGGTTGCGGGCCACCAGACGGCGGTAATCCCGGCTGGCTCGCATGTCGGTCATCGGGTCGAAATCCTCGTCCATCCGGGCCATGGCCCCGACCGCCGTTTCCAGGCTCCAGGGGCGCCCGACGACGAACGCCTCGACCAGACCGGCCCGCTTGGGCACGGCCGCCATGCCGCCAAAGGCGGCGCGGAAATCCGATACAAGGCCGCCGTCCAGGCTCAGGGAAAAGCCGGCGCAGACGGCGGAGATGTCCTGGTCCAACCGCTTGGACACCTTGTAGACGGCAAAGTGCCGGGCCGGGTCGGCGGCCGGGAACCGAACCCGTTCCACCACCTCGCCCGGTCGCAGGGTGGTTTTGCGATAGGCCAGAAAGAACTCCTCCAGCGGCATCTCCCGCCGGTCGCCGCCCCCGTTGAGCACCAGGGTGGCGCCCAGCGCGATCAGCGGCGGCATGCTGTCGCCGATGGGCGAGCCGTTGGCGATGTTGCCGCCGATGGTGCCGCAGTTGCGGATCTGGTCGGACCCCAGGCGACGCAGCATCACGCCGAAACCGGGATAGTGCCGGGCGATGACCGGCAGCGCCTCGGCGTAGGTGACGGCCGCGCCGATGTCGATCGTCCCGTCCCGCTCGACGATGCCCTGAAGCTCGGCCACGCCGCCCAGATAGATCACCGGGTTCAGCCGCTTGTGCTGCTTGGTCACCCACAGCCCGACATCGGTGCCGCCGGCCAGCAGCGTGGCGTCCGGCGCGGCATCCAGCACCGCCGCCAGTTCGGTCAAATTGCGGGGCGCGACATAGATGCCACGGGGACCGGTCAACGACGCCGGCGTCGACCGGCGCAGGCCGCGCAGCGCCGCCATTGTTTCCGGTTCGGCTGCCGTAAACCGGTCGACGCGGCCATCGCAGGCCATGGCGGCGGCGGCGTCCAGGATCGGGCGATACCCGGTGCAGCGACACAGGTTTCCGGCCAGGGCGTCGAGGGTTTCCTCCCGGTCGTCCGGATCGGCGTTGGCGTCGTGGAAGCGCGCGAACAGGGCCATGACGAACCCCGGCGTGCAGAACCCGCACTGGGATCCGTGATGATCGACCATCGCCCGCTGCACCGGGTGCAGCGTGCCGTCGGGGTCTTTCAGGTGTTCGACCGTGAGAAGCTGCCGCCCGTCCAGCACCGGCACGAACTGGATACAGGCGTTGACCGCCCGATAGACCATTCTCTCCTGTCCGTCCGAACCGTCTAGATCGCCCAGAACGACGGTGCAGGCGCCGCAGTCGCCTTCCGCGCAGCCTTCCTTGGTGCCGGTCATGCCCCGGGCGCGCAGCCACTGCATGACCGTCACGGTCGGGTCGATATCCGTGACCGTCTCGGCCCGGTCGCCCAGAAGAAAGCGGATGCCGTTCGCCATGCGCGTCGTCCCGTTGCTCCGCCTCGATACATCCCGATTATCCGTCAAGCCGCTACGCGCCGCAACGCATCATCCCAAGGCCACCCTTGCCGGAATGCGGCCGACCTGCTGTGATATGACCCATGAAGGAACCGCTGCCCCTGTCCATCCTCAACACCATACCGGCGGACAATTTCGTCGCTCTGTTGGGCGGCGTGTTCGAGGATTCCCCGTGGGTGGCCGAAAAGGCCGCGGCCGGCCGGCCCTATTCCAGCGTCGGCGTGCTGCACGACGCCATGGTGGCGGCGGTCCGGCAGGCCGATCCGGCGCTTCAGGACGCGCTGATCGCCGCTCACCCGGACCTTGCCGGCAAGGCGGCCCGCGCCGGAACCCTGACGGAGGCGTCGACCCACGAGCAGGCGGGGGCCGGGCTGGACAGGCTGACCGACGCCGAATACGAACGCTTCGACAGGGCCAACAGCGCGTATCTCCAGAAATTCGGATTTCCCTTCATCATCGCCGTCAAGGGCCATGATAAACATAGTATTTTGAACGCCTTCGACCAGCGCCTAAAGCATGACCTCAAGACCGAGAGGCAGACGGCGCTGACCGAGATCGCGCGCATCGCGCGTCATCGCCTGGCCTCCCTGGTCGAGGACGAAATGACCCCGGTCGGCGGGTAGGAAAACAATGACGGGCCGTCTGACCACCCATGTCCTGGATACCGCGCAGGGCCGCCCCGCCGCCGGCCTTGTGATCCGATTGAGCCGGATCACGACCCGGGAAACGATCGCGGTCGCCAAGGCGACGACCAACGCCGACGGCCGTACCGACCGGCCGCTGCTGGAGGGGGACGGTTTTACCGCCGGGCAGTACGAGCTTCTGTTCGCGGCCGGGGACTATTTTCGCGGCGAGGGCCTGATGCTGTCCGATCCGCCGTTCCTGGACCTTATTCCGATCCGCTTCGCCCTGGCGGCGGGAAGCGGCAACTACCACGTGCCCCTGCTGCTGTCGCCCTGGAGCTACAGCACCTACCGGGGCAGTTGAGCCTACGGTCAGGTCTACGGCGGAAGTTCCCCGCCAGCCATCTGGACCAGGGCGTGGGTCAGCACCCGGGCGCCGGCCGCCAGATCCTCCGGCGTCGCGCTTTCAGCCGGGTTGTGGCTGATCCCGTTGGCGCACGGCACAAAGATCATGGCGGTGGGGCACAGCAGCGCCAGGTTCTTGGCGTCGTGACCGGCCCCGGACGGCAGGTCGCGGAACGGCAGATCGAGGTCGGCGGCCGCCGACCGGACCGCCCGCACCGTATCGGCCGGGAAGATTGTCGGTTCGTTGCGCTGGGTTTCGGTGACGTTCACGCGGCACGGGCCCACATGGTCGCGGCACAGGGACGCCACCGCGTCACCCAACCGCGCCAGAACACCGGCATCGGGGTGGCGGAAATCGATGGTGAAGACCACCCGCGCCGGCACCGTATTGGGCGATCCAGGTTCCACCACGAAGCGGCCGACGGTGAAGCGGACGATGTCATCGGGATCGGCCATGCTGACCCGCAGAGCATGGACCATGTCGAGGGCGGCGACCAGGGCGTCGCGCCGCCTGGCCACCGGCGTGGTGCCGGCATGGGCGGCCTCGCCCTCGACCTCGACCGTGAACCAGCGCTGCCCCTGGATCCCGGTGACGACGCCGATGGGCACGCCTTCGGCTTCCAGCACCGGTCCCTGCTCGATATGGGCCTCGAGATAGCCGGCGACCGGCACGCCGAGGGGCCGGGCGACCGCGGCCGGCGTCGCAAGGCGCATCGCCTCCAGCGTATCGCCGATGGCCACGCCGTCCACGTCGCGGCACGCCAGTGCCCGCTCCAGCGCATCCACGCCGGCGAAGACGGACGACCCGGTGAGACCGGGGGCGAAGCGCGATCCCTCCTCGTTGACCCAGGCCACGGCCTCGACCGGGCGGTGGGTCCGGATCCCCGCCTCGGCCATCGCCTGGAGCGCCTCGAAGGCGGCCAGCACGCCGTAGATACCGTCGAAGCGACCGCCCATGGGCTGGCTGTCCATATGGCTGCCGGCCAGGATCGGCGCGGCCCCCGCGTCCGTGCCGTCGCGGCGGACATAGAGGTTGGTGATCGGGTCGACGAACAGGCCGAACCCCAGCGCCGCCGCCCACCCGGCCAGGGCGGAGCGGGAGGCCGCGTCTTCCGCCGAGAAGGCCTGGCGGTCGACGCCGCCATCGGAACGGGCGCCAAACCCGGCCATGATCATGTGCCGGTCCCACAGCCGCCGTTGATCGACCCGATCCGCCGCGGCCCGCGCCGCCGCCCGCCATGATTCCATTATCGGTTCCCGTGCCGTGTCATTCGGCGCCCGCCGTGGCCCGCCGGTTGTGGTCCAGCCTGGCATCGGCGACGGCGCTGATCCGCTCGCGGATGTCGGGGTTGGCCTTGAGGAACCGCCGGAAATCGCGGCCGCTGAGCGCCAGCAGCCGGCAATAGGCAATGGCCGTCACCGTGGCGCTGCGCCGCCGGGCCGAGAGCAGGCCCAACTCGCCGAAGAAATCGCCCCGGCCCAGGCGCACCGGGGCGCCGGGGATCGCCACCTCGACCGCGCCGGACGAAATGAAATACATGGCGTCGGCCCGCTCCCCCACCGTGATCAGCCGTTCGCCGGGATAGGCCAGGCGGGGCGTCATCATCGCGGTCAGGTCCCGGAGCTTTTCGTCGCTGAGATCCTCGAACATCGGGAAGCGGCGGACCAGATCGCCGGTGTGGAGCCCCAGATCCAGGCGCGGTCGGGTGCCCATGGCGCCCCAGGCCCGCCGCAGCCGGGCCTGAAGATGCAGATGGACCTCCTGGCTGATGAGCGTTTCCTGAAGCAGGATCCGGTATTCGGTCTCTTCCATGCGCAGCGCGGCGCGGCGCAGAAAGCGGTCTTCCAGGACCCTCGCATAGTCGGGGTACTGCAGGCGCATCGCCGCCAGGGCCTGGTCGTATTGATCGCGCCGCTCGGTCAGCACCGCGCCCAGCCGCGCGCAGACCGCCCGGCCGAACAGCGGCGACAGCTTGGCGTCGTTAAAGGCAATCAGTTCGCCCAGCACCATGCGGCCGATCACCAGCCGCTCGAACCGGTCGCCCAGACCCCGTTCAAGCGGCCGCTCGATGGACAGAAACCGATGGGCGCTGTTGGCCAGCCGCAGCTTCGGCCCCAGCTTCAGGGCCCGCCGCGCCGCCTTGGCGTACCCGTCGCCGCCCTGGGCCTTGACGCCGTCCCGCAGCCGCCCGGCATCGGCCAGCAGCCGATCCGCCGCGCGGCGCGAGACCGTGCCGTCGGCGAAGTGGGTGCGGTACAGCTCCTCCTCCCGGTTGGCCAGCGCGGCAAGCCCGACCTTGAGCTGGTCCTCGAAGGTCAGGTGCCGCGACACCTCCTCGTCGCCGACATCGGGGATGCCGGTATAGGCATTGAGCACTGCGGTCCGGACATCGTCGGGGATGCGGTGGTTCTCGGCCGTCTCGCCGATCTTGTCCCGGACGCTCCCCAGCGCCAGGGCGATGGCCCGGTCGCGCATCACCACGTCGACTGGGGACAGCTGGTCCAGCCGCAGCAGTCGGATCACCACACGCAGGGTGGTGGCGTTGACCAGCAGCGTGAACAGCACGAAGCCCGTGGCCAGAACGGCCACGAAGCGCTTGATGTCCGGCGACAAGGACGGGTGTTCGGTGACGGCCAGGGCCAGCGCCAGGGTCACCGCCCCGCGCAGCCCCCCCCACAGGATTACCGCCTTATAGGCGCCGTCGACCCGTTCGGCCATGCGGGCCAGGCTGAGCAGCGGCAGCAGCCCGTACAGAACGGCGGCGCGGGCGGCCGTCGCCGCCGCTACCAGCACCAGCAGCAGACCGACGTCGCCCAGGCTGACATCGTCCAGGAACCGTGGCACCAGCATGGAGGCAAACAGGAAGATGAGGCTGGACGCCCAGAAGCCGAGCTGCTGCCAGACGGCGACCAGACCCTGCCAGCTCTCGCGGGTGATCCGGGCCGGACCCAGGGACCCGACCACCAACGCCGCCGTCACCACCGCCACCACGCCGGACACGCCGACATACCGCTCGGCCAGAACGAACACCAGATAGGCCAGCGCCACGCTCAGCGTCGTTTCCGCCAAGGGCAGGTTGCGAAGCGGCGCCAGCAGCAGGATCATCAGCCGCGCGCCGACATACCCAACGGCCAGCCCGCCAACAAAGCTGCGCAGGAACAGCCACACGCCTTCGGCCGGCCCGATCTCCCGGCCGGTGGTCAGCAAACCCAGCAACAGCCCGAACAGGACGATGGCGGCCGCGTCGTTGAACAGGCTTTCGCCTTCGATCAGGATCGACAGCCGGCGCGGCGCCGCCAGATCGCGAAAGATGCCGATGACCGCCACCGGGTCGGTGGTCGCCACGATCGCCCCCAGCATCAGACAGGCGATCAGCGACACGGGCGACACCAGGGACAGGGCAAAGCCGACCACCACGCTGCACACCAGCACCGCCACCACCGCCAGCAGCAGGATCGGGGCCACATCGTCGATCATGCGCCGGACATCGATGGTCAGCCCGGCCTGGAACAGCAGGATCGGCAGAAAAATATAGAGGATCACCTCGGAATTGATCGGCAGACCGGCCAGCCCGACGACCACATCGCCCAGGGCCCCCGCCCCCACCAGGGCCGAGGCGAAGGACGACAGGATCCCGACGGCGATGCCCAAAACGGCCAGCAGCACGGAGTGAGGCAGCGCCAGCCGCTCCGCCGCCGCCTGCAGCAGCCCGACCAGCGTCAACAGGGTCGCCAGAATAAAAAGGGTAAGGGCAATACTTGGCATGAACGATAGTGGTACCCGTTGCCGCAGCCGGTGCCAAGATGCTGGCCGGATCGACGCGGTGCCCAAAAAAAGATGTGCGGCCCTGTCGGATCGCGGCGGGTTCGACCGTCCCTTGGGTGAGAGCCTCGAACGGGAGAACCGCCATGCCTTATGATCCCCATCTGGCTGACCTGATGCGCCAGACGTTGCAGGACCGTTCCGGCATCACGGAAAAGGCGATGTTCGGCAGTTTCTGCTGGTTCCTCAACGGCAACATGCTGTGCGGGGTCGGTGTCGGGCGGTTCATGTTCCGGGTTGGCCCCGACCTGCTGGCGGCGGCCCTGGAGCACCCCGGCGCCCACCCGGTGGTATTCGGCGGACGCACCATGGGCGGGTTCGTCTGGGTCGACGCCGAGGCTTGCCGTGACGACGATCTGGACGACTGGATCGCACTGGCGTCCGGTTTTGCCGGCGCCTTGCCGCCCAAGCAAACCGCCGGTAAAGGAGAAGCACGGTGAGCGGCGCGGGAGCGGGCTTCCCGCCCGATGCCATCGAGTTCCTCCGGGACCTCTCGCGAAACAACGACCGGGCCTGGTTCAAGGACCACCGGGATCGCTTCGAGGCGGCGTTGCGGGGACCGGCCGAACCGTTCCTGGATACGCTGGCGGCGGCCCTGGAAGCGGAAACCGGGCGCCCGTTCGCCGGCAAGATCTTCAAGATTCACCGCGACGTCCGGTTCTCCCGCGACAAGACGCCCTACAACGTCCATCTGCGGCTGGCGCTGTGGGCGACCCAACCGGAGTCCCGCCCGACCGGGGACCGGCCCGGCTTCTACCTGTCGCTCGAACCCGCCACCCTCACGGTGGGAACCGGCCTGTTCAGCTTTTCCAAGCCGATGCTCGAGAGGTACCGTGCCGCCATCCTCGACGATGTGGAGGGAGGCCGCCTGGCCGATGTGATCGACGGCCTGACGAAGGCGGGCATGCGGCTGCACCCGCCCGAACTCAAGCGGGTGCCGGCCGATATCGACCCGTCCCATGGGCGGGCCGACCTGCTGCGCCGCAAGAGCCTCGCCGTCTGGAGCGACCTGCCGGCCGCGGCCGCCATCGGACCCGAGGCGGCCGGACGCTGCGTTGACCGGTTCAGGGCGGTGATGCCGGTCTACGCCTTCCTGGACGCGCTGGGCGACCCTGCGTTCTGAGACGCGCGCCGGCGCAGGCTGGCGACGGCGACACCCGGAACGATCAGGGTCAGTCCGATGGCGTGGAAAAGCTCGAACCGCTCCCCCAGGAAGATCACCGCCAGACCGGCGCCGTAGACCGGCATCAGATACATGAACGGCCCCGCCCGGCTGGGTCCGATCAGCGCCACGCCCTTCTGATAGCTGGAGAACGCCAGGACCGAGGCGACCAGCGCCACGGCGGCGATGCTGACCAGCGCGTCCGCGGTGAACCGCACGGGGGATCCCAGAAGGGTTTCGGCGGCATAGAACGGCGCCAGACAGATCACCCCGGCGGCGGCGATTGCGGCGAACAGAGGGATGGTCGGCATGCCGAGGGAAAAGCGGCGAAGCAGCACGGAGTAGATGGCCCAGCCGACCACCGCCCCCAGCACCCACAGATCGCCGATGTTGACGTCGAGGGTCAGGATGGCGGCCGGCCGGCCGGCGGTCAGGATGACGATCACGCCCAGCAGGGCCAGGGCGATGCCCGTCGCCTGCAGCGCCGTCACCCGCTCCCCCAGCCAGATGGCGGCGATGACCACGATCAAAACCGGCGACACCGCGTACAGCAGGCCGGCGTTGGTCGCCGTGGTGTGCTCCAGACCGATATAGACGAAGCTGCCGCAGACCCCCATGCCGATCGCGCCCAGCACAAGCACCGCCCGCCATTCCCGGCGCAACGTCGGCAGATGGCGGCGCAGGCCGCTCCAGGCGAACGGCAGCAGGATCAGAAAGGCCAAAAGCCAGCGCCAGAAGGCCAGTCCCACGGGCGGTACGGCATCGCTGGCCGCCCGCCCTATGACCACATTGCTGGCCATGAACAGCGGCGCCAGCATCAGGAGGATGTAAGCCGTCCCGGCCTGGCGTTTCGCCGTGACGGTGTCGGAAACGGTCATCGGCGGGCTTTCTTGCAAATCGGAAGACGAGCGACGTCGTATCAGCGCAGGCGGGCCACCGGAAAGCGGTCCGGCGGATCGGCGATCACGTCCTGCGCGGCGATCAGCTGGATCTCCCGCGTGCCGGCCTTGACCGTTTCCTCCATGATGGCGAAGACCGACGCCACCGCGCGGCTGAGCGCCATGGCGGCATCGCGCCCTTTGAGAAAATGGGCC
The DNA here is from genome assembly GCA_052168355.1 of Inquilinaceae bacterium. Taxonomy (GTDB): domain Bacteria; phylum Pseudomonadota; class Alphaproteobacteria; order DSM-16000; family Inquilinaceae; genus JBQLZQ01. The sequence goes on from JBQLZQ010000001.1 coordinate 29,859, forward strand.
AGAAACAGGGCGGCGATGACATCGCCTGTGCCGTTGACCCTGGCCGGCAGCAAGGGGGTGCCGACCAGCCACGCCCCTTCCCCGCTGGCAACCAGGACCTCGACCGTCTCCAGCGGATTGTCCGTGCGGCGCAGGCTGGTGACCACGACAATCTCAGGCCCGGTGGCCCGCAACCGGTCGGCCGCCAGCAGCACGCTGTCGAGATCGGTCACCGGTGCCCCCGTCAGAAACTCCAGCTCGAACTGGTTGGGGGTGACAATGTCGGCGGCGGGCACGGCGCGGTCGCGGATGAAGTCCGGCAATCCGGCGCGCACGTAAAAGCCGCTGTCCACATCACCCATGACCGGGTCGCAGCAATAGAGCGGTTCGGGGGCGGCCCGCCGGACCCGGGCGACGGCGTCCAGGATCACCTCCCCGACCGGAACATCGCCCATATAGCCGCTCAAGACCGCGTCGCAATCGGCCAGGATCCCATTGCGGTCGAGGCCGGCGATCACATCGGCCACATCGGCCGCCGGCAGCACCGAGCCGCCGAAATGGCCGTAGCTGGGATTGTTGGAGAAATGGACGGTGATCACCGGCCACACCGAAAATCCCAGCCGCTGCAGCGGAAAGACGGCCGCGCTGTTGCCGACATGACCATAGGCGACAGTGGATTGGATCGACAGAATGTTCACTTGGCCGTCGCCTTAAGGTCGGTCGCAACCCGCGCCATCAGGTCGGCCACCGCCAGCCCGTCGGCATCGCCTTCGCGCCGCAGCCCGGCGACGACGCCGGCCCGATCGGCTGCCGATTTGTTCTGGTTCAATTTCCGTTTTCCTTCGATCCGGTCGATCACGATTTCGATGCCGACGATGCCGTTCAATTGCCGGCGGGTGAAGTCGGGCGGCAATTCGTCCAGGGACCAGGGGTCGGGACGGGCGGTTTCGTGGTTGGCCGCCAGCGCATCGACCAGCCGGCGCAGCGCCTCGGGATCGTGAACGGTACGGGCCCGCCCATGGACGTGGACGGCGACGTAGTTCCAGGTCGGGACGTTGGGCGTGCCGGCGTACCAGCGGGGCGACACATAGGCGTGCGCACCGCTGAACACCGCGATGGCGTCTCCCGCCGCCTCGATCGCCCGCCAATGCGGGTTGGCCTTGGCGACGTGGCACGTCAGAAGGCCGCTCTCGGCGTCCAGCAGGAACGGAACATGGGTGATCAGCGGCCCGTCGGGACCGGCCGAGATCAGCAGTCCGAAATTGTGATCGCGGACGGTCGCCAGATTGTCCAGGTCATCGGCAACCGCGAAGGCTGGCGGCGTGTACATATCAGGCCACCGCCAGGCAGGGTTCCGGCGTCTGGCGCAGCAGACCGGTGATCACCGACAATGCCTGTTCCAGTTCCGCCAGGTCGGCGGTGGCGCTGACGCTGAGCCGGACGGCGTGGGGCGTCTCCATCCGTCCGGGCACGAACATCTCGGTCGGGGTCACCGACACGCCGCCGGCCCGCGCCGCCGCCACCATGTCCTGCGCCCGCCAGGGTTCCGGCAGGTTTAACCAGACATGAAAGCTGGCCGGCGCCGATTGGTACGAGAATCCGTTCAGCAGGCGGGCGGCGACGGCCTGCCGCGTCTCGACATCCTGGCGGATGCGGGCGGCCAGCCGGTCGGCCGTGCCGTCGGCGATCCAGCGGGCCACGATCTCCGCCTCGATCGGCGGGGCCATCCAGTTGAGAGCCCGCGCCGCCGCGCTGAACCGGCCGATACGATCGGGCGGCACGGCCGCGAACCCGGTGCGCAGGCTGGGGGCCAGGCTTTTCGACGCGGCCAGAATGTAGATGCTCCGTTCGGGCGCAAAGGCGGACAGCGGCGGCGGGTCCTTGGCCAGAAAGCCGTAGACGTCGTCCTCCACGATGGTGACGCCATGGGTGCGCGCGATCTCGGCGATGGCGCGCCGGCGCTCCAACGGCATGATGGCCGCCGTCGGGTTGTGGATGGTCGGCATGGTGTACAGCATGCGGGACCCGGTCGCCCGGCACGCCGCCTCGAAGGCATCGGGCAGCATCCCCTGCCCGTCCATGGCCACCGGCTTCAGGGTCAGGCGCTGAAGACCGGCCAGGGCCCGCGTCCCTGACCATGTCAGGTCCTCCACCATGACCACGTCGCCCGGGTCGGTCAGCCCCATCAGGGCCGCGGCGATGGCGTGCTCCGCGCCACTGGTCACCAGCACCCGGTCGGCCTGCACGGTCAGCCCGCGCCGGCCGATCCAGGCGGCACCGGCTTCCCGATGCGACCAGCGGCCGGTGTGCGCCTGATAGTTCATCAGCGTCGACAGATCATTGGATCGGGACAAATCCGCCAGGGCGGTGGCGAACTCCGGCGCCGACAGATGCGCCGGCGGCCGGTTGATCCCAAGCTCCAGGCACTGGGACTCGGCCAGACCCGGCATCGCCAGGGTCGCGGACGAACGGGCGCCGGGCCGCACGAAACTGCCGCGCCCGACCTCTCCGACCAGCAGCCCGCGCCGTTCCGCCTCGGCATAGGCGCGGCTGACCGTGCCGACGGTTACCTTCAGCGTCCAGGCCAGGTCCCGATGGGTCGGCAGCCGCTCCCCGGCCATCAGCCGCCCCGCGTAGATATCCTCCGCCAGGGCATCGGCGATTTTCATGTATTTCGGACCCGGCCGATCCGCGAGCTTGGGTAACCACATGGATTGTCTCCCTACAAAAGGGCGCAATGTCAGTATTGTATGGCATTTCTAGAGATTTGTCTCGAACGAATATGCATCCGGTGGACTCAATTCACCGCGGCGCCCGTCATCGGCCTTTAAGCCCCCATTAATTCGTTAGCTTGTAAATCATAGCCTTATGGACGCTTCGCGCTCAAACGACTCCGCGACCCCGGTTCGCCCTGCTCTTCCCGAGGAAAAAGGGTCATGGCGCGACCTGCGGCCGGCCGCCGCCCTGCTGGTTGCGACCCTGGTCGTGATGACGATCATGACCTTTCGACCGGCCCCGGGGGCGGAACAGCTGGTTGCCGTGTTCCCGCCCTGGCTGTCCCTGGATCAGGCGATCGGCCGCATCGGCGCGGCCGGCGGCGTGGCAGTGCGGTCAGGGGCCATCGACAGCATCCTTCTGGCCCGGTCCGACGCGCCCGATTTCGCCAAGGCCCTTCGCCAGGCCGGCGCCTGGCTGGTCGCCGACCCTATCGTGTTGGGTGGTTGTTTTTCGCTAACGACGGCCAACGTCGGCTCGCGCCCAAACTCCCCGAGTTCGAGGATCTAGAACCATGGATATGCTGAATCGCATCCGAGCCTTCGCGGCGCGCTCCTTCGTGCTCTACCTTTGGGCCCACGTGCCGGTGGTCGCCGCCATGGGGATGCTGCTGGAGACCGACTGGCTGATGCCGGTGGCGATAACCGCGGTTCTGGCCGCCGTCACCACGATATCGTGGCGGGCCAACGCCGAGGCGGCCGCCACCCGCTATGTCGCCGGCATCGCCTTGATCGCCATCATCGCGCTGATGGTCTATCAGCTCGCCGGGCATCCTTGGCAGATCGACATGCACATGTACTTCTTTGCCGCCCTGGCCATGCAGACCGCGTTCTGCGACTGGCGGTCGATCCTGGTCGTCACGGTGGCCATCGCGCTGCACCATCTGACCCTCAACTTCCTGCTGCCGGCCGCCGTGTTTCCGGACGGCACGGATCTGGCGCGCGTGGTGCTGCACGCCGTGATCGTGGTGTTAGAGGCCGCGGTCCTGACCTGGCTGGCGCTGCGCCTGGTCGGCGCCTTCCGGCAGGCGCAAGAGGCCGTCGGCGAGGCGGAGGAGGCCTACCGAACGGTCGAGCGTCAGACGGCGGCACAGCGGGAAACCGAACGGCGGGTCGAGGAGGAAAAAAAGGAAACCCTGCGGCTTCTGGCCGCCGATTTCGAAAGCCAGGTCAAGGGCATCGTCGCCAAGGTGAATGGCGCGGCCGAAGAAATGCAGGATACCGCCCGTTCCATGTCGGGTATTGCCGAGGTGACCGGCGATCAGTCCAACGCCGTTGCCGACGCCTCGCGGCGGGCTTCTTCAAACGTCCAGATGGTGGCCGCCGCGACCGAGGAGCTGTCCAATTCGATCAGCGAGATCAGCACCCAGGTAACCCAATCGGGAACCATCACCAGAGACGCCGTCGAACGGTCCGACACGGCCCGCTCGCAGATCCAGGAACTCGATCAGGCGGCGACCAAGATCGGCGAGATCATCGAGCTGATCACGACCATCGCCAGCCAGACCAATCTGTTGGCCCTGAACGCGACGATCGAGGCGGCCCGCGCCGGCGACGCCGGCAAGGGGTTCGCGGTGGTCGCCGCCGAGGTCAAGAACCTGGCTACCCAGACCACCAAGGCGACGGAGGAGATCGCGGCTCAGATCACGGCCGTGCAGACCGCGACCCGCGATTCCGTCGGCTCCATCGACGAGGTCAGCGAGATCATCGGCAAGTTGAGCGAGATGTCGGCGGCCATCGCCGCGGCCGTCGAGCAGCAGTCGGCCGCGACCGGGGAGATCGCCCGCAACATCGAGGAGGCGCGCAACGACACCGGCCAGGTCTCCACCGCCACCGACGCCGTCAACCAGTCCATCGGCCAGACCGGCGCCGCCGCGACCCAGGTGCTTGGCGCCGCCGAACAGCTGTCCCGCCAATCGCAAGACCTGACGGTGCAGGTCGACCAGTTCATCAGCCAACTTCGCGCGAGCTAGGGGTCCGAATCACACCACGACCGGCGGCGGGCGCCGGGCAGCCCGCCGTTACGCTTGCGAGGTGCGAACCTTGACTTCCGATGTCAGCGTCCGGTGCACGGGGCACTTGTCGGCGATCTCCATCAGCCTGGCCTGCTGATCGGGATCCAGGGGGCCGGTGAACGCGATGACACGGGTGACCTGGTCGATCCTACCTTCCCTGGTTTCGCAGTCGGCGCAATCCTGGGCGTGGATGCGGTCGTGGCGCAGGGTGACGCGGACCTTCTCCAGCGGCCAGCCCTTGCGATCGGCATACATCCGCACCGTCATGGCGGTACAGGCCCCCAGACCGGCCAGCACAAGATCATAGGGGCCGGGACCGGTGTCGGTGCCGCCCACCGACACCGGCTCGTCGGCCAGCAAGCGATGGCGTCCGGCCGCCACGGCCTGCTGGAAGGCGCCGTTACGGGTTTCCTCCACGACCACGGCGCCGTCCTCGGCCTGGAGCGCCGAAGCCTCGGCCGCGTTTCCACCGATATAGCGGGACGCCCAGGCGGCGAGGACCGCGGCGACATATTCGGCGTCGGCCCGACGCGACAGCAGATGGTCCGCATCGTCGAGGGAGATAAAGCTTTTGGGGTGCTTGGCGGCATCGTAGATCAGCCGCGCGTTCTCCACGCCCACGGTGGCGTCGCGCGGCGCGTGAAAGATGACCAGCGGCTTTCCCAGCCGGGCGATGCGCGCCGTCTGGTTCTGCTCGGCGATGTCGTCCAGGAACTGCTTTTGAATCCGAAAGGGCCGGCCGACCAGCGTCACCTCGGCCTCGCCCTTTTCCTCGATCTCGGCACGATGGGCATCGAACAGATGTGCCACATGCCCCGGGTCGAACGGGGCGCCGATGGTCGCCACGGCCCGGATCTCCGGCACGTCGCCGGCGGCGGCCAGCACCGCGGCCCCTCCCAGGCTGTGACCGATGATGATCTTCGGCGCCTCGAGCGTGCTGCGCATGTGGTCGATGGCCGCGCGCAAGTCGCCGACATTGGAGGAAAAGTTGGTGTTGGCGAATTCGCCGTCGCTGGCGCCAAGTCCGGTAAAATCGAACCGCAGCACCGCGATGCCGGCCTCGGTCAGGGACTGGGCGATGCGTCCGGCGGCGAAGATGTCCTTGGTACAGGTAAAACAATGGGCAAACAGGGCATAGGCCCGCACGGGTCCGGCCGGGCGGTCCAGCCGGGCCGCAAGCGGATGGCCAAGTGCGCCGGAGAAAGTAATTTTTTCCATTTTTCCCAATGATCTACCCTCCTTCGCTCAGACAGTGCGTTCGGCCTTCACATCGGTCTCCAGCCGCTCGTACCGCCACGCGTCGCCATCGCGGATGCGGCGCGCCACGCGCCCCTCGGCCACCAACCGGTTGAGGTGAGCAAGCGCTTCTCCCAGCGCGAACATCATCTGGTGCCGGTCCAGGTCGGGTCGGAACAGCGCCCTTTGAACGTCCATGGCGGTGACCGCGCCGGCGCAGGCTTCCCAGGCCTCGTCCAACCGATCGCGATGGTGGTCGGTCAGGGCGCGGGCCCGCAGGCCCAGCCCATAAAAGGGCAAACCATGGGAGGGCAGCACCAGGGGATCACCCGGCATCGCCGCCAGATCGTCGAGACTGGCCAGAAAATCGCCCAACGGATCGTCGAACGGTTCGGGCGGCTGGACGCTGATATTGGGGCTGATGGCGGGCAGGACCTGATCGGCGATGATGATCAGGTCCAGGTCCGGGCACGACAGCAGGACCTGTTCCGGGGAATGACCGCCCCCGGTCGAAACGCGCCAGTCGCGACCGCCGATCGACAGGACATCGCCCGCCCGCACCCGCCGATAGGTCTGCGGCAGCGGCCACACCGCCGCGCGATAGCGCCGGTCGCGTTCCGACAGGCCGGACGCCATCGCCTGCGGAACCCCGGCATTGGCGTAGAAACGCCGATAATGGTCGGCCCGGTCAGCCCCACCATCCAGGGCATGGACCATCGCCGCCGCCCATTCCATCCGGGCCATCAGGAAGGCGGCGCCGGTCCGCGCCACCAGCCAGCCGGCCAAACCGGCATGATCGGGGTGCATGTGCGTGGCCAGGACACGGGTCAGCGCGCGGCCGGCCAGCGGGCCGGCTTCCAGCCGCCGCCACAGATCGCGGGTCTGGTCCGATCCGATCCCGGTATCGACCAGGAACCAGCCGTCGCCGTCGGCGATCAGCCACAAATTGACATGATCGAGCTGGAACGGCAGCGGCATCCGGACCCACAGAACGCCCGGCGCCACTTCCAGCGCCTCGCCTGGCCGCGGCGGCGCTGCCATGGGATAGCGCAGTCGGTCCTGGGGACGGGATCGCCGATCGGTCATGGGGTCGGGCATGGGCACAGGAAGTGAACGAAGGCCGGGCCCCGGTCAAGCATCGTTCGGCTTGCCCGCGTCCGCGCCTTGCGGCAGTTTGGCGCCCATGGCGAGTCCCGAGCCCCATCCCTGGTTGCAGCCGCTGTACCGGCGGGTGCTGCTGTTCATCGTCACCCTGGCCTGGCTGGGGTTCGAATTGATCCAGCAGGACCCGTTATGGCTGACCATCGCCGTGGGCGTCGTGCTCTACGCGGGATGGGACTTTTTTCTGCGCGGCGTCTATGGCCGCTCCGCCGACAAACCGTAGACCGGTCACCCGAGGTGCCTCGACCGCCGCTCGGTGCCCGCCATTCGTTAGCCTGAAAGCGCCTTCATGGACCTGATCATTTTCGACTGCGACGGCGTGCTGGTGGACAGCGAGGTGATCGCCGCCCGCGTTGTGGCCGATCATCTCGCGGCGCTCCTTCCTGGCTCCATCGACCCGGACACCCTGCAGGCGCGGTTTGCCGGCATGAGCGACGCGGCCATGTTCCGCGCCCTGAGTGACGAACACGATGTCGTGTTTCCCGACGATTTCCATGACCGGATCCGGAAATCGACCGACCGCGCCCTGGCCGACGAGCTGAACCCGATACAGGGGGTCGCCGACGCGCTCGCGGGTCTCACCCTGCCGATGGCGGTCGCGTCCAACAGCAGGGTCGCCCGGTTGCGCCAGTCCCTGAAGACAACCGACCTGGCTCACCTTTTCGGCGATCGGCTGTTCGGCGCCGATCTCGTGGACCGACCCAAGCCGGCGCCGGACATCTATCTTCTGGCGGCGCGGACCATGGGCACCGCCCCATCGCGCTGCCTGGTGGTCGAGGACAGCGTCCCGGGGGTAACCGCCGCCGTTGCCGCCGGCATGACGGTGATCGGCTTTCTGGGCGCCGGCCACATCCGGCCGGGGCACGATCGGCGGCTGCAGGACGCCGGGGCGGTGACCGCCATCGACCACATGAACGCCCTGGCCGCCACGATCGACCGCCTCTCGCGCTCGACGGCTCCCGCGGCGTCCTAAAGATTGTTCCGGATCAGATCGATCCGAACCGAGGCTCGCTCTCGACGCCATTTCTCACCGGCCTGACGGTTTGAATCGGACAGAAGGCCCCCCAGGACCGTCGGGCCGCGACCATCGTTTGGACGTATGGGCGAATCCCTCCCGATCCTTTGAGGCGATATCTAAGTTTTCGGTCGAATTTTGCATGCATTGTTTCATCTGTTCTTAATGAGCCCCACGATACTTTGAAGGACAGAGGGTTCATTGGCGCGGGGAACTTCCGTCGACGACCACCTAAGGACGACGCAGACTAGAAGAAGATCGATGTTCGGCCTCTCGGTCGCCATGACCGCAATTGCCAGGCCGCATCCGTAATCCTTGAGGCAATCAACCCAATAATCAGATCGGGTCCTTCATCACAAGATCGATATCGGCGCATGACGATTATTGACGACCATCATCTTTGTTTGATTAGTAATTGAGGCTTATAAAGTGAAAGCCCTGAAGCGCGTGACCTATGTCGAAGACGACGAAGATATCTGCTGCATTGCTCAAATCGCTCTGGCGGATATCGGTGGTTTCGATCTTCAGATTTGCCGATCCGGGGCGGAGGCTCTGACGGCAGCGCCCGGCTTTAAGCCCGATCTCATCCTGCTCGATGTCATGATGCCGGAGATGGACGGCATGGAGACGTTCCGGCGTCTCAAGGAAATCGACTCGCTGTCCGAGACACCGGTGGCCTTCGTCACCGCTAAGGCACAACAGCACGAGGTCCGGTCCTACATGGATCTTGGCGCCGTCGCCGTGGTGGCAAAGCCGTTCGATCCGATCACCCTGCCCGATCGCCTGCATGCCATCTGGGGCGCCGTGACCAGCGGGCAATCGACATGATCCACGGCGAACCGGCAAAAGCCGATCCCCGCGAACGCGCGGCTTTCGCCGATACCGCAGCGACCGGGGCGGGCATCGTCGCTTGCGCCGTCCGGCGTCCCTGCCGCTGTCGAGACGCCAAGTGACCCACGTGCTCCCAAGAGCCGACGTCACGACGGGCCGTCGCCACAAGGCGGGCCTGGGCGGAGTCTGGTGGTGGTTGAACCCGCGTCATCACCCGCGGATCGGATGGGTGGTGCTGGCCATATCGCTTGTGATCACCGCCGTTGCCTGGCGCATCGCCGAAGACTTCGTCTGGAGGAACGCCCAAGACCGGTTCGGTTTCGAAATTCACGACATCAAGGTCAGCATCGAAAAGCGCATGCTGGATCAGGAAATCGTGCTGCGCGGCGGCGTGGGCCTGTTCGCCAGTTCCGACCATGTATCGCGCGAGGAGTGGGCGACCTTCGTCGATACGCTGGAAATCAATCTCTATTTTCCGGGACTGCAAGGGTTCGGCTTCAGCCTCCAGGTGCCGCCGGAGGATCTGGACTCCCATACCGCCGCCATACGCGCCGAGGGGTTCGAGGATTACGCGATTCGGCCGGAAGGCGTCCGTGACACCTACACCTCGATCATTTATCTCGAGCCTTTCGACTGGCGCAACCAACGGGCCTTCGGGTTCGACATGTTTTCCGAACCGACGCGCCGCGCGGCGATGGAACGGGCGCGCGATAGCGGCCAGGCCGCCGTGTCGGGCGCCGTCACCCTTGTTCAGGAAACCGAAACCGACGTGCAACGCGGGTTTCTGATGTACCTGCCCGTCTATCGATCGGGCGCGCCGACCGACACCGTTCAGCAGCGCCGCGACGCGCTGATCGGCTATGTCTACAGCCCGTTTCGCATGGCCGACCTGATGCGCGGCATATTGGGGGTTGGCCGTCAAAACATCTCGTACCGGATCTTCGACGACGGGAAGGCAACGGACGACGGCCTGCTATACGCCAGCGGCGACGGCAACGCGGCGGAGCCCTGGTCAGACCGGCCGGCCTTCCAGAGTTCGGAGGTCCTGACGACGGGTGGTCGTCAGTGGCTCCTGCAATTCGAGGCCGATTCCGATTATGTCCCCCTCGCCGAACGGGGCCAGCCGCTCTTCATCGTTGCCGGCGGTCTGCTGATCGACTTCCTGGTATTCGCGGTCATCGGCGCGATCTACAGACAACGCCAACGAGCAACCGAGATCGCCGAGACCATGACGATCGAACTGCGCGACCAGACAAAGCGCACCCAGGCCATCGTCGATACGATTCTGGACAGCATCGTGATCGTCGACGCGACGGGGACGATCGTCTCGTGCAACCCGGCCACCGAGGACATCTTTGGCCATCGCCCTCAAGACATCATCGGCGCGCACCTGACGATGCTGATCCCCGATCCCGATCGCTATCTGACCGACTATCTGTATGCCGAGCAGATGACGGTGATCGCCAACGATTGCGAGGTCCTGGGTCGACGCCGCAGCGGAGCGTTGTTCGCGATCGACCTGTCCCTGAGCCCGATGACCATCAACGGGAAGACGCAGTTCACCGCGGTCATGCGGGATATCAGCGAGCGGAAGCGCAACGAGAAGCTCAAGAACGAATTCATCGCGATCGTCAGCCACGAATTGCGCACGCCGTTGACATCGCTGATCGGATCGCTGGCTCTCGTGCAGACCGGCGCGCTTGGACCGATTCCCGACAAGGTGAACAATCTGGTGTCGATCGCCTACCGGAACAGCCGGCGTCTCGCGGTCATCGTGAATGATATCCTCAGCATCGAGAAGATCGAGGCGGGCCATCTCGATTTCAAGTTCGGCTACACCGAGATCGTCGCGCTGTTCCGCGAGGCGTTGACCGAGTGCCAATCCTACGCCGACGAATTCGACGTTCGCTTCGTATACGAGCCGGAGATGGACAAGGCGTATGTTCGGGCCGATGGCGCCCGGCTGGTTCAGGTCATGGCGAACCTGTTGTCCAACGCCGCGAAATTCAGTCCAAGGGGCGGCGAGATCCGCATCCGCCTGTCGCGTGCCGGCGAGGTGATCCGCGTCTCTGTCAGCGACAAGGGGCCCGGCATTCCGGCCGATCAGCATGACCGGGTGTTCGAGAAGTTCAGCCAGATCGACTCGTCGGATACCCGCCATCGGCAGGGCTCGGGCCTCGGGCTCAACATCTCCCAAGCCATCATCGAAAACCATGACAGCCGGATCCAGCTGGTCTCCGAGGTCGGCAAGGGCGCAACATTCTTCTTCGATCTTTTCGAGCTTTCCGCCTTAGAAGAGGAGGACGAAGCCGCATCCCGCCCGCGCCAGGCCATATCCGCGGGCAATTGATCGCGTAGCGGGACATCCCTGGAGAAACGCCGAGCGAGCGGCCGCGACGGCCATCCCAACACATCGCGGAACATCGGCCGGCCGCCAAATCGGCCCCTCGGATCAGGGATGCGCCCGGACCTGCGGCGGCGCCTCGGCGAGATGGGCCAGCCACCTCTCCTCGACCTCCCGGGCCGGCATCGCGGCCCCCAGATGGTCACCCTGACAGTATTCGCAGCCGGCCCGGCGAAGGGCCTCGACATCCTCCGGCCGTTCGGCGCCCTCGGCGACGACCTTCAGTTTCAAGGCATGGGCCAGATCGACCACCGCCTGGACAATGACGCCACTGCCGGAATCCGTCAGCATGTCGATCACGAACGAACGGTCGATTTTCAGGGTGTCGAACGGCAGGCGGTGCAGCCGGCTGAGGGATGAATAGCCGGTGCCGAAATCGTCGATGGAAATACCGACGCCGATCGCCTTGAGTTTCCGCAACAATTCCAAGGCGTAATCGGGCCGATCCATGATCAGGGACTCGGTGATCTCCAACTGCAGGGAGGCGGGAGCGATGCCGCTGGTGGCCACGGCGATGCGCACGCTGTCGGCGATCCCGCTGCCCTCAAGCTGGCGGCGGGAGACATTGACGCTGACGAACAGCGGCGGCTGCCGCGAAGGCCGGTGTCGCTGCCATTCGGCCAACTGCCGGCAGGCCTCGCCCAAGGCCCAATCACCCATCTCGACGATGGCGCCCAGTTCCTCGGCGATCGGAATGAAGGCGCCCGGCGGAATGATGCCCCGCTCGGGATGGCGCCACCGCATCAGCGCCTCGAACCCCGCCACCTCGTTCGTGTCCAGGCGGATGACCGGCTGATAGAAAAGTTCCAGCTCCCCCCGCTCCAGGGCGCGCCGCAGGTCCGATTCCAGGGCCAGCGCGTCGCCGGACGTGCCGTTGCGCATGCCCGGTTCGAAAAAGCGAATGACACCCCGCCCCTGCAATTTTGACAGGGCCATGGCCAGCGTGGCGTCGGCGACGATGTCCTCGGCCCGAAGCGACCGGTCGGCGCACACGGTCACGCCAAGGCTGGCGGTCGGGAATATCTCCTGTCCGCGCAGGGTAAACGGGTGTTCGATACGGCGCTTGAGCCGATTGGCCAGTTTCATGGCGCCGTGATGGCTGCCCAACCCCTCGATCAACACCGCAAAATGGTCGCTGCCGATGCGCGCAGCCAACCCGCGCGGACCGAGCACGGCCAGGATGCGATGGGCGATGGTCACCAACAGCTCGTCGCCGGCCTCCTGCCCCACCGCGTCGTTAACCTGTTTGAACCGGTCGATGTCGAGATACAGCACGGTAAAGGCACGACGCCGAATGCCCTCCCCGTGCAGGGTTTTCAGCGTGGTCTCGACAGCCCCCAGAAAGGCATCCCGGCCCGGCAGGCCGGTCAGCGGATCCTGGCCCGGCGGATCGGACCGGCGTGACCCTTTTCGCCCCCACAAGCCGGCCAGCCGCCGTGCCGCGCGGCCATACCAGGACAGCCGCGGACGCGGACCGGACGCGACCGCCACCACGCCTCCATCGGCGCCAGGCCGATGCAGGGGTTGGTCGGCAACCTGGTCGTTAGTGGCGCTATGGGCGCCCATCCACTACCTCGTAAACCATTGGGTTTGCGCCAAGCCGCAAAGGTAAGTAATATTTTACGGAAATCCAAGGCTTTTTGATGGCTCTCGTTTTGTATTCGATGTATCGGGGCTCCCGCTCCTCCGGTCGGTCAATGGGTCGAAAAGGCCACTTTGGCCGGTGACGGGGTGGAAAAACCACGCTAAGATACCAGGGTATCGACCCGGCCAAGGCCTGTTTCAGGCGCTCTGTCGCAACGTTCACCGCGCCGAATGGCAAAGGGGCGATCGCCGCCACCGCCATAATCCCGGCCTTTGTCGGGTAGGGCGGTCAGTCTTTACACCCGGGCCCATCGTCGGGTTCGGCATTTTTAGAAGTGTCGCGTAAAATGAACCGCCGAAATTTTGACGTCCCCTCCCCCTCCCTGACCAACATCTCAGCCGTCGTCAAGTGGTACAATCCGACCAAGGGGTTCGGTTTCGTCCAGCCATCCGACGGGTCTCCGGATGCCTTCCTGCATGCATCGGTGGTGGAACAGTCGGGACACCATCAGGTGGCGGAAGGCGCGACCCTGATCTGCGATATCGCCGATGGTCAAAAGGGCCCGCAGGTCTCCGAGATTCATTCCGTGACGGGGCCCAGCGCCGCGTCGATGTCGAACCGATCCTTCGATTCGGGCGGCGGCTATGGCGCCGGCGATGCCGCGCCGTTTGAGGGAACGGTCAAGTTTTTCAACACGGCCAAAGGGTTTGGCTTTGTCAAGCCCAGCGACGGCGGCAAGGATGTCTTCGTGTCGGCGCGTGTCCTGGAACGGGCCGGTTTGCATGAGCTGCAATCCGACCAGCGGGTGCGCATCACCGTCCGCATGGGCGACAAGGGGCCAATGGCTGAGTCAATTCAGCTCGCCTGACACAGCACCCAAAAGGATGTCTTGATCCGCGTCGGGACGGCAGTTCCTTCGGCGGACCATGCGTGATATGCGTCCGGCGTACCGCATGGCCGGAAACGTTTGCCCCCCTTCTCATGGGCGTACGGTAAGTCTATAGCTGATAAGGTGATAAACGGAATGTCGGTGTCCCGACGCCCTGTCGCCATGGCCGATGCAGAACCGTCGCGCCATCGCTCGCGGAACGGAGAGTCGAAGTGTCCGCATTGAAGAAGATCCTGATCGGCCTCGCCGCTGTGATCGTCACGCTTGTCGCGATCGCCCTTATCCTTCCCTTCTTCATTCCGGTGGATTTCGTCAAGCAGCGGGTGGTGGCCGAGGTCGAGCGCCGGACCGGTCGCGCCTTCGCCATCGACGGCCCGGTGCAGCTGTCGCTTCTCCCGTCGGTGACGGTCAGCCTCGAGGATGTGTCGCTGGCCAACGCAACCGGCAGCCGGGCGGAGGCGATGATCGAACTCGGCCAGCTCGACCTCGAGGTCGCTCTGTTTCCCTTGTTCAGCCGCGAACTTGAGATCCAGCGGCTGATCCTGCGTGAACCGGTCATCGCGCTGGAGATCGACGAAGAAGGCCGACCCAATTGGATGCGCTATTCGGTCGCGGGCGAGCCTCAGGGCATGCTTTTCGCCGATCCCGACGCGGCCGACGCCGCCGTCGCCGATCCCGCGACGGAGACGGCGGACGGCGACGCCGCCCCGGCTCTGGCCGGCCTGACCCTTGGCGATCTGGGCATCGTCGACGGCCAGGTCACCTACTACAACGCCGTAACCGGAGAGCGGATCGACGTTGCCGATATCGACGTGTCCGTCGCGTTGCCCGACCTCAACAGTTCCTTCGAAGCCAGCGGCAGCGTCTCGTTCAATGAGAGACCGCTGACGTTTGACGCCTCGGCGTTGGAACCGCGCGCCCTCTTGTTCGGTGCCGGTCCCGGCGACACGGGCTCGGCCGCCATGGTGTCGATCGAGTCCGAGGTCGTGACCGCACTGTTCGACGGTGACTTGGCGCTGGGCGGAGAGCCACGCGCTGTCGGCGCGCTGACGCTGTCTGTCCCCTCCACCGCCGGCCTTATGGACTGGCTGGGGCCGTTGCTGCCCGCCGGCAGCGACCCCGGGGGCGCGCTGCCCGTCGACAGCCTGGCCTTCACGGGTGACATCGACGCCGCGCCGGCCTTCCTCGTGGTGGAGAACGGCGAGCTGACGGTGGATGAAACCTCGGCGTCCGGCAATCTGACGGTCACCTTGGACGGGCCGCGGCCAGCCGTTGTCGGGGTTGTCGATATCGGCATCATCGATCTCGACCGGTTCTTGAACGCCGCCGCCACCGTGCCGTCGACACCAACCCTGCCGGCCGAAGAGCCGGCGGCCACGGTCGAGCCCGAGACCGACGGGACGGCGGCGCCCGAAACGGCGGGTCCCGACCTCAGCCCGCTGTTCCTCGCCGACGTCAACCTGACGCTGCGACTGGCGGGCGTCAGTGTCCGGGGCGCCGATATCGGCGCCTCGGTCGTGGGCCTGTCGCTGGCCGACGGACAGCTGACGGCACAGACCAACGAAACCGCGATGTTCGGCGGTACGGCCGCGATCAACGCCGTGTTCAACGCGGCCGCCGAGGCGCCGCGCTTTGGCATCGAGGCGGTGCTGAACCGGATCGAGATCGGGCCGGCGCTGGCCACCATGGCCGGCCAGAGCGACGTCGGCGGCACTTTGACCGCCGACATCGATCTTTCCGGCAGGGGGTTGAACCGCCCGGCGATCGCCGAAAGCCTGACCGGACGGGCATCGATCAACCTGTCGAACGGACGGGGCACGATCCCCGCCCCGACAGCCGATGCCTCTCCCATCGCTCTGACTAATGTGGACGTCACCTTGGACGTGCGGGCCATCGACGGCCCACTGACGAGCGCCGGCAGCCTTCGGCTTCGCGACCGGTCCTTGTCCTATTCGGCCACCGTGGGGAACCTGCGGTCGCAGGTGGCCGGGAGCGACTCCCCCGTTCGGCTGGCCGTCACCAGCGATCTGGGGGCCCTCAGCTTCGACGGGACCGCTGCTGCGGCGGCCCAGCCCTCGGCGACCGGCCAGGCCAGCTTGAACATCGCGTCCATCGCCGCCCTGATCGATTGGATCGGCATCGGTCCGCTGAACCTGCCGATCGACCGGCTGACCTATGAAGGAGATCTGGCGGCCTCCCCGGTTCGCATCGCGCTCGAGGATTTCGACCTCACGGCCGATACCCTGCGCGCGGACGGGACCGTGACGATGACCCTGGACGGGCCCCGTCCGGCCATCGCCGGACAGGTGGCCTTGGGAGAGACCGATTTCGACACGCTGATCCCACCGGCGGCCGACGCCGAAGCCGCCCCGGTCCCGGACGCCGGGGGCACCGCCGGCGGGGCGCCGGCCGGGGAGACGATCGACCTCAGCGCGCTGCGGACCGCGGACGTCGATCTGACCGTCGACAGCGCGGGCGGCACCGTGCGCGGCGTCGAATTCGGGCCGACCACGGCCACCATCCTGCTGCAGGATGGCGTCCTGGATCTTCGGACGGCGGAAATCGGCTTGTTCGGAGGCACCGCGGCCGTCGATATCGGGGTCGATTCCGCCGCCGATCTGC
Organism: Inquilinaceae bacterium; assembly: GCA_052168355.1. Taxonomy (GTDB): domain Bacteria; phylum Pseudomonadota; class Alphaproteobacteria; order DSM-16000; family Inquilinaceae; genus JBQLZQ01. Next base: position 46,370 of record JBQLZQ010000001.1, read on the forward strand.
CAACCTACCGCATCGATCTTCAAGCCGCGGGCATCCAGGCCGAACCGCTGTTGCTGGCGGTCGCGGAGACCGACCGCCTGTCGGGGACGTCCAACGTCACCCTGTCGGTGACATCGGCCGGCCGCGACCGGCAGGCGATCCTGGCCAGGCTCGATGGCGATGGCGCGGTTGCGTTCCGCGACGGCGCGGTGAAAGGCGTCAACCTGGCGGCCCTCATCCGCAATGTCGGCACCGGCTTTCTGGCCGGCGGCGAAGCGCGCAGCACCGATTTCGCCGAGCTGTCGTCGACCTTCGCCATCACCGGCGGGCTGTTGCAGACCGACGATCTTCAGATGCTGGCGCCGCTGTTCCGCATCGAAGGCACGGGCGAGGCCGATCTGGCCGCGCAGACCTTGAACATGCGGCTGGTGCCGCGCCTGGTCGCCGATATCGAGGGCCAGGGCGGTCAGTTCGACCGATCCGGGCTGCTGGTGCCGGTGCTGGTCGGCGGCACTTTCCAGAACCCGACCTTCCAGCCCGACCTGTCCGGCCTGGTCGAGGACGCGCTGTCCGACCCGCAGGCGCTGATCGACAGGGTCGAAGGCCTGGGCGGCGACGCCGGTCAGGTGCGCGAACTTCTGGGCGGCGCCGATCCCGAGGCGGCGCTGGGATCGTTGCTGCAGGGCCTGACCGGCGACCGGGGCGCGGGCACGGAAGGCGAAACCGATGGCACGGACCCCCTGTCTGGCCTGCTGCAAGGGCTAACCGGCCGCGGCAGCGCGCCGGCGCCGGCCGAATCCCAGGAGCAGCCCGCACCGCCCGGCGACCCGACCCAGGACGCTGCACCGCCGGCCGAAACGCCGGCCACCACGCCCGAAGGCGCGGTCGGCACGCTGCTCCAGGGCTTGACCGGTGGCGAGGCGGGCGACAGCACGGCGCAGGTCGGCGGCGCCCTGGGTGGTCTCTTGGGCGGATTGGCCGGTGGTGGAGCCGACGGCTCCGGCGCCCCGGCCCCGGCGGAAACCCCGGCCGATGCCGTGGCCGGCCAGCCGGCCGTGGACGCCTCGGCCCCCGATGCCGCGGTGCGGGCTCTGTTCATCAACGGCCAGGTGCCGATGCCGGCCAACAAGCCCGACCCGTCCGTCCCCTCCGCGCCCGCGGTGCCGCCGCCCGCCGTCGAACCGGCCGCGCCGGAACCGGACTCACCGCCGACCGATCAGCCGGCCGACCAGCCAGCCGAACCGCTGGAAGAGCTCCTCGACGCGGTGCCGGGAGGCGACCTGCTGCGAAACCTGCCACTGCGGGGCAACTGACGGGGCGGGGACGCGGTCGCCGAATTTGCCGAACGATCGGTGCATCGTTCGTCGGTAAGCTGCAGGTTCGGCGATGCCGGCACATCGCATTTGTCAATTTTCTCAAAAACGGCATTGATTCAATCTGACTCGAAAACTCTTTCTTAATACTGATTCATGTAAATCAACGGGTTATGACGGATGATCACTTAATCTATTTAATAGCTTCCTCCGCCGACGCCCTTATCTCTGCCGTGCGCGGCTTGATCTTTCCTACCATTGTTTTTGCCGGGCTTGCCTTAATCATAAGAAAAAAGGAGGTCCTGTCCGACATTCGGCGCATTGCGCCGGAAGTCCGCCTTACCCTTGCGATCATGGCCTTCAACGTGGTGTTTATAGTGCCGGTCATTGCCGTCGGGTCCACCGCGTTGACGGCGGTCTTTCGGACCTACGACCTGGCGCTGGTAAGCGGCGATTTCTGGGATACCATTCCCCTCCCGCTTACCCTCGTCATCGCCGTCGTGATCGGCGATTTCATCGGCTACTGGCGTCACCGGCTGGAACATCACAGGGTCCTTTGGCCGTCGCACGCCGTCCATCATTCCGACACGCAGATGACCTGGCTGACTCTACAACGGTTTCATCCGATCAATCGGCTGACCACGTTCGCCGTTGACGGCTGTGCCCTGCTGCTTCTTGGAATGCCCCCGTCGGCGGTTGTCGCCAACGGCTTGGTGCGTCACTACTATGGCTACTTCATCCATGCCGATCTGCCCTGGACCTATGGCCGACTCGGAAGAATATTCGTTTCCCCCGCCATGCATCGCTGGCATCACGCGATGGATGTCGAGGCGTTTGAAACCAACTTCGCGACGGTCTTTTCGGTCTTCGATCGCATGTTCGGCACCTTCAGGGTGCCCGGGCCCTGCACCGTCTCCCTTGGGGCGACCGATCGGATGACTCCAAGCCTGGCGGGGCAGCTTGCGTACCCGTTCCTGCCGCGCGCCTATCGCCGCCCGACAACGATCACGTCTGATTCAGACCACTAAGAGCGCGCCGGCGATGCTGAAAGCATCGTCAAGGGGTCGCGATGCAGCGGCGCCGCCTCCCTCGTCGATGCAGACCATGTCCTATTCTCAAACGGGCTCTAAGGCAAAAGCACGGTCGAGCCGGTGGTCTTGCGTGCTTCCAGATCGCGGTGGGCCTGGGCCGCCTCGCTCAACGGATAGGTCTGGCCGATGTCGATGGTCACCACCCCGCCGGCCACCGCGTCCATCAGGTTGGCCGCGACCTGTTCCAGATCCGGCCGTTCGGCAATATAGTGGAACAGGGTCGGACGGGTGACGCTGGCGGACTTCGCGCCGAGCCGGGCAAGATCGAACGGCTCCGGCGGACCGGACGCGGCACCGAACAGAACCACGTGGCCGCGCGTGGCCAGACACTCCACGGAGCCCAGGAAGGTGTCCTTCCCCACCCCGTCATAGACCACCGCCACGCCCCGGCCGTTGGTGAGCTCCTTCACGGGCTCCACGAAGTCCTGCCCCGATGTGACCAGGACATGGTCGCAGCCATGGGCCCGGGCACGCGCGGCCTTGGCCTCGCTGCCGACCGTACCGATGACGGTGGCGCCGATATGCTTGGCCCACTGGCTCAGGATGAGCCCGACGCCGCCGGCCGCGGCATGGATCAGGATGGTGTCGCCGGGCACCACCTCGTGGGTGCGGTGCAGAAGATATTCCGCCGTCATGCCCTTGAGCATCATCGCCGCCGCCGTGCGGTCGTCGATGGCATCGGGCACCTTGACCAGGACCGACGCCGGCATCACCCGCGCCTCGGCGTAGGAGCCCACGCCGCCGCCGGCATAGGCCACCCGGTCACCGGGACCGACATGGCGGACGTCCTCGCCCACCGCCTCGACAACGCCGGCTGCCTCCAGCCCCGGCGTGCCGGGGCAGTCGAGCAGCGGGTAGGCGCCGGTGCGGACATAGACGTCGATATAGTTGAGACCGACCGCCGTGTGGCGCACGCGCGCCTGCCCCGCACCCGGCTGGCCGACATCCACGTCCTCCCATTGCAGCACCTCGGGTCCGCCCTTTTCGTGCATGACGATCGCCTTGGTCACGGCCTTCTCCCTGGTGGTTCGGCGGGTGCGCTTGCGGCCGGTCCGGCCCGCCCCCTATTTAGGCCCCCAACTCCCCGGTGGCAACGTAGGCCAGAAGGTGCACCACCTGTTCCGGCGTCGCGGCGACCGCCAGGGCGGCGGCGTCGACCTCCTTGAGCGGGTGGTTCAGCGCGGCGTCGTGCAGGGTGATCAGGGGCTTGCCCAGCGTCGCGGCGACGCCGGCGTCGAAGGCGGCGTTCCACTGGCGGTACTGATCGCCGAAACGGACGACGACGATGTCGGCGCGGCGGATCAGGGTGCCGGTGCGAATGGCGTTCACGCTGGCGCCCTTGTGGTCCTTCCAGAACGCCTCCGCCTCCGGTCCCAGGATGGCGACGCCGCAATCGTCGCTGGCCTCGTGGTCGGTGACCGGCGACAGGAATGTCATGGCCAGCCCGGCCTTGCCGGCGCCGGCGATGATCCGCTGTCGCCAGTCGGTGTGGATTTCCCCCGACAGATAAACGGTCCAACCCTGCTCGGCCATGCGCTGCTTCCCTGTTTCCGGACGCCGGTGACCCCTGGCACGGGTCCGCGACAAGTCTGGCATCGGGCCGCCGCCGGGTCCACCCGGTCGGATCCTGGCCGGTCGGACCTTGGCGGCGCGCCGCCGGCGTCGTACCACTGGCAGCCGACGGGAGACGCGGCGCGGAGCGGACAGGAATGAGACTATTGGTCACCGGCAGTTCCGGCCATCTGGGCGAGGCGCTGATGCGGCGCCTGTGGGAAACGACCGACGAGGCCGTGGGCCTGGACATCGTCGCGTCGCCGTTCACCGATCATGTCGGATCCATCGCCGATCGTGCGTTCGTCAGGCGCTGCGTGCGGGGCGTGGACGCGGTCCTTCACGCCGCCACCCTACACAAGCCGCATGTCGCGACCCACAGCCGCCAGGACTTTGTCGACACCAACGTCACCGGCACCCTCAACCTGCTGGAGGAAGCCGTCGCCGCCGGGGCGGGGGCCTTCGTCTTCACCAGCACCACAAGCGCCTTTGGCGATGCCCTGACCCCCGCCGAAGGCGCTCCGGCCGCCTGGATCACCGAAGATGTCGGGTCGGTGCCCAAGAACATCTACGGCGTGACCAAGACGGCGGCGGAGGATCTGTGCCGGCTGTTTCACCGGAACCGGCGCCTGCCCTGCATCGTGCTTAGAACCTCGCGGTTCTTCCCGGAGGAAGACGACAGCAGGGACATTCGCGCCGACTATGCCGACGCGAACGCCAAGACGAACGAGTTCCTGTTCCGGCGCGTCGATATCGCCGACGCGGTCGACGCCCACCTGCAGGCCGTCCGGCGGGCACCCGAACTTGGCTTCGGGCGCTATATCATCAGCGCCACGACCCCGTTCCTGCCGGAGGACGCGGCCGCCCTGCGGACCGACGCCGGCGCGGTGCTGCGGCGACGGATGCCGGACGCCGACGCGGTGTATGCGCGGCTGGGCTGGACCATGTTTCCGGGCATCGACCGGGTCTATGTCAACCGGTTGGCGCGGGACGAGCTGGGGTGGCGGCCCACCTACGATTTCGCTCGCGTGCTTGGCCAGGTGGCGGACGGCAAACCGCCCGGCAGCCCCCTGTCCCGCCTGATCGGCGTGAAGGGCTATCACGGCGAGGTCTTCGCCGAGGGGCCCTATCCGGTGGAGTGAGGGCATCGTGGCCATGCACTCAACGACGGTCTGTCCAACCCGGCCGCGCCATGCGATAATCCCTCCTTCCTGAACGCCCGCGTCCCGCACGACCTTTCCCTTTAGGTCAGACGCCGCCAGAGCCGCCGACCGCGTCGGCCGCCGCGGGCCCGGCGGCGCCGGCCCTATCCGTCGAGGCGATCCGAGTCGATCGGATCGGAACCCTGCATGCGCGCGCCCGCCAATCTGGAACCCATCTTCGCCACCCTGGGCCAGCACAATTACGGCGTCTACATGGCCGGCAACGCCGGGTCTCTGGTGGGCTTGTGGATGCAGCGCATCGCGGTCGGCTGGCTCACCTGGGAGCTGACCGGATCGGGGGCGTGGCTGGGCCTGATGGCCTTCGCCGATCTGTGCCCGTCGATCCTGATCGGGCCGATCGGCGGCGCGGTGGCGGACCGGATCAGCCGGCTGCGCATCATCGCCGTGTCCCAGACCATTTCCATGGTCATCGCCTTCATCCTGTTCGGACTGATCGCGGCCGGCCTCATCACCGTCGAGATCCTGTTCGCCCTGGTCCTGGTCAACGGCATCGTCATCGGTTTCAACCAACCGTCGCGGCTGGCCATCGTCCCGGCCCTGGTGTCGCCGGATCGGCTGGCAACGGCCATCGCCATCAATTCCATCGTCTTCAACCTGGCCCGTTTCATTGGGCCGGCCATCGCCGGCGCGATGATCGTCGGGGTCGGCACCGCCGCCGCCTTTCTGGTCAACGGCATCAGCTATCTGGGGCTGCTCTGGGCCCTGACCCGGATCCGTCTGCCGCCCGACCTGTCGGGACCGACGTTGCACCGGTCGCTGTTCGGCGACGTCGCCGACGGCGTCGCCTATACGGCCAGACATCCGGGGATCGGCCCCATGCTGCTGCTGATGACGGCCATGTCGATCTGCGTCCGGCCGCTGCTGGAACTGCTGCCCGGCTTTGCCGCCGATGTCTTCGGCGGCGGCGCCGAGGCCCTGGCCATGCTGAGCGCGGTGGTCGGCGGCGGCGCCATTCTGGGCGGCGTCTGGCTGGCCCAGCGGCGCGGCACCGACGGCCTGACGCGGATAAGCCTTGTCTATTCGGGGCTGGTGATCGCCGCCGCCTTTCTGTTCGTCGCGACCGACATCTTCTGGATCGGACTTGTGGCCGCGTCCTTGTCGGGCATGGGCATGGTGGTCGCCGGCACCGGCGTCCAGACCATGATCCAGGTCGCGGTGGAGGGCACGATGCGGGCCCGGGTGATGAGCCTCTACGGCATCATCTTCCGAGGCGGACCGGCGGCGGGGGCGCTGGTCATGGGCACCCTGTCGGAAGGTATCGGCCTGCGATGGCCTGTGGCCGGCGGGGCCGTGCTGGCGTTGGGCGTCCTGGCCTGGGCGTGGGGACGCCGGGCGGCCATGAGCCACGCCCTGGAACGGGCCCGCGACATCGTCGCACCCCCGGCCAAACCGCAGCCGGATTCGGTGCAGCGAAGCTGACCGGCTACGTCTTGTCGAGACAGTCCAGCAGCGGCCCCAGATTGGTCACCCCCCGGGCGATGGCGCGGGCGCGGGCGCGCAGATGATCGGTCGGCCGGGCCGGTGACCACACCCTGGGATTGGGCAGGACCGAGGCCATGAGCGCGGCTTCCTGCGCCGAAAGGGCGGACGCCGGCCGGCCGAAATAGGTCTGCGCCGCCGCCTCGGCCCCATAGATGCCGGGCCCCCATTCGGCGATGTTGAGATAGACCTCCATGATCCGGCGCTTGTCCCACAGCAGCTCGATCAGCAGGGTGACATAGGCCTCCCCCGCCTTGCGGACAAAACCGCCGCCGGTCCACAGCAGCGTGTTGCGGGCGGTCTGCATGCTGATGGTGCTGGCGCCGCGCAAGGGGCGCCCGTCCCGGTATTCGTCGATCGCCTGGCGCAGCGCCCCCCAGTCGAACCCGTTGTGGGTGCAAAACAGATTGTCCTCGGCGGCGGCCACGGCGCGCGGCACCGCCGGTCCGATGTTATCCAGCGAGGTCCAGTCGCGATACCAACCTTCGCCCTGGATCACCCGGATGACCATCAGCGGCGTGCCCGGCGGCGGGACGATTCGGTAAATGGCAATGACGACGACCGGGATGATCAGCACCGCCGCGAAAAGCCGCAGGAACCAACGAGTCAGGCGTCTTGCACGTTTTGGTTTCCGTTTGGCCACGCCGTCGCACACCGGCTTTGGTGAGGAAGGGGCGCATCCTATGGCCATCGGACGCGAAAACAAGCACCATGTCGCCCGCGCCCCGCTCCCCCATCACCCTTCCCCAGAGCGCCCATGCCCGATTCCGCCGCCCCGTCCATCGCCCGCGCGTTCTGGAGCGTTGCCCCGGGCCGAGGTGAGATCCGCGACCAGCCGCTGCCGGCGCCGGCGGACGACCAGGTCAGGGTGCGCTCCCTGTTCGGCGCCGTCAGCCGCGGCACCGAATCGCTGGTTTTCGCCGGCCGGGTCCCGGTCAGCCAGTACGGAGCCATGCGGGCGCCCCACCAGGGCGGCGACTTCCCCTTTCCGGTCAAGTACGGCTACAGCCTGGTCGGGATCGTCGAGGCGGGGCCGGCGGCGCTGCGCGGCCGAACGGTGTTCTGCCTGCACCCCCATCAGACCGCGTGTGTCTTGGCCGCCGACGCCGTGGTGCCGGTACCCGACGGCGTACCGCCGTCCCGCGCCGTGCTGGCCGCCAACATGGAGACCGCGTTGAACGGGCTGTGGGACGCAGCGGTCCTGCCGGGGGACCGGGTCGCGGTGGTCGGCGCCGGGGTGGTCGGCTGCCTCGCCGCCCGCCTGATCGCACGCATGCCGGGCTGCGCGGTGGAACTGGTCGACACCGACCCCGCCAAGGCCTCTGTCGCCGCGCGCCTGGGCGCCTCGTTCGCCGCGCCGACCGAGGCGCGGACCGACAACGATCTGGTGATCGAGGTCAGCGGCGCGCCGGATGGACTGGCGGTGGCCCTGGGCCTGGCGGCGTTCGAGGCCACGGTGCTGGAGTTGAGCTGGTTTGGCGACCACCCCGTGACGGCCCCCTTGGGTGAGGCGTTTCACGCCCGCCGCCTGACCATCCGCGGGTCTCAGGTCGGCGCCGTCGCCACGCGGCAGCGGGCGCGGTGGCCCCACCGGCGCCGGCTGGCCCTGGCCCTTGAACTGCTCGCCGACGACGCGCTCGACACGCTGTTTTCGGGCGAGAGCGCGTTCGACGATCTGCCCGACGCCATGCCCGCCCTGGCGACCGGCGGCGCCGGGATCTTGTGTCACCGCATCCGCTACCCCGCCCCGTAACCGAACCGAAGGCACGCCCCATGTATACCGTTTCCGTCCGCGACCATTTCATGATCGCCCACAGCTTCAAGGGCGCGGTCTTCGGCCCGGCCCAGAAGCTGCACGGCGCGACCATGGTGGTCGACGTGGAATTCCGCCGCCCGGACCTGGACGAGCACGGCATCGTCGTCGATATCGGATTGGCGACGACCGTGCTGCACGAAGTGCTGGCCGATCTCAATTACCGCAATCTCGACGACGAACCCGCGTTCGCCGGCCGGAACACCACGACCGAGGTTCTGGCGAATGCAATCTTCGAGCGGATGGCGGCGCGGATCGCCAAGGGCGATCTGGGACCCGGCGCGTCGGCCGTGACCGGTCTGAAGGTGACGCTGTCGGAATCCCACGTCGCCTCTGCCGCCTACGAAGCTTCTCTGCCGATGCGCTAGGCCGGGGCCGGACCGGTGACCCGTCGCCTTCATTTCGCCCTGCCCGGCGATCCGGAGACGCGCACCGGCGGCTACCTCTACGATAGACGGGTGGTCGACGGGTTGCGCCAGGACGGCCGGACGGTGGTGCTCCACCGATTGGCCGACAGCTTTCCAAATCCCGACCCGGCGGCCCTGGACCATGCAAGAGCTGTCTTCGCGGCCATTCCGGACGGGGCGACGCTGGTGGTCGACGGCCTGGCCTTCGGCGCCCTGCCCGCTGTCGCCCGCGAGGCGGCCGACCGGCTGACCCTGATCGCGCTGGTTCATCATCCGCTGGCCGACGAGACGGGTCTCGACCCCGATCACCGCCGGGCCCTGTACGACTCCGAAAAGTCCGCTTTGGCCGCCGCCGCCGGAATCGTCGTGACCAGCGACGCCACCGCCCGCCGGTTGGCCGACTACGACGTGCCGGCCGACCGAATCGTCGTCGCGCCGCCGGGAACGGATCCGGCACTGCTGGCCGTGGGCAGCGGCGGTCCGGGACTATCGCTGCTCTGCGTCGCGTCGCTGACCAGGCGCAAGGGCCACGCCGTCCTGCTCGACGCACTCGCCAGTCTTGCGGATCGGGCCTGGCACCTGACCTGCGCCGGCAACACCGGCCTGGACCCCGACACCGCCGCCGCCGTGCGCGCCCGGATCGCCGAAACCGGCCTCGACACGCGCGTCGATCTTCTGGGCGAGGTTGACGGCGACGCCGTGGCCGCGCTCTATCACCGGGCCGACCTGTTCGTTCTGCCGTCCTACATGGAAGGATACGGCATGGTCCTGACCGAGGCCCTGGCGCGGGGGCTGCCGATCGTCGCCACCACCGGCGGGGCGATCCCCGACACCGTACCCCCGGCGGCCGGCATCCTGGTTCCGCCGGGCGACGCCGGCGCCTTGTCCGAGGCATTGGGATCTCTTATGGATGATCGGCACGTCCTCGACAGTCTTGCCCTTGGTGCGCGCGCGGCGCGGCGCCATCTGGAAACGTGGGACGGTACCGTCGGCCGCTTCGCCGCCGCCCTTCGACAGTGGGAGACGCCGTGACCGGCTTCGACGCCGATTGGTTGAGCCTGCGGGAACCGTTCGACGCCGACGCGCGCGACCCGGTGATCACCCAGGCCTGGCGGGACGCGCGGCCACGGCACGGCGCCCTGTCGGTCGTCGACCTGGGCGCCGGGACCGGCAGCAATTTTCGCTTTCTCGCCCCGCGGCTCGGTCCCCGGCAGGACTGGCTGATGATCGACCGGGACCCCGCCCTGCTGACGGTGCTGGAGCGCAACAACCGCTTGTGGGCCGGTCAGATGGGCCTGGCCATCCGCAGCGAGAACCCGCTCCATCTCAGCGGCGTCGCCGGCGACCTCATGCTGCGCGCTATGCGGCTCGACCTCGCCACCCAGTTTCTCGAGCTCAACCTGGCCGGCGTCCATCTGGTCACCGGCTCGGCCCTGCTCGACCTCGTCTCCGCCGCCTGGATCGATATGCTGACCGGGCGCTGCAGGGACGCCGGCGCCGCCCTCTGCTTCGCCTTGACCTATGACGGGCGGGTGGCGTGGCAGCCGACCCTGGAGGCCGACGCCCTGGTTCTCGCGCTGTTCAACCGCCACCAGCGGTCGGACAAGGGGTTCGGGCCGGCGCTGGGGCCGTCGGCCGCCGAACGGGCCGCCGACCGCCTGGGCGCTTTGGGCTACCGCGTCACGCGCAGCCGCAGCGACTGGCGCCTGCCCGCCACGGCCCAGTCCATGCAGCGCCAAGTGCTGGCCGGCTTCGCCGCGGCGGCCGAGGACATGGCGCCGGAGCGGTCGGACCTGATCACGGACTGGACCGCCGCGCGCCGCGCCGCCATCGACTCCGGTACCTCGACGCTGCAGGTCGGCCACACCGATCTGTTCGCTTCGCTTCCGTCCTAAGAGACCCTTCCATTCTCAACCAGCGCGCAGTCGAACAGCACGTCCGCGCCCATGCGGAAGACGCGGCAGGGCGGCCGCAGCGCTTCCGCCATTCGTGTCGTCGCGGGACCGCTGATGCCGTGCCGGCCCGACCCCAGAATGACCGGCGCCACGGCGATCTGCAGCCGGTCCAGGTGACCGCCGTGAAGAAAGCGGGAGACGGTGAGCCCCCCGCCCTCCACGAACAGATGCCACAGGCCGCGCGCCTGGAGGCGAGCCACGATCTCGCCGGGCGCCAGACCGTCTTGTCCAAATGGCACGCCGATGATCTCCGCCTCTCCGATCTGGGTCCGCCCCCCGGCCCTGTCGTCCCGGCAGATTACCAGGGTCGGCGCCGCGCCGTCGCTCAGCACGGCATGATGCGCCGGCAGCCGCAGATCGGGGTCGATCACCACCCGTACCGGGTGATCGCCGGGCACCAGACGGGTGGTCAGGCGCGGATCGTCCTCGGCAACGGTCCCGGCCCCGACGATGACCGCGTCGGCCAGGGCCCGCATCCGGTGCAAATGGCGCAGGTTTTCAGGCCCGGTGACGTAGTAGGAATCCCCGCTATCAGTGGCGATCCGCCCGTCGAGGCTCTGACCCAGATGGCCGATCACCAGCGGCATATCGCGGCGCGCGGCCGCCCAGTTCCCATACAGCGCCACAAACTCTTCGGCGGCTACCGAGGAAACCGGGACGGCGCCCTCGACAATTTCTCCCCGCCGGGCCAGCGCGCGCCGGTCCAGCAATGCGGACCAGACGTCATCGATCTCGGCCGGCTCGGCGGGCGGCGGCGGCGTCACGCCGGCGATCGGCGCGCGATCGCCCGGGCCCTTGGCAGGCCGGCGCCGCGCCCTATGCTCTGTTCCATGGCGCGGACCGGCCGATCGGCCGATCCGGTCGCCCGGCTTCCGTGGAGCATCGTCATGCCTTGGGATCTCGTTTTGATCGGCCTCGTCGTCCTGGTCATGTTTCTGCACACCGAGGACATTATCTGAAGCGGGGCGCGGACCCTGGTCACGGTGCGGTCGCGCAGGCCTGCCGCGCCTTGTCGGCAATGGCGTCCCAGGCGCCCGCCGACAGGTCGCCGTCGGTGACCAGCCACGATCCGCCCACGCACAGCACCGTCGGCAAGGCCAGATAGGTCCCCATATTGGCCGGCCCGATCCCGCCGGTCGGACAGAACCGGACATCGCCGAACGGCCCGGCAAAGGCCTTCAGCGCCGGCACGCCGCCGCTGACCTCGGCCGGAAAGAACTTCAGATGACGCAACCCCAGCTGGCGCGCTTCCATGATCTCCGACGCCGTCGCCACTCCCGGCAGGAAAGGCAACCCGGCGGTCAACGCCGCTTCGGTCAAGGCCGCGTCAAAGCCCGGGCTGACCCCGAACCGGGCGCCCAGAGCCACGGCCCGCTCGATTTCGCCGGCCTCGGTGATGGTCCCCAGCCCGACAACGGCCTCGGGAACCTCGGCCGCGATCGCCGCCGCGGCGTCCAGCGCCGCCGGCGTCCGCAGCGTGATTTCCAACACGGGCAACCCGCCAGCCACCAGCGCCCGGGCCATCGGCACGGCGTCTTCGATCTGATTGACGGTCAGCACAGGGATGACCGGCGCTCGGGTCATGATCGCGGCGATCGGTGGATGGAATGGGTCGGACGTCATGGGGCGGGCATTCCCGGTTGGGGTTCGGCCGCATCGATGGCGGGCATGGCATCGCGCGGAATGATGGCGCCGCGATGCATGACCACCGCGCCGGCCAGGCGGTGGCCGCTGTGCGCCGCTGCCTCCGGCGTGGCGCCGCGCAACCGGGCGGCAATGTAGGCGGCGTTGAAGCTGTCGCCGGCCGCCGTCGTGTCGACGGGCCGGCGAACCTCCGGCGTGGGCACGGTCTGCTTCCCCGCCTCGGACGCGACGATACAGCCGTCGGACCCGCGCTTCAGAACGATTTCCGCCACGCCCAGGCCGCGCAGGCGGCCGATCATGGCCGCCGCGTCGCCGTCGCCGAACAGGGCCTGTTCGTCTTCGATGCTGGGCAGAGCCATGTCCGTGCGCCCCAGCATGCCGATAAAGGCGGCGCGCGCGGCGGCAACGTCGGGCCAGCCGCGCGGCCGGTAATTGCCATCGAACAGAACCTGTCCGCCATCGGCGCGGAACCGGTCGAGCAGCTCGAACAGGACGGCTCGGCCACGCTCGTCATAGAGCGACAGCGTGATCCCCGAAAGGTAGAGCGCGTCGTGGGCCAGCAGCCGGTCGAGCCTCTCCTCCAGACCCGGAAGCGTGAAATAGTCCCGGGCCGGCGCCGTCGACCGCCAATAGTGAAAACTGCGTTCCCCCGCCGCGTCGATCCGGATCATGTAAAGCCCCGGAAGGCGGCCCGGAACCCGCGCCACCAGACCGGTGCCCACGCCCTCGTCGCGCCAGGCGGCCACCATTTCGTCGCTGTAGGGATCGTCGCCCAGCGCCGTGGCATAGGTCACATCCACGCCCAGGCGGGCCAAATAGACCGCCGTGTTCAAGGTGTCGCCGCCAAAGCCGACAAAGCCGGTGCCGTCGGCATTGCGCGACACCTCGATCATGCATTCGCCGATGGCCGCCAGCTTCATCAAAGGGTCCCAGGGTCGGTTACGGTGGTGGGGCCCGTCTTCCGAAAAGGCCACGCGGATCGTAGCGAACCGGAGAGGGTTTGCAAATCGGCCACGAACCGCACTATATGGCTGGCCCGCGATCAGACCGTGCCCATCGCCCGGGAGCGTGGCCGCGCCGAGGAGAATTGGGGACCCATGACCGACAAGCCGACACGACTGCGCAGCCAGGACTGGTGGGACAACCCCCACGAGCCGGACATGACGGCGCTGTATCTGGAGCGTTACCTGAATTTCGGGCTGACCCGGGACGAGCTGCAGTCGGGCCGGCCGATCATCGGCATCGCCCAGACCGGCAGCGATTTGTCGCCCTGCAACCGGCATCATCTGGACCTGGCCAGCCGGGTCCGGGACGGTATCCGCGACAATGGCGGCGTGCCGCTGGAATTCCCGGTTCATCCGATCCAGGAAACGGGCAAGCGTCCGACCGCCATGCTCGACCGCAACCTGGCCTATATGGGCCTGGCGGAAATCCTCTACAGCTACCCCTTCGACGGGGTGGTGGTGACCATCGGCTGCGACAAGACCACCCCGGCCTGCCTGATGGCGGCGGCGACCGTCAACATCCCGGCCATCGCCCTGTCGGGCGGACCGATGCTCGACGGCTATTACAAGGGCGAACTGGTCGGGTCCGGCGCGGTGGTCTGGCACGCCCGCCAGCTTCTGGCCGCCGGCGAGATCGACTACAAGGAGTTCATGAACCGGGTCGCCGGGTCGGCCCCCAGCGTCGGCCACTGCAACACCATGGGCACGGCCCTGTCGATGAACGTGCTGGCGGAAGCGCTCGGCTTCTCCCTGCCCGGCTGCGCCAGCATCCCCGGCCCCTATCGGGAACGGCCGCAGATGGCCTATGAGACCGGCCGCCGGATCGTCGACATAGTGCGTGACGACGTGCGCCCGTCGGACATCCTGACCCGGGCGGCGTTCGAGAACGCCATCGTCGTCGGGTCGGCGGTCGGCGGGTCGTCCAACTGCCCGCCCCACCTGATCGCCATCGCCCGGCACATGGGCGTCGAACTGACCCTGGAGGACTGGCAGAAGCTGGGCCACGATGTGCCGCTGCTGGTCAATTGCCAGCCGGCCGGCAAATATCTGGGGGAAGGGTTCCATCGGGCCGGCGGCGTGCCGGCGGTGATGCGGGAACTGCTGGAGGCAGGGCGGCTGAACGCCGAGGCGCTGACCGTTTCGGGCAGAACCGCGGGCGAAAACGTGGCCGACGCCCCCTGCTACGACCGGGACGTGATCCGCCCCTATGGCGAGCCCTTGATGAGCGAGGCCGGCTTCCTGGTGATGAGCGGCAATCTGTTCGACGCGGCGGTAATGAAGACATCCGTCATCGGGCCGGAATTCGCCGAACGCTACCTGTCCGACCCCGACCATCCCAACGCCTTCGAGGGCCGCGCCATCGTGTTCGAGGGGCCGGAGGACTATCACAAGCGGATCAATGATCCGGCCCTGAACATCGACGCGCACTGCGTGTTGTTCATCCGCGGGTGCGGCCCGGTCGGCTATCCCGGCGCGCCGGAAGTGGTCAACATGCTGCCACCCGATGCCCTGGTAAAACAAGGGGTTACGGCATTGGCTTGCATCGGCGACGGAAGGCAGAGCGGGACGTCGGCCAGCGCCTCCATCCTCAACGCCTCCCCCGAGGCGGCGCTGGGCAGCGGCCTGGCGCTGCTCAAAACCGGCGACACGGTGCGGGTCGATCTCAACGAACGGCGGGTGGACATGCTGGTCCCCGACGACGAAATCGCCCGCCGGCGGAAGGCGTTCAAGCCGCCCGAACTGGTCAACCAGACGCCCTGGCAGGAAATGTACCGCCGCACCGTCGGCCAGCTTTCGACCGGCGCCTGCATGGAACCGGCGACCCTGTTCATGGACCTTGCCCGTACCAAGGGCGTACCCCGTCATTCGCACTGACGCCGCTGCAGTTTTGGGATAATCGACGATGAAGCCGGACATAGTGATGGTTGGTCCCATGATGCCCTATGTCATGGAAGCCCTGGACCGGGACTACACCGTGCACCGGCTGTGGGAAGCGCCCGACAAGGCGGTGATGCTGGCCGATGTGGCCGATCGGGTGCGCGGCGTCGCCACGCCCGGCCATGTCGGTGCGGACGCGGCGCTGATCGACGCCTTGCCGAACCTGGAGATCATTTCCTGCTTTGCCGTCGGGGTCGATGCGGTGGATCTGAACCGGGCCCGCCAACGCGGGGTGATCGTGACCAATACCCCGGACGTATTGACCGACTGCGTCGCCGACATGACGCTGGGGTTGCTGCTGGCCACCCTGCGGCGGATCTGCGAAGGCGACCGTTTCGTCCGTTCGGGCAAGTGGCGCGACCGTCCGATGGCCCTGACGACCAAGGTCGGCGGCCGACGCCTTGGCATTCTGGGGTTGGGCCGCATCGGCAAGGCAGTGGCGCTGCGGGCCGTGCCCTTCGGCCTCGACATCGCCTATTACGGCCGCCGGCACCAGCCGGACGTGCCGTATCGTTATTATGACTCGCTGGAGGCGATGGCGGCAGACGTCGACATCCTGGCGGTGACCTGCCCCGGCGGGGCCGCGACCTATCGTCTGGTCAGCCGCGCCGTGCTCGATGCCCTGGGACCCCAAGGCACGGTGATCAACGTGTCGCGCGGATCGGTGATCGACGAGGCGGCGCTGGTCGCCGCCCTGAAGGATGGCCGGTTGGGCGCGGCCGGGCTGGACGTGTTCGAGAACGAGCCGCGCGTCCCCGAGGCACTGCTGTCCATGGACAATGTGGTGCTGCAGCCGCACCAGGGGAGCGCCACCCGCGAGACGCGCCAGGCCATGGGCGATCTGGTGATCGAGAACCTTCAGCGCCATTTCGCCGGCCAGAAGGTGGTGACGCCGGTGACCCAAGAAGCGGCCTGATCGTGGCCGACGGTAAGCGCCGCGCCGGCGCCGATGCCCGGCTTGCGGACCGGCCGTCATGACCGCATTCGCCGCCGACTGGCTGAACCTGCTCATCCGCTGGGCCCATCTGATCGCCGGCATCGGCTGGATCGGCACATCGTTCTACTTCATCGCCCTGGACCTGTCGCTGCGCCGCCGCGAGACCATGAACGAGGGCGTCATGGGCACGGCGTGGCTGGTCCATGGCGGCGGTTTCTACCATGTCGAGAAGTACCTGGTGGCGCCCCGCCAACTGCCGGCCGATCTGGTCTGGTACCGGTGGGAGGCATACCTGACCTGGGTCACCGGGTTCGCCCTGCTGGTCGTTCAGTATTACTGGCAGGCGGGCGTCTTTCTGATCGACCCGGCGGTCATGCGCCTGACCCCGGCCGAGGCGATCCTGATTTCGATGGCCAGCCTGATCGCCGGCTGGCTGATCTATGACCGCCTGTGCCGGGGTGCGCTGGGCGATAGGCCGGTGCTGCTAGGCATCGCCCTGTTCGCGCTGCTGGTCGGCGCGGCCTTCGGGTTTTCCCAGGTGTTCTCGGGGCGCGGCGCCTTGATCCATGTCGGCGCGGTGATCGGCACCATGATGGCCGTCAACGTGTTCGGGGTCATCATTCCCAATCAGAAAAAGATCGCCGCCGCGCTTATGGCCGGCGAGGCCCCCGACCCCGCCCTGGGCAAGATCGGCAAGCAGCGCTCCGTCCACAACAACTACCTGACCCTGCCCGTCCTGCTGACCATGGTCAGCAACCATTACCCGATCCTGACCGGCCATCCCCATCCCTGGCTGCTGGTGGCGCTGATCCTGCTGATGGGCGGTCTGGTGCGCCATGTCATCAACCGGCACGAGGCCGGCGATCCGTTCCGCCGCTTCGCCTGGGCCGTGCCCGGCGCCGCCGTCGCCCTGGCCGTCGCCCTGGTCGCCACGGCGCCGCGGATCGACGCCACGTCCGTGGCGAGGTCGGTCGAGGATGGCGAGGCGCTGGCCATCGTCCAGGCGCATTGCACGTCCTGCCACGCCCGCGTCCCGACCGACGAGGCCTTCGCCGAGGCGCCCAAGGGCGTGTTCCTGGAAACCGTCGCCGACCTGCGCCGCTACGCGGGGCCGATGCACGCCCAAGCCGTCGCCGCGCGGATCATGCCGCTGGGCAACGCCACCGGCATGACCGACACAGAGCGTGAAACCCTGGGCGCCTGGGTACTGGCGCAGTAGGGGAGCGAGCGGCACTGCCGCGCCCAGGCCCCGGATCAAGTCCAGGGCTCTCGGCTTCTTTCTTTGGATGTCTCCAGTAGAAAGGTTCAGACGACGAGTCCCGCGCTTGACGCGGGACCTGTACGGAACGGCGCCGTTGGCGATCTTCCGGGCACCGCCGGTTCGCACAAGCCCCGGATCGGTGTCCGGGGCCCTCGGCTTCTTTCTTTGGATGTCTCCAGTAGAAAGGTTCAGACGACGAGTCCCGCGCTTGACGCGGGACCTATGCGGAACGGTGCCGTTGGCGATCTTCCGGGCATCGCCGGTTCGCGAAGGCCCCGGATCAAGTCCGGGGCTCTCGGATTCTTTCTTTGGATGTCTCCAGTAGAAAGGTTCAGACGACGAGTCCCGCGCTTGACGCGGGACCTATGCGGAACGGTGCCGTTGGCGATCTTCCGGGCATCGCCGTCGGTGTCTTGCCTAAGGCGTCAGCGGCAGGTCGCGGGCGGCGGCGCGCAGGGCGTCTTCGGCTTCCCGGACGGCGGCGCGGGCTTCGGCGATACGGTCCCCCAGCGCGTCCAGAGTGTCTTCCTCGGCGGCGAGCTGGGCCAGGTAACGGCGGAACAGATCGCTGTCCTCGGGCACGGCCTGCAGCGAGGCACGCAACCGCTCCTGTTCGGCTAGGACCGCCCCGCGCTCCTGCTCCACCGCCGCCAGGCTCCGGCGCTGCTGCCCCACCGCCGAACGACGCTCGGCCACAAGCTCAAGCCCCTGGCGAAGCGCGGGATCAAGCTCGGCCGACCCGGCGTAAAAGAGGATCTGGTCGGCGTTCAGGGTCACCAGTTCGACCGTCTCGAGCACCGGCCGCTCCAGCACGGTTTCGACGGTCACCGTTTCGCCGGCCGGAACCGTGGCGCCGACGCGATAGGCGGCAGGCGTGATCTCCACGTCTCCTTCGGACGGCGTCGCCAGGTCCCAGCCGGGCAGGCGCGGGTGCTCCAGCAACACCCGCCTGTCCTCGTCCGCCGCGCCGGCGATGGTGTAAAGGGTGGTCTGACGCTCCCGCATCGAGAGTTCCAAGAGCCCGTCCACCAGCCGGGCCCG
This sequence comes from Inquilinaceae bacterium, assembly GCA_052168355.1. GTDB lineage: Bacteria > Pseudomonadota > Alphaproteobacteria > DSM-16000 > Inquilinaceae > JBQLZQ01. Next base: position 65,006 of record JBQLZQ010000001.1, read on the forward strand.
GGTGACGGTCCGGGTCGTCCGGTCGTTGCGGTCGATCCGGACGGCGTGATCGACGGCAAAGCTGAGCAGACGCCCCTCACCCGCCGGCAGCGCGCCCAGCCGGGCATCGCCGACATGGGTGACGCCGATGGCGGCGTCGCGGGCGTACAGGGTGATGACACCCGGCGGCAGAGCCTGACCGCCGTCGTTGTCCAGACGGAGGCTGAGCAGCGGATGGGTGGGATCGGCCTGCGGCTGGTACAGCGACACGCGGTCCACGGACACGGCCCGGTCGACGATCGGCACCAGGGCGGAATGCCCATTGGAGAGAGTGACCGGACGCGGCAGTCGAAACGTCACCTGTCCGACGGTACTCTGGGCCCCGGCCGCGTCGACGCCGGCGGCGCCCATCGGTGACGGCGCCATCGCCAGGCTTTCCGCGCCGGCAAATCCTTCGTCTTTCTCGAAGGTGCCGCGCGCCCTTGGCATCGCCGAGTCGGCCATGGTCTGCAACGGCATGGCGCCAGTGTCGACATCGGGCAGGATCCGTCCCAGCACCTCGACCGGCACCTCCGGCCGCTCGACGAAATAGGACTCGTAGAGGGCCTGACGGAAGGTCACCGGGTTGCCCGAGACGATGGTGAGTTCCACGTCGCGCCAGTCTTCGCCGCTGAGGTTTTCGACCACGGCCCAGCCACGCAATTCGGCAGGTCCGTCTCCATCCCCCGCCGGTACCGTCAGGCGATAGCTCGCTTTCCACAGGGGCGTTTCCACCAGATAGCCCACGCGCACGACGCGCGCGCCGGCACCGGATGACAGGACCGTCAGCCGCCGGCCCTCACGGGCGCCATAGGCACCCATGGCCGCCAATGCCCGACCGATCTGTTCCTGCAGGGCGGGATCGGCGAACTGAATGGCATCGGCCTGTTCCAGCAGAAATTGTCGGATGCCGTCGTCGGTCATCACGCTGACCCGATGCTGCAGCGTGGTGCCGGTGTCGGCCGGAAGCTGCACCTCCTGGACCTCGACGCCGATGATCCGGCCGCGGACCTGACGGCCGCCCAGGGTGCGCACCTCCGCCCCCTGAAGAGCCTTGAGCAAGGCATCGGGAGAGTCCAGCGCGGCTCGATCGAAGGGCAGTTCCCGGAAAACTTCGTCCAGCGGCGCCCGGCCCGGCAGGCTGATCCCGCCTACCGCACCGCTGTCATCGTAGACGACGATGCTTTTGAGAACGTCGTCGACCTGGTCGAGCCGCACATCGAGAGTCAGCGTGGCGTCGTCGGTCACCGACGCCTCGTATTCGAAATAGCCGACCCCGCCGGTCGACAGCATCACCCGTTTGAGAACAAGCTCGGGGGGCGTTTCCTGCGCCACCACCGCCGTGCCACCGCCGCCGGCAACGACCAGAACAAGTGCGATGGCCAACAGGCGGCGAACGCGCGACATGAGGATCTCCCGTGCTGAGGATTCGGAGGTCTTATCCTACCGCGGCTTTGGGCGCGGATTGGGGCCAAAGCGCGGCTTTTCCGGGCCGCCGCGGTGCCCGGTGCCGGTCACGTGGCGGCGCGCACATCCTGACGCTGTTCGCCCAACCCGGCGATCCCAAGCCGAACGACGTTGCCAGCCTTGAGATAGGTCGGCGGCTTCTGGCCCATGCCCACGCCGGGCGGTGTTCCCGTGGAAATGATGTCGCCTGGCTGCAGGCTCATGAACTGGCTGAGGTAGCTGACGACGAACGCAACCCCATAAACCATGGTGGCGGTCGATCCGTCCTGATAGCGATGGTCGTCGACATCCAGGAACATGCTCAACGCCTGGGGGTTGGGCACCTCGTCGGCCGTCACCAGCCAGGGCCCGATCGGCCCGAAGGTGTCGCAGCTCTTGCCCTTGACCCACTGGCCGGAGCGCTCGATCTGGAAGGCCCGTTCGGACAAGTCGTTGACGACGCAATAGCCGGCGACATGGGACAGGGCATCCTTCTCCGTCACGTACTTCGTCGGCCGCCCGATGACCACGCCCAGTTCCACCTCCCAGTCCGTCTTTTCCGAACCGCGGGGCAGCACGATGGGGTCGTCGGGGCCCATGATGGCACTGGTGGCCTTCATGAAGATGACCGGTTCGGGCGGCACCTCCAGACCCGATTCGGCTGCGTGGTCGGAATAGTTGAGCCCGATGCATACGAATTTCCCCACCCGTCCGACACAGGGACCGAGCCGCGGACTGCCGGCCACCTTGGGCAGCGACGCCGGGTCGAGGCCGCGCAGACGATCGAGAGACTGGGGCCCCAGCACGTCACCGGCGATATCGTCGACGGTTCCAGACAGGTCGCGCAGCGTGCCGTCGGGGCCAATCAAGCCGGGCTTTTCCTGCCCTCGGTCACCGTAACGGACAAGCTTCATGGTCGATCCTCCCTGGAATTCGGTCTTTGAAATTTGGCGCTATGATTAGCGCCCGACCGACAGGGAGGCAAGGGCGGCCGAACGCGGCCGCGCCTAATTCAGGGATGTGACCGCCGCCGTGCGCGGGCGGAAGAAGGCCCGGTGGTAAAGCGGCTCCGCGCCACCCAGGACAGACAGGTACCAAGGCGTGTAGCGGTAGCGGACCTCGGCCACGATAAGGGTTTCGTTGGCGCTCAAGGTCAGCCCGGCGGGCAGCACCGCCGGCCCGCCCGAAACGCCGATATCGCTGGTGGCCGGCAGGGTTCCCGGTCCCACCACCTGCCAGTCGACACGGGCGATGCCGCTGGTGTCGGCGGTGACCGAACTGACCAGCACGATGCCGTTCTCCGTCAGGGCATGGGGGCGCATGACATGGGGTGCGGCGTCCAGCAACGCCTCGACGTCGGCCAGCATCAGCGTCCGTTCCTGGGACACGAGATCGGCGACCGTGGTCGCGGCGCGCTGCATCTTCTGGTGCAGCAGGACGAACTGGCCAAGCTCGACACCGCCCAGCATCAGGATGATCAGCGCCGAAATGGCCACCGCGATCTCCGCCGCCACGGATCCGCCCGTCGCGGTCAGGTAGCGGCGGAGCCAGGCGCGCCGGATGGGCTTGACCGGTTCCATCAGTAGGGCTCGTTTCGAATGACGACGCTGGCCGCCAAGAGGATGCCCTCGGGGCCCATATAGGGCACCAGGTTCAGGGCGCCGAGCACCGGGGTGATGGGCCTCCACACCGCCTCCACCCGATAGAGCACGATTTCCCGCGCCTCGCCGGCACCGGGCACGCCCATGTCCCCGTCCCAGGCGCCGTTGCCGTTGGAATCGACATAGGGCTCGCCCGGGTCGTAAACCTCGTTGCCGTTATCGTCGGTATAGGGTTCGGCCTGGCCGACCGCCTCGAAGCTGGGATAGACGAGGGTCTCCATATTGGCGATACTGACATCGACCAGCCCCATGCTGCGATCCTGGACGATCTGGAGGATCTGCTGCTCGCGGGTCAGGCCGCCCGTATCCCGGCCGGTAAGTCCGAAGCGGGCCGATTCCCGGATCCCGGCCTCCAGCAAGGCCGTGACAAAGACGATCATCGAGAATTCCATCACCGCCAGCACAACCGGGATGAGAACCAGCGCGCCGATGGCGAATTCCATGGCGGCCGCGCCGTCGCGCGCCGGAACCAGTCCGGCGCGTCGCCGCCGGACGATACGCAAAGGATTGCGGTGCGGGAGCCGGGCCATGCTAAACATAGGCGGATTCCCGATGCGCGCCGCCCCCAAGCGACACCGGCATCGACAGGTTTGGAGCCCGCACTTGACGACAGTTCGCTTCCGCCGCCTTGGTCCGGGTCTTGCCCTCGGGGCGCTTTTGCTGGTCGGCGCCTGTGATCCACAAGCCGATGTCGGCTCCTCGGCCGTGGACGTGCCGCAGGAGGAATCCTCCGAGACCCTGGAGCGGCTGGCGGATTTCACCCTGGCGCGGGGCGACGCCGCCTCGGCCATCGGCCTGTACCGCCGGGCTCATCTGGCCGATCCGGACCGGATCGCGCCGCTGATCAAGCTGGGGCGGACGCTGGCCCGGGCCGGCAACCATGAAGAAGCGGCGGGCGCCTTCAACCAGGCGCTGATCGACGACCCGGACAACAGCGACGCCTTGCGCGGTTACGCCAACGCGCAGATCGCGCTGGGACGGCCGGAGGTGGCCCGGGTCAACCTGGAAGCCGCTTTGGACTCCGAAACCCTGCCGCCGAGCGACCGGCCGTTCGTGCTGAACAGCCTTGGCGTGGCGCTGGACCTTCTGGGCCGGCACGAGGACGCCCAGGCGCGCTATCGGGACGGCTTGGACCTGACGCCGGGGGACCTCGACCTGCGCTCCAACCTGGCTTTGTCTCTGTCCCTCGCCGGCGCCGATACGGCGGCGGTCGATCTGATGCGCACGGTTGCCGCCGCCCCCGCCGCCGAGGCGCGGCACCGGCGAAACCTGGCCCTGGTTCTGGGATTGGCCGGCAACGCCGAAGGCGCCGCCGAGGCGCTGCGCCGGGCCGACGTGCCGGCCGACGAAATCACCGCCCAGGTCCAGCAATATGCCCGGCTGCGCGCGATCGAGGACTCGACCGCCCGTGCCGCCGCCATTGCCGAGGCACGGTCGATACCCGCCGGCTGACGCGCCCGCCGCCCCGGTCCGGGCCTGGTTTCGGGCCGCCATCACATCGCCCCCAGCGAATCGATAACCCGCAGGATCGCCGGGCCGATGAGCACGATGAACAGGGGCGGCAGAATGAAGACGATCATCGGCACGGTCAGCACGGCCGGCAGACGGGCCGCCTTTTCCTCCGCCCGCATCATCCGCTCGTTGCGCAGTTCGGCGGCCAGAACCCGCAGGGCCTGAGCCAGCGGCGTGCCGAATTTCTCGGTCTGCTGCAGGGTTCCGACCATGGCCCGGATGCCGGGCAGCCCGGTGCGGGCGGCCAGATTGTCGAGCGCGGTCTTGCGGTCCGGCAAAAACCCCAACTCCACGGCGGTCAGCGCGAACTCATCCGATATCTCGGGGTAGGAATGTTCCAATTCCCTGGCCACGCGGGTCAACGCGGCGTCGAGGCTGAGCCCGGCTTCGGCGCAGATGACCATCAGATCCAGCGCGTCGGGCAAGGCCTTGCGGATCTTGTGGCGGCGTTTCTGGGTGGCGTTGCGGATGAGGATGTCCGGTGCGTAGGCGCCGATCAGGATCGCTGCCAGCGCGATCAGCGCCCGGACGCTCATGGACTGGTCCACGATCCGCACGACAAACAGCAGCAGGATCGCCGCGGCGGCAATGGCCAGCGGCAGCGTCGCCTTGAAGAACAGATAAGCGATGGCGGCTTCCTTGGACCGATACCCGGCCCCCGCCAGTTTCATCGCGATGGTGTCGGCCTGACGGCTGCGCATCAGATCGAGCCGTTTGACCACCATCTGCATCAGGTTGCCGGCGGCCTCGTTCTTGCGCCGGCGGCCCGGCGCCAGGGCGGCCTGCTTGAGAGCGTCCCGATGCCGGACCAGAGCGCGCGCCCGGCCCGCCATGGGCCGTTGGGGTACCAGGGTATATCCGACCGCGAACACGACCAGCGCCGCCGCCAACCCCGCCAGGGCGACGATGGCTTCCTCGGGCGACAGCCCCGCGGGCAGATGGTCCAGCAGGTTCATATCTCGAACCTCACCATCTTGGCCATGGCCCCAAAGCCGACGCACAGCCAGGTCAGGCCGATGGCCAGCATGATGTTGCCGCGGATATCGGTGAACAGGACCGAGACGTAGTCCGGGCTCTGCAGCCCGATGATGAAGAACATGATGAACGGCAGCGACCCGATGATGATGGCGCTGGCCTTGGCCTCGCTCGACATCGCCTTGATCTTGAGTTTGGTCTGCTGGCGCTTGCGCAGGACGTCGGACAGGTTCTCCAGGGTTTCAGCCAGGTTGCCGCCGGTTTCGCGCTGCACCGAGATGCTGACCACGAAAAACCGGAATTCCGGCGTATCGACCCGCTCCGCCACATCCCAAAGCGCCGCTTCGATTTCCTGTCCCAGGGCCATGTTCTCGGTCACCCGCCGAAAGTCGCCGCCCACCGGCTCGCCGATCTCCGAGGCCACGACCTTGATCGACTCGGCGACGGGCAGACCCGACTTCAGGCCGCGAATGATCAGATCGATGGCCTGGGGAAACAGTTTGAGAAAACGGGCACGGCGACGTCCGATCAGGATCCAGGTCGCCAGATGCGGAAGCCCGAAGCCCAAGGCCACGCCGAACAGCCCGCTGGCCAGAGGCCCCAGGCCGACCAGGCGCCACATCATCAGGGCGAAGATCGCGCCGGTGATCAGCATCGTCAGGATGTAGCCGCCCAGGGTGATGCGCTTGCCGGTTCGGTACAGCCGATTGCGCAGCCTTTCCGGACGGGGCAGCATCCGCGCGATCAGGCGATCCAGAACGGCGATGCCGCTGGAATCGTCGTTTGCCCGCCGCAGGCCGCCACCGGCCGCGGCGATCCCGCCCCCCGCGCCGGAGACCCGTCCGGCCACCGCGTCGATCCGGCGTCGCCGCTTCTTGCCGCCCCCCGGTGCAAGCAGCGCCAGGGCGGCAAGAACCACCGCCAGGGTGACGCCGGCCGCCATCAGGGCGACGGGCAAAGGCAGCCCGAAGATCAGGGGTTCGGCATCGGTCATCAGCACACCTCCAGCAAGGCCTGGCCAAGCCCGTAATAGTCGGCGCGCGGCATGAAGTGCGGACGCACGCCGGCCGGACGGAAGGTGCCGATCAGCCGGCCCCGCGCGTCCTCCCCCTCGTACTCGAAGCTGAACAGGTCCTGGGTGACGATGACGTCGCCTTCCATGCCCACGACCTCGACGATGCTCGTGATCCGCCGGATGCCGTCGCGCATCCGGCTGACCTGGACGATCAGGTCGACGGCGCTGGCGATCTGTGTGCGCAAGGCCCGCGTGGGCAGGTTGATCGAGGCCATGCCGATCATGTTTTCCAGCCGGCTCAGGGCCTCGCGCGGCTTGTTGGCGTGCAGCGTGCACATCGACCCTTCGTGGCCGGTGTTCATGGCCTGGAGCATGTCGAACGCCTCGGCGCCGCGCACCTCGCCCAAGATTATCCGGTCGGGACGCATGCGCAGCGCGTTCTTCAAAAGCTGGCGCATCGAAATCTCGCCCTTGCCTTCCAGGTTTGCCGGCCGGGTCTCCAACCGGACCACGTGGGGCTGCTGGAGCTGAAGTTCCGCCGCGTCCTCGATGGTGACGATCCGGTCGCCGGGATCGATGACCTGCGACAGGGCGTTGAGCAGCGTGGTCTTGCCCGACCCGGTGCCGCCGGAGATCAGAACGTTCAGCCGCGATCGCGACGCGATCTTGAGCAGCGTCGTCATCTGCGGCGACAGGTTCTGCTGCTCCGTCATCCGGTCCAGGGTGATCTTCTGCTTGGCGAATTTGCGGATCGATATGGAGGCGCCGTCGATGGCCAGCGGCGGGGCGATGACGTTGACGCGGCTGCCATCGGCCAGGCGCGCGTCGCAGATGGGATTGCTTTCGTCGATGCGCCGCCCGACACGGGTCACGATCCGTGTGGCGATGCTCATGACGTGGGCGTTGTCCTGGAACTTGACCGATGTCAGTTCCAGCTTGCCGCGGCGTTCGACATAGACCTGGTTGGGTCCGTTGACCATGATGTCCGTGACGTCCGCATCGGCCAGCAGCGGTTCCAGCGGTCCCAGACCGATCATGTCGTCGACCAGCGCCGTGACCAGCGCGTCGTGCTCGGACTGGTTGAGCTGGAGGTGCAGCTCGTCCCTGATCTCGGCGGCGACGCTGTTCAGTTCGCGGACCAGGTCGCCATGGGCAAGACGGGCCGCCGCCCCGATATCGATGCGTTCCAGCAGCAGCGGACGAACCCGACGCTTGACCTCGTCCAGCGACAGGCCGCTGCCCGACGCAGATCGGGCCGGCGGATCGGGTCGCGGCGCGGCATCGGCCAGGACACCGATGCCGACCGGGAACGATGACGCCGGCTCCGCGCTCAGCACGTCGTTGACCAGCGCGGTGACCAGTTGACGTTGTTCGAGAAGGTCGGGGGTTTCGCCGATCTGATCGAGAATATTGACGACGATGTCGCTGACCTGACCGGCCACGTCCTTGCGCGGCAGGCGCTTGGCGACATCGGGATTGATCATCTGAAGCACGTGCGGCTGCAGCGTCGCCCGCAGCTTGTCCATGCGCTCGCTGTCGATCATGGTGGCCGCGGCGTCGCCGGCTCCGCCCCGTTCGGCCGGACCGCGCGGACCGCCCGTCAACGGGCGACGGGGCCCCTGCGGCCCCTTACCCGGGTTGCGACCCCCGAACATGACCGGCTAGCCTTTCAGACGCGGCCAGCGGAAGCCCTTGGGCTTGACATCCTCGACCGCGCCGGCGACGCGCGCCAGACCGGCCAGGGTCAGGGCGACCTTGCTGCGCGGCGTCTCGGCGGCCAGCGGCAGCCCGCGCAGGGTGGGCTTGCCGGCGCGCGGGTCCTCCGGTATCCGGATCGAGACCTTGGTGCCCAGACCCTTCTCGAACTCGGCAACCGACAGTTCGGCGGCCTTGGCACGGCCGATCCGGTTGACCACGATATCGACGGACCCCGCCCCGATCCCCGCCATGCCGGCCTGCAGCCGGGCGGCATCCCGCAACCCCGGCAAGGTGATATCCGTCACCAGGATGACGGTATCGGCGGTACGCAGGGGGCACGGCGCCCCGGTGGTCAGCGACCGCGGCAGATCGACCACGACCACGTCGAAGATCCGGCGCAACTGTTCGAGCAGCAGTTCCACGGCCTCGTCGCGAACGGCGCTGCGCTCGTCCAGCGGTTCTTCGCCGGCCATCACGAACAGATTGTCGCCGTAGTTGGTCATGGCGCTGGCCACGAACAGGCTGTCGATCCGTTCGGGATGCTCCAGCGCGTTCCGCAGGCCGTTGCCCGGTTCCAGGTCGAGGCCAAGAGCGATGGTGCCGAACTGCAGATCGAGATCGACCAGGGCCACCCGCCGGCCGTGGTCGCTGGCCAATCGCCAGGCCAGGCTGGTGGCGACGCTGCTGGCACCGACCCCGCCACGCGCGCCGACCACGGTGATCAGGCGCCCGGCGGCCGCGCCGCTGGACGCCTCCTCGGACTTCGTCACCGTCAGCATTGTGCGGCGCAGATCCTGGGGATCGATCGGCTTGAGCAGGTAGTCGCTGACGCCGGCCGCCATCAGGCCGCGGTAGAGGGCAACGTCGTTCTGGCTGCCCACCGCAACCACCGTGGTGGCGGGCCCGCACGCCGCGATCAGCCGCGACACGTCCTGGGCCGGCTCCACCGACTGGGCGACGTCGACAATCAGCAGGGCCGGCGCCGCGCCATCGGCCACAGCCGCGGACGCGGCGGCGATACCGCCGGTCTTGACTTCGATACCCGCCCGGCCGCCGGGCACGGCACGGCACACCGCGTCCACCGTCTCCTCGTCGCAGACGAAGGCCAGGACGGGATTGCCCTGACCGCCTGGAAGCGGACCGGGCGCGATTTTGGTGACGGCGTTCATGGGTTCGGACCGTTCAATTGGTCACGGTGCGTTCGACCGGCCGAATGTCGCCGGTGCGGTACCGCTCGACCGACGGGATCGATCCGGGGCCATCGGCAGGGCCGGCCGGTGTTCCCAGGCGCAGATCGTCCGGGTTGGCCAGCATGCCGGCCAGGCTGCCGGCGACCGCGCAGCCCGGCGGCAGGGTTTCCGGGCGCGCCGGGATCCAGGACGGCTTGGTCTGATCCATGGCGACGCCGTCGCCCAGACACGCGACCGGCGTATCGACCCTCCGCTCGACGGTGACAACCAGCCGGTCTTCGGGACGCCCCGGCGGTACCGTCGTCAACCGCGACGCGACGCCTTGAACCATCAGCCGGTCGGCGACGGCCCGGCCGCGCACTTCGGCCAGAGGTCCAGCCGAGGCGATCAGGACGCGATCGTGTTGGCCGGGCCGGGCCTCCGTCAGAAAGAGGTCGAGCCGCGCCGTTTCGTCTGCGTTGGGTACGGTGGCCATCGGCGCAAAGCGAACCTCGTGCGACATGGTGTGGATCTGGCTGACATAGCGGGCGGTATCGGGCCGGTCGTGGCGATCCAGCCCGCAGCCGCTGACCAGGATCAGAACCGCCAACAGCGCCACGCCGGCAATGAGCCAGCGGAGCGGTGAGCGGCGCTGGGGAAAGAACACGCGCTTGTGCATGGTTTCGCCCCCCTATTTCAGAATGAACCCGCCGACCGTGCCGAACGACTCCGCCGCGGCCACGGCCGCCGTTCCGTCGGCAAGGTCGGTGGTGCGGGACGGCTGGGGACCGTCGCGGTCCGTGGGCAGCGCGATCGGGCCCGACACCGGTTCGACCAGATAGGGCGTGACCACGATGACCAGTTCCGTCTCGTTGCGCTGAAACCGCTCGGACCGGAACAGAAGACCCAGCACGGGAATGTCCTTGAGCAGCGGCAGACCCGAACTGTCCTCGGTTTCGTTGGCCTGGAACAGCCCGGCGATGGCGAAGCTCTGACCGCTGCCCAGCTCCACCGTGGTTTCCGCCCGCCGCGTGATCAGGGCCGGAATGGTGAGGGAATCCAGCGTGATGGCGCCCGTCGATGTCAACTGGCTGACCTCCGGGCGCACCCGCATGTTGATGCGGCCGTTGCCCAGCACCGTCGGCGTGAACGCCAGGGAGACGCCGAACGGCTTGAATTCGATGGAGACCTCGTTGTCGTCCTGCGACACGGGAATGGGAAACTCGCCGCCGGCCAGGAAGCTGGCGGTATCGCCCGAGGTGGCGGTGAGGTTGGGTTCGGCCAGGATATTGACCAGGTTTTCCCGCTCCAGCGCGTCGATCAGCACGTTGATGTCGAGATTGTCGTTGCGGAACTGGCCCAGGATGGAATCGGTGATGCCGTCGCGGATCACCGTGGGCAGACCGTCGACGACCTGAAAGGCGTCCCGCCCGGTGGCCAGGCCGAAGGTGAAATCCCCGACCGACAGCAAAGATTCCCAGTTGATCCCGATCTCGCGCACCACCTCGCGCGACACCTCGGCGATCCGCACCCGCAGATTGACCTGGGTGGCGCCGTCGACATGCACCCGGTTGATGACCTGGGCCGGGTCGGCCAGATAGTCGCCGGCCAGACGGCCGATGTCGGCGGCCTCGACACCCGTTCCGACACGCCCGGTCAGCATCAGCGACCGGTCGATCGGCGTCACCTGAACCGCCGATCCCGGCGCCAGCCGCGCGATGGACTGGTCCAGCCGGTCGATATCGGGAAACACGGTCAGACGCACATTGTTGATCAGGCTGTCGTCCTCGCCGATGGCGAACAGGTTGGTTTCCCCAGGGGCGCGGGCGAACACGTAGATCATGCGCGGCGACATCACCTCGATATCGGCGATGGCGGGGTCGGCGATGAACACGCTGGCCGCCGGCCGATCCAGACGGATAAGCTGACCCTTGCTAACCGACAGGGTCAGCGGCGTGGCGTCCTGGCCCAGGAAATCGACGGCCTGCGACGGCGCGGCGGCGGTCAGCATCGCCGCCGCCACCAGCAGAACCGAACACAGCCGGATAAGGGGCCGGATAAGGGATGGAAAGGCGGTCATCATCGTCAACTCCCGCCGCCCGCGGCACCGCCCCGAACGACCCGCACGTCCTTCTTCTGCGGTTCGTCCGATACCGGCTGAACAGTGCCGGGCGGGGGCAGCAGCACGGAGACGTCGCTGTCCAGGGTAAAGGTCTGAAGCGTGCCGTCGGGGCGCATGACCGTCGGCACGGTCCCGGCCTCGGCCGCCAGCCGGGGGGACGGTTCCGTCTCGCCCGGCGCCAGTTCCACGGCCAGGCTGCGCAGCGCGAACGACAGGGACCCCAGTTGGAGGGTGACGGCGATCTTTTCCGCCTGGCGCGGCGTGACCTCAAGGGTCGCCGTGTCGCCGACCTTGCCTTCGTCCTCGCCGTCATCCATGCGCCGGTCGATGGCCAGAACGCGGATGTCGTTGAGCACGGTTTCGCTGGCCCGGCGTTCGGTGGCCCCAGCCGGACCGTCCTCGCGCAGGCCATGCGTCAGGATGATGTCCACCCGGTCGCCGGGAAACACCAGACCGGCGATGCCCGACGTCTCGTTCACGGGCACGGAAACGGCACGCATGCCAGGCGCCAGGACGGCGGCCAGAAACCCCCGCTCGCCCGGCATCACCAGCTTGTCGCCGGCGATCGGCTCGCCGTCGGCGATGCGGTGGCGCACCACCGAGCCGACGAAATCCTCCAGGTTCTGCGTGTCCTTGACGATGTAGCCGTCGGCCACCGACCCCTCGGGCCAGGCCTGCCAGCGCAGATCGTCGGGCTTGACAAAGCTGCCGACGCCAAGACCGCCGCGCGCGACCAGGATCAGGGTGGCGGCCGGCGCGGCGGGTAGGTTGGGCACGGCCGCGACAACGGCCCGCTGGCCTTCCACCCACTGGCGCCCGATCTGCACGGTGGCGAAACCGACACCGACGGCCATGATGAGAAGGATGAGGACGCGGGCGCGCATGGCGGCCTCAGACCCCGGCGCCGGTCAGCAGGCGCAGGGATACGGCGCACCCTCCAAAGGCGATGGCCACGCCATAGGGCAGCCGCTGCGCCCTGAGGGGTACGCCGTCGATTGCGGTACTGCCGGTGGTGACGCGGCGCTTGAGACCGGCCAAAATCATCCCGCCGGCAATGGCGCCGCCGGCCAAGACGGTCCACAGGATGAAGTCCACGATCAGCGCCGGGCCGGCCCACAGGGCCAATGCGGCCATCAGCTTGGCGTCGCCGCCGCCCAGAAAGCGCAAAACGAACAGGACAAAGCCGCCGGCCAGAACGCTGGCGGCGACCAAAACGGACGGCAACAGGCTACCGGCCGTGCCGGCGACCAGCCAGGCGCCGTAGAGCCCGACCACGCAAAGCGGGATGCGGTTGGGAATGGTGAAGGTCCGGGCGTCATGGATCGCGGCCCAGCCGAGCACGATCAGCAGGGCGAGGATCGGCAGATGCGGGACCGCGAAGATATCCATGACCGGTTCCAGACCTCTGGCATCGTGGATTGCGAAAACCAATGCGCGATGGGGACAGGCGGCATGAAGCCGGCCTGTCCCCTTCCCGCTGTGAGCTTTTCGTTACGGCGTTGCGGGCGGCGTTGCGGGCGTGGGCACGGCGCCGGCCAGCGTGGTGCTGACATAGGTGAAGATGGTGTCAAGCGAGCCGCCCAGAGCCTGCAGGGCGATAATCGCGGCGACCGAGACCAGCGCGGCGATCAGGCCGTACTCGATGGCCGTCGCGCCGGACTCGTCCTTAAGAAAAGCACGGATGTTGGCAAGCATGTGGTGTCCTCCATTGGATGCAGCCCCAAAACTTCGGCGAGTATCGGCTCCAAAGCTTAATGACTCGTAAACAGAACTGTATTTCTTCTTAACCACTCTTAAGAGACAGTAAACTACTTGCGATCATCCTTCATATGCCCATAATAACGAGCAAAAAATACGCAATTTACTTGAAGTTGGTTAATGAATAACTTGGGTTTTACTTTAATGTCGTGCCTCCAGCGCTGCCGCCGGTTCCTGACCGACATCGGCGGCGCCAGCGCCGTGTTCGTGGCCATCGCCATCGTACCGCTGGTCGGATTTGCCGGTCTGGCGACCGATACGGCGCGCGGCTATCTGGTCAAGCTGCGGCTGTCGGAGGCGCTGGACGCCGCCGGCCTGGCGGCGGCGCGGGAATTGGACCCCGCCGGACGCGACGCCGACGCCCTGATGTTCTTCCGCGCCAATTTCCCCGTGGGGTTCCTGGATTCCGTCGTCAGCGGGCCGCATCTCTCCGAAAGCGCCGACAGGCAGCGGCTGACCCTGACCGCGACGGCGGTGATCCCCACCACCTTTACCCGCATCCTGGGCCACGAAACCCTGACCGTCGCCGCCCGCACCGTGGTCCAGCGGGAAAGCCGCGGCATGGAACTGACCCTGGTCATGGACAACACCGGGTCCATGCGGTCGGGCGGGCGAATGACGACCATGAAGGAGGCCGCGCAGGAACTGGTGGACATCCTTTACGGGCCCCGCGAGACCATCGACGGGTTCTGGGTGGCCCTGGTGCCGTTCGCCGCCACCGTCAATATCGGCCAGGCCAATGCCGGCTGGCTGACCGCCCTCGACCCCGCCGCGTTCGACCCGACCGTGTGGAAAGGCTGCGTCGAGACGCGGTACACGACGGCCCGCGACACGACGGACGACCCGCCGTCGGTCGAAGGCTGGGCGCCGTTCTACTGGGCGCCCAGCGACGACAACGACTGGACGATAGGCGACCCGGGCACGATCGACGAGCTCAACTCGTCCCAGAACGACGGCACCGGCCCCAATCTGGGGTGCGGACCGGCGATCACGCCTCTAATTCAGCCGAAATCCACGATCACCGCCGCCATCGCCGAGATGCAGCCCTGGCACCGGGGCGGCACCATGACCAACCAGGGGGCGGTCTGGGGCTGGCGCACCCTGTCGCCGCGCTGGCGGGGCCTGTGGGGCGGCGATCCGGCCCTGCCGCTGGATTACGACGCGCCGCTCAGCAGCAAGGTCATGATCCTCCTCACCGACGGTCAGAACCAGTTCTACGATTGGCCGGGCAACGGTCCCGGCCCCGACGGGTCCGACTACACCGCCTACCGGCGGCGGACGGAGAACATGCTGGGTATTCCCAACACCAGCTCCGCCAACTCGACGACCGAACTCAACCGGCGGATGGAGCTGGTTTGCCAGGCCATGAAGGCGGAGGGGATCACCCTGTACACCATCCTGTTCCAGGAAAACGACGCCGCGACGGAGGCCTCCTTCCTGCGCTGCGCCACCTCGCCCCAGCACTTCTTCAAAAGCCCCACCAACGACGACCTGCGCCAGGCCTTCCGCACCATCGCCAGCCAGCTCAGCAATCTGCGTCTCGCCGAGTAGAAGGGAGGGGGCGCCGGCTGCGACAGGTCGGGCTCGGCCGGCGTTAACCTTTTGCTAGCCAGTTTGGGGGATGCTGGACCGATTGAAGTCCGGCCCGTTGCGCCGGTCGCTATCGAAAAGGCGGCTCATTATGGCCGACACCATCACCTATTCCGTTCTGGTCCGCGAGGGCGGGACGTGGCACAGCAAAGGCACGGTGGATGACATGTCCGTCGCCATGCAGGCCGCCGAGCAATTTCTCGAAAGCGGCAAGTTCGGTCAGGTGAAGGTCGACAAGACGTTTCTCGACAAGGCCAACAACCGCAACGTGACGGCGACCATTCTCGACCGCTCCGTCGGCTCCAAAAGCGGCATGCCGGTGATCCTCCTGCTCATTCTGCTCGCCATCCTGGGCGGCGGCGCAGCCTTCGCGATCACCTATCTGGCGACCCAGTATCTGTAAGGGTCTCTTCGAGACCAAGGCCCGGCCAGACCGCCCCGAGACGCTCGGATCATATCGGCATGATCCCCGGAACCGATCCGGGGCCCGTGCGAAACCGCGATATCCAAAGAACGCCAAGAACGCCGTGCCGTATAGGCCCCGCGTCAGGCACGGGGCTGGTCGTCTGGAATGCCGCGGCGGAGAAGCCCAAAGAAAGAGGCTGCGCGCCCCGGAGCACGAGGCGCGTCGTCACGACTATCTCGGTGGAGAATTCCAAAAAAGAAGCCACGATCCCCGGACGAAGATCCGGGGTCCGTGCACATCGGCAACGCCCCGAGAAAACGCCAACGGCGCCGCCGCGCACGGGCCCCGTGTCAAGCACGGGGCTCGCCGTCTGGAATTTCCTATTGGAGACGCCCAAAGAAAGAAACCGCGAGCCCCGGACCTCCCAGACTGCTCCATATATCGGTTGAAAATATATCGGGTCGTGATACATTGCCAGAAAAGGAGCATAAAAATGGATGTAAAGACCCTATGTTTGGGGGTGCTGAGCAGAGGTGCCTGCTCGGGCTACGAGATCCGCAAGGCCTTTGAAGAGGGTCCCTTCTCCCACTTTCAGGACGCGGGATACGGGTCGATCTACCCTGCGCTCAAACGGTTGACGGAAGACGGTCTGGTCATCTGCTCCGAAATGCAGCAGGAATCCCGCCCGGACAAGAAGGTATACCGCATCACGGCGAGCGGACGACAGGCCCTTTTCGATACCGTCAACAAGCCGCCGGCACCGGATCGCCTGCGGTCCGATTTCCTGTTCATCCTGTCCTTTGCCGAGCTTGTGACGCCGCGCCATCTCGACCGGTTGATCGAAGACCGCATCGCTTATCATCGGGAGGAACTGGCCAGGATGGAGGGCTGCTCGGCATCACCGGCCGGTCCCGCCTTCGTGCTGAAGTTCGGCACCGCCTGGCATCGGGCCGCCCTCGAGTTTCTAGAGACGCACCAGCATGAGCTGGTCGGGTCTCAATTGCAGAAAGATGTTGCGGAGTAGCCGCCGGACGAGCCGAGCCCCAGCCCCCGACCATCTTCAAGGGACATGACCATGCGACGTTCATGGCTTCTCGCCATTCTGATCGCGGCCGTTGCCGCGGGATGGATGCTGTCCGGACGATTGGACGGCGGCGAATCCGCGCCCGTCGCCGACGGAACCCCGGCAGCCGATCCGGCGCCGGCCGAACCGGCGGTCCAGGTCCGCGTAGCCCAGATCCAGGCCGAGCCGATGATCGATCAGCTTGTCCTGCAGGGCCGGACCATGGCCGACCGAAAAGTCGACATCCGCGCCGAGACCTACGGGGTGGTGGAGGCCATCCTGGCCGAGCGGGGCGCCCTCGTCGAAGAAGGCGCCATCCTGGTCCGGCTATCGACCGAGGAACGCGAGGCCACCTTGGCCGAGGCGCAGGCCCTGCTGACCCAGCGCCAGGTCGAATACGACGCGGCCTCCCAGCTCAATCAGAAGGGGTACCGGGCCACCACCGACCTGGCCCAATCCCAGGCCGCCCTGGACGCGGCGCGGGCCATGGTGCGGTTGGCCGAGCTGGGCATGGAACGGATTACCATCGCCGCGCCCTTCGGCGGTGTCGTCAACGCCAGACCCGTGGAGATCGGCGACTTCGTCGAAAATGGCGACATCATCGCCACCATCGTCGATCTGGATCCGGTGCGGGTGGTCGGCCAGATCTCCGAACGGCGCCTGGGGCAGGTCGAACTGGGAACCGTGGCGACCGTCCGCCTGCTGGACGGCAGCACGGTCGAGGGGGTGGTCAGCTTTGTCGGGACCGTCGCCGACGCGGTCACCCGCACCTTCCCGGTCGAGGTCGAGATCCCCAATCCCGACCGGCGCATCATCGAGGGCGTGACGGCCGAACTGGAACTGCCGATCGGCCGGATCATGGCCCACAAGGTGACCCCGGCCATCCTCAGCCTGTCAGACGAGGGGGATCTGGGCGTCAAGGCCGTGGATGAGACCAACCATGTCGTTTTCTACCCGACCATGGTCTTGGGCAACGCCGAGGACGGCGTCTGGCTGGGCGGCCTGCCGCCGATAGTGACCGTCATCACCGTCGGGCAGGAGTTCGTGAAGGTCGGCAATCTGGTCGATCCGGTGCGCGAAGACCAGATGGCCGGTCGGCTGGAGGGAGAGGCCCGGTGAAGGCGCTGATCGACGCCGCGCTCTCCCGTTCACGCACGGTTCTGGCGGTTCTCGCCCTGCTGTTGCTGGCCGGGGCCGTGGCCTACCAGACGATCCCCAAGGAATCCGACCCCGACGTCAATATCCCGATCATCTACGTCTCGATGGTCCTGGACGGCATTTCGCCCGAGGACAGCGAGCGGCTGCTGGTGCGCCCGGTCGAGGAGGAACTGCGCAGCATCGAGGGCGTGAAGGAGATGACCGGCACGGCCTACGAGGGCGGCGGCAACGTGCTGCTCGAATTCAATGCCGGTTTCGACGCCGACCAGGCCGAACTCGATGTCCGCGAAGCGGTCGACAGGGCAAAGCCCGACCTGCCGGACGAGACCGAGGAGCCGACGGTCAACGAGGTCAATATCAGCCTCTTCCCCGTACTCGTCGTCACCCTGTCGGGCGATTTGCCCGAGCGTACGCTGGTCCGGCTGGCCCGCGATCTGCGCGATTCCATCGAGACCATCCCCAGCGTGCTGGAGGTGGTGATCGGCGGCGACCGGGACGAGTTGGTGGAGATCATCGTCGACCCGCTGCTGGTCGAAAGCTACGGGCTCAACGGCAATGACGTCCTCAGCCTCTTCGACCGATCCAACCGGCTGGTCGCGGCAGGAACGCTGGACACCGGCCAAGGCCGCTTCGCCGTCAAGGTTCCCGGCCTGTTCGAGACTATCGACGATATCCTGAACATGCCGGTCAAGGTCCAGGACGACTCCACCGTCCGGTTCGCCGACATCGCCGTCGTCCGGCGGACCTTCGAGGACCCGCAGGGCTTCGCCCGGGTCGACGGCAAGCCGGCCGTGGCCCTGGAGATTTCTAAGCGGACCGGCGAAAACATCATCGACACCATCGAGGCGGTACGCCGGCTGGTCGAGGAGGAACGGCAGTATTGGCCGGACAATCTGGAGGTTGATTTCAGCCAGGACCGGTCCGAGGACATCCGGACCATGCTGACCGATCTGCAGAACAACGTCATCAGCGCCGTCCTGCTGGTGATGATCGTGGTGGTCGGGGCGCTGGGGCTGCGGTCGGCCGGGCTGGTCGGCATCGCCATCCCGGGATCCTTCCTGACCGGTATCCTGGTGCTGTATCTGCTTGGCCTGACGGTCAATGTCGTCGTCCTGTTCGCCCTGATCCTGGCCGTCGGCATGCTGGTCGACGGGGCCATCGTGGTGACCGAATACGCCGACCGGAAAATGTCCGAGGGGATCCATCGCCGTCAGGCGTACGCCCTGGCGGCAAAGCGCATGTTCTGGCCGATCACGGCATCGACGGCGACCACACTGGCGGCGTTCCTGCCCTTGCTGTTCTGGCCGGGGATCGTCGGCGAGTTCATGAAATTCCTGCCGATCACCCTGATCGCCACGCTGACCGCGTCCCTGGCCATGGCGCTGATCTTCGTGCCGACCCTGGGCTCCCAGTTCGGCAAGGCCAGCGCCGCCAACGCCGCCCAGATGAAGGCCCTGGCGGCCAGCGAGGGCGGCGATCTGCGCGATCTCGGCGGCATGACCGGCGGCTATGTCCGGGTCCTGGCGCGGGCCCTCCGGCGGCCGGGCCTGGTCCTTGTCTTGGCGTTCGCGGCGCTGATCGGCGCCTGGGTGGCGTTCATCAACCTGGGCAAGGGGGTGGAGTTCTTTCCTCGGGTCGAGCCCGAGCAGGCGATCGTCCTGGTTCATGCCAGGGGCAATCTGGCGATCGAGGAGCAGGATGCCCTGATGCAGGAGGTCGAGCAGCGGGTCCTCCGCTTCAGCGACGAGTTCATGAGCACCTACACCCGCACCGGCGCGGCGGGCGCCGGCGAGGACAGGGCCGAAGACGTGATCGGCCAGATTACCATCGAGCTCGACGATTGGGATCAACGGCGCCCCGTGGAGCAGATCCTGAGCGATATCCGAGAGGCCACGCGGCCCCTGGCCGGGATCACCGTTGAGACGAGGGAGCCCGAGGCGGGACCGCCGGTGGGCAAGCCGGTTCAGGTTCAGCTGACCTCCCGGTTCCCCGACCTGCTCACCGATGCGGTGGCACGGCTTCGGACCTTCATGGAAAGCCAGGACGGCCTGGTCGACATCGAGGACAGCCGGCCGGTCCCCGGCATCGAATGGAAGCTCGACGTCGACCGTGCCCAGGCCTCGAAATTCGGGCTCGATATCACCGCCGTCGGCGACTCCATCAAGCTGGTGACCCGCGGCCTGACGGTCGGCGAATACCGGCCGGACGACAGCGACGAGGAAATCGATATCATCGTCCGCTACCCGGAAACCTCTCGCTCCATCGAGATGCTGGACCGGGTCCGCGTGATGACCGACGCCGGGGCCATACCGATCAGCAATTTCGTCACCCTGACGCCGCAGCCCAAGGTCGGCACCTTGACCCGGGTCGACGGACGCCGCGCCATGACCGTACAGTCCGACGTGATGCCGGGGGTCCTGGCCGACGACAAGGTGCAGGAAATCCGGCAATGGATCGCCGGGGCCAACCTCGATCCCCGGATTTCCGTCGAGTTCAAGGGCGAGGACGAGGAACAGGCGGCGGCCCAGGACTTTTTGGGCAAGGCTTTCGGCGTGGCGCTGTTCATCATGGCCATCATCCTGGTGACCCAGTTCAACAGCTTCTACAGCGCCTTCCTGATCCTGTCGGCCGTGGTCATGTCGACGGTGGGCGTGCTGATCGGTCTCATGGTCACCAGCCAGCCGTTCGGCATCATCATGACCGGGATCGGCGTCATCGCCCTGGCCGGCATCGTCGTGAACAACAACATCGTGCTGATCGATACCTACGACCAGATCAAATCCGCCGCCGCGTCGCCGATGGACGCCATCCTGCGGACCGGCGCCCAGCGCCTGCGCCCGGTCCTGCTGACGACCGCCACAACCATTCTGGGCCTCATGCCCATGGTCTTGAAAACCAATATCGATTTCACCACCCGCACGATCCAGGTCGGCGCGCCGTCCACCCAATGGTGGGCCAGCCTGAGCACCGCCATCGTCTTCGGTCTTTCCTTCGCCACTCTGCTCACCCTTCTCGTCACCCCGTCGGCCCTGATGGTCAGGGCCAATGTCGCCGCATGGCGGCAGCGGCGGCGCGATCGCAAGGCATCGGCACCGCCGGCGGCCCCGGACCTGGACGAAGGCTACGCCAAGGCGGCCGAGTAAGCCGCCCTACCCCGCCGACGGGACCGTTCGTTTCCCTTAGAGCGCGATCGTCATTGGTGGAAGCGGACCCGCTTCCACCAATGACGTG
>JBQLZQ010000002.1:0-5632 GCA_052168355.1 Inquilinaceae bacterium
TTCACGTCATTGGTGGAAGCGGGCCCGCTTCCACCAATGACGATCGCGCTCTAAGGTTGCGTCTTAGAAACCGGTGGTAACTGCTTGATACGACAGTGGTCTACGTGTCCGCTGTCGTTTGCGGCTGGGTGCCCGTGCGACTTTTTTCCCCACATCATCCCCAGAAAATGAAGTGGCACGTGCGCCAATCCCTACCCATGCGAGAAGATATGGTGTAGCACTACTGTAGTGTTTACCATATGTGGCGGTAGTCAATAGATGTAGCTATTGGAGTGCCGCCGCGATCTAGAGGGGGAAACGGGATGAGCTGGACCGAAGAACGGGTGGAAATTCTGCGTCGTTTGTGGGGCACCGGTAAGAGCGCCAGCGAGATCGCCGAGATCATCGGGGACGTCACCCGCAACGCCGTGATCGGCAAGGCGCACCGGCTGGGGTTGTCGGGCCAGCCTTCGCCGATCCGCAAGAAACCCGAACGTCCGGCCGCGGCCCCCCGGCTGCGCGCCCCGGTCGAGGAGCGCGTCGAAGGCAGCGCGACCATTCACAGCCTGACCGAACGCATGTGCCGGTGGCCGATCGGCGATCCCAAGCATGACGGATTTCGGTTTTGCGGCAAGTCGGCGACCGAGGAAGGTCCCTATTGCGCCGAGCACGCATCGCTGGCCTATCAGCCGCCGACAAAGCGCCGGGACGAAGATCGCCGCGCCGTGGGATAGGTCTTCTCGAATGCTTGGCTAGGGCGCTGGCGCGATGGCCCGCCATGCGGGCGGGCGCCGGTCAGCCGGCCATGGCCGCCTTCAGGTTTTCGTCCAGGGCGTCGAGAAACTGGCGGGTGGTCAGCCAGGGTTGTTCCGGCCCGATCAGGATGGCCAGGTCCTTGGTCATCTTGCCGCTCTCGACGGTTTCCACGCAGACCCGCTCCAGCGTCTCGGCAAAGGCTTTGACATCGGGAGTGTCATCGAAACGGGCCCGGTATTGCAGGCCGCGCGACCAGGCGAAGATCGATGCGATCGGGTTGGTCGACGTTTCCTTGCCCTGCTGGTGAAGACGGAAATGGCGGGTGACGGTGCCGTGGGCGGCCTCCGCCTCCACCGTGTTGCCGTCGGGCGTCAGCAGCACGGAGGTCATCAGACCCAGCGACCCGAAGCCCTGGGCCACCGTATCGGACTGGACGTCGCCATCGTAATTCTTGCAGGCCCAGACGAAATTGCCGTCCCATTTCAGGGCACTGGCAACCATGTCATCGATCAGACGGTGTTCGTAGGTCAGCTTGGCGGCGGCGAACCGGTCGGCGAACTCGGCGTCGAAAACCTCCTGAAACAAGTCCTTGAAGCGCCCGTCATAGGCTTTGAGAATGGTGTTCTTGGTCGACAGATACACCGGGTACTGCCGTTGCAGGCCGTAGTTGAAACAGGCCTGGGCGAACCCGCGGATGGACTCGTCGAGGTTGTACATCCCCATGGCCACGCCGGCGGCCGGAAACTCGAAGATCTCGACTTCCTGCGCCGTTCCACCATCGGCCGGGGTGAAGGTCATGGTCAGACGGCCGGCGCCGGGCACCTTGAAGTCGGTGGCCCGATACTGGTCGCCGAAGGCATGACGGCCGATGACGATCGGCTTTGTCCAGCCGGGCACCAGGCGCGGCACGTTGCGGCAGATGATCGGTTCGCGAAAGACGGTGCCGCCCAAGATATTGCGGATGGTGCCGTTGGGCGACCGCCACATCTTCTTCAAGCCGAATTCCTCGACCCGGTCCTCATCGGGCGTGATCGTGGCGCACTTGACGCCGACACCGTACTGCTTGATCGCCTCCGCGGCGTCGACCGTGACCTTGTCGTCGGTCGCGTCTCGGTGCTCGATGCCCAGATCGTAGTACTTCAGGTCGATATCCAGATAGGGCAGGATCAGCTTGTCCTTGATGAACTGCCAGATGATCCGGGTCATCTCGTCGCCATCCAATTCGACAACAGGATTGGCAACCTTGATCTTGCTCATCGGGACCTCATCTGGAAGGAGTGTATGCGGTGCGCCAGGGACGGCGGCAGGGGCCAGGGGTGGACCATGGCCGGGAGCCTTATACCATCGCGCCGGCCCGGCGCAAAGCGCCGGACGGGGCCGTTTGGCCGACCGACGTCGGCTAGGCTAAAGCCATTTGGTCTGCGGCGCGATCATCGGCTCGGGCGCCAGGGCCAGGGCCGGCAGAACGTCGTCGATACCGTGAACCAGCCGATACAATTGCCGGTGCGCCGGCTGGGCGAAGCCTTCCCGGATCATGTGATCGATCATCGCCGTCAGCGGACGCCAATACCCGTCGATGTCGACCAGAACAACCGGCTTGTCGTGCAGTGCAAGCTGCTTCCAGGTCAGGATCTCGAAGGTTTCGTCCAGCGTGCCCAACCCGCCCGGCAGGACCACGAACGCGTCCGACCGTTCGAACATGGCCTGTTTGCGGACATGCATGCTGTCGACGATCAAAAGCTCGGTCAGGCCGGTGTGCTCGACCTCGAGCGACTGGATGTGCTCAGGGATGATGCCGACGACCTCGCCACCGGCGGCAAGCGCCGCGTCGGCGGCGATGCCCATCAGTCCCACCCGGCCACCGCCATAGACCAGGCGCAGCCCGTTCTGCGCGATAACGGTGCCCAGCCGTTGGGCGGCGTCGCGATGGACATCGGCGACCCGACCAGAAGAGCCGCAATAAACGCAGATCGATCCTATAGTCGACATTCCATTCCTCAATGTGGCGTGCGGACGTGGCAGGCAGGGTTTCGCGACCGGTACCCTTGGCCGTACCACGGTGCCGTTGGGCGGGCAAGCCGTGGGCCGACCGTCCCGTCTGCCGCAGTTGCACCCAGTGTAAACGAGGGTTACGGTGAATTTTATTAACGTATAGTCGGGAATATGTTGAAGCGGGTACTGACTATTGGAGTGGTCTTGGTGTTGGCTGGAGCTCTTGGCTTCGGACTGTACACGCGTCTGCGCCCGGTTGACTTGCTCCAGACCGCCGAATCGCCACCCGCCGAGACCGGGGCCACCGGGGCCGATAGGGGCGGCGAGAGCGAGCCGGACGACGCGCCTGCCACGGCCGCGGAGGCACCGCGGACCCCGGCGGCCGATGCGGATGTCGCCCGTTCCGCGTCGGAGCCCGTACCCCCGACGACCCCGGCCGGCTCCCCTGTGGGGCCCGACGCCACGGCCGGGCCCAGCCCATCGGCCGGCGCGGGCACGGCGTCTCCGGCGCCGGAACGGGCAGAGGCGTCCGTATCGGCGACGTCCACCGCCCCGCCGGCCGCCACCGGTGCGACCGGCGGGGCGGCCCTGGTCAGCCGTGCCGAGGATCCCGCGGCCACCGACCCGGAGACGGCGGGACCGTCGCCATCCTTCGACGCTGTCCGGGTCAATCGGCAGGGGGATGCCGTGATCGCCGGCCGCGCCGCGCCAAACGCTGAAATCGTGATTCGCGATGCGGAGGAAGAGGTCGGCCGGGTTAAGGCCGATGAGCGGGGCGATTGGGTCTATGTGTCCGACGTGCCGCTGCGCCCCGGATCCCGGGAGTTGAGCCTCGAATCCACCTTGCCGGGCGACAGCGAAGCCGTCCCGTCCAACGACATCGTCGTTTTGGTTGTCCCGGAAGACGCGCCCGCCGGCGCTGCCGTCGGTGGCGACACCGGCACGGCAGGCCCCGACGCGGCCGGCAGCGGCGTCCTGGCCCTGCTGGTGCCCCGCGAGGAAGCGGGCCCGACCACGATCCTCCAGGCCCCGGCCGAGCCGGCGGGGGCGCCGGACGCTTCATTGCCCCAACTGCCGCCGGATCGCCCCGTGTCGATCGACGTCGTCGATTATGACGAGCGCGGCAATGTCATTGTCGGCGGACGGTCGCCGCCGGACGCCAACGTCCGCCTTTATGTCGACAATACCTTGGTCGGCGCGACGGAGAGCGGCCCGGACGGGGTCTTCCGGATCAGCCCGGACGCACCGATCGCGCCGGGCGATTACAGTCTGCGCGCGGACCAGGTGTCGCCGGACGGGGCCGTCATGGCGCGGGCCGAAACGCCGTTCCGGCGGGCCCGGCCGGATGCCGCCGTCTCCGCCGGGACCAGCGGCGCGCGCCTGGTGGTCCAGCCCGGCAACAGCCTGTGGCGCATCGCCCGCCGCATTTACGGCGAGGGCATCCAGTATTCGGTGATCTATCAGGCCAACCGGTCGCAGATTCGCGATCCCGACCTGATCTATCCCGGTCAGATTTTCGATCTGCCCCCCGAATCACGGGGCGGTTGACCCTGGGGGTCCAGTCCCAAACGGGGGCCCAAGAAACTAACGGCAGCCTTCCAGCAGGCGCAGGAACGGACGCACTTCCTGGACGAACAGGACGGTTTCGTACATGACCGCCTCGGCCACCGGCAGGTCCTCGATCTCCCCATCGGCCAGGATCCATATGGCCTGACTGGGGTCCACCTTGAACCGCGCGCGACGGAGATCGGTGCAATGGCGCAGCACGGTCAGCACCGCCATGCGCGATTGCAGCCCTTCGCAGGTGTAGGGCACGTAACCCGCCAGGGCGGAGATCTCGTAGCGATAGCCGTCGTCGCGAGGGGTAAGGACGACGGAGAATGGAACACCCTCGAGCTCGAACCGATACCGCGTCGGCCGAAGCACGTCGTCCGTCTGAAGCTCTCCGTCCGGGCCGGGGATCACGGACGTCAGCGGGAACCGCTCCGGAGCTGCGGCATGCAGGGCCAGGGACAGCAGCGGCTCTGACGTGGGCTGACTGGCGGATGTCACGAGAGAACGAGCCTCCGGGGTTGGCAGAAGGGTCCTGGCGAAGCCGATTATTCTGCGTCATCGGGCTTAAGGACCGGTAAACCAAACCATTGTAGTCAAACGATCACGGCATGGTGTTTCGTCGATTGTTGCGGCGTCGGCACCGACGTCATAACCATCGGGCGGAATTGGATTCCGGCCACGGGGATCGGCCACCGACCATGCTCGACAGAACCATGCGCAAGCTTATCGACCGGCCCCTCCACCGGGCGGCCGGCCATCTGGCCAGGGCCGGCATCGCGGCCAACGGAGTCACCGTGGCCGGCTTTGCGGTCGGCGGCGGCGCCCTGCTAGCCCTGGCAGCCTGCCAGTATCCGTTGGCCCTGGCCCTTATTCTCGTCAACCGGCTGGCCGACGGGCTGGACGGGGCCCTGGCGCGGCGGCAGGGCGTCACGGACCTGGGGGGATATCTCGATATCGTCTTCGACTTCATCTTCTATTCGGGGATGGTTTTCGGTTTCGCCCTGGGGCGGCCCGACATGGCCATTCCGGCCGCCTTCCTGATGTTCAGTTTTGTCGGGACCGGCACCGCCTTCCTGGCCTACGCGGTGATCGCCGCCAAGCGGGGCCTGACAACGGACATGTCCGGGCCGAAGTCGCTGTATTATGTGGGCGGTCTTACCGAAGGCACGGAAACCATCGCCGTTCTGATCGCCATCTGCCTGTTTCCCGACGCCTTCGCCTGGATCGCCTATGGCTTCGGCATCCTGTGCTGGATCACCACGGCCGGGCGGGTTGACGCCGCGCGCCGCACTTTCCGCTAGGAGCCCGTCCGAGAATCGTCGAGACGCGGCGTGGATGGAGTGGTGGGAGG
>JBQLZQ010000003.1:0-44117 GCA_052168355.1 Inquilinaceae bacterium
CAGCCAGACATGGACGCCGACGACCTTCCGGGCCTTTTCCTCGGCCGCGACCTGAACGGCCTTCAAGACAGCACAGCGCTTGGATTAATCTCGCCTATTCCAGATTTTCTGAACGCCTATGACGCTTATGCAGTGGGCCGGCCTGAAGATGCTCTCGCTATTCTGACAATCGGCGCGATCGGTAGCCGGGTGGGCAAGGCCGGGAAACTTATCGCGGACGGGGCAAAATCGGTTGCTAGAGGCGGAAGGACGTTGTTTGAAACTCTTGGGTTAGTTGCGAAAAGAACATCATCGCCATCGATTGTTGATCGCCCTCTAACAGCGGCAGATTTGGGAATACAAGGTAAAATCACTGATCTTCAGGGAACTTTCCGAGTCACTGATGGACAAGCAACAGTACGAGTTGATATGATTGAAGGAGAAATAAACAACCCTCTTGGTATTGTTAATAATCTTATGGAAACAGCGCGTCAACACGGCGCTACGAATCTTCGCTTGGAAGGCACGATAGCGAATCCGAGACTTGAGGCAGTGTTAAAGTCTCGATATGGCGCGACAACAGAAGGTGCCAACGAGATCATTGATATTCCACTCGGTCGTTGAGCAAAGGAATGGAACATGAATCCCACTCAGCGGGCATGGCGCATACTCAAGCCGATGCCTTCTTTCCATGCATCTTTTAAAGATGGGCTTCCAGCCTATGCGTCAAGTCTTTGCCCTGGAGAAGAGATCGTGGGTGTCTACGAAAACACTCCAGGGATCGCTCTGGACAGCGTCATTATTATGAACGACAGTATTGCTTGGTACGAAGATGGAAAAAAGGTCCAAGTTAAATTTGACGAGATAGAATCTGTGCGTGCCCCAGCGACCAAGGAATTATCTGATTCTCAATGTTTCTTTGTAAGGATTACAACTGGGGGTAATGGAAGAGAACTCCATATTCCGATCCGCGGCCATTCTCATCGCTTTTTAGATTCCTTCGAATTCACGAGGTTTATGGCACGTGTTGTTTCTGATATGGAAAAATTTCCAAACGCTTGAATCAAGAATTCTATGAGGTCGAGTGGTTTAGGCCGTTGGACTGCACGCTTTCTGCCGATCCTGAAGCGCGAGCCGACCCTCCACTGACGCCCGGTTCCGACCCGCGCCGGCACGCCGCAGGCGGAAGTGACCGCCTACACCTACGACGAGGCCCGCTCGGGCGAGCACAATGTCGGCTCCCTGACCAGTGCGGCGAACGCGGTCGGCGCCCTGGAGCTGGGCTACGACCAGCTGGGCCGCGAGCGCAACCGCACCTACCGCATGGACGGGGCGTCCTACGCCTTCCATCAGGAGTACGACCGCGAGGGCCGCCTCTTGTGGCGCACCTATCCCGACGGCGACGGCGTCGGGTCTTCCCTCGATCCCATCCTCTATGACGGGTCGGGGCGCCTTCTCTCCGTCCCCGGGGTCCTCACCCAGGCCCTGTGGGACGCCGCCGGCAACGCCGTCTCGGTGACAAGGGCCAACGGCGTGGTCACCACCGCCGCCTTCTCCGACCGCCGCGGCTGGCTGGAGACCCAGATCACCGTCAGCGCGGCCCTCACATCCGTCCAGGACCTGGCCTACACAAGAGACGCCGCCGGCCAGATCCTCTCCGTCGCCAGCGCCCGGGCCGACGAGAGCTGGTCCTACGGCTACGACCAGCTCCGCCGCCTGGTCTCGGCCACCAACATCGACACCCCGGCGCTGAGCCGCACCTACGCCTACGACAGCATCGGCAACATGACGAGCAACTCGGCGGTCGGGTCGTACAGCTATCCCACGCCCGGCGCCGCCCGGCCCCATGCCGCGACATCCGCCGGCGGCTGGACCTACACCTACGACGCCAACGGCAACATGCTGTCGGGCGCGGGCCGCACCTTCACCTATGACGGCGAGAACCGGCCCGTCGCCATCGACGGCCTGACCTTCGCCATCGGCCCCGACGGCCAGCGCTGGAAGAAGACCGACGGCGGCACGACGGTGACCCTCTATCTGGGCGACGTCGAGATCCAGGGCGGCACGCTGACCAAGTACCTGCCCGGCGGCGCCAAGCGCACCGGCACGCTGAGCGGCACGAATATCGAATCCTTCTGGCTGCACCGCGACCGCCAGGGCTCGATCCAGGCGGTCACCGACGCCGCCGGCCTGATCGTCCGCACCGAGACCCATCTGCCCTACGGCGACACGCTGGCCACGACCGGCAGCCACGTCGAAAGCAAGGGCTATATCGGCCAGCGCCAGGATGCCGAGACCGGGCTGCTCTATCTCAACGCCCGCTACTACGACCCGGTCCTGGCCCGCTTCACATCCCCCGACCCCTCCGACCCCACAGCCCCCGGCGTCGGCCTCAACCGATACGCCTACGCCGCAAACAACCCGGTGGGGTATTCCGATCCGGGGGGGCTGTCCTTCTGGGACGATGTCCGCGACTTCTTCTCTGGTGGCAGTAGCCGGGACAACGACCGCAACGACACCTGGTCGGATTCCCGCGGCGGCAGCGCCTATGCCGACCGCCGGTTCATCGACACCCAGCGGGCCGGGGCCCACGTGGCCCGCTACGGTCGGGAAAGCGGCGAGGGCGCCGTGCGCGCCGCCTTGCAGGGATTGTCGGGGGTCGTTGAGGAGGCGGCCGGCTATGTGGCCCGCAACCCCCTCGACACACTCCAGGTAGGCCTTGATTTCGCCGGTCTGTTTCCTGTCGCCGGCGAGGTCTTCGATCTGCTCAACGCCGGCATCAGCTACGCTCGCGGCGATACCACCGGCGCCATCCTCTCCATCGGAGCCATGGTTCCAGGTGCCGGTGCAGCTGCAACGGCAGCAAGGTTGGGTAGGCGGGCTTTACGCAACGACCAATTCGTCGACAATGCAGGCATATTGCGCAACGCTGACGGCACTTTCGCCGGCGGGGAGAACTTGGCCGCCGCGAGGGGACGCGAGGCTCACAGGAGCTATGGGGATTTACGTCGATCGGAAGGTTATACTGTCAACACGGCGCTTCCGAGCGGACTTAGACCAGACGCGGTCCACTTCGAAGAAGGAATAATTCGTGAGTTGAAGCCAAACCATCCGAGAGGCATTGCACGAGGGCGGCAACAGGCGGAACGCTATCGCCAGGAGTTGCAACAGTTGTACCCTGACATCGAATGGAGAATTGTAGTGGATACATACTAATCATGATCGACAAGATTCAGTTTAAGAAAACTGTTGGTGTACCGCTTAAACATGCTGGCTATCAAAAAAAACGGCAAGCTTGGTACAAAATCGGCACGGAAGGCGTCACAGCCGTTGTCGACCTTCAAAAATCGACCTTTGGGCCCGTCTACTATATGTTTATGGCATTCATCCTGCACGAACTAGCCGGTTTACAGCTATTACCTGGGAATCTCTGCCACATTCGAATGGACGTTGCTCACGTATTTCCTGATATCACAAAGAAAATTATAAATATCTCTAGTTTGGATGAAGAAAGCTTAACGCCTACCGATCACGCTCAGGCGCTCCATAGCTTGATCGTAGATCGGGTGCTACCCTACATGGAACGGCATTCTAGTGTCGAGGATCTAAGGGAGACATATAAGAGTGGTGGATTCAAGTCGGCGGCTGTCCTCGGCATCGCATTGCCGATCCTGAAGCGCGAGCCGACGCTCCACTGACGCCCGGTTCCGACCCGCGCCGGCACGCCCCAGGCGGAGGTCACCACCTACACCTACGACGAGGCCCGCTCGGGCCAGCACAATGTAGGGTCCCTGACCACCACCGCCAATGCCGTCGGGACCCTGGAGTTCAACTACGACCAGCTGGGCCGGGAGCGGTCCCGCACCTACGCCTATGACAGCCCCCATGGGGATCCCGGGGCACCATGACCAGCAACTCGGCGGTCGGGTCGTACAGCTATCCCACCTCCGGCGCCGCCCGGCCCCATGCCGCCACATCCGCCGGCGGCTGGACCTACACCTACGACGCCCCCTTTTGTGAGCGTCCTGGGGCAACATGCTCCCAGGGGCGGGCCGTACCTTCACTTATGACGGCGAGAACCGGCCGGTCGATATCGGGTCGGCCTGAATGGCCAACGATCGCGACTTGAACGGAACGCAAACTATTTCAGCCGCCCCCCTCAACGAACGTCCGGCTGATCGAATGTTGCCTATGCCGGGACTGCAATGCGCTTCAATCCCTTAGTGATATCCCCGGCGCGCGCCCGCACGACGGCGGCGTCATAGGCGGCCTGCAGGCGCAACCATGCTTCGGCGGTACCACCGATCACGACTTCCAGCCGCAAGGCCAACTCGGGCGTGATCGCGCTTTCGCCGGCGACGATCCGGTGCAGCTGGGACCGGCTCATACCCAAGGCTTCAGCCGCCTTGACGGTCGAAAGCCCAAGCGCCTCGAAATCATCCTTCAACCCTCGGCCTGGATGGGGAGGGATCTTCATTGACATGATCGACCTTCCTTTTCACTAGTGGTAGTCAACAAGATCGACATCGTGGATATGGCCGTCCCCGAAGCGGAATACGATGCGCCAATTGGCGCGTACGGTGACCGCCCATTGCCCTTTTCGGTTTCCCGTGAGCGGGTGCAGACGGAAAGCAGGACGGTCCAAATCGTTCGGCCCTTCGGCGACATCGAGAGCAGCAAGCACGGTCTCGATGCGTTTTACCTGATCGGCGGAAAGCCGGCCACGCTCGCCCCGCTCGTACAGACGCTTCAATCCCTGTTGAGGTGGACACCTACCTCTCCGACAATCGCACCGAAATTCAGTACAGCCTCGATGCCGCAGGCCTGTCTCCGGGATATGGCATCTTTGCCGATATTGCCGCCGTTGGTTACAACGCAATCTACTCCGGCTGGGAGGATACGCTTTGGTCGGCCGGCGCAGCCGTTCCTATGTTGGGCCAAGGCGTCACCCTGGGGAAGTGGGGAAGGCGGGCAACAGTCCTAAACGGACTACCAGATGATGCTTTGGTTTGCCGAGGCGGTACGTGTACGGCAGATCGCTTCAGAAGCGGGACCGGAGTTACGGTTGATGATGCCGGCAATCTGCAGAACGTTTCCGTGAACAGCGCTCCCGGGAATACCGTTGAGCAATTGACTCAGGGAATTCCGAACAGTCAAGTTGGTGTGACCACAGTCGGGAACGT
The DNA here is from genome assembly GCA_052168355.1 of Inquilinaceae bacterium. GTDB lineage: Bacteria > Pseudomonadota > Alphaproteobacteria > DSM-16000 > Inquilinaceae > JBQLZQ01. Next base: position 5,163 of record JBQLZQ010000003.1, read on the forward strand.
TCGAGCAGCTGGAGGCAACGTTGTCCGGTCTCCCGATGCGAGAAACCCAAATCACGCAACCTTGTCCGGCGTATCTCCAAAAGAAGCGGAGAGATTGTTCACGCCGACGATCCCTAATCCAAATAGATGACGATGAGCAATCAGAACGAATTGTCCGACGAAAAGCTCAAGGCGATCCGAGATCGCTGTGAAGCCGCGACTGCCGGGCCATGGAAGTCCTATATCGAGGGGCGCGATCACGAGAGTGGGTCAAGTTTTATTATGACCTCGGCCGAAGATATTGAACTGTCTGGCGCGACAGACGCCGATCAGGACTTCATTGCCCATGCTCGGCAGGATGTTCCGCAACTGGTAGACGAAGTGAAGCGTTTGCGACAAAGGCTCAAGGAGCGAGGCGCGTAAAAGCCTCTCGGATGTCGCCCCAACCTACACAATCTCGTCCGGGCCGGGATCCCTGCGCTTATGGATGACGGCGAGGACGACGATCTCTTCGCCGGCCTTGATCTCGTAGAGGATGCGGTAGGAGTAGGCGGGGATCTCGCGAACGTTGTCGTCGCCGAGTTCGGGGACGACGTAACCGCACCTACCGCATGGACGGGGCGTCCTACGCCTTCCATCAGGAGTACGACCGCGAGGGCCGCCTCTTGTGGCGCACCTATCCCGACGGCGACGGCGTCGGGTCTTCCCTCGATCCCATCCTCTATGACGGGTCGGGGCGCCTTCTCTCCGTCCCCGGGGTCCTCACCCAGGCCCTGTGGGACGCCGCCGGCAACGCCGTCTCGGTGACAAGGGCCAACGGCGTGGTTACCACGGCTGCGTTTTCCGACCGGCGCGGCTGGCTGGAGACCCAGGTGACGGTCACCGCCGCCACCACCACCGTCCAGAACCTGGCCTACCCCCGCGACGCCGCCGGCCAGATCCTCTTGGTCGCCAGCATCCGGGCCGACGAGAGCTGGTCCTACGGCTACGACCAGCTCCTCCGCCTGGTCTCGGCCACCAACATCGACACCGCGATGCTCAGCCGCGCCTACGCCTACGACAGCCCCCATGGGGTTTCCGGGGCAACATGGCGAGCAACTCGGCAATCGGGTCGTACAGCTACCCGACCGCCGGCGCGGCCAGGCCCCATGCCGCCACATCCGCCGGCGGTTGGACCTACACCTACGACGCCCCCCTTTGGGTGTCCGGGGGCAATATGCTGAACGGGGCCGGGCGCAGCTTCGTCACTGTCGTCGAGACCACAGTGCGAAGCGGGTATTGAGCCAGACCAGCATGCCGGAGGATTGCAGGCGAAAAGCGATGGTGCTTGAAGGACCCTGGCATCATTCGGTGACAGTAGCGATACTTGACCGCCTCGGCCATTCACTTGGTCTGGCGCCGCTGTCCGAGGTCACGAGCCGTCCGGCCGTGAACCTGTCGGTGATCAGGACATCCACGACGCCGGTCCTCAGGGCGCCCCGAATGGCCTCGGTTTTTGCCTGTCCGCCGGCCAGGGCGAGCACCCGGTCGACGCCGTGCAATTCCTCCAGCGACATGCCGATCACCCGGTCGTCGAGCGGCGTCTTCACGATCCGCCCCTCGGCATCGAAGAACCTGAGGCTGATGTCGCCCACGCCGCCCGCCTCCTTGATCGCGGCAAGCTCGCGCGAGGTGAAGATGTTGCCGGAACGCGCCAGCATGTTCGACGGCTCCATCGCCCCGATCCCGACGATGCCGAGCGTGATCTGGCCGAACATGTCCATCGTTTCGCGGACGAAGGGGTCCCCCAGCAACACCAGCTTGCCCTCGCGGGACTGGGCGACTCCCGGCGCGTTCAGCAGGTGCGCCTCGGCCCCCGTCAGCCGGGCGAGCCGCGTGGTCAGCTGGTTGGCGTGGATCTGTACGGTCGGATCGCCGATGCCCCCCAGCGTCTGGACGACGTACTTTGCCTTGCCGCTCTTCATGGGGTGGATGTTGTCCACCATCTTGAGGATGGTCTCGGACCAGCTCGACACGCCGATGATCTCCCCGGCCTGCAGGGTCGTTTCGAGGAAATGTGCCGCCGCCTCGCCGATCCGCGCCATGACCGCGCCGTTCCGGTCCTCGGAGCATTCGACCACGATGGCCTCGACAAGGCCGAACTCGCGGCGCAGGTCGGCTTCCAGATCGGCGTAGGTCCCGAGCGGCGCAACCACCGTGGTGCGAACGATCTCTTCCTCTTCCGCGCGTTTCAGCATGCGCGAAACGGTCGCCTGCGAGATGCGCATATGACCCGCGATGGCGGCCTGCCGCAGCCCCTCGACGTGATACATCTGGGCGACCCGTGCGATCATCCGAAGCTCGTTCAGGCGTGACAACTCGGGCGGTCTCCGGGGTTGATCTGAATATTTATTCCCTACTTACCTTTATACCAAGCTGCACGGATAATGACCAATAGAGACGGTTTTCCGAGACTTTTGGCAAGGAGCGTTCGGTGCCGCGATGCGGCGCATCGCAAGGCGGACGCGACGCGGGCGCGATCTCCATGGGTCATTATCCGTGCAGCTTGGTATTAAGCACCGTCCGGGCAATAGCCATTCGCCATTCCGCGCGCGCGGCCTCCCGGTGCTCCTGCGACATGACGGGCGCAATGGGCGAGCCATGGTCCGCCAGCCCGGCGATCGTCTCAAGATCCGGCCAGACGCCGATTGCCAGCCCAGCGAGATAAGCCGCCCCGAGGGCCGAGGCTTCGGGCCTGCGGCAGGGCGTCACCGCACGGCCGAGGCAATCCGCGACGAGCTGCATGAGGAAGGGGTTTCGGCTCGGCCCGCCGTCGACGAAAAGGCGGCCGATGCCGTTCGCCGCTCCGGCCATGATCTCGAACACGTCGGCCACCTGAAAGGCCATGCTGTCGGCTGCGGCCCGAGCGACATGGGCGGGCTTGGAGCCAAAGGAGAGCCCGCAGATCACTCCGCGCGCGTCCGTATTCCAGTGTGGCGAGCCCAGCCCCACATGCGCCGGAACGAGCGAGACCCCCTCGCTACCCTCGACGCCTTGCGCAAGGGCCAAAAGGTCGTCGACCCCGCCGAGGCCCAGAAGCTCCGCCGTCCACGGCAGGACGGCGGCGCTGACGAGAATGTTGCCCTCGAGGGCGAACATGGATCGCCCATTCAGGGACCAGGCGATCGTCGTGGTGATGCCGGTGGGCGGAACCAGGAACTCCGGGATCGTCGTCATGATGGACGATCCCGTCCCGAAGGTGGCCTTGGCGTCACCCGTGCCGAAGGCGCCGTGGCCGAAGAGGGCGGCGTGGGAATCGCCGATGGCCGAGGCGATGGGCAGACCGTCGGGCAGAACGGAAAGCCCGGCCACCGTCCCGAAGACATGCGCTGAATCCCGGACCTCGGGCAGGCTTGGGGGCGGAATGCCGAACAGGGCGCAGAGATCGGCATCCCACCGGCCCTCGCGAAGATTGAAGAGCTGGGTTCGCGCGGCATTCGACCGGTCGGTGGCGTGCACGCGGCCGCCGGTGAGCTTCCAGATGAGCCAGCTGTCCACCGTGCCGAGGCAAATGTCCCGCGCGCCCCCAGCGTATCGCTCGATCAGCCACGCCGCTTTCGTCGGCGGAAACATCGGGTCGATGGGGAGGCCGGTGCGGGCGATGACCTCGGGCTCGTGCCCGGTGGACCGCAATGCCTCGCAAGCGGCGGCGGTCCGGCGGCATTGCCACGACACGACCGGACCCAGCGGCTCCCCGGTTGCGCGGTCCCAGACGAGGACCGATTCGCGCTGGTTGGAGATGCCAAGCGCCGCGATATCGAGGTCCGGCGCCATTGCCAGACTGCCCGCGACGGCGGCGAGCGTTGCCTGCCAGATCGCCTCTGCATCCTGCTCGACCCAGCCGGGACGCGGATGGAAAATGGGGACGGGCGCGGCGCCGGTGGCGATGATCTCGCCCGTCGGAGAAACGAGCACGGCCTTGGCGTTGGTCGTGCCCTCGTCGATGGCAAGGACGGCCCGCCTGGTCATCGGCTACTCCTTCCGGGACATCAGCGCCGCCGCGCTCTCCGCGATGGCCTCGGGCGCCATGCCGAATTCGTCAAGCAGGAAGTTCGCCGATCCGGTGAAGGCGAAAACGCCCGGCACGCCCAGAAGCTTCATCGGGACCGGGTGGGTGTCCACCACGACTTCGGCCACCGCGCTGCCGAGACCGCCGAAGACGGTGTGTTCCTCGCAGGTCAGGATCGCCCCGGTCTCCACGGCGGCGGAGCGGATGGCGTCGCGGTCGATCGGGCGAACGGTGGCCATGTTCAGGACGCGGGCCGCGATGCCCCGGCTGTTCAGGATGGCGGCGGCTTGCAGGGCGCGATGCGTGAGCACCCCGTTCGAGATGATCGTGACGTCCCGGCCGTCGCGCAGCAGGTTCGCCTTTCCCGGCTCGAAAACATGGTCCTCGGACAGCACGTCCGGCACGCCCACGCGGCTCAGCCGCAGGAAGCAGGGACCGTCATGCGCCGCCGCCCAGCGGACGGAAGCCGCCGTCTCGTTCCGGTCCGCCGGGGCGACGACGGGGATGTTCGGAAGGGCCCTGATCCAGGCGAAATCCTCGATCGAGTGATGCGTCGGGCCAAGCTCGCCATAGGCCATTCCCGCACTGATGCCCACGAGCTTCACGTTGGTGAGCGTGTAGGCGATATCGGCCTTGATCTGCTCCAGCGCGCGCCCGGTGAGGAACGGCGAAGCAGCACACACGAAGGGCAGCTTGCCGCCGTTGGCCAACCCCGCGCCGACACCGACCATGTTCTGTTCGGCGATGCCGACATTGATCAGCCGCTCGGGGAACTTGCCGTGGAACCCGCCGAGCTTCGACGACCCGACCGAGTCGTTGCAGACGGCGACGATGTCGGGATTCTCCGCGGCAAGCGCCTCCAGCGCGCCGACGAAGGCGTCGCGGCAGTCATGGAGCTTGGCGGTCTCAATGGGCGCGTTCATCCCGTGGCCCGCTCGAGCTCGGCCATCGCCTGGCGATACTGCGCGTCGTTCGGCACCTTGTGATGCCAAGCGACATTGTCGGACATGAACGAGATTCCGTGCCCCTTGTTGGTGTGGGCGACGACGCATTTCGGTCGCCCCTTCGGCGCACTTTCCCGCGACAGCGCGCGGCAGATCTGCTCCATATCGTGCCCGTCGATCTCCTCCACTTCCCATCCGAAGGCGGCGAGCTTGGGAGCGAAGGGGGCAAGACCGTTGGTGTCGGCCAGACGCGCGCCTTGCTGGAGGCGGTTGTGGTCGATGATGAGGGTGAGGTTGTCCAGCCGGAACTGGGCGGCCGCCATGATGGCTTCCCAGTTGGACCCCTCCTGCATCTCCCCGTCTCCGGCGATCACGAAGGTGCGCCAGGCGTCGCCGTTGAGCTGGGCCGCCTTGGCCATGCCCACGGCCACCGGAAGCCCGTGGCCCAGCGGCCCGGTATTCGTTTCCACGCCCGGCACCTTCAGCCGGTGAGGGTGACCGTTCAGGCGCGAATGCGGCTTTAGGAACGTCGAGATCTCGTCCATCGGGATAAAGCCCTTCTCCGCAAGGACGATGTAGAGCGCGAGCGCGGTGTGGCCCTTGCTCAAGACGACGCGGTCGCGGTGGGGGTCGAGCGGGTCGTCCGGGTTCACGGATACGACATGGAAATAGAGTGCTGTGAGCAGGTCGATCACCGACATCTCCCCGCCGATATGGCCGGCGCCCGCCTCAAAGACGGCCTGGAGGTCGCGTCGACGCACGCGATTGGCAAGAGTGCGCAGGTCGCGGGGTAGCATCGAAACACCTATGCATATTTATTCTCATTAAGCTAAACATTCTTAGCCAGCTCTTGTCAAGCGCCTCCTGTGCGGCGGTCCGGTAATCTTCGAAATCAGGCGGAGCGCGTCGTGACGCTTGACACGTGCTGATCCGGCCTATAAGGATTTTCCATCATGTATGAATAAAAATGCGTTGGGAGGGGAAGAATGTCGCAGGCCGAGGCGCGGGAAAGACCGTCCCTGCGCGAGGTGTTCTCGTTTGGTGGCGCGACGGGCCCGCTGGTCGGGCTTCTGCTGCTCTGCGTCTTCCTCTCCTTCGCCACCGACTCGTTTCTGTCCGTCCGCAACTTTCTGAACATCCTCGACCAGATCACCGTCATCGGCATCATCGCCGTCGGGATGACCTTTGTTATCCTGATCGGCGGGATCGATCTTTCCGTGGGCTCGGTGCTGGCGCTCGCGATGATGGTCCTGGGCTTTCTGCACGTCGAGGCGGATCTGCCGATGGTCGTCGCGATATCGGGCGCGCTTGTCGCTGCGGTCCTGTGCGGAGTCGTTTCGGGCCTGCTCGTCACCGTGTTCATGGTGCCGGCCTTCATCGCCACGCTCGCGATGATGTCCATCGCCCGCGGCTTGGCAAACATGATTACCAATGGCTCCCAGATCATTGGCTTCGAGCCGTGGTTCAACATGGCGGCAATCATCCGCTACGGCGGGTTCCTGACCATGACGGTGGCGGTGATGCTGACGGTGTTCGTCATCGCGCTGCTTTTCCAGCGCTACCGCGAAGGCGGGCGCATCCTTTACGCCATTGGCGGCAACCCCGAGGTCGCGCGGCTTGCCGGCATCAACGTCAAGCGGGCGACGGTCCTCGTCTACGCGGCCTGCGCCGGGCTGTCCGGCCTCGCCGGCATCCTGCTTGCCGCCCGACTCGACGCGGTCCAGCCGTCGATCGGTGTCGCCTACGAACTTGACGCCATCGCCGCCGTGGTCATCGGCGGGACCAGCCTGTCCGGCGGCACCGGCGGCGTCGGCGGCACCATCATCGGCGTTCTCATAATCGGCGTGCTGCGCAACGGGCTGAACCTGCTGGGCGTGTCGCCCTTCATACAGGCGGTGATCATCGGCCTCGTCATCGTGATGGCCGTCGCGGCCGAGACGGTCAAGCACAGGAGCAAATGATCATGGCCCCCGGGTTTCTCCGGAAAGCCATAACAACGGGTCCGGACACCGGACTTCAACCGGTCCGGGAGGAACGGACCATCAACCGAGGAGGAAAAGACATGAAATCCGCAGTCAAGGCCCTGATCGCGGCCACCGCGATCGCCGCCATCGCCGGCCCCGCATCGGCCGAGGGCATCGGCGTCAGCAAGATCGGCCTCGCCGTGCCGAATCTGCAGGCCGACTTCTTCAACCAGATCAAGCTGGGGGTGGAGAACTACGCCGGCAAGCTCGGCATCGAGGTCATCGTCGTGGACGCCAAGAACGACACCGCGACGCAGGTCAGCCAGGTGCAGGATCTCCTCACCCAGGGCATCGACGCCTTCATCTACATCCCCGCCGGCGCGGCCGCGGCCGCCGTTCCGACCCGCCTCGCGCGGGCGGAAGGCATTCCCGTCATCAACGTCGACCGCGAGCCCGAAGGCGAACCTGGCGACACCGTCATCTACGGCGAGAACGTGATGTCGGCCTACGAGGTGTGCTCCCACATCATCGAGCTTGCCGGAGGCGAGGGGAAGATCGCCATCATTCACGGCCAGCGGGGAACGACGCCGGAAGTACAGCGCTTCGAGGGCTGCAAGATGGCCATCGACGAAAACCCGGGTGTCGAGCTTGTCGTGCAGCAGTGGAGCCAGATGTGGTCGCCAGACGAAGGCTTCTCCATCGGCCAGAACATGCTTCAGGCGCATCCCGACCTCCGCATGATCTTCGGCCAGGCCGACGGTCTGGCGATGGGCGCGGCCAAGGCCGTCGAAGGCGCGGGGCTGGCGGATCAGGTGATCGTCGGCGGCTATGACGGAGACGTCGCCGCGCTCGAATCGCTCGCCCGTTGCGACACGCCCTTCGTCGTGACCGCGACGCAGAGCACCCAGGCCATGGGCGTTCTCGCCGTAAACGCGGCCATCGCGGTTGCCAACGATGCGGCGGTTCCGGTCCGCCAGATCCCGAACGCCGTTCTGACGACCTGCGAGAACGCCCAGCAGTTCGTCGAGAACCACCCGTAATCGGCCAGCCGGCACCAATCCGCTCCGCGTGACCCATGACACAACGCGGCAGAGCTTCGATCCTGACCTTGCGGGGCATCCGCAAGTCCTTCGGTCCGATTGAGGTTCTGCACGGCATGGACCTCGACATCCATGCCGGTGAAGTCGTGGCGCTTCTGGGCGAGAACGGTGCCGGCAAGTCGACTGTCTCGAACATCATTTCGGGGCGAGTATCGGCCTCGTCGGGAACCATGACATGGCAGGGCGCGCCCTATGCGCCCGCCAGCCCGCGCGAGGCGATCGACGCGGGCGTTGGCATGATCCATCAGGAACTTCTCCTGCTGCCCCACCTGTCAATCGCCGAGAATATCTTCGTGGGTCGCTATCCAACCGTACGCGGTGTCGTCGACCGGGCAGAGATGGCCAGGCGCGCGCAGCGCGGGCTCGAACGCCTGGGCCTCAGCATCTCTCCACGGCGGCCGGTGGCGGGGCTGTCGACGGCCAACCAGCAACTGATCGAAATCGCCAAGGCGCTGACGCTCGACGCAAAGCTCCTGATCCTCGACGAACCCACCGCCGCGCTCGGTGGGGAGGAAACACGGCTTCTCTTCCGGCAGATCGAGCGCCTGAAGGCGGAAGGCGTCGGCATCGTCTACATCTCCCACCGGCTCGAGGAGATCCGCCAGATCGCGGATCGCGTCGTCGTCATGCGCGATGGGGAAAAGGTGCGCGAGTTCGACAGCGCCGACATCCCCGTGCGGACCATCGTCGAGGCGATGGTGGGCCGCAGCATGGAACAGATGTTCCCGCCGTTGGCGCGGCCGGCGGCGGAGACCGTCCTCGAGGTCAGCGGCCTGACCTCGCCGACCGACCGGTTCCGCGACGTGAGCTTCTCGGTTCGGAAGGGCGAAATCTTCGGGATCGCCGGCCTCGTCGGGGCGGGGCGCACCGAACTCGTGCGCGCCATCGCCGGCGCCGATCCGATCCGGTCGGGCACCATAAGGCTCCGGGGGCAGGAGGTGACGCCATCGTCCCCGCGCGACGCCATCCGGCACGGCATCGTCCTCGTCCCGGAGGACCGCAAGCAGCAGGGCGTGATCCTCGACCACAGCATCGCCGAAAACATCGCCTATTCGAATTTGGAGGCGGTCGGGACGTCCGGATGGATCGTCTGGCGCCGCGTCCGCGACTTCGCCGACGCCGCCATCCGCCGCTTCGGCGTGAAGGGTCGGGGCCGCCAGAAGGCAAGCGAGATGTCCGGCGGCAACCAGCAGAAGGTCGTGATCGCCAAGTGGCTTGCCCGCAATCCGCGGGTCGTCCTGCTCGACGAACCGACGCGAGGGATCGACGTGGGCGCGCGGTCGTCGATTTATGAAATCATCCACGCGCTCGCCCGTGAAGGCGTGGCCGTGATCGTCGTCAGTTCCGATCTTGAGGAGGTCCTGGGCGTGTCGAACCGTATCCTCGTGATGGCATCGGGCCGTCAGACCGGGATATTGGACCGCACTGAGGCCAACGACGTCAGCGTGATGGAGCTTGCAACCGCCTGAGCCTGCCAAGGAGAACCGGATGAAGCGCTTCACGGGAAAGACAGTGGTTGTCACGGGCGGCAACAAGGGGATCGGCCTCGCCATCGCCGAACGCTTCGCGGCCGAGGGCGCGAACATCATGATCGCCTCTGTCGAACCAGAGGTCGAGGATGCCGCCCGGCGGCTGCGTGAAACCGGCGCGCGCGCCTTGGGTGTACTCTGCGATGTCACGGACAAGGCCGCGGTCATTGACCTGTACGACAGGGCCGTGGCCGAGTTCGGCGGTGTGGATGTTTCCGTTCAGAACGCCGGGATCATCACCATCGCCAGGGTCGAGGACCTGACCGAACAGGACTGGGACGCGACCATGTCCGTCAACACCAAGGGCGCGTTTCTCTGCTGCCAGGAGGCGATCCGGCGGATGCGGAACGGGGGCAGGGGCGGGCGGCTGATCAACATCGCCTCTGGCCAGGCGCGGGACGGGTTCATCTACACCCCCCACTACGCCGCCTCCAAGTTCGGCGTCATGGGAATGACCCAGAGCCTCGCAAAGGAGGTTGCGCTGAACGGTATCACCGTCAACGCGGTCTGTCCGGGCATCATCAAGACGGACATGTGGGACTACAGCGATCGCGTCTGGGGCCGGATGCTGGGCGACTACGGTCCGGGAGAGCTCATGGCCGAATGGGTGGGGAACATTCCGATGAAGCGCGCTGGCGAGGGCAAGGACGTGGCCGGACTCATCGCCTTCCTCGCAAGCGAGGATGCCGCGTACATCACCGGCCAGACAGTCAACGTGGACGGCGGCCTGATCATGTCCTGAGGCGCGCGTCCGCCCCGGCAGTCAATCGATGGAGACAACGATGGAAAAGACCACGCTGAACGCTCCCGCGCTTTTCGACCTGTCCGGCCGGGTCGCGCTGGTGACGGGGGCGGGCAGCGGCATCGGCCAACGCATCGCCCTCGGCCTCGCGCAATGCGGGGCGGACATCGCGCTCCTCGATCGGCGCAGCGACGACGGCCTCGCGCAGACGGCGGCGTCCATCGCCGGCACGGGCCGCCGGTCGATCGCGGTGCAGGCCGATGTTACCTCCGCCACGGCACTGGCCGACGCGGTGGCGCGTACAGAAGCCGAACTCGGCCCCCTCAGGCTGGCCCTGAACGCCGCCGGGATCGCCAACGCCAACCCCTGCGAGGACATGAGCGAGGAGCAGTACCAGACGCTCATGGACATCAACATGAAGGGCGTCTGGCTATCCTGCCGGGCCGAGGCCCGCGCGATGCTGGCGCACGGTCTGGGCGGGTCGATAGTCAACATCGCCTCGATGTCGGGAGTCATCGTGAACCGCGGGCTGATGCAGGTCCATTACAATGCCTCGAAGGCTGGCGTCATCCACATGTCGAAGTCGATGGCGATGGAGTGGGTCGACCGCGGCATCCGCGTGAACTCGATCTCTCCGGGGTACACCGCCACGCCGATGAACACGCGTCCGGAAATGGTCCACCAGACAAGGGAGTTCGAAAGCCAGACACCCATGCAGCGCATGGCCTCGGTTGACGAGATGGTGGGGCCTGCCGTTTTCCTTCTGTCCGACGCGGCCTCCTATTGCACCGGGGTCGATCTTCTCGTGGATGGCGGCTTCTGCTGCTGGTAGTCGAGATCATACTCTCTGATCACAAGCGAATACCCGATGGGGTTTTTGGCGGCATAGGCGTAGCGGTTAAGGCCGATGCCGGGGCTGGTGGGGTCGGACGGGTCTCGCATCAGAAGGTTGGAAACTCCAGCCCGGGCTATAACCGTGCCGTTGTCAGGCGAGGCCTTGTGAAGGCTGTTATGGTGGGCATGTCCACGACCCTTTCGGCCTCGCACGTCAGGCCACCGCTTTCTCAAGCGCGGCGATGTCGATCTTGTGCATCGTCATCATGGCCTCGAAGGCGCGCTGCGCCTTCTTGGCATCGGAGCCTGTTGTCAACTCGAGCAGAATTCGCGGTGTGATCTGCCAGGAGTGGCCCCAGCGGTCCTTGCACCATCCGCATGCGCTTTCCTGTCCGCCATTGCCGACGATGGCGTTCCAGTAGCGGTCGGTCTCCTCCTGGGTTTCGGTGACGACCATGAAGGACACGGCTTCGTTCGGTATGAAAGCCGGACCGCCATTGAGGCCGACGAACCTGCGCCCGCATACGGTGAATTCGACCGTCAGCTCGTCGCCCTTTTTGCCGCCCGGGAAATCGGCGGCGGCATGGTTCACGCGTTCGACTTTGCTGTCGGGAAAGGTCGCCGCGTAAAACGCAGCCGCCTTCGATGCTTCGCCGTGGTCATACCACAGGCAGTTGATGACTTCGGTCATCTTTTTTCTCCATTCTTTGGTGTTGCGGCTCTCGGTTCAGGCCAGTCTTTCAAGCAGCTTGTCGAGAGCAGAGAGGGTCGCCTCAAGACCTTCCTTCATACCCATGTCCACGACCTGTTGCAGCGCCTCGGACGTTTCGTAAGTCGCCGCGATCTGTACGAGTGTCCGGGGCGTCTTGTCCTCGAAGGTCACGTCCCAGGTCGATACGGGAAGGTCGCGGTTGATGCTGCCCGAGGCGTCGCTGAAGGCGTCCTGCGCCCGATAATGATCCTTGGGATCGATCTTCTCATAGTCGAACCGGGCCCAATGTTCGTTGCCGTGGGGATCGACCATGGCGAAATGCCAATGGCCGCCTTCCCGAAACTCCATGGATTTGGTCTTCGCGACGAACGGTTCGGGGGCGAACCACTGGTCCAGCAATTCGGCTTTGGTATAGCAGTCCCAGACCAGTGCCTTCGGCGCGTCGAATTCGCGCCGGATCGTAACCCGGTTGGTCTGCATGTCTGCTTTGAAGGCGTAGTGAAGGTCGGGCCTCATGTGTTTGTATCTTTCAGTTGTTCGAGGAGCGCATCGAGCTTCCGATATCTGGAAGCCCATTGCCGGCGCTGCTCGTGAAGCCATTGCTCCACGGCGGCGTAGGTTTCGGGGTTGAGTTCGCAGGTCCGTACACGGCCCTGCTTGCGGGTCGTGATCAGGCCTGCTTTTTCAAGGGTGCTGATGTGTTTCATGAAGGGCGGCAGCGCCATGTCGAAGGGCGCTGCCAGATCGCTGACCGATGCCGGACCATCGCCCAGCTTTCTGAGTACGGCCCGGCGCGTTCTATCGGCGAAGGCGAGAAAGACGGCGTCTAGTTCGCTTGAATGCTTATCCATAAGGGTAAGCATATAACGAGCCAATACTTACATCAAGGGGTAAGTTTCCGCGAGGCGGTCATACGCAAAGCGTGCGGCATGCGGTAAAGAGGGATCTCAGTCGTCATGGGTTGCGCGCGTGCCATTGAACGGATGCGCTGTCGCCAGCGTATCCTCGTCCGGCCCGGGGAGCGACGCAACCCGCGTCCACGCCGTGGCTCCGACGACGATGGCGCCGATCCAGGCGAAGAGGAGCGTGCAAGTCTCGCCCGCGCCGCCGATCTCGGAGAGGCCCTTGCTGGCGTGATAGCCGGCGATGCCCGCAGGGGCGGCGTAGAGCACGCCGGTGGCGAGCCTGATGGGCGCGGACTTGATCGTCGCAAACGCGATCAGGCGCCCTGTCGATCCTCCAGAAAGATCAGATAGATGCCGCTGGCGACGATCACAAGCGCACCCATGTAGACCGACGGTCCGGGCACGGCTCCCCACAACGCCCAGCCCAAGGCCGTGGCCCAGATCAGGGCCGTGTAGTCGAAGGGCGCGACCACAGCCGCCTCCGAGATGCGGAAGGCGTGGGAGATCAGGGCGATCCCCAGGGTTCCGGCAACGGCCATGCCAAGGAACAGGCCGACATCCGACCGTGCGACCGTCGGCCAGTCCCCTGCCAGGGTGAAGGCGCAGGCGACGCCGGAGAACAGCGTCATGTAGAGGGTCATGGTCCAGAAACCATCGCGTTGGTCGATCCACCGCGCGCTCATCATGACGAGAGCGTTCACGGCCGCGGCGGCCAGGGCCAGCAGAGCAGCCGTCTTCAAGGTATCCGCCCCCGGCTGAAGCACGATCAAGACACCCGTGAAGCCCGCCACGACGGCGAGCCCGCGTTGCAAGCCAACGCGCTGTTTCAGGAGCGGCATCGAAAGGGCAGCCACGAAGATCGGCGCCGCGAAAATGATCGAGGTGGCTTCGGCAAGCGGAAGGTCGGCAAGGCTGCGGATGAACAGATAGGTCGCTGCCACGGCCAGCACGGCGCGCAGGATATGAACGCGGACCCCGCCCGACCGAAGCGCCTTGGCACCGCCGGTCCAGAGCGCCAAACCGGCCACGATCGGCAGAGCGATCAGGCTCCGCGCCAGCAGAATCTGGAACGGATCGAAGCGGGCAACCAAGCCCTTCGCGATGGCGTCGTTGATGACAAGCGACAGCACGCCCGCGCACATGACGAGAATTGCCCGTCCCTTGGTCGCAGTCTTCGAGTTCGTGTGAACATCTCCCATCGTGAACTCGTACCCGATTCAGCCGAGAACGGCAGCCGACATTCGTCCGCCGCGCGGCATGCGGTAAAGAGGGATCTCAGCCGTCATTGGTTGCGCACGTGCCGCACGCTCTACGAATGACTGACCGGCGACGGCACGAATGTGTTCCGGGCCGACGTCTGGGCGCCACCGGAGGCCATCGCGGCGGCGGCGGCGAATGCGAGCCTTGCCCTGCCGCCTGTCCCGGTCGGAGCGGAAACCGTGGCGCTCAAGGTCAACGAAACCTGGATCGGGCACAATCCCGCGGACATCGCCGACCGGTCGGATCGATTGCTTCGCGGCGCAGCGCAATAGTGCTGGCCTGGCCGCTGCCGGGCTGACGCACGGGAGAGCCGGCGCTTCGCCCGGGCTGTGGACAAACAGGGAGTGCGGCGGCGTCCTAAGCCGAACTGGCGCTTGAGTTTATGAAGCCGGCGTCACGCTGATGATCCCGTGGGAGGAATCCCGAGCACATACCAATCGTTTGCTCGACCGGCATTGGCGCGTTGATTGCGACGGCCGCAACGCGCCGTGACCGGGCTCAGGCGGCGACACAGCACCGCTGCCAGACGGCGACCGTCTTGGCCCCGAACGTTGTGAAAATGTGGCGGGACAGGAGGTGGCGTTGGTCGTAGACCGCATTCTGGACGGCTGCGTGAACCGAAGGAAAGCGGTGGGCCGATCCAGCCGACTTGACCCGCTGCTGTTTTCGCCCCGTCGACAGCTCGCCACAGCCGGTACCCGACCGCCTCAGCCATTCACTTCCCCCGGCATTGCCACGTGAGGTTTTGGATAGCTTCATAACGAAGACACAGGACAAGAAGGCAGCATTAAAATTCCTGAAGAATACGATGCGGCGGTACGGTCGACCCAGGACCGTCGGCACTGACTTGCTTCACCCCACGGCGTGGCCATGAGGGAAATCGGCGTAGCGGACCCGCAAGAAACAGACACATTGCTAAATTCGCACTCGGAATGTATGCATTGTGTATGCGAAATTGGAGTGCGCCTTGAGCGACAACATAACGCTTCTCGCCCCGAAGCTAGCGGGTGTTCACGCCGCAATCGTAAACCCCATGCACCAGGACGGCACGTTGCATTCCGCCGACCTGGAGCAGCATGCGGCTTCGATAAGCGGTTTTTCTCGAATCGACGGTCTGTTGGTCAATGGCCATGCCGGCGAGGGGCACCTGCTAACCCAAACGGAGAAGACCGAAAGCCTGCGTGTTGTCCGGAGCGCAGTCGGGGCAAACGCGTTCCTTACGGCAGGCGTAACGTCGGAAGGCACTGTGGCGGCGTGCGAAGAGGCGCGGGCTGCTGCGAAGGCCGGTGCGGATGCGGTGTTGGTGTTTCCGCCAAGCCATTGGTGCCGCGGTGTCGACGATGAAAGCGTCATCTCGCATCACACGGCGATTGCCGCGGACTGCGGTTTGCCGGTCGTGCTGTACAAGGCACCCACCCCATGGGGGCCGCTGTCATATCCAGCGCATCTGATCGAAAAGCTGATAGCCATCAAAGAGGTCGTCGGAATCAAGGAAGGCAGCTGGGACGTCGCCACGTACGAAGAGGTCTGGCGGCTGGTGAAGGCCAGCAGGCCCGGTGTCTCGGTAATGGCATCGGGGGACGAGCATCTCTTTGCTTGTTTTCAGATTGGGACGGATGGAAGCCAAGTGTCGCTGGCGGCGGTCGCTCCGGCTCTTGTCCTGGATCTGTTCGCAGCGATCCGCTCTGGCGCAACAGATGAAGCGCGTCGCCTTCACGACAGGATCTATCCGTTGGCGCGCGAGATATATCGTCGTGCGCCGGCCTACCTGGCCACAGCGCGCCTCAAGGCCGCGCTGAAGCTGATGGGGCGGATCCAGACGGACCACGTGCGTCGACCCATGCGACAGCTTGACATGGCTGAGACCGAAGACCTGCTGCGGGTCCTGAGCTGTCTCTGAAAAAGTGCATCCGCGCACGCGTCGTCGTGATTGCCGGACTTCGGGCGAACCGAGACGCTTTCGGCAACTTGCTCGTCATATGGAGAGGGGGCATGGAATACATTCCCCGCCGCAATTGGGATCGCCGCCTATCAGCTCAGTTGGCTGATCGAGTGGGCGATCAGACTTCGGATATGGGTGCGCATCGCTTTTCGGGCCAACCCGCCATCTTCTGCCGTCATCGCCTCGACAATGGCCATGTGCTGTTCCAGATCCTTGTCGACATGCTGGCGCAAGTCCTCGATCTCGTACAGCCGCGTCGTCACGCGCAACTGCTCAATGGTCCGAAACAGCACGACGTTTCCGCAATGCGAGCCGATCAGCCGGTGCAGCGCATCGTCGGAGTGCCAATGCCGCTTGGTGTGTTCGAAGGGAAGCTGCCTGAGCGCCGATATTTCGTTGCCGACAGCGCGCAATTCGCTTTTTGGAATCCGCCCAACCGCCAGCGCCGCGGCTTCCGGCTCCAGCATGAGGCGTACCTTGAAGCTTTGCATATATTCCTGAAAGTCGACCTTGCGGACCTGATAGGAACGGCCGGAACTCTTCTCGATCATGCCCTCGCCTTCAAGACGCTGCAGCGCCTCGCGCAAGGGCGTGCGTGATACGCCAAGCTGTTCCGCAATCCGCTGTTCGATGATGACCTGTCCGCCGGCCAAGGTGCGGTTGTGGATCAGTTCCATGATCTGCTGCCGTACCTGATTCGACAGGGCAGCACTCTTGCTGCTGCGTTTGCCTACCTGATCCAAAGTGTCCAACCTCAGCCTCCTCCGCGCGGCGCATTCCCCGCGTCCCGTGTCACCTTCGTGACAGGTATGGTCAGCGCCTTTCGCCGATGAGGGCGCCGTCTTGCACGCCGACGGACCAGCCCTTCAGGGACTTGCCTCCACACGGGGCATAATCGGCGGCGTCATGCAATTCACCATGCGTGACTGTGCGCGCCAGAACCGAACATGCATCACGAAGGCCAACCGGATGATATCGGGACTGGTCTTGAAGTAGCGAATGGGGGAGCGCTTTGTCATCCATCGAAGCTAGGCGACCGCCCAACCCATCTCAAGCCAGTTTGCTCTGACAGCGCCTTATGCGCTGATGATCCGAAAAAGGGCGGCGGGGTTTGTAGTGTTCATCCGGCGCAAGTCGGCCTCTGTAAAGCCCTCGCTTTCCAGCAGCAGCATGTACTCGCGGAACGCCTCCACCGGTGGCGCCAGCAGGAACACTCCCGCATCGCTGGACACGATGGCGCGGTCGCCTGCCGCCCGGATTCGGGGCGCGATATCCTGCACCGTCTGCCCTGCGATCTTATGCCTCTCTTCGTCCACATGGGTGAGCCCGACTTGGGTGGCATGGGTGAGCAGAAAGAAACTGAACTCGGCATAGGCGCCAGTGGCCGTGATTGCTGCCACCGCCTCGGGCTCGTACCGCCCGCAATGGGTGCGCACCCGCGCCAGACCGCGCTGCTTCGCCGCCTCGCAGAGTTGCACCGCCTCTGCGCCCGAGACATGCCCGCAATCGAACACGACGTCATGCTCGGCGCACAGATCCATGATCTCCAGCACCTCGTCGGGCACGGGGCCGTCCTTTGGGACCTGAAAAGTCGTCTCCAGAAAGGCGTCGCCTCGACCTTCGCGCTCGGCGACGTAGCGGGTGTGATGCGTGGGCAGCGACACGAAGCGCGCGCCGGTGCCGGGGCCATAGCCATAACCGATGGCGGTGCGCGCCGTTTCAACCGTCACCCCGCCCGCTACCGGCTGCATGATCACCCCGCCAAACACCTCCACTCCCAAATGGCCGAGCTCGCGCATCGCCAGCGCCGCCAAACCCGAGGAATTCTGGAAATTATCCATCAGCCCGATGGCGAGCATCCCAGCGGCGGCGGCCTCGCGAACTGCCTCGAACACATCCGCGCTGCGCCCGTTCAGATGAGGGCAGACGTGAACGTGACAATCGATTGCACCTACAAGATAGCTCATTCCGTGTCGCACAGGCGGTCTCCTCTTGTTACGGCGCAGCCGTGTCAGTGGCTGAGAATCCGCCCCACGAAATCGCGGGTGCGGTCGATTTTCGGGCGCCCGAAGATCTGCTCGGGTGGCCCTACCTCGACGATCCGCCCCTCGGCCATGAACACCACGGTGCCCGCGATCTCGCGCACGAAACCCATCTCGTGGCTTACGATGATCATGGTCATGCCTTCCGAGGCCAGTACCCGGACCGTATCCAGCACCTCGCCCACCAATTCCGGATCGAGGGCCGACGTTACCTCGTCCAGCAGCAGCACCTCGGGCTTGAGCGCCAGCGCCCGGGCAATTGCAACCCGCTGCTGCTGGCCACCGGACAGCTGATCGGGGTAGCTCTTCAGCTTGTCGCCCAACCCTACCTTGGCCAGAATCGCGGTGGCCTCTGCCTCGACCTGCTTTGCAGGCCTCTTCTTCACGATGGATGGAGCGATGGTGACGTTGCGCATCGCGGTCATATTCTGGAAGAGGTTGTATTGCTGGAACACCACGGCGAAACTATCGCGTACCTTCTTCAGCGCCTGCGGACTGTCGTAATTCACTACCTCGCCGCCCACCGAGACGGTGCCGGAGGTGGGCTTCAGCAGGCCCACCAGCACCCGCAGGAGCGTGCTCTTGCCCGAACCCGACGGCCCGATGATGCTCACGATCTGGCCCCGCTCCACCGCAAGGCTGATGTCCTGCAGCACCGGAGTGCGCCCGTAGCTGGCGCTAAGCTTGTCGATGACGAGATGTGGCAAGGCGGACCTCCAGCCAGGCGGCGAACCGGTTCAGGGAAAAGCACAGGACGAAGTACAGGATCAGAATGGTGCCGAAGGCGAGCCCGGCGGAAATGCCCTTGTTGGTCATGATCCGGGCCGCATAGGTCAGTTCGAACAGCCCTATCTGCGAGGCGATGGAGGTGCTTTTCACCAGCCCCACGGAATAGGTCATCGAGGGCGGGATCATAACCGGCCAGGCCTGAGGCAGGATCACCCGGCGCAGCGCCATGAACCGGCCCATGTTCATCGTTTCGGCGGCGTCCCATTGGTTGGCATGGATGCCTTCCAGCCCCGCCCTTACGTTCTCGCTGGCGAAAGCGGCAGCGCTTAGCGCCACGGTGGTGACGGCAACGGTGAACATCGACGCATTCGCGCCCGCCAGTTGATAGGCGAAGAAGACGCACATCAGCTTGACGAGGAACGGAATGCGCCGGAATGTCTCGGTATAAACAATCGCAGTCCACCGCGCGAGGCCGAAGGGGATGATCCGGGGATGCCGCATGAGCGCCAGCCCGAAACCCGCGACAAACCCGATACCGCAACCCAAAACCGACAGTGATGCCGTCATCAGGAAGGAAATCCCGATCAGCCGCAGGTTTCCGGGGGCCAGGAAAAGATCAAGGTCGCTCACGGTCAGAACGCCTTTGCCTTGATGCGGAACATATAGCGCCCGATGGCATACAGGATCGTGCTGGCCAGGAACGTGAGTGCCACATAGTAAAGCGCCGTGATCGAGAAGATCTCCAGCGATCGGAAGGTGATCGAGTTGATGTTGTAGGCGCGGCCCGTCAACTCCTCGATCCCGAAAATCGCGGCGATGGAGCTGGTCATCGTTACCAGAATGTACTGGTTGGACAGCGGCGGATAGAGGACCTTCACAATGTGCGGCACGATCACGTAGCGGATCGTCTGGGCGCGACTGAAACCCAGCGTGGCTGCCGCCTCAAGCTCCTCGCGCCGCATCGAGGCGAAGCCCGCGCGCTGAATCTCGGTCAGATATGCGCCCGCGTTTAGGGCCAGCCCCAACGTCACCGCCTGAAACGAACTAAGATAGATACCGTAGTCGGGTAGCGCGAAATAGAGAAAGAAGATCTGGACGAGGATCGGGGTGTTCAGAAAGAAAATGACATAGGCGCGGACCGGCCAGCGAAGCGGCCCGCGCCCGTATTCGGTGATGGCAGCACAGACCAGCCCGATCAGCCAGCCTGCCAGAAATCCGATCGCTGCAAGTCCAAAGGACAGCGCCGCCCCTTCGGCCAGGTAGCCCAGGTACGGATACACCTGACCGTATTGAAGCGTATAGCCCATGGCCGCGACCGGATCCTGGCGGGTGCGTGCGCCTTAAAAGAACGGCGTATACGGAACAGGCGAGGGCATCGGCTTCAGAAACCACTTTTCCCAAGCCGCATCGACATGACCCTGCCGGTGCAGGTCGAACAGAGCGATGTTCAGCCAGTCCTTGAGGGTGGTGTTGCCCTTCTGAACGCCAAGGCCGGAATATTCCACTCCGTATTCCGGATAGGGAATGATGCGCCATTGCCGTTCCGGGAAGATCCGCAGGCGGTAGGCGACGGAATCGATCCCGTCAAAGCTGGCATCCGCCCTGCCCTGTCCGAGCGCGCGGTCGCGGTCGTTGTAATTGTCCAGCAGCAAGAGCTTCGCGTTCGGCACGTTCTCCTGCAGCCAGGCCACGGCCGTCGTGCCGCGCACCTGGACCAGCGTGATATCCTCGCTGTTCAGATCCTCGAGGCTCATGATGCCCGAGTCCTCAGGCGTCACGATCCCGTAGCTCGCGGTGTGCAGCGGCACGGTGTAATCGATCACCTTCGCCCGTTCCGCCGTGCGCGCCATCGCCCCCATCACGAAATCGACGCGCCCCGAGGCGACGAAGGGAATGCGGTCAGGCGAACCGACCTGAACAAGCTCCAGCTCGACGCCCAGTTTTTCGGCGATCATTGCGGCGATGTCTGGCTCGAACCCGACAATATTGTTGTTGTCGTCGTACAGCGCGCGCGGCGGCAGGGATGGATTGACCCCGACCCGAATCACGCCAGCACTCAGAACGTCGTCGAGGCCCTGCGCCTCTGCGGGCTGCAATGGCACTGATGCCGCCGTCAGTCCGATCGCGACCGCCGCTGCGGTCAACATTGATTTCAGCATGCCTTGTTTCCCCTATTGGTTCTCGCGTCTTGCAGTATGGAACACGGCGCAAACGATAGTTGTTGGCGTGGTCCGGAAGGTCCCTGAACTTCCGTTTGTGCATATTATTTGCGCACGAACAGTATACAAAGATTATCATCGAAGGGTCAGTTCATCAACCCGCGCAGACCTGTGCGCAGGCTCAAAGCATCGATTGCGCGGAGGCAGCCGCGGGTCCCGGTGCGTTGCCAAGCCATTGGTCCAGGCGCCGCGCGGCGCGGTCTCCTGCGGTGGCGGCCGATTCCATGTTGGGGAAATCGAGGTAATCGCCTGCCAGCAACAGAGGCGGCGCGCAGGCCATCAGATCGGGTTGCAGATGCGCGCGGCCGGGGAAGGCGAAAGGGGCTCCGATGGGCCATGCGATGGGGACGATGTCCCGAATCCGGCCCCGGGTTTCGGGAAAATGCGTCTCCAGATCGGCGAGCCACTTGGCGACCATCGCATCTTCGCCTGCTTCGATCTGGGCCTGGGCGCCGCCGGCCCCGCGAAACAGCATCATCGAGTGCCCGTCTTCCACGGCCGGGCGCATCGCGTCATGATTGAATAGTACTGAGAACCCCAGACCCGGTGTGGCAATGGCATAGGTCGCCTGCCACGGCAACTGCAACGGACCGTCTAGACGTACTGCCATCGACATAAATGCACCGTAACGGATCTTGCTCAAAGCGTAACGCGTCCGCTCTGGCAGATCGGGCGCGATGGCTGCGGAAATGGCGGACGGGACTGCTAGAATGCAGGCGCGTGCCGTCACGCTTGCCTGTCCGCTGTCGGACCGAAAGCGAACGTCGACGCCACGCTTTCCCTGCAGGGTGACCCGCGTCACCCGACATCCCGGCCTGAACGCCACGCCCAAGCGGTGTGCCAACGCCCGTGGCAACGCCGCCGTCCCGCCAACAATGTTCAATCCGGGCGCGGACTTTTGCCAGACATTGGCGAAAGACCGCAGCCCGTGGCCCGCCGACATTTGGTCCGGGTCGGCTCCATTTCGTTCGGTTAGGGCACGAAACAATTCCGCCACGCGACCCGGCAGCGGCCCGACCAATTCCGCGAGGGTGCGGTTGTCTTCGAAAGCAAGGATGCGCGCTTGTGTTTCGGCTGTCGTTTCCCCGGAACGCGGCTGAGCGATGGCGACGGCGCGGCCCGCGCCCAATCGCAGCAGCGCTCCAAGGCGCGCGAAGGCCACGCGCTCGCGAAAGGACAGGTTCATGACGAACGGCAATAGCGCCTGCGGCGTCGTCAGGTGCCGACGCCCTGCATAGGCGATCGCGAACAGAGACGGCGGCAGGGGCCGCGTGGCAAGCCCGATCTCGTCGACAAGCGCCCCGATGACCGACCCCGCGCCGGGCACCATATGAGCGCCCAGATTCAACGGCGCGGTATCGGTCATAACCGTGTGGATGCGCCCGCCGGGCCGCGGCAAAGCCTCCAGCACCGCCAAGCGCCGGTGGCGCAAACGCCACGCGGCCGCGAGTCCCGCTATGCCGCCACCGACGATCACCACATCCAGATCCCGTTCGCCGTCGTCTCCTGTGCGGTACATGTCGGAATGTGAACTTTCGCTATCTGGTGCGGGATCACGGATCCCGCTCTGCCCCGCCTGAAACGGGATCAGGAAGCGTAGAAACGCCCCCAAGCACTTGTTCAGCATACAAATGGTATACACACGGCGCAAGTCGACGTTCCTGCCCGTGGCGCGCCTGAATAGCCTGAATAGAAGGCGACGAAGGGCACTGGCGGAGCAAATCGGCTTGAGACGGGACAGGCTGCTCGTCTGGTTTCGATGGATAACCAAGCGCCGCCCGCTCCGGTACTTCAAGATGTCGGCCGAAATCATCCGCCTGGCGGTAAATCCGGTTCACCGTCTTGACCGGCGTGTCTGTGAATTCAGCCATTTGATCGACGGTGAACCCCATCGTTTCCGTCCCCTCACGCCCTCGAGCAGAGGTCAATCCATTGGGCCCTTGTACAGGTCCCCATAACGACCTCTTCTCATCGCGTCGATGTCGAAGGGTTCCATGCGAACGGTCTTCGAGCGTTTCGCGGCGGCGTATGCCGACGTCGATCTCTCTATCCGCCGGGTCGGCAATCTTGGCCGAGCGCACATGTCCGGCGCCATCGTCGCGGACGAGCGAGTACTGAGCCGACGGCCCGGCACGGTCGCCTTGGTCCCCGAGCAATCGTTCTCGGTCAGCCTCTTTTTTGGTGTCCTAACGGCGCATCCGGTCGGAGGCAGTGCCAGTCATAAGAGGTTTCGATTGGCGCGCTGGGGCAGGACGGCGGTTCATCAACGCAGGTGTATGCCCCTCTGGTGACACGTGATGGATTTTTATTGACTTAAGGCAGTCTTCGCCAGCGCTCGGTCGAGGCCGTCTCGGCAATGGCGACATCGTTGGCGACTGTTCCGAAGACACTGTTGTTTCTTTTTGCGCGAACGCCGCTAAAGGCAGCGCCAAAAGGCCGTCGAATGCGGCTCATTTCCGCCTACAACTTTGCCCGGCGCCTCAAAACCCTCAAAGGCCTCACACCCTACGACTACATCCGCAACGTCTGGACAAAAGAACCTGAAAAATTCAGGCTCGATCCGATCCATCAAATGCCGGGACTAAACACATAATCCAGGCGATCCTCAGAACCGGCGCCATCGCTCAAACCGCATAAAAATCCGTCAGCGACGATTTTTCACAGAGGACTATCTCAGATGAATAAAGACTTGAGTACGGTTGCGCTTTTCTCCGTCCATTCATTCTCGTCGCGTCGCGCCGTTTCGAAGGACCCAGGCCAGGGCAGCCAATGTTCATAGATCACGCTCATCTCGCGCCGTTCCAGCGCATTGAGAACCGCCCTGATATCCGTACGGCCTTCGCCAAGGGGCACGCCAAGGATGCGGAAGCCGACGCCATGGGGATCGGGTTGGATGACGTAATCCTTCAGGTGCAGGTTGATCGTGTACGGCGCGAGGATGCCGACCGTCTCCATTGGCCATTCGCCGGCGCAGATCGAATTGGCGACGTCGAGGCAGACGCCCACATGGTCATCGCCGACCTCCTCGAGGAGTGCTGCGACGCGGCGTGACGGAAAGTTGAAATGGTTTTCGATGGCCAGTCTGATACCGGCCTTCTTAAGGGCCGGTAGAAGATCGGTGACCTCGGCGGCAAGGTCCGGGACCGGTTTTCGGGCGTCAGGTGCGTCGAGCGCGACACGCAGGATTTTGGCACCGATGCGGTGGCCGATGCCGATATACCGGCGCACTTCATCGGCATCGAACGATTGCGTGCCCAATTCCAGCGCCATGCCCCTGGTCCGAGCCGCCGCCGCCAGTCTCTCGAGCGCAGCGTCGTCGAGCTCACCGAGCGGCAGGTTGTCGGCGTATTGCACGACCCTGAGGCCATGGGCATCGGCGACCTCCAATACCTCCAACGCCGTCATCGGAATGTCGGGTCGGCGGTCCTTGTGTCCGATCGACCACCGGAACGCGTAGCTGCCAAGACCGGGTGTCACAGCAGTGCCTTGATCAGGTCGCGGGTGGTTCGGGCGCTGTCGCCGCTGGCGACCATGGCCTCAAGCGCATCAGGGCCGATCTTGGCCAGCAGGGCGCGCAGATCCTCCATCGTCTCGAACGTGTGCGCGACCGCCTCGGGCCCGTCGCCGGCTCGGGTGAAGACGTCATAGGCAATCCAGCCATCGTAGCCGAGCTTGTCCATGAAATGGATCGTTTCGAGGGTGTCCCACAGATTGACGGATGCCACCGGCATATCCCAATCGGCTTGGCGGTTGTTGTCGTTGAAATGGACGTAAAAGAGCCGACCGGCGTCGAAGGCAACGGCCAGTTCCGAAGCCGGGGACTCGTGCTCGATCAAGGCGTGACCGAGATCCATCGTAACGCCGAGGTTGTCGGCCCCGACACGGTCGCAGAAATGCAAGGTCCGACCCATCGACGGCATGACGATGCGGTTGCGCACCTCATAGGCCTTGTATTCGATACTGACGCGGACATTCGGATCATGGGCCGCGGCTTCCTCGAAAGCCTCGATAGCCCATCGCCATTGAGCCATGTGATCGACGTGAAATGCGTGGTCGGACCCATCGATCAGCGGGCATACGGAGATCATGTTCGCACCGAACTCCGCGCTCATATCCATCGCGCGCTTCATGTAGTCCACCGATCGGCGGCGCACGCCGGCGTCGGGATTGGTGAAGGAGCCGGCACGGAACACGTCCTCGCCCTTGAGGTTGACGTTCACAGCCGAGACCGCAAGGCCGCTGTCCTTGACCAGATCAACGTTCTCGCCGTCATGTCCGAGATCTTGAGGGTACACGGGTTCCACGCCATCGGTGCGCGGTGTTCTCTTGGCGATGTCCAGCCGTTCGGCAAGGTCGCGCGCCGGCTGATAGGTATGGAACCGATCCGAGTACTTACCCAATGTCCCAAGCAGGATGGAGTTTTTTGTGGCCATGACTTTGCTCCGTATTCAGTAGTTGTAGAGAGCGTGCGGGACGGTAAGCACAAGTTGCGGAAACAGAGTGATGAGCGCGAGCACGATCAGGTGCACCGCGATAAATGGCAGGATCGCCCGGCAGATCTGAAGGATCGAGATGTTGGCGATGCCGCTGGCGATGTAAAGCGACAAGCCGACGGGCGGCGTCACCGTGCCGATCATCAGGTTAACGGTCATCATGACGCCGAAAAAGACGGGGTCTATGCCAAACGCCTGGACCACGGGTAGCAGGACCGGGGTGAAGACGATGATCGCCGAGCCCCCGTCGAGAAAGCACCCGGCAATCAGAAGAAGCAGGTTGATGACGAACAGCAGCAAAAGCGCATTGGTGATGTGGTCCGAGAACCAATCTGACAGGGCGAGGGGTATCTGCTCGATCGTCAGGACATAGCCGACCAGATTGGCGACGCCTACGATGACCATCACCACGGCCGTGTTCAACGCAGCGGATCGGAAGATCGCCGGAATCTGCGAGACGGTCAGCTCACGATAGATGAAGAGGCCGGCGAAGAGCGCGTAGACAGTTGCAACGACCGCCGCCTCCGTCGCGGTGAAGACACCGCCGAGGATGCCGCCTACGATGATGAGCGGCATGATAAGCGCCCCGATGGCGGACACGAAGCTCCGCGCAAGGCCCGAGATCGAGAACGGCTCGGTCTCGACTTCCCAGTCGCCGCGGCTGGCTTTCACGTAGATCAGAACCATCAGCCCGACCGTCATCATAAGCCCCGGCACGATTCCACCCATGAACAGAGCGCCGATGGAAACGCCGGAAATCACGCCATAAAGGACGAGCGGGATGGAGGGAGGAATGATCGGCCCGTTGACGCCGGACGCCGCGACAACCGAGGCGGCGAACGCGGGGTCAAAACCCCGCCTCTTCATCATCGGGATCATTGTCGATCCGATGGCCGTGGTGTCGGCGACGGCAGAGCCGGAAATACCCGCGAAAATCGTCGAGGCGATGACCGCGACATGACCGAGCCCGCCATGGATCCAGCCCACGAGAAAGGAAGAAAAATTCACCAGCCGTCGGGAGATGCCGCCCCGCTCCATCAGGGCGCCGGCGGCCATGAAGAACGGAATTGCCAGCATCGGGAAACTGTCTAGCCCGGCATAAATCCGCTGCAACACGAGCTGGGGCGAGAGCAGGTCGATATTCGCCAGGACGACCATCGAGGCGCCGGCGAGCGCAAACAGGATTGGGACACCCAGAACAAGAAGCAGGAAGAAGATACCGAAAAGGATCAGCAGGGACGTCACTTCCGGGCATCTCGTGGCTGCGTGTCCGACGTCGGCTCCTGCTCGGGCGCACGTGGCATGATCTCCGGCATATGCGGTTCGATCGAACGCCAGTGGCGATCGCCCCTGGCGAAGGCGACGAGACTTTGCGTCATGGTGAAGGCGAGCCAGACAAGGAGCAGAACCGTCGATACGAGAACGAGTCCGAAGATCAGTCCCATTGGGAATTGCAGTGCCGGGGTCCGCTGATCCCACTCTCGCAGAAATGTCGCCCAACCTCCGACGACGAGATAGTAGGAAATCACCAGCCCGACGACAGCGGCAAGCGCATCGGCCAGATGGCGCAGCCGCTCGGGAAGAAGGTCGACGAAGATGGTCACCGTCAGGTGTTCGCGCCGCCGCGCGAGCACGGCCGCGCCAACAAAGATCAGCGAGATGAAGAGAAGTCGCGCGACTTCCTCCGACCAGATCAGGGCCGCATCAAGAAGATACCGGGACATGACCTGCAGCGACACGACAACGACCATTCCCGCAAGAAGCAGGGTCAGCAACCAGCCGAGCAGCATGACGAGCGCATCCTCGGCAGGCATGAGCGCACCGAGGATGCCGCGAGACTGTCTCTGCATTTTGTCAGCTTGGGTTCCGTGCGGCATCGATCAGATCGAGCAGTTCCTGCGCATCGTCGCCGAATTCGGCAACGGCCTCTTCGCGCAAGGGGGCGACCGCCTCGGCCAGCGCGGCGCGATCGGGTTCGGTCACCTGCATGCCGCGTTCGCGCAACTCGTCAAGGAGCGCGGCGTCGTCCGCCGCGACCTTGTCGCGCTGAACGATCGCACTGTCGAGAACCGCCTGCCTGACGATCTCCTGATGCTGGTCCGACAGGCCGTCCCAGAGCTCCTCGGAATACAGAACCATATGCGTCAGATGCAGATGGCCCGTCAGGGCGAGGTGGTCGTTCACTTCATAAAACGCGGCATTGAAGATATTGGACAGGGGGTTTTCCTGTCCGTCCACGACGCCTTGCTCCATGGCGGTGTAGAGTTCGTTGAATGCCATCGGTGTGGCGTTCGCGCCCATCATTTCCAGCGTCTTGAGATGGTAGGTGGCGCGCGGGGTGCGGATCTTCAGCCCGGCTATGTCGCCTGGGCCGCCGACGGGGCGGACGGAATTGGTCAGGTGGCGCATCCCGGCCTCGTAGAAGCCGAGAAGTTCGACACCGTGCTGCTCCACGAGACCAGCCACTTTCTCACCCAGGGGCCCCTCGAAAGCCCGGAAGGCATGGTCGCGGTCATCGAAGATGTATCCGATCTCCAATGTGCCAAGCACCGGCTCCCACGATCCGAAAAAGCCCGTCGTGACCCAGGTCATTTCGAGCGTGCCCGACCGAAGTTGCTCGACCATCTCACGTTGATTGCCAAGCTGGGCGTCGGTAAACACCCGTACATCGATCTCGCCGTCGGACCGCTCTTCGACCAGACGCTCGAACTCACGCGCACCCACGTTTTCGGGATGGTCGCCGGAAACGACGGTGCCCACCTTGATGGTCACGTCGGCCGCGAATGCGCTTCCGGTGAGAAAGGTGCCCGCAAGCAACGCGGAAATGACGGTGGTCAACTTCATGGTCTTCCTCCTATTTTGAAGTCTTGATTGGCATCACCGTGCCGTGTCGGCTCACAAGGCCCAGCAATTCATCGGTCGTTCGCGTCCAGTGCTCTTCATAAAGCTGGCCGACCGCCGCTGTGTCGCGCTCCTCGATGGCCCGGAGCATGTCGGCGTGTTCGTCTGCCGAGCGGTTCGGCAGAGGCCTGAGGTGCAATGCGAAATAGCGCGCCCTGTCAGTCAAGGTTCGCTGTGCGTGGTACATGTCCGCCAGGCGCGCATTCCCGCACCCATCGACGATGGCGAAATGAAATCGGGCATCCGCTTCCGCCCACGACTCGCGATCTTCCTTTGCAAGAGCGGCTTTCATGTCGTTCACCGCGACGGCTATCGGGCTCAGGTCGCGCTGATCGGCGCGGCACAGAAGCAATGCGGCCTCGAGTTCAAGAGCTTTGGCAATTTGGTGTATCTCACGAACGTCGTCGACGCGCAGCGGCAGAACTCGCGTTCCCCGTCGGGGAATGATTTCCACCAGGCCCTCCGCTGCCAGCCGGAGAACCGCTTCGCGCACGGGGGTGCGGGACAGTCCCATGTTTTGCGCAAGTTCGCGATCGGACCAAAGCGTGCCGCCTTGGATCAGACCCATCAGAATATCCTCCCGAAGGCTGGAGTAGGCCGTATCTGCAAGGGTTTGGGATTTCATCGGGCTGGCCTGGTTTTGGGCGACACTGACATATCATCTGGTATTCCAGATGATATGTCAATAATGGATGGCGCATTTTAGTCGATTTGTTTGCGTCGCATCGCGCAGCGGGCCCGGTTTTGACTGAATCGAGGGAGGATTCCCAAATCGGTTGATTTGTGATCCAAGCTGCGTGCGGGGGCGAGGAGGTCAGCATGCATGACCAAGGCCCATTCGAATGGTCTTCGCGAGCGTGTGGTTGCGGCGGTAGCGGCCGGTGACAGCTGCCGAACGGTTGCGGTTCGATTTGGGGTTTCTCGGTTTCTTGCGTTGTGAAGTGGTCGCAGCGGCGGCGGGCGACTGGTAGCGTGGCGCCGGACAAGATGGGCGGCTACCGGCCGATTGTGCTGGAGCAGCACCGCGATTTCATCCTCGAGCAGGTTGACCAGTCGTCTCATTGTCACCGCGCGCGGTCGGCAGCGCAGTCTTATCGCGTGAATACGAAAGCCAAAAACTCAACCCGATCAGGATAAGGGAACGGGCCGGCGTTCAGCGACCGAGCTCGGTGCGGCGCCAATCGTTGGGGGGACGTCCGATGACCTGCTTGAAAGCCCGACTGAAATGGTATGCATCAAAAAAGCCGCAGGTCGCGGCGATCTCGTGGATGGGTAACGAGCTGTCCAGCATCATGCGCTGTGCCAAGGCCAGGCGTTCGCGCCGGAGATAGGCGCCGGGGGTGGTGGTCAGGTGTTTTCGAAACAGGCGGCGCAACTGCGAGGCGCTCACCCCGGCCAGTTTCTCCATGTCTTGCGCCATCCACTTGCGTTCCGGGTTCGCGGCGATGGCGTCACGCAGACGTTTGAGCCCGGCGGGCAGACCTGTGCGCGTGCCCGGATCGCGTTGACGGTTGAGAAGGCACAGGAATTCCGCCATGGCCGCGTGCAGGCGCAGGTCGATGTCGGCGGGGCGGACGGCCAGCGTCTCGAAAAGACCATGGAACCAGGCAATCAATTGCGAGCCTTCGACCACGCTCATCCGCGGGCGCGCCTCCCCGAACAGGCGCCGACGCAGCGCGCCCGTGTCCGGCCCGTCCATCCGAAACCACATCAGCGACCAGGGGTCGGCCCCGTCGGCCAGGTGACCATGGGGAAAATCGCCGGGTAACCAGGCAAGCTGGCCGGGCGCAAGATCGAACCGAGCCCCGGCCGCGTCAACCTGTCCTTTGCCGGACAGACAATAGAGAATGTCATCGCCCGGACATTCCGTGCGGCTGATCCCGCTCTCCGGCGCGGCGTCCAGCCATCCGGCCCGTAGTACGGTGGTGAGGCTGGAACGCATGGTGCTGTCGGGCAGGAAATAGTGACTTACATGGATTGTTGACGCGTTGTCCGATTTTCCCATGCGCGTTTTTTACATGAAATTGGCAAGGCTGTCTATTTCGTCACCCTGGATTTGGCGTAGAGTAAAGGCAAGAAAGGCTCCGTGGAAAATGCGGGGCGCACCGCCAGGGAGGACCGGATGCTCGTTCCCAGCAAGACGGAAACACGTGCTTACGACGTGGATGGGTATTTCGTCCGTAAGGGGTTTCTGAGCGACGCGGAGGTTGGCGATTTCCGCAACAAGGCCCGCCGACAACTTGAGGACGAATCCAAGTCCGGCAGTGTCATGGAGAAAGGCGACACGGCGGGCAACAAGACTCTCTTGAAGCTATGGAATCGGGCCGGAGATGACATCTACGGCATGCTGGCCAGAGACGAGCGTCTTGTCCGCATGTCCGAGGCTCTGATCGGCAATGAGATATATCTTTACAGCCACAAGATGACGATGAAGCAGCCGCGCGAGGGTGGGGCGTGGGAATGGCACCAGGATTTCGGCTATTGGCACAACAATGGTTGTCTGTCGCCGGAGATGCTGTCCATCTGGATTGCGCTGGATCCATCCAACAGGGCCAACGGATGTCTTCAGGTCCTCAAAGGCACGCATGGTCTCGGCCGTCTGAACCACGTCCGGAAAGATGGGCAGACCAATGTGGAGAAGCCTTATCTCGACGCCGCGCTTGACCGTTTTGACCATGTTCACGTCGAGATGGACCCCGGTGACGCGCTGATCTTCCACTGCAACCTGCTGCACCGATCCGATGCGAACAACAGCGACACCTATCGGTGGGGCTATATCTGTTCCTACAACGCCGTTCACAACGCGCCTTTTGTCCGCGCCCGGGACTACGGCAATTACGAAGAGCTGAAAACCGTGCCTGCTGGCAGCTTCATGGCGGCGGAATGACCCGAGGCGCCAGTGTGAGTGGCGAGACGGACGCGCATGCCATAACAGCCGGCGGCCGGCGGTCCCGCTTGCCCAGCGTCTCTTTTACGACACGGCTTCAGTCAGCGAAGGAAACGGGCGTTTTCCTGGCGCTGGTGGTCATGTGCATCTTCCTGGCAGTGGCCTCGGACAGCTTCCTGACAACGACGAACCTTCTCAATATCGGCCGCCAGGTCTCGCTTCTCGGGATCATGGCTATTGGCATGACGTTCGTCCTGATTTCAGGCGAGATCGATCTGTCGGTGGGGTCCACTTACGCACTGGCCGGGCTGAGCACCGGCATGTTGATCGTGATGGGCTGGAGCCTGGCGCCGGCCGTGGCCGTGGGCCTTCTGTGCGGCGCTGCGATCGGGTTGATCAACGGCGTTCTTTCCACCTACGGACGGTTGCCGTCGCTGATCGCAACCCTTGGGATGCTGTCAATCGTGCGGGGTACCGCACTGCTTCTGACCGGCGGACAACCCGTCACGGTGAACGAGCGGAACGGCGCCGACCCGCAGGTTTTGGAGTTGTTCGAATATCTGGGGCAAGGGTATCTGTTTGGCCTTGTCCCCATGCAGCTTGTGTTCTTTGCGGCGATCGCCGGCTTCGGTTGGCTGGTTCTGTCGCGCACCGCCTTTGGTTTCCGTGTCTTTGCCGTCGGCGGCAGCGCCAAGGCAGCGCGCGTGTCGGGCATCCATACCCAAAGCGTAAAGATCTGGGCGTTCGTCATCATGGGCATGCTGGCCGCGTTGGCGGGCGTGCTGTCGATCGCCTTCCTGCCAAGCGGGCAGGCAGGTCGGACCGGACTGGGGCTCGAGCTGGATGTGATCGCCGCGGTGGTCGTGGGCGGCACATCGCTTGCGGGCGGCGTGGGCACGGTCCTGGGAACGGTTCTGGGTGTACTGATCATCGGGGTGCTGCGCAACGGTCTGGTCCTGATGGGCGTCTCGCCCTTCATGCAGGAGGTGATGATCGGCCTCGTGATCATTGCGGCCGTCGCCATCGACAAATGGAGCACAAGATCACGATCGGGCTAGACCGAAGGTTCGCACAACAATCCAAAGGGAGGAAAAAATGAATAGACTCTGGTTCTCGACAACGGCGCTGACGGCGCTTCTGGTGCCCTTGACGCTGGCCGCCGAGCCGGTGAACGTGTCGGATTTCAACCTCGCTCCTCGTATTGCCGATCGTGTTGCAGCCGGGGAGCCGTTGAACATCTTCGTGTCCTACCACGATGTGTCGAACGAGTTCGCACCCTTTGTGCGCGCGGGTGTCGAACGCGCGGACGCGGCAGAGAACGTCAACGCCCGTTTTATCGGGCCCGTAGGAGCCGACGCGGATGCCCAGATCTCCGAGATCGAGACACTGATCGGCCAAATGGACGGATTGGCCATTTCCTCGGTCAGTACCGACGCGCTTGCCCCGCTGATCAACCGGGTGGTCGAGGCGGGCATTCCGGTCATCACCTACAACACGGACAATCCGGACAGCGATCGGCTGGTGTTTGCCGGTCAGGATCTTGTGCAATCTGGCCGCGAAGCGGGCGACCTGATGGGTGACGTTCTGGGCGGCAAGGGCCGTGTGGTCATCACCACGCTGGATGCGGCCGCCCAATGGTCGCTGGATCGTGAAAGCGGTGCGCGAGAGGCCCTGGCAAAGTACGACGACATCGAGGTTGTTCGTACGCTAAACACCGGAACCGATCCCCAGGAGATTTATGCCGCCATCGAAAATGCCATGCTTGCCGATCCGGACATCGACGGCATTCTGTCTTTGGAATGCTGCTCGACACCCGCCGCCGGCGAATGGGTCGATCGCAATGGACGCGTGGATGACGTGAAGATCGTCGGCTTCGATCTTCTCGATCAGACGGTCGATCTGGTGGCCGAGGGCGTTATTCAGGCGACCATCGACCAAGCGCCGGAACGGCAGGGTTATGAGGCGGTGAATCTGCTGGTGACGTTCCTCTCCGGCGAGACCATCGACGATCTGGATACCGGTGTCGGCATCTTTACGCCCGAGAACATCTCGGAAGTGATGCAGTAAAGGTTGGCTGCGGCGTTGGTCGTATCCCCATTGATGGGGGATACGACCACCCGCCGCTGGATCCGTCTGCCGGTGTCAGGAGCCTCGGATGAGCCTTCAACCGATCCTTGAACTGCGCAACATCACCCGGGCCTTCCCCGGCGTTATCGCCATGGACGGTGTTTCCATCGCTTTTCGTAGCGGTGAGGTGCACGCGGTGGTTGGTGAGAACGGTGCAGGCAAGAGCACGATGATGAATGTGCTTGCCGGCGAACTTCAGCCCGACAGCGGTACGATCCTCATGGATGGTAGGGAAACAAGCTTCCCCAGTCCGCTGGCAAGCCAGGCCAGGGGCATCCGTATTGTGTTTCAGGAATTGTCGCTGTGCCAGAACCTGACCGTCGGAGAGAACGTCCTTTTGCCCGTGCTGGCAAAACGGCGACCCTTATCGTTTCTCGACCGGTCGCGCGCGGCGCGCGCTGCTGCGGAGACGCTGGAGCGCCTGGGGCTGAATGATATCAGCACGGATACACCATTGACCGGGCTTTCCGTCGCCCAGCAGCAGCTTGTCGAAATCGCGCGCGCCATTTCGCAAAAAGCGCGTGTCCTGGTTTTGGACGAGCCGAATTCGGCCTTGTCCACACGCGAGACGGAGCATTTGTTCGAAGTCGTCCGCGGCCTGCGCCACGAAGGTGTGACCGTCATCTACGTGTCTCACCATTTGGATGAGGTCTTGGCCCTCGCCGACCGCATCAGCGTCATGCGGGACGGGCACCTGGTGACCACACTGGACAATTGCGCCGACGTGACAGTGGACGACCTGGTAACGCATATGGTGGGCCGATCGGTCGACGCGGCCGAGCAATACGCTCTGCGCCGCGAGGCGCATGAGCATATTGGCGAAGTCGCTCTGGCGGTGCGGGGCCTCAACGTCCCCGGGCACATACGCGATGTGTCCTTCGAGTTGTCAGAAGGGGAGATCCTTGGCATCGCCGGTATGCCTGACAGCGGCAAGGACGTTCTGGCCGATGCGATCTTCGGGCTTTTGCCGCGCCGCGGCGACGTGACGATCGGCGGTATCCGTCTGGCGCCGGGCCGTCCATCGCATGCGATCGCGGCGGGCATGTCCTTCATTCCGGCTGACCGCCGTCGGGCTGGTGCCCTGTTATCGATGAGTGTGGTGGAAAACACCGTCTCAGCGGCGCTGCGCCGCTTTTCGATGGGGGGCTTCCTGCGCCGCCGTCCAATGCGGGCCACGGCCAGTGATTATGTGCGCAAGCTGGACGCCCGCGTTGCGAGCCTTGGCCAGACGATTGCGACATTGAGTGGCGGCAATCAGCAGAAGATCATCGTGGCGCGCGGCCTTATCACCGGTCCTCGTGTCCTGATGTTGCACGAACCGACGCGCGGCATAGACGTCGGCGCCAAGGCCGAGATCTACGCCATTCTCAAGGAACTGGCGGCCGAAGGCATGGCGATCCTCATGATCTCATCGGAACTATCCGAGGTGACGCTGCATTCCAGTCGCGTCTTGGTCATGGCGGATAAGGTCGTCATGGGCCAGCTTTCCGGCGCGGATATCACCGAAGAGTCGATCATCTCGCTTGCC
Organism: Inquilinaceae bacterium; assembly: GCA_052168355.1. Taxonomy (GTDB): domain Bacteria; phylum Pseudomonadota; class Alphaproteobacteria; order DSM-16000; family Inquilinaceae; genus JBQLZQ01. Next base: position 40,048 of record JBQLZQ010000003.1, read on the forward strand.
ACCCGCACCGCTCACGAGCACGCCGCATGAACAGGGGAGCCGGAAAGATAGGGAAAGGTCAGGCGCGATGACTCGTATCACCGTGGTCGGCAGCTTTGCCGTCGGCCTGACAATCAGGACCGACACCATGCCGGTCTTCGGGCAGACATTGCTGGGCTCGGATTTCGATTTTGGACCGGGCGGCAAAGGATCCAATCAGGCGGTCGGGGTGGCCCGGCTCGGCGCAGACGCAGCATTGGTGACGTGTCTGGGACAGGACGAATTGGCCAATGTCGCGGACAAGCTCTACGCCGCGGAGGGCGTCGACACGGCTCATATCGAACGCACCGCCGCACGTCCCACCGGGGCGGGCATCATTGTGCTGAACGCGGAAGGCCAGAATTTCATCATTCTCGATATGGGCGCCAACGATCTGATGGACGCCGCCTTCGTCGACCGCGCCAAGTCCCGCATCGACCGAAGCGATATCGTGATGACGGTGCTGGAGATCCCCGTTCCAGCCGCGCACCGGGCGTTGGAGTTGGCGAGGTCCGCCGGTGCCCGGACGATTTTGAACCCGGCTCCGGCGGCTGTTCTCCCGGACGGCATTTTCGACAATGTTGACTACCTCACGCCGAATGAAAGCGAGTTGCGCGTTCTCATGGGATTATCGCCCGACGATCCCACGGGCACCCGGGATCTTGCATGCGCGTTGCGTCAGCGCGGGGTGGGCACGGTACTCGTAACAATGGGCGACAAGGGCGTGATGGTCCTGGCCGACGACACGGACGCCGTAATCCCAACTCTTCGTGTCGATGTGACGGACACGACCGGAGCCGGCGATGCGTTCAACGCCGGTTTTGCGGTTGCTCTCGGCGAAGGTCGAGCGTTGACCGACGCCGTGGCGTTCGGCGCCGCTTGCGGCGCCCATGCCTGCACCCGGCTTGGCGTGATCCCATCGCTGGCCACAAGGGCCCAGGTCGATGCACTGATCGCCGCGGTGACTTGAGACACCAACCCAAGGAGACGGAATGAAAAAGGGCAAACTGCTCAATGCGGAGTTGAATTACGCCATCGCATCCATGGGGCACGGCGATCTGATGATCGTCTGCGATGCGGGTTTTCCAATCCCCGCCGATGCGTGGCGGATCGATCTATCGATTACCCAGGATGTGCCGGATTTGAAGACCGTGCTTTCCGCCGTCGCCGATGACCTTGTCGTCGAGAAGGTCGCCTACGCCGATACGCTGCCGGATCACAACCCATCGCTGCTGAAGACGGTCCGCGCGCTCTTTGGCGACTCCGATCACCAGATGATCGAGCATGAGACCATCCTGGGCGAGATGGCGGCAACAGCGAAAGTTATCGTGCGTACCGGAGCGTTTGATCCTTGGGGAAACATCCTGCTGTATTCCGGAGTCGATGTCCCCAAATGGTTCGCCAAGCCCGGCACCGTTGCACCGGCGTACTACGCCGAGAAGATGAAGCAGCGGTAGGTCACGATCATGCCGCGCATATTCAGCTGGGCGGCCCAGGACAGCGATCGCATGACGACCGTAGCAGGCCTGCGCGCCGCCAAGGGTCGGGCCGGTGCCTTCGCGCAGGTCACTGCCGAAACGGCGACAGAAGCCGAAGCCGCCGAAGCCGCCGAAATCGAGATGGTGGTCTGTCGTGCGCGCAACGTCGCCGAGGTGCGTCGTGGATCGAAGCGCGTGTTTGTCACGGCGGCACTTGGCTTCGCCGACGCCGTGACAACCGATGACATCATGCGCGCGGCCTTCAAGGCCCTGACCGATGGGGCCGATGCCGTCATCACCGCGCGCAGGCTGGAGGTCGTGGCTTTGCTGGCGTCTGAAGACATTCCGGTCATGGGCCATTTGGGGTTTGTCCCGCGCAAATCCACCTGGGTGGGTCAGGTGCGGGCCGTTGGCAAGACAGCCGATGAGGCGCTCGAACTTTACCATCGGTTCCGCCGGCTGGAGGAGGCCGGCGCCTTCGCGGTCGAGGCGGAACTCGTACCAGCGCCCCTCATGGCTGAGATCGCCCGGCGTACGGGGCTTGTGACTGTTTCCCTCGGTTCGGGTCCACAAGCGGAAGTGCTATTTCTGTTTACCTCCGACATCTGTGGTGAGGTGGAGCAGGCGCCACGCCATGCCCGCCGCTACGGCGACCTGGCCCGTCTCTACCGCCAGGTCGAAGAGGAACGGAGGGCCGCGCTGATGGCGTTCCGCCAGGACATCCGTAGCAAGCGATTTCCCGATCAATCTGAAATGGCGCAACTACCCGATACCGTGCTGGAGGAATTTCTGTCCCGCATCGATGGCTGAGATAGCTACCGCTGTGACGTGGTCCGCGCGGCGCCCACGCGTCGTGGATGACGCATGGCTGTGCGTGACTCCATCGTGGTCGGCGGGCTGTTCGCGTTGGCTGGCTGGCTGGCGGCCAGGGTATCAGATCGTGCGCGGCCGGCTAAATGTCAGGCGCGCGCAGACCAAGACCCGGGCCGCCTCCCTGATCGCCGAACCGCAGGTGGCGCCCGATCGCTTCGGGCCCCCCGGAAAACCTTGGTCGGCGTGCCCGTCTTGCGATAGCGGCCGATCCCTGGAGCAGGTGTCAGACGGGCGGGCCGTGCAAGAGTTTGAAACCATCCTGCTCGCTGAAGGACGGCTAGCTTTATTCCGTGCCGATGGTGCAACTTCGTCCCCTTGTTACGACTGCATCCAGACATTGAAAAAACCCCGATCCACACACGCACCTTAGCGAGTGGGGAGGGCGGTTTGTGCGTTGGTTTCCGCAAGCAAATTGGGCACAGAGCCAGGCAATGCATGGCAAGGACGGTTAAAATGACCACTAAGACAGCGGAACGGATGCGAACCTGGACCGGCCCCGCGATCCTGGCCTTCGGGTTTCGCCCGTTCTTTTTCGGGGCGGCCGCTTGGGCCGTGCTGGCCATGATACTCTGGGTTGCGATGCTGTCGGGTCATCTCATCCTGCCCACCGCTTTCGACCCCATCAGCTGGCACGCGCATGAATTCCTCTTTGGCTATCTCAGCGCTGTCGTGGCGGGGTTCTTGCTGACCGCGGTGCCAAACTGGACCGGGCGGCTACCGATTGTCGGTTGGCGACTCGGGACACTTGCGGTTGTCTGGTTGGCAGGGCGTTTGACAGTGTCCTTCTCCGCCGGGATGCCCGCGGGCCTGGTCGCGGCCATGGATCTGACCTTTCCGATATTGTTCGCGCTGGCCATCGGGCGCGAGATCGTGGCGGGCCGGAACTGGCGCAACCTAACCGTGCTGGCGATGCTGGCCGTTTTCGCGGTCGGCAACGGCCTGTTCCACTGGGAGGCCGCACGGGGAGACTATGCCGCGCAAGGCGCTGGCCTAAGGCTGGGCCTTGGCGTCGGTCTCATGATGATCGCAGTCATCGGCGGTCGGATCGTGCCCTCCTTCACCCGGAACTGGCTGGTGAAGCGGCATGGCGGGGCACTGCCGACGCCGCCTATGCAACGGTTCGACAAAGCGGCACTGATCGCGCTGCTGGTGGCGCTTGTTCTGTGGGTCCTCTGGCCACGGCATGCGCTGACGGGGGCCGCGCTTGGCTTTGCCGGAGTTGCGCACGTGGTTCGGCTTGTTCGTTGGGCGGGCTATCGGACTCTGGCCGAGCCACTGGTGACGGTGCTGCACGCGGGTTATGCCTTTCTCCCGCTCGGGGCGTTGGCGCTTGCGTTTGAAATTCTGGCACCCGGGTCCTTTGGGATGGCCGGCGCGCAGCATCTGTGGATGGCGGGCGCAATCGGGCTCATGACCCTGGCCGTGATGACGCGGGCCACACTGGGCCATACCGGACAAGCCCTGACAGCGGGGCCAGGAACGATCATCATCTATGCGGCTCTTGTCCTGTCGGTACTGGCGCGGGTCGCGGCGGGCCTTTGGCCTCACCTGTCGGGGCCGCTTCACACGGTTGCGGGCCTTGGGTGGATCACGGCGTTTGGCGGCTTTGCCGTTGTCTATGGCCCCGCTCTGCTGCGTCTTCCAGCACCTAGAGCGCGATCGTCATTGGTGGAAGCGGACCCGCTTCCACCAATGACGTGA
>JBQLZQ010000004.1:0-5112 GCA_052168355.1 Inquilinaceae bacterium
AGTCTGGGCCGTGTCTCAGTCCCAGTGTGGCTGATCATCCTCTCAGACCAGCTATCGATCGAAGCCTTGGTGAGCCGTTACCTCACCAACAAGCTAATCGAACGCGGGCCCACCCTTCGGCGATAAATCTTTCCCCCTCAGGGCTCATACGGTATTAGCAGCCGTTTCCAGCTGTTGTTCCGTACCCAAGGATAGGTTCCCACGCGTTACTCACCCGTCCGCCACTATGGCCGAAGCCATCGTTCGACTTGCATGTGTTAGGCCTGCCGCCAGCGTTCGTTCTGAGCCAGGATCAAACTCTCAAGTTTGACGGGCAGAGGCTGCCCCCTGCCCACTCCCAAACCAACACGCCATCCAAACCAAAACACCCGGTTTCAACCAGGCATCCCAACCCAAACCGCGCATCGGCCCGAGATCCTTAACGCAAGGCATTTCCCTGCCCCGCGCCTCTCTCTGACTTAACCTCTCGAGGATAACCGGCAAACCTTAAAAGCCCGCCAGCCCCCCTCGACTAAACCTCAAGACGCGCGCAACAGCAAAACACCCAGCACCAGATCAACCAATGACCCAACGCAAAGACCCGCCGTCCGCGCATCCCTTCTTCTTCCATTCACTTGTCCTATATCCGCGCGACTCGACACCCGGAATTCCGGCCGCCGCGTCGTTGGGAGGGCGGGTTATAGACCCGGCCCCGGACCACTGTCAAACCCTATTATGACGGTTTTACGCGGTTCTTCATCATGGCCGGCCGATACCGCGTAGGCCCTTGATAAACATTCAAAAAATTTTAACGGGTTTGGTTTATTCTTGGTTTCCGAAACAGTGTGAACATGCAAGACCGGGCCCGCGTCGCATCCCTGGGACAAAGCCGGTTGACACAAGGACTCCGCTTCCAGCAAGGTGCGCCGGCTTTATGGTTAATATCGAAACGTTAAGGGGCTTCGGTCGCCGCCGGGACATTTGTGACACCGATAGGGTCCGTCGCGACGGCCCCGGCGATGATCAAGCAGGCGGGATCGGCGCGGCTCTTCGGAGGAAATTGGTGAGCGTGAGTAAGACCACTTGGATTGCCGCTTCGGTTCTCTGCGGCCTGGTAGCCGTTCCCCTGGTTCATTATTCGGGCATTCTGACGACCACGGCGAGCGCGCGGGACCGATCGGTGTTCACCTTCGGCGACCTGGCCAACCATCCGGATCGGGGTGCCGCTCTCGACACGGCCCTGATGCATACCGTCGCCGACAGCCTTCTGGAACCCCCTGCCCTTGCTCGTCCCGATTTTCAGGTCCTGACCGTATCGGCCGGCGACACCCTGATGGGGTTGTTGACCGAGGCCGATATCGACAGCCGCGACGCGCACAACGCCATTGTCGCGCTGAGCGACCTTTATGATCCACGGCGGCTCCAGATCGGTCAGGAGCTCACCGTTACCTTTGGGCAGGACGATGGCGGGCTCCAGTTCTCGTCGCTGACCCTCCGGCCCGATGTCGATCGGACGGTGGTGGTGAGCCGGTCGGACGACGGATTCGACGCGGCCGAAATCGAAAACCGCCTCGAGACCCGGCTTACCGCCGGGTCCGGCGTGATCGAAAGCAGCTTGTATGCGGCCACCAACGGCGCCGGCGTTCCCGATCAGATCCTGATCGACCTGATGCGGGTCTATTCCTACGACGTCGACTTCCAGCGCGACATCCAGGCCGGCGACGGGTTCCGGGTGTTGTTCGAACAGGAATTCGATCCGGAGGGAACTCTGGCCCGCAACGGCGCGGTGTTGTTCGCGACCCTGATCCTGAACGGCCAGGAAAAGCCGATCTATCGCTTTGAGACCGACGACGGTGTCGTCGACTACTACGATCGGGACGGGCAGAGCGTCCGCCGCGCCCTGATGCGGACCCCCATCGACGGCGCCCGCATCAGTTCCAATTTCGGCATGCGCCGCCATCCCGTGCTCGGCTACAACAAGATGCATCGCGGCACCGATTTTGCCGCCCCCAGCGGCACACCGATCTACGCGTCGGGCGACGGGGTGATCGACTTCATCGGCCGCAACGGCGGCTATGGCAACTTCATCCGCATCCGGCACAATTCCAGCCTGGGCAGCGCCTACGCTCATATGAAGGGGTTCGCCAAGGGTCTGAACCGCGGCGACCGGGTGCGCCAGGGTCAGGTGATCGGTTATGTCGGCACCACCGGCCGGTCGACGGGGCCTCACCTCCATTACGAAGTCCTTGTCGACAGCCGGCAGGTCAATCCGCTGAGCGTCGACCTGCCCACCGGCCGGACGCTGGAAGGCACCGAGTTGGCCGAGTTCCGCGACACGGTGGGAACCATCGATCGCCATTATCGGACCCTGATCGACGAACCTCTGGTTGCCTCCCGCCCGTAAGACCGAGACCTTCTCCGGCCCGTCGGCCGCGGTCGGCGGCCAATCGGTCAGATGCCAGCCAGTCAAGCAGCGGCGAGCGTGAGCGATACCCCCGTGGCGTGGTCCGGATCGACCGCCAGGATGTTTTCCGTTCGCCGATAGACGATCTGAGCCTGGTCCAGAAGGGCCGCGGCCGTATCGGCGTCCGCGACCTCTACCGTCAGCGCCCGCAGACCGGCCGCCGCCTCGTGCGACGTGGGACCAAGACGCAGAACCGTCGGCCCCGCCCTTACGGTGACGGCGTCCGAGGAGACGGCGACGGCGCCCGCTCCGAACACGGTCCCATAGACATCGACCAAACGGTCCGGGCGATCGACCGCGACGTCCAACGCGCGGATGCCTTGGGCGCCATTGGCATGGGTCAGCCACGCCCGGCGCCGGATCAGGGCCGGAGTGAGGTGCTGGCAGAGAAACGCCGGCATGCCAAAGACGGTCGGATCGCTGGGGTGAACCAGCTTGAAGGCGGGCCGCGCTTCCCCCTCGGGCAACTCCAGGATCCGGGCAAGGTCGTGGGGCTGTTGATCATCGGCATAGCCGGCCCGGTGCAATGTCTCAGCGGCCGACGCGGCATCCTTCGTCGCAAAGGCGGCACCCTGCAAACCCTGTCGTTCGGCCAGAAAGCGATCCAGGCCGTGGACATAGAGGGAAGGATCGACGACCCCCAGGATCTCGATATAGTCATGCGGGAACATCACGCAGTAGTTGGCCGTCCCCCAGCCGATATGGCGGCCGCGCGGGGTCACCGAGAACCCAAGCCGGATCCAGTCCCGCCGGGCCGCCTCCAGATCTCTGGCCGCCACGATCACGTGATCGACGCCGGAGGCCAGACCGCCCGTCACAGTCGGTTCCTCCCGATCAGAATGACGACCCCGGCTGCTCGAGGAAGCGCCGCTCCTCCTCCGTCGAGGGTCGGCCAAGCACGGCGTTCCGATGGGGGAAGCGGCCGAACCGCGCAATGATGACGCGATGCCGCTCGGCATAATCCAGATAGTTGGCGTTGTCCGTGCGCTCGCGAAACAGCCGTACGACCAAGGTCTGATCGTCCAGATCCTCGCTGTGCTCCAGCGGCAGATAGAGGAAACACCGGTGATGATCGTCGATCCCGGGTGCGCGGTCGAAGCCGTCTTTGAGGGCCCGGCGCGTCACCGCCCTGGCCGACGCATCCGTGGCGAACGCCTGCGGGCTGTCCCGGAAAAGGTTGCGCGGAAGCTGGTCAAGCACCAGGCAAAGCGCCACGCAGCCCAACGGCGTCCGCTGCCAGTCGTCATGGTTGCCTGCAGCGGCTCGATGATAGGTGTCGAGAAAACGGCGGCGGAGTTCGTCGTCGAAGGCGGCGTCCTTTTTGAACCACGCGGCTTCGCCGGCCTCTTCGAACCAGAATTTCAGAATTTCCGCGTCGGCAGCCATCGGATCAGATATGGTCCATCGGCGTGTCGCGATCAACTTCCATCCCCTGCCCCACTCCATTCCATCGGCTGCCATGTCATTCATCGCCGCTCTTCGCCGGGCCGGGCCGGCCGCGCCGACCATTGCCCTGGTGTTCTTCATCAACGGCACCGTCTTCGGCAACTGGGTTCCGCGGATTCCGGACGTTCAACGGAGCCTGGATCTGGGCGAAGCCGCGCTGGGCCTGGCCCTGCTGGGACTGCCCGTCGGATCGTTGATCGCCATGCAGGGAACCGGCTGGCTGATCGCGCGCTTTGGCGCCGCGCGCGTGACCCTGGCGGCGATGGTGATGACCTGTGCCGCGGTAACGCTGCCGGCGCTGGCGCCATCCCTGTTTTCGCTCGGCGCGGCGTTGGCGGTGTTCGGCGCTGCAACGGGGATGCTCGACGTGGCGATGAACGCCGAAGCCGATGCGGTGGAACGGGCCGGCGGTGTTCCTTTGATGGGTCTGTGCCACGGCATGTTCAGTGTCGGCGGCATGGTGGGGGCGGTGATGGGCGGGCTGACGGCGGAGTTTGGCATCCAGCCGCCGCTCCATCTGGCCGTCGCGGGCACCGGTCTGGCCTGTCTAGGTCTCGCGTTCGGCCATCATCTTCCCAGTCGCCGGGGCACCCCCGGGATCGGTTCGGTCCTGGCGCTTCCGACCCGGCGTCTGGTTGGTCTGGCGATCATCTGCTTTATCGCGCTGATGGGCGAAGGGGCGATGGCCGATTGGAGCGCCGTCTATCTGAGCGGCACCCTGGAGGCCACACCGGTGCTCGCCGCCGCCGGCTTTGCCGCCTTTTCCCTGGCCATGGCGATCGGACGCATCGGCAGCGACGCCATCGTCCGGCGCTTTGGCCCGCGCCGCGTCGTCGAAGTCGGCGGTCTGATCGCGGCCCTCGGCATGGGGCTGGCGGTAACGGCGGGGTCCGCCTCTGCGGCGGTCACCGGGTTTGCCTGTGTCGGGCTGGGCTACGCAGCCATGGTCCCGATCCTGTTTAGGGCCGCCGCCCGGGCGCCGGGCCGCACGCCCGGCACCAATATCGCGGCGGTGGCGACCATCGGCTACACGGGCTTTCTAGCCGGCCCGCCGCTGATCGGGTTCGTGGCGGAGGCGGTGGGTTTGGGGGTCGCGCTGGGACTGCTGGTGCCGATCAGTCTTATCGTCACCGGTTTGGCCCGCCGCAGCCACCTGCCCGATCGCCTTTAGCAGGCTGCTGAAGAATCTGCTCGAGAGCCGATTATGTTGGCTCCTAAGCAGG
>JBQLZQ010000005.1:0-100360 GCA_052168355.1 Inquilinaceae bacterium
CACGCCGGCAACGCCGTCCGGCGACGGGCCGACCACCGACGACCTGCGTTTCTTTGGGCTGACCGTCCAGCCGCGGCCGAAGACGCCCGAGGCGCCGGCCACGCCGCCGACGGCGACCATGGTCATCGGCAGTGCGGCGCCTGATCGCGAACCGGCGGCGCGCGCCCCCGGCCCGGATCCGATCGCCATCGACAGCCGCATGGATGCCGCCCTGTTGAGCTTTGCCCAGCAGGCGCCGGCCGCGGCGGACGAGGCGTCCGGCCAGACCGCCGAGAATGCCGCCAATCCCCAGCACGTGCCGCCCCACGCGGTTCCGGCGGCCATGATGCGGGCGTTGGACCTGTATCAGCAGCAGGCGATCCGCAACGGCCTGGCCGCGGCCCCCTGACCGGGGGCGGCCGGGCCGACATCGGACCCGAGGACCGCCGGTTTCCCGCCTATTTCAGCGCGATCCGGCTCTTGGGGCGGTCGAAGGGGGCCTGACGCGCCACCCCGCCCAGCGGCATCTTTGGTTGCCGGCCGCCCAGCGCCCGGCGGTCGAAGTCCCGCTTGAGGAACAGCGACGTCACCTGGGCGTCGACATGGCAGGGCTTGAACCCCGCCATGTCGATCTGAAGCAGGCCGGCCTGGCGCAGCACCCGCGCCGAATCGTAGTTCCAATCGCTGTTGTCGAGCACCACGACGCCGCCCGGCGCCAGCGCCACCGGCGCCGCCACGGCGCATTCGTACTGGTGCAGCGCGTCGATGGCGATGACGTCGAAGGTCCGGCCCTGCCGGGTCAGGATGGCGGCGTAATGCTCGCCCTGCGCCACTTCGGTCCGGGTCGGCAGGACGATGGACACGTTGTCGCGGCCGGCCCTCTTCATCCGGTCCGCCCACTCGAAATCGTGCTCCACGGCGGTGACCGATGCGGTCCGGGCGCTCCAGAACAGGGTCGAATGGCCCGATCCGAACTCGAACACATGGGCGTCGGCGAAGTCGAGCTGGCCCAGATATTCGATCGCCGGATAGGTATAAAGGGGTATCGGAGCGCCGGCCGCGTCGACCGGCAGGCCGGCCTCGGCGCTGCGGCTGTAGCCGTACTCCACGAGCAGGGCGTGCAGGGGAAACAGCGCCTCGAACCAGCTCCTGGGCATCTTGCGGCCCTTATAGTCGATGGTCTTCGGTGTCCTCGCGCGATCAATCGTCATTCGAAGGGAGTCCGAAGGTGGCGGTTCGTGCCAAACCCCTGTGCATATGGCCAATGCCGGTTGCAAAACAAGCCGGCCCCGGCCACCATCCCGAGAGCATGGACATCGATGTTTTCCCCGACGGCCGGCTGACGGTGGCCGGCCTCAGCCTTCGCTGCGCGCTAGGCCGCGGCGGCGTGCGGGCGGACAAGCGGGAAGGCGACGGCGCGACCCCGGCCGGCGCCTTTCCCCTGCGCCGGCTGCTGTACCGCGCCGACCGCCTGGTGCGGCCCGAAACCGGTCTACCGACGGCCGAGATCGGTCCCGACGACGGCTGGTGCGACGATCCCGCCGATGGCCGGTACAACCGGCCGGTCGCCCTGCCCTGCGCGGCGCGGCACGAACGGTTGTGGCGGGACGACGGCCTTTACGATCTGGTCGTCGTGCTGGGCCACAACGACGATCCGCCGGAAGCCGGCAGGGGCAGCGCCGTGTTCCTGCATGTGGCGAAGACGGGTTATGAGCCGACCGAAGGCTGCGTCGCCCTGGCGCTACCGGACCTGACGCGGGTTCTGGGCCTGGTCGGGTCGGGGGATGTGCTGCGGGTTCACCCGCCGGCCTGAGTCGGCGGCGCGGCGCGGGGGCCGAACAGGGCGGTACCGATTCGGACATGGGTGGCGCCGTGCCGCACCGCGGTCTCGAAATCGTCGCTCATCCCCATGCTCAACCAGGGCAAACCGTGGCGGTCCGCCAGTTCCGCCAGCAGGGCGAAATGGAGGGCGGGGTTCTCGTCGACCGGCGGGATGCACATCAAACCGCGCAGTGGCAGACCGCAGTCCTTCACGGCCATCGCCAAAAGGTCGCCGAGACCGGCGGGGGCGACGCCGGCCTTCTGCGGTTCCTCCCCGGTGTTGACCTGGATCAGGCAGTCGGGGCGGCGGCCGGTCCGGTCCATCTCCCGGGCCAGGGCGCGGGCCAGCTTTGGCCGATCGAGGCTTTCGATGACATCGAACAGGGCAACGGCATCGCGGACCTTGTTGGTCTGAAGGGGACCGACGAGATGGAGGGTCAGCCCCGGATCCGCGTCTCGCCGCGCCGCCCATCGGGTCTGGGCCTCCTGAACGCGGTTTTCGCCGAACACCCGTTGGCCGGCGGTCAAGGCCGCGTCGATCCGGTCGTCCGGCTGCACCTTGCTGACCGCCACCAGCGCGACCGACGCGGGGTCCCGCCCGGCGGCCCTGGCGGCGTCGGCGATCCGGGCCCGGAGGGCGGCGATATTGGCCGCGACATCCGTTCCGGGTCCCGGCGCGGGCGGAGAGGCAGAGGGCATGATGGCGTTCCGGCACGTCGATGGTTGAGCAAGACCGTCGCGGCGTTGTCGAGCCAAACGAACCGCCGCGTCAAGGCGGCCCTTGGTTTCCCGGTCCAGCCGGATAGAATGCGGCGCTCCGGAGTTCTTGTGAGAGTACCATTCTTCAATCGATAGGGGAGACGCGATTATGGGCCGATCGAACATCAGCGCCGACACCATCCTGGCGCCGATCGGGCTGGACCGTTTCGAGACCGAGCATCGCGGCAAGACCCCCCTGCACATCAAGGGCGATGCGGACAAGTTCGCCGACATCATGTCCTGGCCGGTGTTGAGCGACCTGATCAACACCACCAGCCTGTGGACGTCGACGACCATGAAGCTGGTTCTGGATAACCGGACGCTGTTGCCGGAGGAGTATTGCGAGCGCGGTCAGAACCGCGACCGCCAGCCCGCCCTGGTACCCGACCCGGCCAAGGTCGGTCTGTGGTTGCGGCGCGGCGCCTCCATGGTGCTCAACGATATCGACACGCTGACCCCGGGGCTGCGGCAGGCCGCCGGGGCGCTGGAGAACGCTTTGGGCGGCAAGGTTCAGGCCAACCTTTACTGTTCCTGGAAGGCCCACCCGGCGTTCGCGTCCCATTTCGATACCCATGAGGTTTTCGCCCTGCATATCGCCGGCGAAAAGACCTGGCAGGTCTATGAACGGCATTTCCAGGACCCGATCAGCCACCCGGCGTTCAAGGGCCTGGGCGACGCCTTTCATCAGCAGCACAAGGGCAGGCTGACCCAGGAGATTACTCTGAAGCCGGGCGACCTTTTGTATCTGCCGCGCGGCTGGTATCACGACGCCATCGCCCTGTCCGATGCCGCCGTCCATGTCGCCTTCGGACTGACCACGCCGATCGGGCTGGATCTGTTCGACCTGCTGTTCCAGAGGGCGGCGCTGGATCCCCGCTTCCGCGCGCCCGTTCCGCGTCCGGAACGACCTGGGGGGCGCGAGGCATTGAACGCCTACCTGCACTCCCTGTCCGATGCGCTGCGCGATCTCGCCCAAGATCGGGACGTCGCCGAATCGTTCGCCGGGTTTGTCGAGAATTATCGCTACAAGCGGCCGGATATGCGCCTGCCGGACGATGCCACGACGCGCCGGTTCCGAAGGACCGATCCGAAGATCACGGTGCGCCGGCACGGTCCAGGGTGGGTGATCGGCACCGACACCCAGGCCGTCGCGGTGCCGCCGGGCCTGGAACAGCCGGTCGGATGGATGGTCGGGCGGGACGGATTTACCAACCATGATTTTTCGATGGCGTTCCGGCCGATGTCACAGCAGGCGCGTGACAAGCTGCTGCGGGACATGATCGCCATGGCCGTCATCGCCGAGGAATAGCGGCGGATCAGGGTTTTGAGCAAATCTGTTGCGGAGATGCCACAGATGTTAGGATTTGTGACTTTAACGCAACTTTGACGATTGTGTGGCTCAAATGAGGGCGGTATACGAGTTTCATCATCGATCCGGAATCGCGGCCCGGAAGCTGCCGGTCGATGCTTCTAAGAGTTACGTTGACCCGGCTGCACAGCCGCTTACGGAGGTTTTGAGATGAAGAAAGTACTGCTTGGGAGCACCGCGCTCGTCGCATTTGGCCTGATGGCCGCGCCGGCCAGCGCGCAGCTCGAACTCGCGATCACCGGCTCGGTGGACGTGCATTTCGGTTACGGTGACGACGATTTCGACGCCAACGAGCGCGATTACGGCGGCACCACCGACACGATCCTGAACTTCAACGCCGACGGCGTCGCCGACAACGGCCTGAGCTACGGCGGCCGGATCAATGTCGACGACAGCGGCAACGAGTTCCGCATCGACGAGACCTGGGTCTATCTGTCGGGCAACTGGGGCGAGGTTCGCCTGGGCGCCAAGGAAGGCCAGGCCCAGAACCTGCGCCTGACCATGCCGACCACCGGCAACGGCCAGACGGACGGCGATTTCGGTCGCTACATCCAGGAAGTCAACAACCAGGAAGGCCTCAGCTTCCTGGACGAGCAAGACGACACCAAGATCAGCTACATCGGCAACTTCGCAGACTTCACGTTCGGCGTCAGCTATTCGCCGACCACCGGCGCCAACGATTCCGGTGCCAATCCGCAGTTGAGTGACGACGATGCCGGCGAGTTTGAGAACGTGTTCTCGGCCGGCGCCAACTACCAGGGCGATTTCGGCGCGGCGACGTTCGGCGTTTCGGCCGGCATCGCCTCGGGCGATGCGGAGCTGGGCTCGGAGGAAGACCTGTTCGAGTATGGCTTCGGTGCCGAGGTCGGCTATGCCGGCTTCACCTTCGGCGGCTTCTACATCAACAGCGAAGGCGGCACGATCGAGGACCGCGATCGTTACGGCCTGGGCGTGAGCTGGGGCGCGGGTCCCTGGGGCTTCGCGGTCAACGGCATGTACGCCGAAGCGGACCTTGCCGGTGCCGGAAACGAGCGTGAGGACTACTCGGTCGGCGCGGGCTTGTCCTATGTCGTGGCCCCCGGCCTGACCGCCTACGGCGATCTCGTCTACTTCGACTACGACGGCGACGGCACCGCCGCCGACAACGAAGGCTATGTCGGCCTTGTGGGCGTGACCGCCGCGTTCTAAGCGGATCACTCCCAACGACTTGAGAAAGGGCGGTCCTTTTGGGCCGCCCTTTTTTCGTAATCCCCCACCATCCAAGCCGTGCCCGCTCGGGGAACCGGCTGTTCTGTCATCGCCCCGTCATCGCCCCGTCATCGCCCCGTCATCGCCCCGTCATCGCTCTGTCATCGACTGTTGCCGTGCAGACACGGCCAGCGCCTTTATGCACCGCTGCGACAGATTGGACCGTTGTGGCCCAAAGGATTTGGGTCTTAGTATCGCCCCATTCACATATTCGTGAATGATATATATCGTTTTGATATATGGGCCGATCTTGCAACGGAAGGCGTCGGCCACCCCCGTGCAACAGGACCCCGATGGAGGATATGCGATGAAGAAAGCCATGCTGGCCGGGACCGCGCTTGTGGCCTTCGGTCTGACGGCGGCGCCAGCCAGCGCCCAACTCGAACTGGCGATCACCGGTTCGGTTGATTTCAACTTCGGCTACGGTGACGACGATTTCGACACCAACGAGCGCGATTACGGCGGCACCACCGACACGATCCTGAACTTTAACGCCGACGGCGTCGCCGACAACGGCCTGAGCTACGGCGGCCGGATCAACGTCGACGACAGCGGCAACGAGTTCCGCATCGACGAGACCTGGGTCTATGTCTCCAGCACCTGGGGCGAGGTGCGCCTGGGGGCCAAGGAAGCCCAGGCCCAGAACCTGCGCCTGACCGTGCCCACAACCGGTAACGGCCAGATCGACGGCGATTTCACCCGGTATATCGACGATGTCGACAGCCCGGTGGGGATCGATTTCCTCTACGACAACGACGACACCAAGGTGAGCTATATCGGCTCCTTCCAGGATCTGACCTTCGGGTTCAGTTTCTCGCCGACCAGCGGCACGGATGGTGGTGGCAGCAACGCCGAGTTGAGCGACGATGATGCCGGCGACTTCGAGAACATCTTCTCGGCCGGCGCCAACTACACCGCCGAATTCGGGGCCGCCAGCGTCGGCGTCTCGGCCGGCGTCAACACCGGCGACGCCGAGCTCCAGACCGAAGAAGATCTGTTCGAATGGAACTTGGCGGCCGAGGTCGGCTATGCCGGCTTCACCTTCGGCGGGTTCTATATGGATTCCGAGGGCGGTGAGTTCGCGGATCTGCAGCGCTACGGCCTTGGCGTCGCCTACGGCTTCGGCCCGTGGGAGGTCGCGGTCAACGGCGTCTATGCCGATGCCGATTTGGTCGGCGGCAACGGACGGGAGGACTACGGCATCGGTGCGGGTCTGTCCTACGCCGTGGCCCCGGGTCTTACGGCCTATGGCGATGTCGTCTATTTCGACTATGACGGCGAAGGCACCGCCCTCGACAACGAGGGCTATGTCGGTCTGGTCGGCATGACCGCCGCTTTCTAACCGACGCGCGGCGGAAATCGGGGAAGGGGACGGCCTTGCGTCGTCCCCTTCTTTTGTGTTCTATCCTCGTCCATGAGAACAATAGTGACGATGCCCCTTCGGGCCATATCCGTGGCGGTGATCGCCGCCTTCCTGGTTGCCTGCGGCCAGGATCTGGCTCCCGAGCGTGGCGAGTTCGAGACCGGCGATACCCGCGACCAGCGGGCCCGAAGTTTCGGCAGCCTGCTGGGTGAGGGCGGGCTGTCGTTCGGCGGCCGCGACGACAGCGCCGATGAGCAGCAGACCGGCATCGGGGTCAACGGGTTCCTGTGGCGGGCCGCGCTCGACACCATCTCCTTCATGCCCGTTCAGTCGGCCGATCCGTTCGGCGGGGTCATCCTGACCGACTGGTATTCCCTGCCCGAAGCGCCGGACGAACGCCTGAAACTCAACGTCTATATTCTGGACCGGCAGTTGCGGGCCGACGGTGTACGGGTGGCCGCGTTCCGCCAGATGCGGGACGCGTCGGGCGCCTGGGCCGATTCGGCGGTCGATCCGGCCACCGAAACGGCGCTTGAGGACACCATCCTCACCCGGGCGCGTGAGATCAGGGTCGCATCGGTCGCATCCAACTAACGAGGACAAGGGTTCGGCGCCGCATTTTCGTTCCGTTTCCGTAAGGAAGGCGGCGACCGGCGCGGAAGACGGGAAGACCGGCGGCATGGCGCGGTACAATTTCCAGGAAACGGAAGCGAAATGGCAGGCCGTCTGGCGCGATCGCGGGACCTTTGCCGCGGTCGAGGACGGGACACGCCCGAAATACTACGTTCTTGAAATGTTCCCCTATCCGTCGGGCCGGCTGCATGTCGGTCATGTCCGGAATTACGCCATCGGCGACGTCATCGCCCGGTATAAGCGGGCCAAGGGGTTCGCCGTGCTCCACCCGATGGGGTGGGACGCGTTCGGGCTGCCGGCGGAAAACGCGGCCATCGCCAATAATATTCCGCCTGCGGAATGGACCTTCGAAAACATCCGGGTGATGCGCCGGCAGCTCGAGAGGATCGGGCTGTCCTACGATTGGGACCGGGAATTCGCCACCTGCACGCCGGACTATTACCGCCACGAACAAAAGATGTTCCTGGATTTCCTGAAGGCCGATCTGGCCTATCGCAAGGAATCCTGGGTCAATTGGGACCCGGTGGAACACACCGTTCTGGCCAACGAGCAGGTCGTGGACGGGTGCGGCTGGCGATCCGGCGTGCCGGTGGAGCGGCGCAAGCTGACCCAGTGGTTCCTGCGTATCACCGCGTTTGCCGACCCGTTGCTGGAGGCGCTCGACACGCTCGACCGCTGGCCCGACCGGGTGAAGCTGATGCAGGAAAACTGGATCGGCCGGTCTGTCGGCGCCACGGCGCAATTCGCCCTGCGCGGGCGGGACGAGGCGCTTGACGTCTTCACCACCCGGCCGGACACCCTGTTCGGCGCCAGTTTCTGCGCCATTGCCCCCGATCACCCGCTGGCCGAGGCGATGGCCAAGGATGATCCCGGACTGGCCGCCTTTATCGCCGAGTGCCGCCAGCTCGGGACCAGCGAAGCGGCCATCGAAACGGCGGAAAAGCGCGGCTACGACACGGGCTTGCGCGCGGTGCACCCGTTCGACGCCGATTGGGACCTGCCGGTCTATGTCGCCAATTTCGTGTTGATGGAGTACGGCACGGGGGCCATTTTCGGCTGCCCGGCGCACGATCAGCGCGATCTGGACTTCGCCCGGAAATACGGCCTGGCCGTCGCGCCCGCCCTGTGGCCCGCGGACGCCGCGCCCTTGGACGACGAGACGGCGGCGGCATTGCCCGAAGCGGTACGCGCGCGGTTCGACCAGGATCCGGTCCAGGTTTTGGACGATGGCACCCGCGCATTCCACGTCGGCCGAACCGCTTTTGTGGCCACCGACGGCCCGGCCCTGGCTTATCGCCTGGGCGATCTGTCGTCCCGCCCGATCCTGACCGTCGCCGAGGCCAAGGATGTGGCGATCGCGGCCCTGGCCGCCCGCGGCGCGGGCGAGGCCAACATCCGATACCGGCTGCGGGACTGGGGCGTGTCCCGCCAGCGCTATTGGGGATGCCCGATCCCGGTCATCCATTGCGGGACGTGCGGCGTGGTGCCGGTGCCCGAGGCCGACCTGCCCGTCGAGCTGCCGATGGATGTCACCCTGGACGCCCCCGGCAACCCGCTGGCCCGCCACCCGACCTGGAAACACGTGGCCTGCCCCCAATGCGGCGGCGCGGCGGAGCGGGAAATCGACACGTTCGACACCTTCTTCGAATCGTCCTGGTATTTCGCGCGGTTCTGCTCGCCCAACGCGCCCCAGGGACTGGACCCGGCGGCGGTCAATTATTGGCTGCCGGTCGACCAGTATATCGGCGGCATCGAGCATGCCGTGCTGCACCTGCTCTATGCCCGCTTTTTCACACGGGCCTTGAAACAGTGCGGCTATCTGACGGTGGAGGAGCCCTTCGCCGGGCTGATGACCCAGGGCATGGTGGTGCACGAGACCTATCGCGACGCCAATAACGAATGGGTCTATCCCGAAGAGGTGGCATGGCGCGACGGATCGCCGGTCGGAGCCGCCGACGGGGCGCCCCTGACCCAGGGGCGCCTTGAAAAGATGAGCAAATCCAAGAAGAACGCCGTGGGGCTGGACGGCACGGTGGATGCCTACGGGGCCGACACCGTACGCTTGCTGCTGTTGTCCGACAGCCCGCCGGAGCGTGATCTGGAATGGACCGACGCCGGGATCGAAGGGGCCTGGCGCTATCTCAACCGTCTCTGGCGTCTGGTCGACGAGCCGGCGTTCGCGCCGGCGCCGCCGGGAACGCCGCGTCCCCGGACCATGGTGCCGGAGGCCGAGGCCCTGCGCCGGCGGGTCCACAAGACCATCGACGCGGTCGGGGCCGATTTCGAAGCGTTCCGGTTGAACCGGGCGGTGGCCCGCATCCGCGAACTGAGCAACGCCGTCGCCGAACTTGATGGTTCCGGGGACGGAACGGCCTGGGCGCTGCGCGAGGCGCTGGAAGCGCTGGTCGTGCTGTGCGGGCCCATCATGCCCCATTTGGCCGAGGAAATGTGGGCCCGTCTCGGTCACGAAACGATTCTGGCCGACACGCCCTGGCCAGCGGTGGACCCGTCGTTGACCGTGGACGACCGGGTGACCGTGGCCATCCAGGTCAACGGCAAGCTGCGCGCCACGGTGCATCTGCCGCGCGACGTCGAAAAGGCGGCGGCGGAGAAGGCGGCGCTGGATGAACCCAACGTGGTCCGCGCCCTGGAAGGAAGAACCGTGCGCAAGGTGATCGTCGTGCCCAACAGGATCGTCAATGTCGTCGCCTGACGGCGCCAGGCCGCGCCGCCGCGCCTTTGTCGCGGGCGCGTCGATGCTGATGCTGGGCGGACTGGCCGGGTGCGGGTTCACGCCGCTTTACGGAGCCGGCGAGGATGGCGTCGCCATTTCCGACACCCTGACCGACATCAAGATCGCGGTCATCCCCGATCGAGACGGCCAGATTCTCCGCAACTACCTGATCGAACGGTTCAATCCGTCCGGCCGGCCCACCGAGCCGCGGTTCGTTCTGGAGGTGGGCCTGCGCGAGGCGATCCAGCGCCTGGGGATCGAGAAGGACGCCACGGCCACCCGCGCGAACTTGATCGTTTCGGCTCCGTATCGGGTGACGGACTCGGCCGATGGCAGCGTGGTCGTCGCCGGCGAGGCCAATACGGTGACCAGCTATTCCATTCTCGACGATCAGTTCGCCACGCTCAGCGCCGAGCGCAGCGCCCGGGACCGGGCGCTGCGTCAACTCAGCGATACCATTCGGACGCGGGTCTCGCTGCATTTCGCCCAGGCGCGCGCCGAGACACCGGGAACCACGTGAGGTGACCAAGATCGCGGCCGGGCGGGTGGATGGGTTTCTCCGGGCGCCCGATCCGGCCTGCCGCGCCGCCCTGATCTACGGACCCGATGCCGGCCTGGTCCGGGAGCGGTCGGCCATTCTGCTGCGACGCATCGTCGATGACCCGCAGGATCCGTTCCGTGTGGCCGACATGGACGGCGGCGACGTGGTGCGGGACCCCGCCCGCCTGGGAGACGAAGCCGCGTCCCTCTCCCTGACCGGCGGACGGCGGGTGATTCGGGTGCGGCAGGCGGCCGACGGGGTTACGGCGGCGCTGACCCAGGCCCTGGCCGGACCCAACACCGACAGCCTGATCATCGTCGAGGCCGGCGACCTCGGCCCCCGGTCCAGCCTGCGCAAGCTGTGCGAGGGGGCGAAGAACGCGGTGGCCCTGCCCTGTTACGCGGCCGACGCCGATGCCGTGGCCCAGCTGGCGCAATCGGTGCTGCGGGACCGGAACATCGCCCTGGACCGCGATGCCGAGGCGGTTCTGGCCGACCGATTGACCGGCGACCGTCAGGTGGCCCGGCAGGCCTTGGAGACGCTGGCCACCTATGTCGGGGACGGCGGCCGGGCCGACATGGACGCGGTTCTGGCCTGTGTCGGGGACAGCGCGGAACGCTCCCTCGACGATCTGGTGCTGGCCGTCGGCAATGGGGACCACGCCACGGCCGATCGCCTGCTGGCGACCTTGCTGGACCAGGGGACGGCGCCGGTGGCCGTCCTGCGCGCGGCGCAGCGGCATTTCGGCCGGCTGCACCTGGCCGCCGCCCGCGTGGCCGGCGGTGAGGCGCCCGACCGGGCCATGGCGACCCTGCGTCCCCCGGTCTTCTTCAAAATTCAGCCCTTGTTCCGTCGCCAGCTTGAACGCTGGCGCGTCGAGCGGCTGGGCGAGGCCCTGGAACGGCTGATGGAGGCGGAGGCCGGATGCAAGCGGACGGGCGCGCCCGATCGGTTGATCTGCGGCCGGGTGCTGCTTCAGCTTTCCAGCCTGGCCAACCGCGCGGCTTGAGTGCTCGGGGCGGTCAGTCGGCGGCCGGCCGCGGTGTCTGGCTGAGCCGCTGAAGAACGTCGTCGAGCTGATCCAGGGTCCTGTAGTGGATCGACAGCGTGCCCGACCCGTCGCGGCCCGCCGCCAGGGCCACCTTGAGACCCAGCAATCCGGAGAGATCGTTTTCCAGGGCCAGCGTGTCGGGATCCTTGGTGCCCCCGGGCGAACCCTGCGGCGGTCCTTGCTGCACCGCCGGGTCGGCCCCGTCCGTGGCGGTCGACGACCCGGCGCGGCGGCGCGTCGGCCGCGGCGGCGCGCCTTCCCGCGACAGCGCCTCGGTCTGGCGGACATTGAGGCCCTGCGCGACCACCTTTTCCGCCGCCGCGGCCGGATCGGCGCAGGCCAGCAGGGCCCTGGCATGACCGGCCGTGACCGCGCCCGTTTCCAGGTAGATGTGCACCGACTTTGGCAGGTCGAGAAGGCGCAGGGTGTTGGCGATGTGGCTGCGGCTTTTGCCGACCGCCTTGGCCAGATCCTCCTGGGAATGGTTGAATTCGTCGATCAGGCGGCGGTAGCCCATCGCCTCTTCCAGGGCGTTCAGGTCCTGGCGCTGGACATTTTCGATGATCGCGATCTGCAGCGTCTCGAGGTCCGACAGCTCCCGGATGATGACCGGAACCTCGTGCAGCTTGGCCCGTTGGGCCGCCCGCCAGCGCCGCTCGCCGGCGACGATCTCGTAATTGCCGGACCCGTCGGGCAGGGGCCGGACCAGGATCGGCTGCAGGATGCCCTGCTCGCGGATGGAGTCGACCAGCTCGACCAGCTCCACCTCGTCGAAATGGCGGCGCGGCTGATCCGGGTTCTGGACGAGGCGCTCGATCGGCAACGCCCTGGTCTGCCGCAGCCGGTCGAGGCCGCCATAGCCGGCCTCCTCGTCGCCGAACAGCGCATCCAGGCCACGGCCCAGATTGGTTCGGCGCTTGGCCTGATCGTCGCCGCTCACGCGGACAGCCTTTTTTCGCGGCGCAGCACCTCGCTGGCCAGATGCACATAGGCCTGGGCGCCGGCGCACTGCAGATCGTACAACAGCACGGGCTTGCCGTGGGACGGCGCCTCGGACACCCGCACATTGCGCGGGATGACGGTGTCATAGACCGTGGCCCCCAGATGGCCGCGCACGTCCTGGGCCACCAGGTCGGAGAGATTGTTCCGCTTGTCGAACATCGTCAGAACCACCCCTTGGATCTCGAGCGTGGGGTTCAAGGCCCGCCGGACCCGCTCGATGGTCCGCATCAGATGGCTCAGCCCCTCAAGGGCATAGAACTCGCACTGCAGGGGGACCAGAACGGCGTCGGCCGCGACCAGGGCGTTCAGCGTCAGCAGCCCAAGGGCCGGCGGACAGTCGATCAGAACGTAGTCGTACCCGGTCGGCGCCGCCCTCAGCGCCTCACGCAGGCGGAATTCCCGCCGTGGGATGTCGACCAGCTCCAGCTCCGCCCCCGAAAGATCGACGGACGCGGGCAGCAGCGACAGGCCGGGAACCGGCGAGGGGATGGCCGCGCCGGCGACATCGGTCTCGCCGAAGATCAGCTGATAGGATCCGCGGTCCCGCTGGCCGCGCCCGACGCCAAGCCCGGTGCTGGCGTTGCCCTGGGGATCGAGATCGACGACCAGAACCCGCTTGTGGCACGCCGCCAGGGCGGTTCCCAGATTGATGGCGGTCGTGGTCTTGCCGACCCCGCCCTTCTGGTTCGCGACCGCGATGACTCGGGTGGGCAGGCGCATGATGCTCTGCGCCAGTTCGGGCCGTGTCTCATCAATCCGCAAGGCCAAGCCCCCAAATGCGCAGGACGGTGCCCGACGGGTCGGTCATGCTGGGCACCCGATCGACGCGCATCATCGTACTTATAGTGGCCGAGGTCAATTCATTGTCCACATCTTGTCCTTTTGGGAACAGACACACCGTCTCCGGCCCGGCGAACGGCCGCGCCAGATCGAACAGGACAGGCAGCGGGGCAAGCGCGCGGGCCGTGATCGCATCGGCCGCGAACGGCGCAACCGAGTCGATTCGCGCCATGTGCACCGTCACCGCCACCCCTGTTTCACGTGAAACTTCCTGGAGGAAGATGGCTTTCCTTTGGTCGCTTTCAATCAGATGGACATCGGGCACGCCGAGGATGGCCAGGACCAGGCCGGGAAACCCGGCGCCGCTGCCCAGATCGACCAGGGAGGCGACCGTCGGCGGCAGCAGGGCGTGGAGCTGGGCCGAATCCCACATGTGCCGGCGCCACACATCGTCCAGCGTCGACCGGCTGACCAGATTGATTCGCCGCTGCCAGCGGCGCAGCAGGCCCTCATAAACAACGAGGCGGTCGACCGTATCGGCCGGCAGGCCGGCGGCGCGGGCAAAGCCCTCGGCGGTGAGGGGCGCTCGGTCGATCAGGCCGACAGCCGAGTGTCGGCCCGGCGGACATGGCGCAGCAAGGCGACCAGGGCGGCCGGGGTGACCCCGGGGATGCGGCCGGCGGCGCCAAGGGTCTCGGGCCGGCTGGCGCTGAGGATCTGGCGCATTTCGGCCGACAGGCTGCCAATGTCCGCATAGTCCAGATCGGCGGGCAGGGCGAGGGTTTCGTCCCGCCGGAACGCCCTGATGTCGGCGTCCTGCCGGGCGACATAGCCGCTGTACCGGGCCTCGATTTCGATTTGGGCGGCGATGGCGGGGGGCAGGGCGCCAAGCTCCGGCCAGACCGCGGCCAGGGCGGTCAGGGTGAGATCCGGCCGGCGCAGGAGATCGGCCACGCTGCGCCGAACCCCGTCCTGATTGATGGCGAAGCCGCGCCGCGCCGCCTCGGACGGCGTCAGGTCCAGCGACGCGACCAGGGCCCTGGCCTCCGCCAGCGCGGCCGACTTGGCCGCGAAGTGGCGGGCCCGGACCGGCCCGACACAGCCCAGGGCCTCGCCCCGCGCCGTCAGCCGCTGATCGGCGTTGTCGGCCCGCAGCGTCAGGCGGTATTCCGCCCGGGATGTGAACATCCGGTAGGGCTCGGCCGTGCCCCGGCTGGTCAGGTCGTCGATCATCACGCCGATATAGGCGTCGGCCCGATCCAGGCGGAACTCCCCGCCGCCGGCGGCCGCCAGCGCGGCGTTGATCCCGGCCATCAGCCCCTGGGCCGCCGCTTCCTCATAGCCCGTGGTGCCGTTGATCTGACCGGCCAGATAGAGCCCCGGGAGCCGGCGGGTTTCCAGGGTGGCCCAAAGCTCCCGCGGGTCGACATAGTCGTATTCGATGGCGTAGCCGGGCCGGATGATGCGCACCCGTTCCAGCCCCGGAATGTTCCGCAGCATCTCCCGCTGCACGGGCTCGGGCAGGGAGGTGGACAGACCGTTGGGATAGACCGTGTCGTCGTCCAGCCCCTCCGGCTCCAAGAAGATCTGGTGCCGCTCCTTATCGGCAAAGCGGACGATCTTGTCCTCGATCGAGGGGCAATAGCGGGGACCGACACCGGTGATCTGGCCGCTGTACAAGGGGGCCCGATGCAGGTTGGCGCGGATGGCGTCGTGGGCCGGCGCGGTGGTGAAGGTGATGTGGCAGGGACGCTGCGGCGTGACGATCGAGTCGGTGAGGGTGGAAAACGGCTCCGGCGGGTCGTCGCCGTCCTGGACCTGCAGGCCGGCATAATCGATGGTCGTGCCGTCCAGGCGCGGCGGCGTCCCGGTCTTCAGGCGGCCCATCCGCAGGCCGGACGCGTACAACGTGTCCGCCAGGCGTATGGCGGGCGCTTCACCGGTACGGCCCGCCGGGGTCGTTTCGTCCCCGATATGAATAACGCCCCGCAAAAAGGTGCCCGTGGTCAGGACCACGGCCCGTGCCGGCACGGTCTCGCCACTGGCCAGGATCACCCCGGTCACCCTTCCGTCCGCGGCCCTGGCCAGGCCGTCGACGGGCGCCGCCCGCAGGGTCAGGCCAGGCTGGGCCCGCAGCGCCTCTTGCATGGCGGCGCGGTAGAGGCGCCGGTCGGCCTGGGCGCGGGGGCCGCGCACGGCCGGTCCCTTACTGCGGTTGAGCACCCGGAACTGGATCCCGGCCCGGTCCGCGACCCGGCCCATCAGCCCGTCGAGGGCGTCGATCTCCCGCACCAGATGGCCCTTGCCCAGCCCGCCGATGGCCGGGTTGCAAGACATCTCACCGATGGTCTCGATCCTGTGGGTCAGCAGCAGCGTCCGGGCGCCCATCCGCGCCGCCGCGGCCGCCGCCTCGCAGCCGGCATGGCCGCCCCCCACCACAATGACGTCATAGCCCTTCATGGGCAGGGTTTTAGGATCGGACGGGACGCAAGTCAAAGCCCCGGTCCGCCCGTTTCACGTGAAACGTCACTTTCCGACGCAGAAATCCCGAAAGATGATGTCCAGCAGATCCTCGACATCGACCCGGCCGGTGATCCGCCCGATGGCCCGCACGGCAAGGCGGACATCCTCGGCCATCAGCTCCGGCAACGCCGCCGCCTCGGCCCGGTCCAGCGCCTCGCGACACGCGTCCAGCGCCTGGCGGTGGCGGACCCGGGTCAGCGGCACGTCGGCGCCGGCGAATCGATCCGCCACGGCCTGGGTCAGCCGGGCGATCAGGGCATCGATGCCGGCCCCGGACAGCGCGGACACCGGGAGGACCGGCGTGGAGCCGAACGGGGAGGGGGCCAGACCACCGGCGTCGACCAGATCCGTCTTGTTGACGACGATCAGGCTGTCGCCGTCGACAAAGCCGGCGATGTCCACTCCCAGACGCGGCCACTCCCGCCCGTCGATGACGATCAGGCGGAAATCGGCCGTCCGGCCCCGGTCCAGGGCGCGCCGGATCCCTTCCTCCTCGATGGCGTCGCCGGCGCCGCGCAGCCCCGCGGTATCGGCCAGGATGACGGGATAGCCGTCGAGGTCCAGATGGGTCTCGATCACGTCGCGGGTGGTCCCCGCCTGGGTCGAAACGATGGCCGCCTCCCGCCGGGCGATGCGGTTGAGCAGGCTGGACTTGCCGGCGTTGGGCGGGCCCAGGATGGCCACCATAATCCCGTCGCGCAGCCGCTCGCCCCGGCCCTTGTCCGCCAGGTGCGCCTCGATGGCGCGCCGCACCGCCGCGATGTCGGGCGCAACGCCGGCGGCGACTCCGTCCGGCAGATCCTCGTCGGGGAAATCCAGATCGGCCTCCAGATGGGCCAGAACCCGCGCCAGCCGGTCGCGCCAGCCCTCGTAAAGAGCGGCCAGGGCACCGTCGCGCTGGCGCAGGGCCTGACGCCGCTGGGCCGCGGTCTCGGCGTCGATGAGGTCGGCCACCGCCTCCGCCGCCGTCAGATCCAGCTTGCCGTTCTCGAACCCCCGCCGCGTGAATTCCCCCGGCTCGGCCGGCCGCAGCCCCGGCAAGGCCGCCAGGGCCTCCACCAGGCCCGCCATGACGGCGCGGCCCCCATGGATATGGAATTCGGCCAGATCCTCGCCAGTGACGCTCCCAGGGCCAGGAAACCACACCACCAGCCCCCGGTCCAGCAGCTCCCCGCTCGCCGGGTCGCGCAGGGCCGCCAGGGTCGCCACCCGCGCCGCCGGCACGCGCCCCGCCACGGCCTTCAAGGCACCCGAGGCCCGGGGACCGGAGACCCGCACCACCGCGATGCCGGCGCGGCCCGGCGCGGTCGCCGGCGCGAAGATGGTGGGTCCCGCCTGCACGTCGGCGGTCATGGCGCGTTTCGGCTCGATCCTAGTCCGACTTGCCGCCCGAGCCGCCCCGGTCCGCGTCGCCCTTGGCCAGATGCGACCAGAATGCCTTCTGCATCTGTTCCAGCCCCTGAAGCCCGGCCGGCAGCCACGTCTTGATCAGGGTTTCGGGGTCCATGGATGCGACCTGGGACCGCATGCGCTCCTGCAAATCGGCCATGACCGCATCCTGCATCGGCTTGATCTCAGGCAGCCCAAGGAACTCGCGGGCCTCCTGGGGGGTGCAATCGACGTCGATCGAGAGTTTCATTGGCCATTCCCATGAACCGATTGTGGTTGTACCGGCGGCGCCGGCTTCCGCACTATAGGGCGTTCGTCACCGCCCTCAACCCGCCGACAGGACCCCATGACCTCCAATCGACTGGCCGGCGAGATCAGCCCCTATCTGCTGCAGCACGCGGACAATCCGGTGGATTGGATGCCCTGGGGTCCCGACGCCCTGGCGCGGGCGGAAAGCGAGGACAAGCCCATCCTGCTGTCGGTCGGCTACGCCGCCTGTCACTGGTGCCACGTCATGGCCCACGAGAGCTTCGAGAACCCCGATATCGCCCGGGTGATGAACGACCTGTTCGTCAACATCAAGGTCGACCGGGAGGAACGACCCGACATCGACCTGATCTACCAGGCGGCGCTGGCCATGCTGGGCCAACAGGGCGGATGGCCCCTGACCATGTTTTTGACTCCCGGCGGACAGCCCTTCTGGGGCGGCACCTATTTCCCGCCGGAACCGCGTTATGGCCGGCCCGGCTTTCCCCAGGTGCTGCAGGCGGTGGACGCCACCTACCGGCGCGAACCGGACAAGATCGCCCAGAATGTCGAGGCGCTGCAGCAGGCCCTGGACCGGACGGCCGCCGCGCAGCCGCCCGAACCCCTGTCGCCGGCGCTGCTCGATCAGGCGGCCGAAGCCCTGCTCGGCCAGATGGATCCGGTGCATGGCGGCTTTGGCGACGCCCCGAAATTCCCCCAGCCGGCCGTTCTGGCCATGCTGTGGCGGGCCCACCGGCGCACCGGGCGGGCGGCTTTCGGCAACGCCGTGCGCCATACCCTGACGGCGATGTGCCAGGGCGGCATCTATGATCATCTGGGCGGCGGTTTCTCCCGCTACACGGTCGATGCGGCCTGGCTGGTGCCGCATTTCGAGAAGATGCTCTACGACAACGCCCAGCTGGTCTCGATCCTTACCCAGTGCTGGCAGGCAACCGGCGATCCCCTGTACGCCCGCCGCGTGGAGGAAACCGTGGACTGGGTCCGGCGCGAAATGAGTGTCGGCGGCGGGGGGTTCGCCGCCTCCCTCGACGCCGACAGCGAGGGGGAGGAGGGGCGGTACTATGTCTGGCGGGCCTCCGAGATCGAGGCCCTGCTGGGCCAGGATGCCGGGTTTTTCATGGATGTCTACGATGTCACGCCCGGCGGCAATTGGGAGGGGAAGACCATCCTCAACCGGCGGTCCCGGGAGTCCCTGCCGGAGCCGGACATCGAAACCCGGCTCGCGCCGCTGCGGGCCCGCCTGCTGGACACCCGAACGCGGCGCGTGCCCCCGGCCCGGGACGACAAGGTGCTGGCCGACTGGAACGGGCTGATGATCGCCTCCCTGGCCGATGCCGGGCTGGCCTTCGGTCGGGCCGATTGGATCGCCCTGGCCCGAACCGCCTTCGACTTCGTCTGCGAGGCCCTGGGCGACGGCGATCGGCTGCATCATTCCTGGCGCGCCGGAACCGCCCGGCACACGGGCATCCTGGACGATTACGCCGCCCTGTCCGACGCCGCGCTGCGGCTGTACGAAGCCACCGGCGACATGGCCCTCTTGGGCCGGGCGGAGCGGTGGACCGGGGTCCTGGACACCCATTTCTGGGATTCCGACGCCGGCGGGTATTTCCTGACCGCCGATGACGCCGAGGCCCTGATCGTGCGCAGCAAGCATGCCCAGGACAATGCCGTGCCGTCCGGCAACGGCGTCGTCCTGGGCGTCCTGGCCCGGCTGTTCCACCTGACCGGCGAGGACCGCTATCGCCAGCGGGCCGAGGTCGTGATCGCCGCCTTTTCCGGCACCCTGCGGCGCAATGTGTTCGCCATGGCGACCTTCCTCAACAACGCCGAGCTGCTGATCCAGGCCACGCAGATCGTCGTGGTGGGGCGCCGCCAAGACGCCGACGCGGCCGCCCTGATCGATACGATAACGCAACGATCCTTGCCCAACCGGCTGTTGACCGTGGTCGATCCCGACGACCGGTTGCCGTCCGGCCATCCCGCCGCGGGCAAGGGCCAGGTTGACGGGCGGGCCACCGCCTATGTATGCCAGGGCATGCGCTGCGCGGCCCCCGTGACCGATCCCGCGGCGCTGGCCACAGCGCTGGAGGCAACATGATGCGTCCCCGAGACGGTGCCCACACCTTGAACATCGACAGCCCGGTCGGCGCCTTGACCCTGCATGCCGTGGGCGACGATCTGGCCGCCATATCGTGGGACGGCGCCGGCGGTCCGCCGGATAGCGACCCGTCTCCCGTCCTGACGGAAGCCGCCGATCAGATGACCGCCTATTTCAACGGCACGCTGACCCGGTTCACCCTGTCGCTGAAACCGGCCGGCACCCCGTTTCAGCGACAGGTGTGGGACGCCATGAGCGACATTCCCCACGGCAAGGTGGTCACCTACGGCGCGCTCGCCCACACGGTGGGTTCGGGCCCGCGCGCCGTCGCCGGTGCCTGCGCCGCCAACCCGCTGCCGATCATCATCCCCTGTCATCGCGTCCTGGGCGCCCATGGGTCCGTCGGCGGTTATTCCGGCGGTGGGGGCGTCACCACCAAGCGTTGGCTGCTGCGCCACGAGGCCCGGCCAACCCCTTGATTTCGCGCCCATTCCCAGGTCGTTCCGGTTTCGATACAACATTTCAACCGTCAAACAGGAGGCAACGCCATGTCGACCGTCACCATCAAGGCCGCCGACGGCGGCTCCTTTTCCGCCTATGTCGCCACCCCATCGGCCGCCACGGCCCCCGGCCTGCTGGTGATCCAGGAGATTTTCGGCGTCAACCGGGTGATGCGCGACCTGTGCGACGCCTTTGCGACACAAGGGTACCTGGCGGTGTGCCCCGACCTGTTCTGGCGGCAGGAACCCGGCATCGACATCACCGACCAGAGCGAGGCGGAGTGGAACAAGGCGTTCTCGCTGTATCAGGGGTTCGACGAGAACCTGGGCGTGGAGGATCTCAAGGCGACCCTGGCGTTCCTGCGCGAGCATCCCGACACCACCGACAAGGCCGGCACGGTGGGGTACTGCCTGGGCGGCAAGCTGGCTTATCTGATGGCCACCCGGTCCGATGTCGACTGCGCGGTGGCGTTCTACGGCGTGGGGATCGAAAAGGCGCTGGACGAGGCGGCGCGCATCACCCACCCGCTGATGCTTCAGATCGCCGAGAAGGACCAGTTCTGCCCGCCGGAGGCCCAGACCGCGATCAAGGACGCGCTAGGCGGCCAAGCCCAGGTCACCATCCACAGCTATGCCGGCGTCGATCACGCCTTCGCGCGGCCGGGCGGCGCCCATTACGATGAAAAGGCCGCGACACTGGCCAATCAGCGCCGCGACCGGTTCTTCAAGGACCATCTCGCGTAGACCCGTCCTCCGCCGGCGGCGGCGGACGGTCACTGGTTCATGCTGTCGAAGAAATCGTTATTGGTCTTGGTGTGCTTGAGCTTGTCGAGCAGGAATTCCATGGCGTCGGTGGTGCCCATCGGCAGCAGGATGCGCCGCAGGACCCACATTTTCGACAGGGTGCCGCGCTCGACCAGCAGTTCCTCCTTGCGGGTGCCCGACTTGGAGATGTCGATGGCCGGGAAGGTGCGACGGTCGGACAGTTTCCGGTCCAGCACGATCTCGGAGTTGCCGGTCCCCTTGAACTCCTCGAAAATCACCTCGTCCATGCGGCTGCCCGTCTCGATCAGCGCCGTGGCGATGATGGTCAGGCTGCCGCCTTCCTCGATGTTCCGGGCGGCGCCGAAGAACCGCTTGGGCCGCTGCAGGGCGTTGGCATCGACGCCGCCGGTCAGCACCTTGCCCGATGACGGCACCACGGTGTTGTAGGCCCGCGCCAGGCGGGTGATGCTGTCGAGAAGGATGACCACGTCCTTCTTGTGTTCGACCAGCCGCTTGGCCTTCTCGATCACCATTTCGGCCACCTGGACGTGCCGCACGGCCGGCTCGTCGAAGGTGGACGAGATGACCTCGCCGCGGACCGACCGGTCCATGTCGGTCACTTCCTCCGGCCGCTCGTCGATCAGCAGCACGATCAGATAGGCGTCGGGGTGATTGTGGGCGATCGAATGGGCGATGTTCTGAAGCATCACCGTCTTGCCGGTCCGCGGCGGCGCCACGACCAGCGCCCGCTGCCCCTTGCCCAGGGGTGCCACCAGATCGATCACCCGGGAGACGAAGTTTTTCTTGGTCGGGTCCTCGACCTCCATATGGAGCGGCTGATCGGGGTAAAGCGGCGTCAGATTGTCGAAGTTGATCCGGTGACGCACCCGGTCGGGATCCTCGAAATTGATGGTCTCGACCTTGGTCAGGGCGAAATAGCGCTCACCGTCCTTCGGCGCGCGGATCTGGCCCTCGACGGTGTCGCCCGTGCGAAGGCTCAGCCGCCGGACCTGATTGGGTGACACATAGATATCGTCCGGTCCCGGCAGATAATTCGCTTCCGGCGATCGAAGAAATCCAAAAGAATCCGGTAGAATTTCCAAGACGCCCGATCCGAAGATCGTGACATCGTTTTCCGCAAGCTGCTTCAGGATGCCGAACATAAGCTCCTGTTTGCGAAGATTACTTGCGTTTTCTATCTCAAGATCTTCGGCGTAAGCCAACAGCTCGGCCGGTGACTTGTCTTTCAACTCTTGCAGATGCATAGATTGGTCCGATGGGGAGGGCGAAGGCGCCGCGCGCCAAGACACCGAGATGCGGATCGGGAGGAGAAGGCTGAGGCTCCAACGTTTCGTCGGGGAAACGTTGCCAACAAGAAGGACTCTGCCGTGCAAACAGCCGTGGTGCGATCAATATCGAATGCGGTGGCCGAAGTCAACGCCGGCGACCGGCCCCCGCGCCGGTGTTTTCCAGTTTTCAGAACGGTTTGACGATCACCAGGATGACGATGACGACCATGAGAACGGTCGGGATCTCATTGGCCAGGCGGTAGAACCGTTCCGTCCTTGTGTTGGCGTCGGCGGCGAAGGCCCGCCGCCACCTGGCCATGGCCATGTGGGCGCCGGTCATCAGCACCACGGCCAGCAGCTTGACGTGCATCCAGCCCTGGCTCAGCCAGGCCGGCTGCAGCGCCAGCAGGGCCAGTCCCAGAACCCATGCGGCGATCATGGCCGGGTTCATGATGACCCGCAGCAGCTTGCGCTCCATGACCTTAAACGTTTCCGACTGGGGCGACCCGGCGGGGGCCGTGCAATGGTAAACGTAAAGCCGGGGCAGGTAGAACAGGCCCGCCATCCAGGCGATCACCGCGATCAGGTGCAGGGCCTTGAGCCACAGATAGGGGTCCCCCATCACTCCGCCGCCGCCGTTTTGGGCCACGGGCATCCGCGCCACGAATTGGGGCACAGCCGGCCACCGATCTGAGAACACAGCGGCCCGTCATGACTCAGGGTCTTGCGCACCAGACCCGCCAGACCGTCGATAAACGCGCCATCGGTGGCCACCGTCGGCACGCGGCCGTAATAGGGCACGCCGGCCGTCTCGGCCAGCTCCCGGTATTCGATGTCCAACTCCACCAGCGTTTCCGAATGCTCCGACACAAAGGCCACGGGAACGACCACCAGCGGCCTTCCCTGGGCTCCGGCCCCGCGAATCTCGTCGTCCGTGGCCGGTCCGATCCATTTCAGCGGCCCAACGCGGCTTTGGTAACAGCTTACCCAGTCCAGATCCGGCACGCCCAGGGCGGCGACGATCGACGCGGCGGTCTGCTCGCACTGCCACTGATACGGGTCCCCGCCCTTGACCACGCTTTCCGGCAGCCCATGGGCCGACAGCAACAGCCGGGGCTGCCCATGCGCCGACGCGGCCTCCAGCTCGGCGCGAATCCCCGCCACGCTGGCCCCGATGAACCCGGTCTCCGTCGGATAGCAACAGACCAATCGCGTCCGCGCCCGGACATCGGCGGCGGCCGCCGCCTTTTTCCAGACCCGCAGGGACGAGGCGGTGGTGGTGGTCGAGAACTGCGGGTAAAGCGGCAATAGGACCACCTCTTCCGGCGCGAAATCCGCCACCGCCATGGCCGTCTCGTCACTCATCGGATGCCAGTACCGCATGGCGATGAAGACCCGCACGGTGCCCACGCCCCTTAAGCTCTCTTCCAGGCTCGCGGCCTGGGCCTGGGTGTTGGGCAACAGCGGCGACCCGCCGCCCAGCTCCTCGTAGATGGCGCCGGCCTCCTTGGCCCGCCGGCGCGACACCAGGGTGGCCAGCAGGAACCGCAGGGGTCCGGGCAACCGGATGATCGACTTGTCATTGAACAGGTTGAACAAAAAGGGCTGCACGGCGTCGGGCCGGTCCGGACCGCCCAGGTTGAACAGCACGACGGCGATCCGGCGGTCGGGGGGTGTCGCATCGGAAGGTTGGATCATGGAGCGTGATACCACGGCTTCTCGGCCAGGTCAGGGGGACGTCGCGTCGCGGCGATCGGGCCAGGCGCGGATATGGTCGGCCAGGGCGGCGACATGCTCGGGCGGGGTGTGGCGAATCACGCCATGACCCAGATTGAACACGAACGGCCCGTGGCCCAAGGCGCTTAAAATCGTATCGATCCGGCTCAGCATGGCGTCGCCGCCGGTCCACAGCAGGGCCGGGTCCAGATTGCCCTGAACCGGCAGCCGTCGCTGCAAACCCATCGCGTCCGACAGGGGGACAGACCCATCCAGGCCAACCGCGTCAACGCCTGTTTCGGTGACGTAACGATCATACATCAGGCCTGCCCCGCGCGGAAACCCCACGATCGGGATCGCGGGATGACGATCATGGAGGGCGGCGACGATCCGCCGGGTCGGTTCGGTTACCCAGTTCGCGAATTCATCTTCCGCCAACACGCCGGCCCAACTGTCGAAAACCTGCAGAATCTCGGCCCCGGCCGCCGCCTGGCGGTCCAGATAGGCGATGGTTGCGTCCACCACCAGATCGATCAGCGTCTTGAACCCGGCCGGATCGCCATAGGCGAACCGCTTGACCAGAGCGAAGTCCTTGCTGCCCCCACCCTCCACCATATAGGTCGCAACGGTCCAGGGGCCGCCGGCAAAGCCGATCAGCGCGGTCGTGTCGGGCAGGGCCGCCCGGACCCTGGACACGGTCTCGTAGACCGGCCCCACCACGTCGTGCAGCCGGTCCAGCGACAGCCTGGACAAGTCGTTTCGATCCGTCACCGGTTCCAGCCGGGGGCCTTCGCCTTCGACATAGTCCAGGCGCTGACCAAGCCCGTGGGGCACCACCAGGATGTCGGAAAACAGGATGGCGCCATCCATGCCAAAGCGCCGGACCGGCTGCAGCGTCACCTCGGCCGCCAAAGAGGGATTGTAGCAAAGATCCAGGAAGCTCCCGGCCTGGGACCGGACGTCCCGATATTCGGCCAGATACCGACCCGCCTGCCGCATCAACCAAAAGGGCGGCCTTTCCGTCGGCCACCCGGTCAACGCCCTGATCAGCAGTTTTTCGGACACAGGGACGGGGGCGGGGGAAAGGGATCGGTTCACGGTCGGAGCCTACCAATTTAAAAAAAGAGAATCTTTAATTTAGTGATTGTAGTAAGACCCCGGGATAACGGGGATTATCGCCTTTCACCTGTCGATCCCCGAAACCGTTCCCAGTGTATAAGCCTTTCCCACAGTCGTGGAAAAGCCCGCAATGGTCGCAGCCGGCGGTCGCCGCGCGGGAGGTCCGACGTCCCGAAGCCTGTGGATAACCTCCGGTGTAGCTTTCGTTGTCCCGGAACCCACATGCGCTCAGCGGAGGATATCCACAGGTGGATGAAACCCGGCGCGGAATCGGGTTTACTGACCGCCGGATGCGCGGCACGGGTTTCGTCCACAGATGCGGCGGGTTATCAACAAGGCTGTCCACCACCGGGCCGGGACCGATGATCAAACGCAAGAGCTTCCACCTGCACCTCGTGTCCGACTCCACAGGGGAAACCATCTTGAGCGTCGCCCGGGCCTGCCTCGTCCAGTATCACGGCGTCGAGGCGACGGAGCATTTCTGGAACATGGTCCGCAGCGGCCATCAGCTCGACATGGTTATCGAGGACATCGACCGGAACCGCGGGGTCGTCGTCTACACCCTGGTCGACGAACAGCTACGCCAGCGGCTGCACGAGGCCTGCATCGACTTGGGGGTGCCGTGCGTTTCGGTGCTGGACCAGACCATGGCGGCCTTCGGCCAGCATCTGGGAATGCGCAGCGACCGGCGCGTGGGCGGCCAGCACCTTCTGAACGCGGCCTATTTCCATCGCATGGAAGCCATGGATTTCGCCATCGCTCACGATGACGGGCAGTCGACCTACAACCTGCATGACGCGGATATCATCCTGGTCGGGGTCTCGCGAACGTCGAAGACGCCGACGTCGCTCTATCTGGCCAATCGCGGGCTCAAATGCGCCAATGTGCCGCTGGTGCCGGGGGCCGCCTTGCCGCCGGAGCTGGGCCTGGTTACCCATCCCCTGATCGTCGGTCTGACCAACGATCCCGAACGGCTGGTTCAGATCCGGCGCAACCGGATGCAGATGCTGCAGCATTCCACCCGAACCGACTATGTGGACCCCGACGTGGTCCGGGAAGAGGTGCGGGAAGCCCGCCGGCTGTTCAGCCGCAAGGGATGGCCGGTGATCGATGTCACCCGCCGCGCCATCGAGGAAACGGCGGCGGAAATCCTGACCCTTCTGGCGCGCCGCCCGGAAAAGTCCGAGCCAGGCCAGACAACGACATGACCGCGTCCCTGATCCTGGCGTCGGCCAGCGCGGCGCGGCAACGCATGCTTGGTGCCGCCGGCCTGTCGGTCGCCGCCATTCCGGCCGCCATCGACGAGGCGGATGTCAAGGCGTCACTGGCCGGAGACGGGGCGACGGTGACCGACGTGGCCGAAGCGCTGGCCGAGCTCAAGGCCCGCCGCGTCGCCCGTCTGCACCCCACCGCCCTGGTCATCGGCGCCGACCAGATGCTCGAGTGCGACGGCTCCTGGTTCGACAAACCCACCGACCGGGCCCAGGCACGGCAGCAGCTTATCGCCCTGCGCGGCCGCAGCCATCGGCTGATCTCGTCGGCCGTCGCGGTCATGGACACCGCGCGGCTGTGGCATCATTCCGATCACGCAACGCTGCGGATGCGGCCGTTCAGCGACGATTTCCTGGACCGCTACCTCGACCAGGTCGGCGACGAGGTCATGACCACCGTCGGCGGCTACCGGCTGGAGGGCTTGGGCGTGCAGCTGTTCGACCGGGTGGATGGCGACATCTTCACCATCATGGGGTTGCCGCTTCTGCCGCTGCTGGGATATCTGCGCGGGCGCGGGGATCTTCCGACGTGACGGAACCGGCGCCGATGCGTCTGGCCGGGGTCATGGGATGGCCGGTGTCCCACTCCCTGTCGCCCCGGCTGCACGGGCACTGGCTGCGCCGGTACGGCGTCCAGGGGGCGTATGTTCCGCTCGCGGTACGACCGGACGATCTGCCGTCCGCCCTGCGGTCGCTGCCCCTTCTGGGTATCCGCGGATGCAACGTGACGGTGCCCCACAAGGAGGCGGCGCTGATCATCATGGATACCGTGACGCCTGAAGCCGTCCGGGTCGGCGCCGTCAACACGGTGGTGGTGGGGCAGGATGGGCGACTGACCGGATCCAACACCGACGGCTACGGGTTTCTCCAGAACCTGAAAGCCGGGGCGGCCCAATGGCGGCCACGCCGACCGGCCCTGGTGGTGGGCGCCGGCGGGGCGGCCCGGGCCGTCGTCGCTGCCCTGATCGACGAAGGCGTGCCGTCGATACGGGTGACCAACCGCACCGACGATCGGGCCCGCGCGCTGGCATCCGCCCTGGGCGCGCCGGTCGAACCGGTCGCCTGGGCCGAACGGGCCGACGCCCTGGCGGATATCGGGCTGCTGGTCAACGCCACCACCCAGGGCATGACGGAGCACCCGCCGCTGGACCTGCGCCTGGACGGTCTGGCCGCCGACGCGGTCGTCACCGACTTGGTTTACAACCCCCTGGAAACGCCGTTGCTGGCCGGCGCGAGGGCCCGTGGCAACGGGGTGGTGGACGGGATCGGCATGCTGCTGCACCAGGCGCGGCCGGGCTTCGCGGCTTGGTTCGGTATCGATCCGACCGTCGATCAGCCGTTGCGGGACGCCGTTCTCGGCGGCCTTGCCGGGGACTAGGCGATGGTCATTGTCGGCCTGACCGGGTCCATCGGCATGGGCAAGAGCACGGCGGCGCGGGCCCTGCGACGGCTGGGCCTGCCCGTCCACGATTCCGACGGCACCGTCCATCGGCTACTGCAGCCCGGCGGCGCGGGGGTGGCGCCGGTGGCCGCCGCCTTTCCGGAGGCCGCCCGGACCGACGGGATCGACCGCCGGGCCCTGGCTGCCCTCGTTTTTGGCGATCAGGAGGCCCTGACCCGGCTGGAAGGCATCCTTCACCCGCTGGTCCGCCGCCAGGCGGCGCGGTTTCTGCACGGCGCGGCGCGGCGCCGGGCGCCGGTGGCGGTGCTGGACGTGCCGCTGCTGTTCGAGACCGGCGGTGCCGGGCGCTGCGACCTCATCGCGGTCGTTTCGGCTCCGGAATTTCTGCAGCGCCAGCGGGTGCTGCGGCGGCCCGGCATGACCCCGGACCGGTTGGCGGCTATCCTGGCCCGCCAGACCCCCGATCGCGAAAAGCGCCGGCGGGCCGACATCGTCGTGCCGACCGGACTTGGCCGCCGCACCAGCTTGCTTGCCCTGAAACGGACTGTCAGAGTGGCCCTGTCGATCCGGGGACGGGTCTGGCGGCCCGGTGCCCTTTTGGGGCGTGGCACTCTTCGGACCGGCACCCTCAGAAAAGGACTCTAGGCCGTTGCGCGAAATCGTTCTGGATACGGAAACAACGGGCCGGGACGCGGACAAGGGCGACCGGATCGTGGAAATCGGCTGTCTGGCGCTGGTCAATCACATGCCCACGACCGAGACTTTTCAGCGCTACATCAACCCCGAGGCGCCGATGGATCCGGGGGCGGAGGCGGTGCACGGGCTGAGCGAGGCGTTTTTGGCGGACAAGCCGACCTTCGCCGAGATCGTCGGGGATTTTCTGGCGTTCATCGGGGATTCGCCGCTGGTCATCCACAACGCCGCGTTCGACCTGGCTTTTCTCAACGCCGAATTCGCCCGGCTGGGATTGCCCAAACTGCCGCCGAGCCGGGCGGTCGACACGCTGGCGCTGGCGCGGCGCAAGTTCCCCGGCGCCCAGGCCAGCCTGGACGCCCTGTGCCGGCGGTTCGAGATCGACAATTCCAACCGCGCCCTGCACGGCGCGCTTTTGGATTCGCAGCTCTTGGCGGAAGTCTATCTGGAACTGCGCGGCGGCCGCCAGCCGGGTCTGGTCCTGGCCGGGCCGAGCGGCGGCGCGGGCCGCGTCGACCGGGTGGCGCGGGAACGACGGACGCCCCGGCCCCATGCCCCGACCGAAGCCGAGATCGCCGCCCATCGGGTGTTTCTGGACCAGATCAAGACCCCGATCTGGTCGTCCTGACCAGGTCTTTGGCGCCGCCTAGAGCGCGATCATCATTGGTAGAAGCGGACCCGCTTCCACCCAAGGCGATCCTGCTCTAGTGGGTCACCTGGGGCGTCGGGGCGGGCGCGGCGCCGGTCGCCTGCTGCGCCTTCAGATTTTCCAGTTGCCGGCGGAACAGATCGGCAAAATCGATCGACTGGATCAACATCGGCGGAAAGCCGCCGTTCCGCGTGGCGTCGGCGATGATGGCGCGGGCGAACGGGAACAGCAGGCGCGGCACCTCGATCAACAGCAAGGGGGCGGTGTGCTCCTTGGGAACGTCGGCGCCGATCTGCACCACGCCGGCATAGGCCAGTTCGACGATGAACGCCGACTGTTCACCGGCGGTGGCGTCGCCGCGGATGTGCAGCGTCACCTCGAAGCCGCTTTCGCCCAACTGCCGCGTACGGACATCGACGCTGACCTTGACCTGCGGCGCGGGCTGGCCGGCGGCCAGCGTCTGCGGGGCGTTCGGATTTTCGAACGACAGGTCCTTAACGTACTGGCTGGCCATCTGGAGCGGCGGCACTCCGGATTTGGGTTTTGCAGATCCGGCCGGGCCGGACGGGCTGTCCGGCGGCGGCGTGGTCGCATCGGTCATCGGGTTCTCCACAGGGTCAAGTCAAGGCCGTTTCGCTAGCATGGATCGGTCGGGCGGCACAACCGCCGGGGCCGATCCGCCCTAGCCGCGTCCCCAGCGGGAGTCGGGAAGGCGCGGCCCGTCCTTGGGGGCGGAGTCCTTGGTGGCGGTTTCAGCGCCATCGTTGGTGACGTCCTCGAAATCGGCGTCGATGACCGTGCGGCCCGGCCCGGCCGGCCCCCCGGGGCGCGTGGGGCCGGCGCGCAGGCCGCCGCGCCGTTCTAGCCAGCCCCAGATATGCCGGCCCAGGATCGCCCGCAGCGGCGGCACCAGAAGCAGAAACCCCATCCCGTCGGTGATGAAACCCGGTGTCAGCAGCAGGGCACCGGCCACCAGCAGGCACAACCCGTCGAACAGCTCGCGCACCGGCGGTTCGCCCCGATCGGCCGTGGCGCGGGCCCGGTTCAGGGTCTGCAGCCCCTGGCGGCGGATCAGGGCGGTGCCGATGATGGCGGTCGCCACGATGCCGGCGATCGTCGGCCACGCGCCCACCAAACCGCCCAGCTGGATAAAGACAAAGATCTCGGCCAGCGGTGTCAGAAGCAGGAGGAGAAAGACATAGACCATGGGTTTTGCTTGCCCTTTGCGGGTGGCGGGCTTATCTGTCTGGCAAGGTCGGGCGTGACAGGAACCGGCCGCATAGCCGGTTAGGTAAGGCGTTGCGGTTGGCAGGTCCAGGAAAGACGTTTCGCGACGGGCCGGAAACTTCAGGCAAGCGAGAAACGGCCAAACAGCATGGGCGACGGAGCAACCCTCATCGAAATCCTGATACTCGGACTGATCGCCGCCTTTCTCATCTTCCGGTTGCGGAGCGTTCTGGGAAAGCGGACGGGGCACGAACAGCGCCGCCCCAATCCCTTTTCGACGCCTCCCCAGACCAAGGACGGCGCCCAGGCCAACGACAAGGTGGTTGCGCTGCCGGAACGAAACCGCCCGTCTGACGGCGAACCGGTTCGGCCGGACGCCGCCCGCACCGCAAAGGGCGGCCTGACCCAAGTCAAGATCGCCGACCCCAGCTTCGACGAACGCGGCTTCGTCAACGGCGCGAAAGCGGCCTTTTCCATGATCGTCGAGGCCTTCGCGGCCGGCGACACGGCGGCCCTGCGGCCGCTGCTGGACGACGAGCTCTACGACAGTTTCAGCACCGAGATCCGGCGGCGGCTGGCGGAGAACGAGACCCGCGAGACCACCATCGTCAAGATCCGCAGCGCGGAGATCGTCGAGGCCCAGATGAGCGGCAACACCGCCCTGGTGACCGTCAAGTTCGTCAGCGATCAGATCAACGTGACCCGCGACGAAACGGGCGCGGTGGTGGATGGCGACCCGGACACCGCCATCGAACTCACCGATCTCTGGTCGTTCTCGCGCAACACCCGGTCCACCGATCCGAACTGGACCCTGGTCGCCACGGCCACGCCGACCTGAGGGGCGGCCGGCGGGGTCGTCGCGCGGGCGCCGTG
The DNA here is from genome assembly GCA_052168355.1 of Inquilinaceae bacterium. GTDB lineage: Bacteria > Pseudomonadota > Alphaproteobacteria > DSM-16000 > Inquilinaceae > JBQLZQ01. The sequence continues at coordinate 31,062 of JBQLZQ010000005.1, forward strand.
ATCGACCCGTTGACGCACAGAGCCACCCTTCTCTTGCCACCCCTCTCTTGTCAGATAAGCCATGACCGATCATCTTCCCCCTAAGGATTTGGGGATGGAAGCGGGGATGATGGGCGTGGGGACCGTAAAACCATGACGGATCGCGGGGCCAAAGCCGCGCCGCCGCGCGTCGGTCTGTTCGTGACCTGCCTGGTCGATCTGTTCCGGCCGACGGTCGGGTTCGCGGCCCTGCGGCTTCTGGAGCAGGCGGGCTGCACGGTGGAGGTACCGGGAGCCCAGACATGCTGCGGCCAGCCGGCCTACAATTCGGGCGACCGGACCGACGCGCGGGCCATCGCCAAGTCGGTGATCGCGGCCTTCGAGCCGTACGATTATGTCGTGGCGCCCTCGGGATCCTGCGCCGGGATGATCCGGGTTCACTATCCAAGGCTGCTGGAGGACGATCCGGCTTGGGCGCAGCGGGCCCAGCACGTGGCCCAACGCACCCACGAGCTGATCGGTTTTCTGGTGGACGTGCGCGGCATGACGGCGGTCGAGGGGGCACATCATTCCGGCACCGTAACCTATCACGACGCCTGTTCGGGCCTGCGCGAACTTGGCGTCAAGCAGCAGGCGCGGACCCTGCTGCGCTCGGTCGAGGGGACGACCCTGGCCGAACTGCCGGGCGCGGAGGTGTGCTGCGGTTTTGGCGGCACCTTCAGCGTCAAATATCCGGAAATCTCCGACCGCATGGTTTCCGACAAGGCCGAGGACGTGGCCGGAACCGGCGCCGACCTGCTGCTGTCCGGCGATCTGGGGTGCCTGCTCAACATGGCCGGAAAGCTCAAGCGCGATGGGGCCACCGTCGCCGTCCGCCATGTCGCGGAGGTGCTGGCGGGGATGGAAGACACGGTGCCGCCGATCGGCGAGTCGCCGGCCCGCCGTTAGCGCCGCCCGCAGAAAACTCAAGGATTCCGGACCGATGCAACCGACCAGCCACGCCTTTCCCGAAGCCTCCCGCGCGGCCTTGAGGGACGACCGGCTGCGCCAGGCGCTCGGCAACATGAAACGCGGTTTTCAGGACAAACGCTCGGCCGCGGTGGAGGCCCTGCCGGAATTCCAGGCCCTGCGCGACCAGGCCAAGGGCATCAAGGACCACACCATCGAGCATCTGGATTTTTATCTGGAGCGGTTCGAGGAAAAGGTGGTCGCGGCGGGTGGCACGGTCCATTGGGCGCGCACGGCGGCCGAGGCACGGGACACGGTGCTGGGCATCTGCCAGGCGGCCGGCGCGCGCACCGTCACTAAGGGCAAGTCGATGGTGGCGGAGGAGATCGGCCTCAACGCCCATCTCGAGGCCAACGGCATGGTGCCCATCGAGACGGATCTTGGCGAATACATCATCCAGCTGCGCGGCGAGCTGCCCAGCCACATCATCGCCCCGGCCATCCATCTGGTGAAGGAGCAGGTGTCGGACGCGTTCTACAAGCATCACGACCAGTTCGAACCCACCCGGCCGCTGACCGAACCACGGGCCTTGTGCGACGAGGCCCGGACCGTCCTGCGGCGGAAGTTCCAGGAGGCCGATGTCGGGATCACCGGGGCCAATTTCCTGATCGCCGAGACCGGGTCCACGGTCATCGTCACCAACGAGGGCAACGGCGACCTGACCCAGATCCTGCCCCGGGTGCATGTGGTGGTGGCGTCGCTGGAAAAGGTGGTCCCCACCCTGGAGGATGCCACCACCATCCTGCGCCTGCTGGCGCGGTCGGCCACGGGCCAGGAATTCAGCGCCTATACGACATTCTCCACGGGACCGAAACGACCGGACGATCTGGACGGGCCGGAGGAATTTCACGTGGTGCTGATCGACAATGGGCGCAGCGCCCTGATCGGCACGGAGGCGCAGGACACGCTGCGTTGCATCCGCTGCGGCGCCTGCATGAACCATTGTCCGGTCTACGGGGCGGTGGGCGGCCACGCCTATGGCTGGGTGGTGCCCGGCCCCATCGGCGCCGCCCTGAACCCCGGCCTGATCGGGATGGAGGAGGCGGGGCACCTGCCCAACGCCTCGACCTTCTGCGGCAAATGCGCGGAGGTCTGCCCGATGAAGATCCCGCTGCCCAAGATCATGCATCATTGGCGGGTCCAGGAATTCGAGCGCGGCCTGTCGCCGGCCGGCTTCCGCCGCGGGCTGAAACTGTGGGCCTGGTTCGCCCGGCGGCCTGCCCTCTATCGGCTGGGGGCGGGGATCGTGATGCCGGTGCTGGGCCGGCTGGGGCGCCGGCGCGGCCGGTTCTCGTCCCTGCCGCTGGCCGGAGGCTGGACAGCCGGCCGCGACATGCCGGCCCCCGAGGGCCGGACGTTCCATCAGCAATACGCCGCCAGCGGCCGGCGGACGGTCTGACGCCATGACCGACGCGCGCAGCCAGACATTGGGGGCCATCCGCCGGTCGCTGGGCCGGGGTCCGCTGGACGGCCGGGACGCGGCCGAGGCGGCGGCGCGGCTGGACCGCCATCCGCGCAACCTGGTGCCGGCGCGCACCGACATCGACCCTCCCGCCCGGATCGACCTGTTTCTGGCCAAGCTGACATCCGTGGCCGGAACGTTCGCGCGGGTGGCCGGACTGGACGACGTTCCGGCGGCGGTGGCCGATTTCCTGTCCGCCCACAATCTGCCGGCCACGGTCAAGGCGGCGCCGGACCCCGCGCTCGCGTCCGTTCCGTGGGCGGAACGACCGACCCTTGAGGTGACGTACGGCAAGGCCGAGGATACCGACCTGACCAGCGTCACCGGCGCCGTCGCCGCCATCGCCGAGACCGGGACCCTGATGCTGGCGTCCGGCCGCGACAGCCCGACAACGCTCAACTTCATGCCCGACAACCATCTGGTGGTGGTGCGGGCGGGCCAGGTGGTCGGCCCGTACGAGGATGCCTGGGATCTGGTGCGCCGGGCCGGGGCCCTGCCGCGCACGGTCAATTTCATTACGGGTCCGTCACGAACCGGCGACATCGAACAGAAGATCGAACTCGGCGCCCATGGACCGCGCCGGCTCCACGTCATTCTGGTCGACCGCGCCGACGGCTGAGCGGCCGGCCCATGGTTCGCAACCGCAGACCCTTCGAGGATCGTTTCGGTCCCGGCGATTTGGCGCTGTGGCGTTCCGTGACCGAAACGATCAAGCCGTTACGGTCTCGCAATAAAAAAGTCGCGCCGGTTTCGGTCCCCGCCGAGCCGTCGCCCCAGCCGGCGTTGCCGATCCGCCAGCGCGTACAGCGTACACCCTTGCCGGCCGCGCCGTCCCTGCCGGACTTGAGCCCCGGCCGCGCCCCCGGCATGGACCGGCGCACCGCCGACCGGCTGCAGCGGGGTCGGCTGACGGTGGAGGCGCGGCTGGACCTGCACGGCATGACCCAGGCCCAGGCCCATCGCAGCCTGATCGGCTTCATCGAACGCGGCCACGCGGCGGGCCTGCGCACGGTGCTGGTCATCACCGGCAAGGGGCGTTCGGACGGCGGCGAGGGCGCGGGCGTGCTGCGCGCCGCCGTGCCACGCTGGCTGAACGAAGCGTCCCTACGCCCCCTGATCCTGGCCTTCCACCCGGCCCGGCCGGCCGACGGCGGCGCCGGCGCGCTCTATGTCCGGCTCAAGCGCCGGCGGGACCGGTGAGCGCTATCCCGGCGCCTTGAGCACGCACAGCCGGTAGGGGTCCAGGACCGCGCCATCGGGGCCGAAGTCCAGGTCGGGGCCGCCGGCGAGGTCGGTCCAGGGTGCCTTGCCCACCAGGGCGGTCAGGCCGGCGTCGGCCACCGGCTGGGCCCGTTCGGTCATGTTGGCCAGGATCACCAGGGGCGGTCCCTCGTGGGACCGGCGGAAGGCGAAGACATGGCCGTTGGCCAGGGGCAGGACATCCATCTCCCGCCCGGCCAGGGCCGGCTGGTCCTTGCGCAGGGCGATCAGCCGCTTGAGGCCGGCGAAAACCCGGCCGCCGGGGCTGGACGGATCGGCCCGGACGGCCTCCTGGGCGGCCCAGTCGGTCCGGCGGCGGTGGGTCCAGCGGGCGTCGGGCGCCTTCACCGGATCGGCGCGGAAGCCGTAATCGTTCTCCAGCGCCACCTCGTCGCCCAGATAGATCAGCGGCAGGCCGCCGACGGTCAGGATCAGCCCGTGCAGCAGCAGGATGCGGGCGACGGCCAGGTCGATGGCGTAACGGTCGCCGGCGGCGACCGCCTTTTCCAGCCCGGCCAGGCTGGCGGTGGTGCCGCAGATCCGGCAATCGCCGGTGCGCGGATTTTCCTGAAACGGCAGGCCGGCGGCGAAGCTGCCCGGAAACCGCCCGGTATAAAACGTGTTGAGGAAGGCGCGGTGACCGGTGGGGTCGATGCCCACCTCGGCGCAATCCTCGTCGGCGAAGCCCCAGCCGATATCGTCGTGGCCGCGCACATAGTTCACCCAGCCGGACCCCGGCGGGATGGCGAAGCGCTTGATCATGCTGTGGCGCAACAGGGCGGTGTCGCGGGTGGCCAGCGCCTCCCATAGCAGCACCATCAGCAGGGGATGATAGCTCAGCGGGGCCTCGTCCGGCCCCACATAGCGCGCCACCTCGTCGGGGTGGACGATGGCCTCGGACTTGAAGGTCAGGGCCGGCGCTGCCATCGCCGCCAGGGCGTTGTAGGCGCGGATCAGATGGTGAACGCCGGGCAAGTTCTCGCAGTTGGTCCCGGCCTCCTTCCAAATGAAGGGCACGGCGTCGAGCCGCAGCACCTCGACCCCCCGGTTGGCCAGGAACAGCATCTCCTCCAGCATCTGGCGGAACAGGGCGGGGCTGGCGAAATTGAGGTCCCATTGATAGGGGTAGAAGGTGCTCCACACCCATTTGCCGACCTCGGGCACGAACTGGAACGGGTCGCCGCCATGGTCGGGAAAGATCTCCCGCAATGTCGGGCGGTACCGGTCGGGCTCGGTCCGGTCCGGATACATCCGGTAATAGTCCTGGCGGTCGGGATCGCCGCGCTTGGCGGCCTCGGCCCACTCATGGGTGTCGGCGGTGTGGTTGAAGACGAAATCCAGGCACAGACGGATGCCGGCGCCCCGCAGGGTTTCGGCCAGGTCCTCCAGACCGTCCATGGTGCCCAGGGCGGGCTCGACCTCGCGGTAGCTGGCGACGGCGTAGCCGCCGTCGTTCTCTCCCTCCCGCGCCTTGAGCAGGGGCATGAGGTGAAGATAGGTGATCCCCAGATCCTGGAGATAGGGGATGCGGGCGCGGATGCCGTCCAGGTCGCCGGCGAACAGGTCGACATAGCAGACGGCCCCCAACTGGGTGTGCGACTGGAACCAGACGGGGTCGGATTCGGCGTCGCCGTCGAGGCGCCGCAACCGCGCCGGCCGGCCCAGCCAGGACCGGGCGGCGGTCAGCAGGATCTGCTCCAGATGCCAGAAAAAATCGTAGCGACCGCCGTAGAGGGGTAGAAGCTCAGCGAACAGCCGCTCGAAATGACGCTCCAGGCGGGGCCGGAAGACCTCCCACGCCGCCACGTCGCCGTCGAACGCAGTCAGGATTCGCGGTGTCAGCCGGTCGAGCGTGCGGCGCGCTTCGCCGGCGATCCAGTCTGGCGGTGCCATGGGCGCGCCGTTCAGCGACCGGGCCGACCGGCGCCGCCCATCACAGGATGAACTTGCTGAGGTCGGTGTCCTTGGCCAGGCCGGCGACCTTGTCGTCGACATAGGCGGCGTCGATGGTGATCTCCTCCCCCGACCGGTCGCTGGCGCTGAAGCTGATGTCGTCCAGCAGGCGCTCCATCACCGTGTGCAGCCGGCGGGCGCCGATATTCTCGACCGACGCGTTGATCGCCGTGGCCAGGTCGGCCAGCCTGTCGATGGCGTCTTCGGTGAAGGTCAGCGTCACCTGTTCGGTCCCCATCAGCGCCCTGTACTGGATGATCAGGCTGTTTTCCGGTTCGGTCAGGATGCGCTTGAGATCGTCGCGGGACAAGGCCTGCAGCTCCACCCGGATGGGCAGCCGGCCCTGCAGTTCGGGCAGCATGTCCGACGGCTTGGCCAGATGGAAGGCGCCCGAGGCGATGAACAGGATGTAATCGGTGCGCACCGTGCCGTGCTTGGTGGCCACCTGGGTGCCCTCGATCAGCGGCAGCAGGTCGCGCTGCACGCCCTCGCGGCTGACATCGCCGCCCATCCGATCGCTGCGGGCGGAAATCTTGTCGATCTCGTCGATGAACACGATGCCGTCCTGCTCGACCAGATCGATGGCCTCGGCGATCACCTTTTCCTGGTCCAGAAGCTTGTCGGATTCCTCCGCCATCAGCACCTTGTAGCTGTCGGCCACGGTCATGCGCCGCTGCTTGGTGCGACCGCCCAGGGCCTTGCCCAGCATGTCGTTGAGGTTGAGCATGCCCATCTGGGCGCCGGGCATTCCCGGAATGTCGAAGGTCGGGAACTGGCTGCCGCCGCTGTCCTGGACCTGGATCTCGATCTCCCGGTCGTTCAGCAGGCCCTCCCGCAGCATCTTGCGGAACTTCTGGCGCGTCTCGGCGGCCGCCTTGTCGCCAGTCAGGGCGTCGAGCACCCGTTCCTCGGCGCCCAGCTCGGCCTTGGCCTCGACCTCCTTGCGCAGGCGGTCGCGGGTCATGGTGATGGCGATTTCCAGCAGATCGCGGATGATCTGCTCCACATCGCGGCCGACATAGCCGACCTCCGTGAACTTGGTCGCCTCGACCTTCAGAAACGGCGCGTTGGCCAGCCTGGCCAGCCGCCGGGCGATCTCCGTCTTGCCGACACCGGTCGGGCCGATCATCAGGATGTTCTTGGGCAGAACCTCTTCCCGCATGGCCTCGGGAAGCTGCTGCCGGCGCCAGCGGTTGCGCAGGGCGATGGCCACGGCGCGCTTGGCGTCGTTCTGGCCGACGATATACCGGTCCAGCTCCGAAACGGTTTCCCGAGGGCTGAAAGTGCTCATTCCAGGCTTTCCAGGGTAATGTTGTGGTTGGTGTAGATGCAGATGTCGGCGGCGATATCCAGCGCCTTGCGGGCGATGGCCGGGGCGTCGAGACCGTCCAGATCGTACAGCGCCCGGGCGGCGGCCAGGGCCATGGGCCCGCCCGATCCGATGGCGATCAGCCCGTCATCGGGTTCCAGGACGTCGCCGGTGCCGGTCAGCAGCAACGACACGTCCTTGTCGCAGACCGCCATCATCGCCTCCAGCCGGCGCAGATACCGGTCGGTGCGCCAGTCCTTGGCCATCTCGACACAGGCCCGGGCCAACTGTCCCGGATGCTGGTCCAGCTTGGCCTCCAGCCGCTCGAACAGGGCGAAGGCGTCGGCGGTGGCGCCGGCGAACCCGGCCAGAACCGACCCGCCGGCCAGGCGGCGGACCTTGCGGGCCGTGCTTTTCATGACGGTGTTGCCGGCGGTCACCTGGCCGTCGCCGGCCACGACGATCCGGCCGTCCTTGCGCACCGCAAGGACCGTGGTGCCGTACCATTGGTTCGGGTCGGTATGCTGCATGAAACGGGAAAGTCCTGATTGAATGGCGGCCCGGAACGCGCCGCTTCGGCCCCATGCCGGACGGCGGGGACCTGTCTTAACCTATGTGGGCGCCCGGATGCACGGGTCAAGCCCGCCGATGGCGGACCCGCCGGCGCCCCCTTGATGCTGGCGGCGCCGGGGTCTTCCTGATAGAAACCGAACGATGGACAGCACCAACGCCCCCGTCGGACGCAGCGGCCAGGCCGACCGGACGACCAACGAAACCCGCATCTCGGCCCGCGTCGACCTGGACGGAAGCGGCCGCTACGACGTGGCCACCGGGATCGGGTTCCTGGACCACATGCTCGAGCAACTGGCCCGCCACAGCCTGATCGACATCAGCCTGAAGGCCGAAGGCGATCTTCACATCGACGCCCATCACACCACCGAGGACAGCGGCATCGTTCTGGGCCAGGCGGTGGCCCGGGCGCTGGGTGACCGGGCCGGCATCGCCCGCTACGGGTCGGCGACCGTGCCCATGGACGAAACCCTCAGCCGGGTGGCGCTGGACATTTCGGGCCGGCCCTATCTGGTGTTCAACGTGGCGTTCAGCCAGGATCGTCTGGGCGACATGGATACCGAACTGTTCCGCGAATGGTTCCACGCCTTTGCTCAGACGGCGGGCATCACCCTGCATGTCGAAACCCTGCACGGCGCCAACAATCATCATAGGGCGGAAAGCTGCTTCAAGGCGTTGGCGCGGGCGTTGCGCCAGGCCGTGACCATCGATCCGCGCCAATCGGGGGCGGTGCCGTCGACCAAGGGAACCTTGGGCGGCGACGCGTAAGAGAATTCCATGTCCGTTGCGATCATCGATTACGGGTCGGGCAATCTTCGTTCCGCCGCCAAGGCCTTTGAGCGGGCCGCGCGCGAGGCCGCGCTGTCGCGGGAGATCGTCGTCACCAGCGATGCCGAGGTCGTGCGCCGGGCCGACCGCGTGGTCCTGCCGGGTGTCGGCGCCTTTGCCGATTGCCGGCGCGGCCTGGCCGCGCTGCCGGGCATGGACGAAGCCCTGACGGACTCGGCGGTCATCCAAGGCCGGCCGTTCCTGGGGATCTGCGTCGGCATGCAACTGATGGCCGATGTCGGCCGCGAGCATGGCGATCACGCCGGGTTCGGCTGGATCCCGGGGCAGGTGGTGGCGGTGGAACCGGGGCCCGAGCATCTGAAGGTGCCGCACATGGGCTGGAACGACCTGACCATCCGGGCATCGGGTCACCCGATCCTGGCCGGGCTCGACGGCGGCGCCCATGGGTATTTCGTGCACAGCTATCACTTGGTCGCCGACAACCCCGACCATGTTCTGGCGATGTCCGACTATGGCGGTCCGATCACCGCCGTCGTGGGGCGCGACACGATGATCGGCACCCAGTTTCACCCGGAAAAAAGCCAGGCCGCCGGCCTGCGCCTGATCACCAACTTTCTGCGGTGGGCGCCATGACCGAGACCAAGCCGCCGGCGGCCGTCACCGTCGAGCCGTTGACCCGGTTCCGCAAGGCCGATCTTCACGATCTGTGCGACGCGGCCGATCTGGCGATCAAGGACGGCGGCGGGTTCGGCTGGCTGACCCCGCCGGAACGGCCGGTGATGGAACGGTTCTGGCGCGGCGTGCTGGCGGTGCCGGGGCGCAGCCTGTTCGTCGGGCGCCTGGACGGGGTCATCGCCGGGTCGGCGCAGCTTCTCCGGCCGCCGCCCAACAACGAAGCCCAGGCCTTCGCCGCCACCCTGACCGGCGCCTTCGTGGCCCCCTGGGCGCGGGGCCACGGGCTGGCGCGCCAGTTGACGGAGGTGGTCGAGGCGGAAGCGCGCAGCCAGGGTTTCGCGGTTCTGCAACTGGATGTCCGCGAAAGCCAGGCGGCGGCGATACAGCTCTATCAGGCGCTCGGGTATGCGAACTGGGGGCGTAACCCGTTGTATGCCCGCGTCGATGGCCGCCCGATGGCCGGGCTCTATTTCCATAAGCGGCTGACCTGACCGTGGACGACCCGACATGATCCTGTTTCCGGCGATCGATCTGAAGGACGGCGTGTGCGTGCGCCTGGTGCGCGGCGACATGGACGAGGCCACGGTCTTCAACAGCGACCCGGCCGATCAGGCGCGCCGGTTCGCCGATCAGGGTTTTTCGTGGATCCATGTGGTCGATCTCAACGGCGCCTTCGCCGGCCGGCCGGTCAACGCCGATGCGGTCGACGGGATCCTGGCGGCGGTGGACCGGCCGATCCAGCTCGGCGGCGGCATAAGGTCGCTCGAAACCGTCGAGATGTGGCTGGAGCGCGGGGTCCGGCGGGTGGTGCTGGGCACCGCCGCCCTGGAAAACCCCGATCTGGTGCGCCAGGCGTGCCGCGCCTATCCGGGCCGTGTCGCGGTCGGCATCGATGCCCGCAACGGCATGGTGGCGGTCGATGGCTGGTCGCGCACCAGCAAGGTCAAGGCGCTGGATGTCGCGCTGCGCTTCGAGGATTGCGGCGCGGCCGCCATCGTCTATACGGACATCGACCGCGATGGCGTGCTGGGCGGGGTCAATGTCGAGGCCACGGCGGATCTGGCATTCGCCCTGACCACGCCGGTCATCGCGTCGGGCGGGATCGCGTCCCTCGACGATCTTCGCGCCCTGCTGGCGGAAGAGGCCTCGGGCATCGCCGGGGCGGTCTGCGGCCGGGCGTTCTATGACGGACGCATCGACCCGGCGGCGGCCCTGGCCGTGGCCGAAGGAGGCGTGTCCCGATGCTGAAAATGCGGGTCATTCCGTGCCTGGACGTCAAGGACGGGCGGGTGGTCAAGGGCGTCAACTTCGTCGATCTGATCGATGCGGGCGACCCGGTCGAGCAGGCCCGGCTCTACGACTCGGCCGGGGCGGACGAGCTGTGCTTTCTCGACATCACGGCCTCCAGCGATAATCGCGCGACCCTGTACGACGTTGTTCGAAAGACGGCGGAACAGGTGTTCATGCCGCTGACCGTGGGCGGCGGCGTGCGCACGCTGGAGGATATCCGGACCCTGCTTCTGGCCGGCGCGGACAAGGTGTCGATCATGACGGAGGCGGTGCGACGGCCGGAGTTCGTGCGCGAGGCGGCGGAAAAGTTCGGCAGCCAGTGCGTGGTCGTGGCCATCGACGCCAAACGGACCGGGGACGGGGAATGGTCCGTCTTCACCCATGGCGGGCGCACGCCGACCGGCATCGACGCCGTCGACTGGGCCCGGCGGATGGCCGCCTCGGGGGCGGGGGAAATCCTGCTGACCTCGATGGACCGGGACGGCACCAAGGAAGGTTTCGATATCGCGCTGACCCGCGCGGTCGCCGACGCCGTGCCGGTGCCGGTCATCGCCTCGGGCGGTGTCGGCACCCTCGATCACCTGGTCGACGGGATCCGCGCGGGGCACGCGACCGGGGTCCTGGCCGCCTCGATCTTTCATTTCGGCACCTACTCGGTGGCTCAGGCCAAGGCGCACATGGCCGCCGCCGGCCTGCCGGTCCGCCTTGCGACAGCCGCCCAGGGAGATGCCGTGCCATGACCGCAGACGCCGCCGTGCTGGGCCGCCTCTACGATCTGATCGCCAGCCGCCGGGGCGCCGACCCGGAGATCAGCCACACCGCGCTTCTGTTCGCCCGCGGCCGGGCCAGGATGGCTCAGAAGGTGGGCGAGGAAGCGACCGAAACGGTCATCGCGGCCATGCAGGACGACGCGACGGCGGTGGCGCAGGAAAGCGCGGATCTGATGTATCACCTGCTGGTGCTGTGGGCCGATACGGGGGTTCGTCCCGACGATGTGTGGGCGGTGCTGGAAGCCCGCGAGGGCACTAGCGGCGTCGATGAAAAGAAGGCGCGACCGAAACGCTGAAGGAGCCTGCCATGGCCTATGACCCCGACAATGTCTTCGCCAGGATCCTGCGCGGGGAAATTCCGTGCTCCAAGGTATACGAGGACGAACATGTGCTGGCCTTCAACGACATCAGTCCGCGGGCGCCGGTTCATGTCCTGGTGATCCCGAAGGGGCCCTACGTCTCGCTCGACGATTTCACCCGCGACGCCTCGGACGAGGAGATCGCCGCCCTGGTCCGCGCCGTCGGCCACCTGGCGCGGCAACTGGGCGTGGCGGACAGGGGCTACCGCTTCCTGGGCAATGTCGGCCGTGACGGCCATCAGGAAGTGCCCCATCTGCACATCCATCTGTTCGGCGGCCGACCGTTGGGCGCCATGCTGCCGACGGACGGCGGGTAGGGGCGACGGTCATGCGCGCGGCCGCCGGAATGGCGGCGGAGCCGGCGTCCCATGCCGCCGCGCCCTCGGCGCGACGGACGCGACGGGTTTCGATCTCCGTCACCCTGGCCATGGCCATCGGCGGCTTGGTGTTCATCGCCGTGGCCTCCATCCTGATCATCGCCTACATCGCCAATCGCGACAGCACCATCGCCCTGTTGCGCGACCGCGCCGAACTGACCGTACAGGCGGTGGAGAACCGGCTGACGGCGGAACTCGGCCCGCCCCTTGCTCAGATCGAGTTTCTGGCCGGCCTGATCGAGGCCGGGTCCGCCGATCCGGCCGATCCCGAGTCGATGGCGCTTCTGCTGTCCGGGGGGCTGTCGGCGACGCCGCAGGTGGCCGCGCTGCTGTTCTGGACCCCCGAGGCGCTGGCCGTCGGGGTGGCGCGGCTTGCGCCGGGCGATGGGGCGTTCATCCGCGACGATGCCGGGGATCCCCAAATCGCCGGTATCCTGGCGGAGGCAGCCACCCGACGGGACACCTATTGGGGGGAGATCGTGTTCGGGGAGGACAGGAACCGGCCGATCCTCAACCTCCGCCGGCCGGTCTATCGCGACGACCGCTTCGCCGGGCTTCTGGTGGCCGCCGTCTTCGTCGATACCCTGTCCCGGTCGATGACCGACCCGCGCGACGAATTCGACCGAAACGTCTTCGTCTTGCGCGGCTATGACAGGGTTCTGGCCCATTTCAACCTGATCGACGGAACCGTCTGGGAACGGCTCACGGACGGCGGCCTGCCCGGTTTGGATGAGGTCGGCGACCCGGTGCTGGCCGCGATGTGGTCGGGTGGCGGCGATGAGAACGCGCTGGCGGCCGAGCTGGCGCGGGAGATCGGCGGCCATTCGGTCGAGGTCAACGCCCTGCCGCATATTTTCCTCTATGCCCAGGTCCAGGGATTCGGCGAACCGCCGTTGATCGTCGGCAGCCATGTGCGGGCCCGCACGATGCTGGGCGTGGTCCGCGACCTGGCTTTGTGGGGCCTGACGGGGGTGGCCGTGCTGGTCGTGTCGCTGGTTCTGGCGGTGATTCTGGGGCGCTGGATCGCCCGGCCGATCCGGCGCGTCGCCACCCAGGCCCTGGCGCTCAGCCGGCTGGAGTTCGAAACGGTGTCGCCCTTGCCCGGCAGCCCGATCACCGAGCTGGACGATCAGGCGATGGCCTTCAACCGCATGCTGGGCGGCCTGCGCTGGTTCGAAACCTATGTGCCGCGCACCCTGGTTCGGCGGCTGGTGGCCAAGGAGGAGTATGAGCAGGTCCGGTCGATCGAGCGGCAACTGACGGTGATGTTCACCGACATCGCCGGGTTCACCGGCGCCGCCGAATCCCTGCCGGCGGCCGAGACGGCGGCGTTTCTGAACGATCATTTCGCATCGGTGGGCGGCTGCGTCGATGCCGAGGGCGGCACCATCGACAAGTTCATCGGCGACGGGCTGATGGCCTTCTGGAACGCCCCCGACAAGCAGGCCGACCACGCCGAACGGGCCTGTCGGGCGGCGCTGGCCATCGCCGACGCGGTGGATCGCGACAACGCGGCGTTGCGGGATGCCGGCCGGCCGGCGGTGGGCCTGCGGATCGGCATCCACACCGGTGCCGTCGTGGTCGGCAACATCGGCGCGCCGGGGCGCATGAACTATACCATCGTCGGCGATCCCGTGAACACCTGCAGCCGCCTGGAGGAACTGGGTCACGATCTGGCGGTGCCGGGGCGGGCGACGACGATCCTGATCAGCGCCGATACGGCCGCCCTGCTCGGACCTGGTTTCACCCTTGTCTCCTGCGGCCGGCACGTGATGCGCGGCCGGCAGGAACCGGTCGAGGTATTCCGGCTGGAATGACCGACGCGCTGAACGTTTATGACAGGCTTGGCGTCCGCCGGTGGATCAACGCCGGCGGCTACCTCACGCGCCTGGGCGGCGGGCCGGTGTCGCAAAACGTCCGCGACGGCATGGCGGCGGCCGGCGACGGCTTTGTCGACATGGTGGAGTTGCAGGCGGCCGTCAGCCGTCTGATCGCCCCGCATACCGGAACCCAGGCGGCCATCGTCACCTGCGGCGCGGCCGCCGCGCTGACCCTGGCGACGGCGTCCGTCCTGGCCCGCGACACCGTTGCGATCATGGACCGGCTGCCAGACACCAGAGGGTTGAAAGACCATATCCTGGTCCACCGGAAGCATCGGTCCAGCTACGATCACGCGATCCGGGCCGCCGGCGCCAGGCTGATCGACTATGGCTTCAACGATCCGGGCCTGGAGGCGGGATTTCGGTCCGTGGAGGCGTCGGAGGTCGAGGCGGCCATAACGGACCGGACGGTCGGGGTCTACGTCGCGGTGACGCCCCACACCCTGCCCGAACTGGCGCTGATCGCCGGCGTTGCCGCCAGCCACGATCTGCCGGTTATCGCGGACGCGGCGCCCTGGCTGCCGCCCAAGGACAATCTGCGGCGTTTCGCCGACGCCGGGGCCACGCTGGTCGCCTTCAGCGGCGGCAAGGCGCTGGGCGCGCCGGCCGGGACGGGATTGCTGTGCGGGCCCAAGGATCTGATCGCATCGGCGCTGGTGCAGCAGACCGACATGACGGTGGTGCCCGAACGGTGGAACCCGCCCGCCGATCTGGTGGACAGGACTCGATTCCGGGGTCTGCCGCGCCAGGGGATCGGTCGCGGCATGAAAGTCTCCAAGGAGGAGATCGTCGGTCTGATCCTGGCGTTCGAGGCCTTTATGGCGACCGATTTCGACATCCGGGGACAAAAGCAGGAGAACAGCCTGCGGGTCATCCAGGCGAAGGTGGACGATCAGGGCCTGGTGCCGACCCGCCTGCTGACCGTGGCGGACACGCAGCGGCGGCCGCTGCTTGAGCTGAGCGTCGACCCGCCGGCCGTCGGGTTTTCGGCCGATGACGTCATCCGCCATCTCGCCGCCCTGCCGACGCCGGTGCAATTGAGCGAGCGGCGCGCCCATCGCGGCATCCTGACGGTCGATCCGGCCAGTCTTTCCGATACCGACATCGCGCCCCTGGCCGCCGCGCTCACGCGGGCGTTCGCCGATCTTCACGCCCGGTCGGGCCGTCGCGCATAGAGGATGCGATCGGTTCTTCGGGGCGTCTGTGATAGGCAGATCGAGCCCGGCCGCGATGCGGCCGGCAGGGCGTGTGGTCAGGAGTCAGCGGTGATCGAGATTGCATTCACGAGCCCCGTCAGCCCCGAGCGGCAGGGGGTTTTCGAAGCGGCGGCGGAGCGGTGGGACGCGGTGGCCCAAATCGCCTTCCCGACGGTGGAGATCGACGGACGGTCGATCGACGGCCTGCTGATCGAGGCGTCGGTGGCGCCGATCGACGGGGCCCAGGGGGTGCTGGGACGGGCGGGCCCGACCCATCTGCGGCCGGACGGCGAACTGCCGGCCAAGGGTGTCATGGAATTCGACCTTGCCGATGTCGAGCGGCTAGAGGGCGAAGGCGCCTTTGCCGACGTCATCCTGCACGAAATGGGGCACGTTCTGGGGATCGGGACGCTGTGGGACCGGATGGGGCTGCTGCGCGGCCGGGGCACCGACGATCCGGGGTTCGTCGGCCCCAACGCGGTGCGCGAATACGGCGCCCTGCGCGGCCGGGGCGAATCCCGGCCGGTGCCGGTCGCCAACACCGGCGGTCCCGGTACGCGGGAAGGCCATTGGCGCGAGCTGGTGTTCGGGGACGAGCTGATGACCGGCTTTCTGTCCGGGGCCCGGCGGCCGCTGAGCCGGCTGACCGTCGCCTCCCTGGAGGATCTGGGCTACGCGGTCCGTTACGAGGCGGCCGATCCGTTCGGGTTGCCCAGCTTTCTCGAATTGGCCGAAAAGGGCGTGGCCGAGGCGGTGCGCAGCCTTCACCTGTGCCGGATGGGCCGGCCCGAGCCGGTGGTGATCGGCCGGTAGGCCCGCTTTGCCGATCCCTCGCGCTGCCGTTCGACGATGTCAGGTGGGCGGGGTCCTCGAGGTCCGTCAAAGCGGGACGTACGACTTGCCAATGGTACGACCTAGTAATACCATCATGCCTAGAGCGCGATCGTCATTGGTGGAAGCGGACCCGCTTCCACCCAAGGCGATCCTGCTCTAGGAGGATTTGGGATGACGGTGAAATCATCGATCTCGTTGACGGACCAACAGGCCAGTTTCATACGCACGCTTGTGCGGGAGGGCCGCTATTCCAGCGCCAGCGCCGTTATCCAACAAGGCTTGGATCTGCTTCGCCAGAAGACCGAAGCCGAACGTGCCGAGACCGATGCGTTGCGTGTTCTGGTCGAGCAAAGGCGCGCCGGGCAGTTTCTCTCGCCCGATCTCATGAAAGACCGCGCGGACCGAATGCTCGAGCGGAAGCGGCGCGAGCATGGTCTGGACGACTGAGTTTTCGGATGCTGCCGAGCGCGACTTCGAGCTGATCTTCGATCATCTGTTCGAAACTCTCGTGGGTTTTGGCGAAGCTCCTGACGCGGCTTTCATGAAGGCGGCCGACCGGATCGATGCCATCCGGTCTGCAGCCGAAGCGATATCGAAAGCGCCTCACAAAGGCACCCGGCGCGATGCCATTGCAACCGGCTTGCGAAATGTAACGATGGGCCGCGCGATAGTCTGGTTCGACCTGAACGAAGCCGAGCGCAAGGTCCGTATCCTGGCGATCTTCTATGGCGGCCAGGATCACGTCAGGCACATGCTGACGCGCTTGTTGGGAGACGATCCAGGCGTGTGATGCCGTTGGGCGCCGATTACGCGCCGGTCTTCGCGGCGCCTGGACAAGCATTGGTCACGGGTCGGGATCCGGCGCCAGGGTTTCGCCGATGGCGTTGAACGCGGCCCGCAGGTCTTCGATCCTGCCGTCGTTGGCGGCGACGACCAGCGCCCGATCGGCGTCCGGCCACAGATACATCTGAACCAGCCACATCGTGTTCGAGCCGGCGTGACGATAGACGCCGTCGTCGGTGACGACCCAGCCCAACGCGTAATCGCCGCCGAAGGGCGGGGTGTGCAGCCGGTGCCAGCTTTCGCGGGTCAGGAACCCGCCCTCGTCGCCGCGGATCCCACGCATGTGGACAGCGGCATAGCGCAACTGATCGGTAACGGTCATGTGGACGCGTCCGGCCGGTCCCAGAACCGGCGGGTTGTCGGCACCGGCGCCCGGTTCCACCGACCGCAGACCGCCCAGCAGACCGGCGCGGTGGCCGCGCGGCTGGTCCAGCGTGCCCGGCGTTCCGGGCGGCCCGAACCCGGCGCTGGCAAGGCCCAGCGGGGCGAACAGCTCGCCGCGCATCAGGTCTTCCCAGGACACGCCGGTGCGGGCCTCCATCATCGCGGCGGCGACCACGTAACCGGCGTTGGAATACAGGAAACCGGTTTGCGGCGTGGCCACCGGGGCCAGCGTCAGGACCCTGCCGGCGTAGCGGCGCCGATCGACGACGGCGTCCCGGTCGGCATCGGTGCCGATATAGCGGAGGGTGGCCAGGCGTCCGATGTTGGCCGGCAGGCCGGACCGGTGGCTGAACAGGTGAACCAACGTCAGGTCGCGATAGGCCGGGTTCATGTCGGGGACGACGTCGCCCAAGACCGCGCCGATGGTGTCGTCCCACGACAGGCGCCCCTGTTCGACCAGTCTGGCGGCCACGGTGGCCGTCATCGATTTGGTGTTGGAGCCGATATGCCACAGATCCACGATGTCGACGGCGACGTCGGTATCGTGGGTCCGGGTGCCGGCGACGCCGATCGTGATGGTCCCCCGGTCGTACACGCCGATGGCCACGCCCGGCGCACCGGTGTCGACCCAAAGGCGGGACGCCAAACGGCCGATGTCGGCCGCGCCCGCCGATCCCGCACCGACGGTGATGGCCAGCACAACCGCGATCAGAAGGGCGATCCGAGACACCAAAGCCTCCGCATCATCCGATCCGGAGCCGCGCCGACGCTCAAAGCGGCCGGACGGCCGCGTCTTGCGGCCCGGATCAACCCGACGGAGGGATCAAACGACAGCGGGGTCGATAAGCGCGCTTATCGACCCCGGCTCTCCGCTAGCCGGCCTCCTTGGCCCGTTCGGGCTGCTTGGTCAGATCGGCGCCGGTCACCTGGTCGACGGCCTTCATCGACAGCTTGACCTTGCCGCGATCGTCGAGGCCGAGAACCTTGACCTTCACCTCGTCGCCGACATTGACCACATCGGTCACCTTGCCGACCCGTTCGGGTTTCAGCTCGGAGATATGGACCAACCCGTCGCGGGCGCCCAGGAAATTGACGAACGCGCCAAAATCCATGCACTTCACGACCTTGCCGTTGTAGATCGCCCCGACCTCGGGCTCGGCGACGATGTTCTTGATCCAGTCGATGGCCGCCTGGGCCGCGGCGCTGTCCACGGCCGCGACCTTGACCGTGCCGTCATCCTCGATATCGACCTTGGCGCCGGTGACCTCGCAGATTTCCCGGATGACCTTGCCGCCGGACCCGATGACCTCGCGGATCTTGTCCTTGGGCACGCTCATCACGGTGATGCGGGGGGCGTTCTGGTTGACCTCGGGCCGGGCGCCGGTCAGGGCGTTGGCCATTTCGCCCAGGATGTGCAACCTTCCGTCCCTGGCCTGGTCCAGCGCGATCTGCATGATCTCCTGGGTGATGGACGTGATCTTGATGTCCATCTGCAGCGAGGTGATGCCCTGATCGGTGCCGGCGACCTTGAAATCCATGTCGCCCAGATGGTCTTCGTCGCCCAGGATGTCCGACAGAACGGCAAAACGCTCACCGTCCTTGATCAGCCCCATGGCGATACCCGCGACCGGACGCGTCAGGGGAACGCCGGCATCCATCATCGCCAGACTGGTGCCGCACACGGTGGCCATGGACGACGAGCCGTTGGACTCGGTGATCTCCGACACGACGCGGATGGTGTAGGGGAACGCCTCCTTGGCCGGCATCAGCGGATGAACCGCCCGCCACGCCAGCTTGCCGTGCCCGACCTCGCGGCGGCCGGTGAACCCCATGCGGCCGGCCTCGCCGACCGAATAGGGGGGGAAGTTGTAGTGCAGCAGGAAGTGCTGGCGATAATCGCCTTCAAGCGCATCGATGACCTGTTCGTCCTGACCGGTGCCCAGGGTGGCGACGACCAGCGCCTGGGTTTCGCCGCGGGTGAACAGGGCCGACCCGTGGGCCCGGCCCAGCACCCCGACCTCGGCCACAATCGGCCGCACGGTCTTGGTGTCGCGGGCGTCGATGCGGATGCCGGTGTCCAGAATGGAATTGCGGACCACATGGCTTTCCAGGCTCTTGAAGGCCTTGGCGACCATGTCCGCCGGGATGTCCTCGCCCTCCAGGGTTTCGACAACCGAGTCCCTGATGTCCGACAGCGCCTGAACCCGGTCCTGCTTGACGGTGATGGTATAGGCCTCGCGGACGCGATCTTCGGCCAGTTCCCGAACCCGGGTGCCGGCACGCTCGGCGGCGGGATCGGCCTCGGGCACCTCGCGCGGGTCCTTGGCGGCCATCTCGGCCAGACCGATGATGGCGTCGATGACCTTCTGGTACTCCCGGTGACCGAACAGAACGGCCCCCAGCATGACCTCCTCGCTTAACTCATGCGCCTCGGATTCGACCATCAGCACGCCTTCCTGGGTGCCGGCGACGACCAGGTCCAGCTTGGACCGGGATGTCGAGTCCAGCGGCGTGTTCAGCACATACTCGCCATCGATATAGCCGACGCGCGCGGCGCCGATGGGGCCCAGAAACGGCAGGCCCGACAGGGTCAGGGCGGCCGACGCGCCGATCAGCGACACGATGTCGGGATCGTTTTCCAGATCGTGACTGAGCACCGTGCAGACGATCTGGGTTTCGTTGCGGTAGGCCTTGGCGAACAGCGGCCGGATCGGCCGGTCGATCAGGCGGGACACCAGCGTCTCTTTCTCCGACGGGCGCCCCTCGCGCTTAAAGAACCCGCCGGGGATCTTGCCGGCGGCAAAGCTCTTTTCCTGATAGTTGACGGTCAGCGGAAAGAAATCGATACCCGGCTTGGGCGACTTCATGCCGACGGCGGTGCACAGCACGACCGTGTCGCCATAGGTGACCAGAACGGCGCCATCGGCCTGACGCGCGATCCGCCCGGTTTCCAGGGTCAGCTTCCGGCCGCCCCAATCGATTTCCTTACGGTATACGTTAAACATCTCTCTTCCTTCCCATCGTCACCCCAGTCCGCCAATCGGACCCGGGGCCGAAGGGCGGCCTGAAGCGGCCGCGCCTTCTCGTGAAAAGCCGAACGCCGTCGCCCTTCACGGCAACGGCGAGCTCCTGCTGCGCATCGGCGCATCGGCATGTCTTGATCGTGTGCCTTGGGCACGGGCGCCGTTCGATACCATCAGACGGATCGCCAAACGGGGCGCGATCAGCGACGCAGCCCGAGGGTTTTGACCAGCTGTTCGTACCGGCCCACATTCTTGCGCTTGACGTAGTCGAGCAAGCGCCGCCGGCGACCGACCATGATCAGCAGGCCGCGGCGGGAGTGGAAGTCTTTCTTATGGGTCTTCAAATGCTCGGTCAGATTGGAAATACGCTCGCTCAACACCGCCACCTGGACTTCGGGCGAGCCGGTATCGTTGGCGGCGGTGGCATGTTCCTTGATCAGTTCCGTCTTGCGTTCGGGTGTGATCGACATCGTCTTCTCCTAGAGGCGTCACAGGTTGAGTACGCGCACCGGCTGCAATGAGGCGCCGTCCAGCCGGGCCAGGGCCACGGGCGTTCGGTCCAGAACGGCCAACACCACCACGCCTTCCGCCGCCGGGTCGAGATTGAGCTGTTCGAGCCTCTCTCGCTCCGACCGACGCAGAAGCATGACCGGTTGGCCGCATCGCATCTGGTGCGCTTCCGTTTCCGTCAGGGCCAGCGCCGGGATGTCGTCCAGCGCGGTCGCGATCGGAAGCAGAGTGCTTTCGGCGAGCGGGTTATCCGCCATCGCCTCCAATTGTGCAAGCGATACTGCGTTTTCCAGGGAAAACGGCCCGACCCGGTGCCGCCGCAGCGCCGTGACGTGGCCGACCGTGCCCAGGGTCTCGGCCAAGTCCCGGGCCAGGGAGCGGACATAGGTGCCCTTGCCGCACACCGCCTCGAACCGGGCGCTGTCGGGGTCGGGCCTGTCCAGCAGGTCCAGCCGCGCGACGCGCACCGACCGGGGCGCCAGGACCACGTCCCGACCGCCGCGCGCTAAATCATATGCGCGCTGACCATTTATCTTCAGTGCCGAGAAGGATGGCGGCACCTGCTGGATATGGCCGACGAACCGGGGCAGGGCGGCCCGGATCTGGTCGTCGGTCGGCCGTACCGCGCTGGTTTCCGTTACCGCGCCCTCGGCGTCGTCGGTGTCCCGCGCCTCGCCCCAGCGCACGTCGAACCGGTAGGTCTTTTCGCCGTCCATGGCATAGCCGACCGTCTTGGTCGCCTCGCCAAAGGCGATGGGCAGAACGCCCGAGGCTAGCGGGTCCAAGGTGCCGCCATGACCGGCCTTGGCGGCGTTCAGCGCCCGGCGGGCGATCCCGACCAGGCGTGTCGAGGTCATGCCGACCGGCTTGTCGACCACCAGCCAACCGCTGACGGGGTTACCGCGGCGTTTGCGAGCCATCGCCGCTTTCCGCCCGATGGGCGTTCCCGATGTCGTCCGGGCCGCCGTCCTGGCCGCCGTCCGGATCATCGGTCGGCTCGGTCGCGGCGCTGTCGGCGCGATCGCCCTGGCGCAGGAGCCGGTCGATATTCTGGGCATAGTCGAAGGACGTGTCCGCCTGGAAGGACAGGGTGGGGGTAAACCGCAGCCGCAGCCCCTTGCCGATCCGGGTCCGCAAAAACGGCGCGGCGCGGCGCAGGGCGGGCAGGATTCGATCCATGTTGGCGCCGCCCAACGGCATGATGAAGGCGGTGGCGTTGCGCAGGTCGGGGCCGATGCGCACCTCGGTCACGGTGATCGACGCGTCCGCCAGGTCCGGATCGCGTAGCTCTCCACGCAGCAGCACCTCGGCAAGGCTGTGGCGCAGCTCCTCACCGACACGAAGCTGCCGGTGCGAGGGCGATCGGCCGTCTCTCATGATCCTGAAATCCCGTATTCGTGCGTCGGGACCGCCCCTTGTCGGGGCGGCTCCCGCCCTCCTTGGCGGCCGAGGCGGCGCGGTCCTAAAGCTGGCGCGCCACTTCTTCCGTCTCAAAGGCTTCGATCACATCGCCGACGCGGATATCCTCATAATTCTCGAAGGCCATGCCGCATTCATAGCCCTCGCGCACCTCGCGCACCTCTTCCTTGAAGCGCTTGAGGGTTTTGAGGGTGCCTTCGTGGATGACGATGTTGTCGCGCAGCAGACGCACCTTGGCGCCGCGGCGCACCATGCCCTCGGTCACGTGACAGCCGGCCACCTTGCCGACCTTGGTGATGTTGAAGATTTCGCGGATCTCCGCGTTGCCCAGGAAATTCTCCCGCAGCGTCGGCGACAGCATGCCCGACAGCGCCTGGCGGACATCGTCGATGACGTTGTAGATCACGCTGTAGTAGCGGATGTCGACACCATCGCGACGGGCCATTTCCCGCGCCTGCGGGTTGGCCCGGACGTTGAACCCGATGACCATGGCCCCGGTCGACTTGGCCAGCGTGATATCGCTTTCGTTGATGCCGCCGACGGCCGAATGAAGGATACGGACGCGGACCTCCGTCTCTTCCCCGACCAGCTTTTCGACACTGCTGGCGATGGCCTCGATGGACCCCTGGACATCGCCCTTGATGACCATCGGCAGTTCCTTGACGGCCCCGGCGGCGATCTGGGTGAACATCTGCTCCAGCGTGCCGCGCGCGCCGGCCGCCTGGAACAGATCGCGCTTCTTGCGGCCCCGGAACTCGGTGATCTCGCGGGCCCGGGCCTCGGTCTCGACGACGATGAAGTCATCGCCGGCCAGGGGCGCGCCGTTGAGGCCAAGCACCTCGACCGGCATCGACGGACCGGCGGCGTCGATCTGCTCGCCCCGATCGTTGATCATGGCGCGGACCCGGCCCCATTCGCTGCCGGTAACGAAGATATCGCCGACCTTCAGGGTGCCGCGCTGGACCAGCACCGTGGCCACCGGACCGCGGCCGCGCTCCAGCTTGGCCTCGATGACGCTGCCCTCGGCGCTGCGGTTGGGGTTGCCGCGAAGCTCCAAAAGCTCGGCCTGCAGAAGGATGGCCTCTTCCAGCTTGTCCAGGCCCTGCTTGGTCTTGGCCGAAACCTCGACGGTCAGCACGTCGCCGCCCATCGCCTCGACCACGATGTTGTGCTGCAGCAGTTCGTTGTTCACACGGGTGGTATCGGCGTCGGGCAGGTCGATCTTGTTGATGGCGACGATGATCGGCACCTCGGCCGCCGTGGCGTGGCGGATGGCCTCCACGGTCTGCGGCATGATGCCGTCGTCGGCGGCGACCACCAGGATGACGATGTCGGTGGTGTTGGCGCCCCGGGCCCGCATCTCGGTAAAGGCCTCGTGGCCCGGCGTGTCGATGAAGGTGATGCGGGCACCGTTTTCCATCGTCACCTGATAGGCGCCGATATGCTGGGTGATGCCGCCGGCCTCGCGGGCCGCCACGTCGGACTGACGCAGCGCGTCCAAAAGCGACGTCTTGCCGTGATCGACGTGGCCCATGACGGTCACCACCGGCGGGCGGGGCATCAGATCCCCGGTATCGTCTTCCTCGCCGCGCAGCCCGACCTCGACATCGGCTTCCGACACCCGCTTGATGCGGTGGCCGAATTCGTTGACCAGAAGTTCGGCCGTGTCGGCATCGATGGTCTGGGTGATGGTGGCCATCACGCCCATCTTCATCAGCGACTTGATGACGTCGACGCCCCGCTCGGCCATGCGGTTGGCCAGTTCCTGGATGGTGATGGTTTCCGGAACGACGACTTCGCGGACGATCTTTTCGGGCGGCTGCTCTTCGCCGCGACGTTCCTTTTCCCGGGCACGGCGCACGGCGGCCAGGCTGCGCATCCGCGCGCCGTCGTCGCCGCTGAGGGCCTGGGAAATCGTCAGCTTGCCGCCGCGACGGCGCGGTTCGACGCGGTTGCGCACGGCCGGACGACGGGGTGACGCCGGCGACGCGTCTCCGGCGCGACGGGAACGGCCCTTGCTGGCGTCGTCGTCGCCTTCCAGCGCGTCGACCTTGGCCGCGCCGGCCCGGCCCACCCGGTCGGCCACCTTGCGCCGCTTTTCCTCGTCGGCCTGTTCGGCGGCGCGAAGCTTGGCCTGTTCGGCCAGACGCTGCTGCTCGATTTCCTCGATACGGGCGCGTTCTTCCTCGGTCCGCCGGCGCTCGTTTTCCTCGATCTCGCGCAGTTCGGCCATCTCGCGATCGCGCAGAGCCTGCGGGGTCAGCGGTTCGGCCGGCGATGCCGGTGCCGGCGGGGCCTCGGCCGGGGTCTCGACGGCCTGGCGGGCGGTTTCCGCCTGCTGGCGCTGATCTTCCTCGCGCAGGGCGCTGCGCAGCGCGGTTTCCCGCGCCTCCCGCTCGGCCTCGGTGAGGCGGCGCTGCGGCCGACCGCGCGCGACCGCGCCGGCCAGGCCGCCCTCGGTCGCGGCCTCGGCGCCGGCACCGTCTCCGGCCGCGGGGCCGCCCCGATCGATGGTGCGCTTGCGCTTGACCTCCACGGTCACGGTCTTCGACCGGCCATGGGAGAAACTCTGGCGCACCTGGCCCGACTCGATCGTCTTGCGCAGTTCCAGCTTCCCGCCACCCAGCTTCAGGGTGGACTTCCGGTCTTGTTCGTTACTATCCGTCATAACCGTCTTGCGTCTGCCTCTTGTCCGTGTCCTGGCGGCGCCGCATGCTCCGCCTCGGCCGTTTGTCCGTCAAGGCGCGGCCCGGCGCGGCGCAGGCCGTCCAGACGCCGTGCCTCGACCAGCAGGCGGTCGGCCAACCCGCCAGCGCCCACCGCGGCATGCACCGCGTGGTCGCGTCCAAACGCGGCCCCCATCTCGGCCGCCGTCAACGGCGCCACCACCGGGCGCGTGCCTGCAAGCCGCTGCAGCTTGCCCCGCCCGTCGGGGGCGCCGTCCCGGGCGGCGATCAGCACCGCCGCCTCGCCCCGCACCAGCCACTCTCGGGCCTTCTCAAAACCGGCCACGGCGATGCCGGCGCGTCGGGCCAGGCCCAGGATGTCGGCGCACCGTTGCGTCAGCATCGCCTCGATCCGTGCGGTCAGCCCCTCGGGCACGGTCACCGGCATGCGCGCGGCGCGGGCGAAGGCCCCCTTGCGCACCGCCTTGTCCAGGGCCGCGCGGTCCGCCGCGACCCACAGCCCGCGCCCGGGCAGCTTGGCGTCTATATCCGGTGTCAGCGTCCCGTCCGGCGCCACGACAAACCGGATCAGCGCCGCCTTCGGCGCGATCAGCCCCGTGGCGATGCAACGGCGCTCGGCGCCGTCCCCGTCGCCGGCCCGGCGTCGCCGCCCACCGCTATCCCGGCGTGGCCGCCCACCGCTATCCCGGCGTGGCGCTGACTGTGTCGAGGACAAGGCCATCGGCTGTTCGCGACGCTCCTCACTCTCCGGCCATGGTCTTGCCGGCCGGCGCTTCCGCCGCGGATTCGGCGCCGTCTTCGGCGGCCGGTTCCTCACCTTCGAACCAATGGGCGCGGGCGGTCATGATCAGCGCGTTGGCCTCCTCCTCCGACAGCGCGTCGGCCCCCAGGAATTCGATCAACTCGTCACTGGCCAGATCGCCCAGATCGTCCACGGTCTTGACACCCTGCTCACCCAACTTGACCAGAAGAGCGGGCGTCAACCCTTCCAGTTCCATCAGTTCGGCGCTGATCCCCAGCTCCTCGCAGCGCTTGACGGCCGCGACGGTCTGCTCTTCGAGGTAGACCCGCGCCCGGTTCTGCAGCTCGGCGGCGATGTCGTCGTCGAACCCTTCGATGTCGATAAGCTCTTCCGGCGGGATGTAAGCAATCTCCTCAAGCCGGGTGAAGCCTTCGCCGACCAGAAGGTGGGCAATGACGTCGTCGACATCCAGCGCGTTCATAAAAAGCTGGCTGCGCTCGCGCATTTCTTCCGTGCGGCGCTCGGATTCCTCGGCCTCGGTCAGGATGTCGATTTCCCAGCCCGTCAACATGGACGCCAGCCGGACGTTCTGGCCCCGCCGGCCGATGGCCAGCGACAACTGGTCGTCGGGCACCACCACCTCGATCCGGCGTTGTTCGTCGTCGAGCACCACCTTGGACACTTCGGCGGGCGCCAGGGCATTGACCACGAAGGTTGCAGGATCGGCCGACCAGGGGATGATGTCGATCTTCTCGCCCTGCAGTTCGCCGACCACCGCCTGGACGCGGCTGCCGCGCATGCCGACGCAGGCGCCGACCGGGTCGATGGAACTGTCCTTGGAGATGACGGCGATCTTGGCCCGGCTGCCGGGGTCGCGGGCCACGGCCCGGATCTCGATGATGTTGTCGTAGATTTCCGGCACTTCCATGGCAAACAGCTTGGCCATGAACTGGGGATGGCTGCGCGACAGGAAGATCTGAGGTCCCCGCTGTTCCTCTCGGACGTCATAGATGTAGGCGCGCACGCGGTCGCCGACCTTGTAATGCTCCCGCGGCAACAACTCGTCGCGCCGTATGACGGCCTCGGCGCGGCCCAGATCGACGGTCACGTTGCCATATTCGGCGCGCTTGACCAGACCGTTGACGATCTCGCCGACACGGTCCCGGAACTCCTCGAACTGACGGCGCCGCTCGGCCTCGCGCACCTTCTGGACGATCACCTGCTTGGCGGTCTGGGCGGCGATGCGGCCGAAATCGATGGGCGGCAGGGGTTCGATCAGATAGGCGCCGACGGTCAGCGACGGGTCGCGATCCTGGGCGTCGGCCAGCGAGATCTCGGTCATTTCGTTTTCGACCGCATCCACCACGTGGCGATAGCGCGCCAGCGCGATTTCACCGTCGGATCGCCCGATGACGGCGCGGATATCGTGCTCCTGCCCGTACTTGGACCGGCCGGCCTTCTGGATGGCCTGTTCCATGGCCTCCAGCACCTCATCCCGCTCGATATTCTTTTCGCGTGCCACCGCGTCTGCGACTTGCAGAAGTTCCATTGCGAAAGGCCTTACCCTTTGTCGTTACCCGGTTTCGCGCTTGAGGGAAGCGGCGTCCCGCGCCCCCCGTCGCACGGCCGCCGATCAGCCCGGCTGGGCGGCCGCAATCAATTCGTCGGTCAACACCAGCTTGGCCCGCCGTATGTCCCGAAACGGCACCAGAACCGTGACGGGCGCGGCGCCGTCGCCATCCATCTCAAGCTTCACCGCCTCACCCTCCAGACCGTGGAGCCGGCCGCGAAACCGCCGCCGCCCATCCACCGCCGCCGTAGTCTCGACCCTTGCCTCGAACCCGGCGAACCGGTCAAAGTCCGCCAGCCGCGTCAAAGGCCGATCGATCCCCGGCGACGACACCTCCAGCGTGTAGGCCGCGTCGATCGGATCGTCCACGTCCAGAAGGGCAGATATGGTGCGACTGGCCTTCGCGCAATGCTCAACCGTTAAGACCCCGCGATCCCGACGTTCCACCATGACCTGCAGCACCGGCGTGCGGTCGCCCATGATCATCACCCGCACCACTTCCAGCCCCATGGCTTCCAGCGCGGGGGCCACGATGCGTTCGATCCGACCTTCCCGATCCATGCCCTTCAACTTCCGGCGCTGCCCGTGCGGCGCTGCCCCAATACCAAAAGCGTTCCAGAAACAAAAAAGGCGGGCCAATGGCCCACCCTTGTGCCGATACGACCGTACTCAGCCGATCAGCAATACAGGATGTTTTGTTGGCGCACTATAACCCCTTCGGCGCGGCCCGCAACACTTTTCCCGTTCGTTCGGGGCCGCCGCAAAAAGGTTAAATAGGCGGGCGTCCGGCCGGCCGCAAGTGCTTTGGCCTCGTAGCGTGTGGCGGGCCAGTCGTCGGGCCGGCGCCGCCAGTCCTGGGGCCCGCCGGCGGTCCAGGCAAAGGCGCCATGCCGGCGGGTTTCCGCCAACATCCAATCGACCAGCCCGGGGTCGTCGCTGGCCAGGCGCAGCTCCGCGCCGTCGGACAGGACCCGCGCCAGCGCGGTCAGGCTGTCGGCGTTGATCAGACGCCGCTTGTGATGGCGGACTTTGGGCCACGGGTCCGGAAACAGGACAAAGCACCGGTCGATGGCCGCGTCGGGCAAGGCGTCGACGACCGGCCGGGCATCGCCGGGATGGATGCGGATGTTGGTCAGGCCGCGCCGGTCGATGTCCCGGAGCAGGCTGGCGACGCCATTGATAAAGGGTTCGCAGCCGATGATCCCGACATCGGGGTGCCGCTCGGCCTGAGCCGCCAGATGTTCGCCGCCGCCAAAGCCGATCTCCAGCCATACGGCCCGGGGGGCTTTGGGAAACAGGTCGGCGGGGTCGAGCATGGCCGGCGGTTCCGGCAGCGGGACCGCGAGGGCCGGCAGGGTCCGGTCGAGAAGGTCGACGCGGCCCGGCCGCAGCTTGCGGCCACGGCGCCGCCCGTACAGCGTGCGGCGTTCCGACGGCGGGGAGCCGCCGGCCGTCACCCGAAGGTCGCCTTCAGCTCCTCCGCCAGGTCGGTACGTTCCCACGAAAAACCGCCATCGGGCTCCGGCGGGCGGCCGAAATGGCCGTAGGCCGATGTCCGGGCGTAGATCGGCTTGTTCAGGCCCAGATGCAGGCGGATGCCCCGGGGGCGCAGATCGACCCGTTCGCGCAAGCCATCGGACAGCCGGTCCTCGTCGACCTTCCCCGTACCGTGGGTATCGATGTAGACCGACAGGGGATGGGACACGCCGATGGCGTAGCTGAGCTGGATGGTGCAGCGGTCGGCCAGACCCGCCTCCACCACGTTCTTGGCCAGATAGCGGGCGGCATAGGCCGCCGACCGGTCGACCTTGGTCGGATCCTTGCCGGAAAAGGCGCCGCCGCCATGGGGGGCCGCGCCGCCATAGGTGTCGACGATGATCTTGCGCCCGGTCAGACCGGCGTCGCCGTCCGGCCCGCCGATGACGAACCGGCCGGTGGGGTTGACGTAAAATTGGTCCTCGTCGCACATCCAGCCCTGGGGCAGGACGTTGACCACGTGCGGCCGCACGATCTCCCGCACCTCGGCCTGATCCAGCCCGTCGGCATGCTGGGTGGACACGACGACGGAACTGGCGCCGGCCGGTTTGCCATCGACATAGCGCAGCGAAACCTGGCTTTTGGCGTCGGGGCCCAGATGCGGTTCGGCGCCGGAATGCCGCGCTTCGGCCAGGCTGCGCAGGATGGCGTGGGAAAAGTGGATCGGTGCCGGCATCAGGACATCGGTCTCGCGGCAGGCATAGCCGAACATGATGCCCTGGTCGCCGGCGCCTTCGTCCTTGTTGCCGGCGGCGTCGACGCCCTTGGCGATGTCGGCCGACTGCTTGTGGACAAAGACCTCGACCGTGGCGTTGCGCCAGTGAAAACCTTCCTGCTCATAGCCGATGTCGCGCACGGCGTGGCGGGCAATCTCCTCCATCGCCGCGGCGTTGATCGTGTCCGGTCCGCGCGCCTCGCCGGCGATGACCATCCGGTTGGTGGTGCACAGGGTTTCGATGGCGCAGCGGGCCTCCGGATCGGCGGCCAGAAAGGCGTCGACGATGGCGTCGGACACCCGGTCCGAAACCTTGTCGGGATGCCCCTCGGACACGGACTCGCTGGTAAAGACGTAGTTTCCCTTGGGCACGGCCGGTCCTCGCGTGATTTCGGTGTGGCGGACGAGGATGGGCAGGGCGGCCGTTCCGGCGACCGCCGGCCGATCCTCGATCTCGATCAAGGCGCGACTTGTGGCAAGGACCGCATCGTTGGTCAAGACCGTTGGCGAACGGTCCGGAGTCTCAAGGCTGACCTTGAGTTTCCGAATTGGCGATGGCCTTGATCAGGTCGAACACGCGCCGCCGCAATGCCGGATTGTGAATCCGGTAGTAGGCGCGCACCAGTTCCAATGTCTCGCGCTTGGCCATGGGGTCGGGTGTGTAGGGCTCGGCATCCTCGGCCATGCCGGCCGCCTGGGCCCGTGACGCCTTCGCGGACGGTGCGTCCTCGAAAAAGAACGCGACCGGCACGTCTAGAACGCGGCTCAAATCGTGCAGGCGGCTGGCGCCGATGCGGTTGGCGCCGCGCTCGTATTTCTGGACCTGCTGAAAGGTCAGCCCGATGGCCTCGCCCAGCTTTTCCTGGCTCATGCCTAAAAGCGTGCGGCGCAGGCGCAGACGGCTGCCGACATGCACGTCGATGGGGTGGGGGTGCCCGATGCGCGGGCGGCCGACAACGCGGCGGGGTTTTGTCATAGGATTGGCCAATGGATGTCTCCCGGGGGGGTGCGGGCTTTCATCCTACAAATAACGCCGTTGTCGGAGAACCGCTACCCCTGTCCGCACATGCATACATTCCAAGACGATACTAACGATCGTCGGTTCGGCTCATCCACCGTATCGGTTCCGTGCCGGCAAGGCTAACCCTCGCCGATGCGGCCGTCCACTAAGCCGTTACATCGCGGCGTGGGCGGCGCGGGCGGCGTTGGCCGAATCCGGCGACAAGACCGGCCAGGACCATGGTCAGCAGCCAGAAGCCGGCGTCGCCCCATCTGGCATAGGGCGTCGGCGGCAGGGCCGGGGGCATGGCGGCATCGGCAATGCCGCGTTCGCCCAAGCCGATAGTGGCGGTGACCCGGCCATACCCGTCGACCACACCGCTGATCCCCGTGCCGGCGACCCGGACCAGCGGCAATCCCTCCTCAACCGCGCGCATCCGGGCGATGGCGAAATGCTGATGGGGCCCCGCCGTCACCCCGTACCAGGCGTCATTGGTGATGTTGAGCAGCCAGGCCGGACGGGCGTCGGGGGCGGTCACGGCGCCGGGAAAAATGACCTCGTAGCAGATCAGCGGACTGACCGGCGGCAGGCCCGGCAGATCGATGGTGCGCGGTCCCGGCCCGGGGCTGAAATCGACCTGCCCCGGCGCCACCTTGTCGATGGGCAGGATGCCGCGCAGCGGCACATACTCCCCGAACGGCACCAGGTGGGCCTTGTCGTAGGTGGCGATCACGGCTCCGGTACCATCGATGGCGTGGAGGCTGTTCCAAAGCTGCAGCGGCGCGCCGGCCGGCGACCGCCGCGGGGCACCGGTGATCAGCAGCCCGCCGGGCGGAACCGCCTCGGCCAGGGCGGCCAGGATGTTGGGCTCCTCTTCGATGGGGATCGGCACCGCCGCTTCGGGCCAGATCACGAGATCGACGTCGAGGTTTGGGTCACGGTCGGCCGCCACGCTCATGGACAGGTGGCGGGCAAAGATCTCCGGCCATTGGGCGCGGTCCCATTTCTCCCTTTGACCGACATTCGGCTGGACCAGGCGCACGGTAACGTCCGGCGGCGGCTCGGACGAAGCCGTGTCGAGGCGGTGGCCGCCGGCCCAGGCGATTGCGACAAAAACCAGCAGGCCGGCGGCCAAGGCCGCCAGCGGCGGGCGCCGGCTTCGGCCGTCGCCGGCCAGGCAAGCCGGCAGGGCCGCAACCGCCACGGTCACGACGCTCAACCCATAGACGCCGACAACCGACCCCGCTTGAAGCACCGACGGCCAGCCGACCCAGCCATAGCCGATCAGGTTCCACGGAAACCCCGTCAGGATGTGGCCGCGCAGCCATTCCGACAGCCCCCACAGCGCCGCAAAGGCCAGAACGCCGGCGACGCCGGGAATATCCAACCGCCGCCACAGCGCCGCGACCAGACCGGGAAACAAGGCAAGCACGGCCGGCAACCCGGCGACGGTCGGCGGCGCCAGCCACCAGAACCGGGCCCAGTCGACGCTGAGCGCGAAAACGATCCAGTACAGCCCGATCACAAAATAGCCGAACCCGAAGCTCCATCCGGTCAGGAAGGCCGAGCCCGGACCGCGCGTTCCGCGCAGCAGCCACAACAGGCCGGGAAAGACGAAAAGCAGCACGGGAACGGCAAAAACCGGCGGCATGGCCAGGGTGGCGACGGCGCCCAGCGCCATCGAAACGGCATGACGGCGCCAGCCGTTCAATCGGCCCAGGGCGCCGGCTATCGGGCTATCGAAAAGCCCCTCACGCCTCATTCCCGGTTGGGGTCGCCGACGGCGGCGGCGTGGCGCACGCGCAGACGGCGGATCCGGCGCGGGTCTGCCTCGGTGACCTCGAACTCCAGCCCGGCGGGGTGGTTCAACAGTTCGCCACGGGCCGGAATGCGCCCGGCGATGGCGAACACCAGACCGCCCACGGTGTCGATGTCGTCGCGCTCGTCCTCTTCCAGAATCGGCCCCAGCCGCGCCTCGAACTCCTCCATCGGCAGACGGGCATCGACCACGAAGCTGCCGTCCGGCCGTTCCTCGAACTGCGGCGGTTCGTCGGTATCGTGCTCGTCCTCGATATCGCCGACGATTTCCTCGACCAAATCCTCGATGGTGATCAGCCCGTCGATGCCGCCGAATTCGTCGACCACCAGGGCCATGTGCTGGCGGGCCTGACGCATCTCCAGCAGCAGATCCAGGACCGGCATGGAGGGGGCGACAACAATGACGTCGCGCAACAATTCAGCGGTTTTGACATCGCGATTGTCGACCACGGTGGCCAGCACGTCCTTGATGTGCAGCATGCCCACGATGTCGTCCAGGCTTTCCCGGTAGACGGGGATGCGGCTGTGGGCCCGCGCGGCCACCAGGCGCAGAATGTCGGGCAGGGCGGTCTCGACCTCGACCGCGACGATGTCGGCGCGGGGCACCATCACGTCGATGGCGGTCAGGTCCTTCAGCCGCAGGATGTTGGTCAGCAGCATGCGCTCGTGCGAGGCGACGTCCTGGCTCGGCTCCTCGCTGTCCTCGAGCAACTCCTCGATGGTGTCGCGCCAGCTGGACTCGGACTTGCCGGTCAGGGCGGCCCGCAGCCAGCTCCGGAATATGCGAGGGGTCGGTTGGGTGTCTTCGGCTCGAACGGGTCGAGCCGATCTAGATATGGAGCTTTCGGTCATCGCTCTTGGCTGATCATGATCTCAGAGACCCTGTGAGAATCGGCATCGACGAGGGTGTCATGCCGTCCGGTCGTCCGGCCCGACATAGGGATCGGCGATTCCGAACCGGGCGACAATCCGCGCCTCAAGCCGTTCCATGCGTTCCGCATCCTGGTCTGTCTCGTGATCATAGCCCAGCAGATGAAGAACGCCATGAACAAGTAGATGATAGAGATGATCGCGGGGCGTTTTCCCTTCCGTCCGCGCCTCGGCGGCGACCGTTTCGAAGGCCATGGCGATGTCGCCCAGCATGATCGGGGCCTCTGGCGGAGCGGGTGGGGAAGGATCCGTCGTCGCCGTCGATTCCGTCAGGGGCGGGCCAATCATTGGGCCAGCCATCGGGAAGGACAGGACGTTGGTCGGCCGGTCGACCCCGCGATAGGCGCGGTTGAGGTCCCGCACCGCCCGATCGTCGGTCAGAAGGACGCCGATCTCCAAAGCTCCGGACGGACCCGACGCGTCGGCCAGGGCGGTCCGCGCGACGATGTCCAGATCGCGGGCCAGCGGGTCGGAGCCGGCGGCGGCAAGCAGATCCAGCCAACGGTCGTCCTCGACGGTCAGGTCGACAAGCGCCCGGTCGGCGGGTTGCCCCGACGGCGGTCCGGTCGCGACAGTCGTGGACGGACCGCTCATGGGCCGCTGCTTTTCTGGTCCATGGCCTCGTAGGCCCGGACGATCCGCATCACCAGGGGGTGGCGCACGACATCGTCGTGGCTGAACCGAATGATGCCGACCCCATCCACGCCTTCCAGGATTTTCACCGCTTCCAGCAGGCCGGCCCGGGCGCCGCCGGGCAGATCCGTCTGACTGGAATCGCCGGTGACGACCATCCGGCTGTTTTCGCCCAGCCGGGTCAGGAACATGCGCATCTGCATGGAGGTGGCGTTCTGGGCCTCGTCCAGGATGACAAAGGCGTGGGCGAGGGTGCGCCCGCGCATGAAGGCCAGAGGCGCGATCTCGATGGTCCCATTGTCCAGATGGCGGGTCACCGTGTCGGGCGGCAGCATGTCGTACAGGGCGTCGTAGAGCGGGCGAAGGTAGGGATCCACCTTCTCCTTCAGATCGCCGGGCAGAAACCCCAGCCTCTCCCCGGCCTCGACCGCCGGACGCGACAGGATGATCCGATCCACCTTGTTGGCCATCAGCAGCGACACGCCCTGGGCGACGGCCAGATAGGTCTTGCCGGTACCGGCGGGACCCAGGCCGAACACCAGTTCCGACGCGGCAAGGGCATCGATATAGGCGACCTGGTTGGGGGTGCGCGCTTCGATCAGCCGCAGCCGGGTGCGCAGGCTGGCCCCCTTGTTGAACATCGGCGTGCCCCGGTCCTCGTCGTTCGGCACTTTTTGGACTCCATGTTCGCGGGCCATGCGGACCATGGCATCGACCTCCGGCGGGCCGACCGCCATGTCCCGTTCCAGCCGGTCCCACAGGGCGCGCAACACCAGTTCCGCCGTGCGGGCGGGGTCCTCGGGACCGGTGATGGTCACGTGATTGCCGCGCGACGACAGGGTGACGCCAAGCTGATGCTCCAGCCGGGCCAGATGGCTGTCATGCTCCCCGTAAAGCAGCGGCAGCAGGCTGTTGTCGTCGAACGACAAGGTCACCTGATGCGGGGCGAGGTCTGTCAAACGGCGATCCTCTCCCCGTCCCGGGCCATCGCATCGCCGGCGGTCAACCGGCCGGACACGCTGTTGGCGTGCGCCGCCTCGATCCGCACATCGACGATCGCGCCGATGAGAGCGCCGTCGGCCGCCACATGGACCGACTGCATTTCCGGCGTGCGGCCGGCCATCTGACCCGCCCGCCGGCTCGACCGGTCCAAGAGCACCGGCCGCACCCGCCCGACCGACGCCCGGTTAAAAGCAAGCTGCTGCTCGTTCAGCACGTCCTGAAGCACCGCCAGCCGTTCGGACTTGACCGGTTCGGGAACCTGGTCGTCCAGCGACGCCGCGCCGGTGCCGGGGCGGGGGCTGTATTTGAAGCTGTAGGACTGGGCGAACCCGATGTCGCCGATCAGCCGCAGGGTCTGGGCGAAATCCCGGTCCGTCTCGCCGGGGAACCCGACGATGAAGTCCGACGACAGGGCGATGTCGTCCCGCGCCGCGCGCAACCGGTCGATGATGCGGCGATAGGCGTCGGCGTCGTGCCGGCGGTTCATGGCCGCCAGGATCCTGTCGGATCCGCTTTGGACCGGCAGGTGCAGAAACGGCATCAGCTGGGGCACGTCCCTATGGGCGTCGATCAAGTCGTCATCCATGTCGCGCGGATGAGACGTGGTGTAGCGCAGCCGCGCCAGCCCATCGATGTCGGCCAGGCCGCGGATCAGCCGGCCAAGGCCCCAAACCGACCCGTCGGGCCCTTCGCCGTGGTAGGCGTTGACGTTCTGGCCCAGCAGCGTGATCTCGCGCGCGCCGCCGGCCACCAGCCGCCGCGCCTCCGCCGCGATCTGAACGACCGGCCGCGAGAATTCGGCGCCGCGGGTGTAGGGAACGACGCAGAAGGTGCAAAACTTGTCGCAGCCTTCCTGGACCGACAAAAAGGCCGACGGCCCCTGGGAGGCCGCTTCCTCCGGCAGATGGTCGAACTTGGAGTCCACCGGGAAGTCGGTGTTGAGGGTCTGGTCCCGGCCGCGCAGCACGCGGGCCACCATCTCCGGCAGGGTGTGGTAGGTCTGGGGACCGAACACCATGTCCACATAGGGCGCTCGAGCCTGGATTTCCGCGCCCTCCGCCTGGGCGACACAGCCTGCCACGGCGATCAGCATGCGCCGGCCCGCCGCTTCCTGCCTGCCCTTGTGGGCCCGCAAGCGTCCCAGTTCGGAAAAGACCTTTTCCGCCGCCTTCTCACGAATATGGCAGGTATTGAGGATAACCATGTCGGCATCCCCGGCATCGGCGCACGGCGCATAGCCCAGAGGCGCCAGAACGTCGGCCATGCGGGCCGAATCGTAGACGTTCATCTGGCAACCATAGGTTTTTATGAACAGCTTCTTGGTCACCCGGTCGGTCCTCAAAAGAGCGGTCCCTATGAGCGGTCGTCAGGCGGCAACGGGCGCGGATGCGCGCCCCGCGTTCGCATCGGCCACCCCGCCGGCAACGGCGTGCCAGCACCGATCCGCCAGTGCCTTGCGCGTTCCGGCGGCGGCCAGCGTGACCGGCGCATGGAAGTGCACGACTACGGTCAACCTGCCCAGCCCGATCATTGACCATAGATGCGACAGCATGTCCATATCGCCGTACCACGCATAAACCGACCGCAGCCGCCGGCCCAGCGGTATGCCGTCCAGCGCGGTGCAACTGATCGAGACCGGTTGAACGGTCAACGGCGCGGTCCCCGTGTCCAGCCCGGCGACGGCGAACAGGGCGCTTTTGAACGGCAGGGTACGGTTGCCGTCGCTGGATGTGCCCTCCGGAAACAGGATCAAATTGTCGCCCGCCGCCAACCGGGCCTCCAGGCTGCCGCGCTGGTGCTGCGTGGTGCCGATCCGCCGATCGACAAAGACAGTGCGCTGAAGTTTGGCCAGCAGACCGAACAGGGGCCACCCGGCAACCTCGGTCTTGGCAACGAAGCTGCCGGAAATCAGAGCGCCCAATACCATGATATCCATGTAGGACGAATGGTTGCTGACGAACAGGGTCGGGCGGGCCGCCGAGGATGTGCCGCGCACCGCGATGTCGAGGCCGATCAGACGGCAGCATACCCGATGGTAGAGGCGGGGCAGACGATCGCGCAGGGGCAGACGCAAGGCGACGGCAACGGCCTGGATGGGGATCAGCGCGCCGGTCCACAACAGATACAGGGCCAGCCGGCGCAGGCTCAGCAGATGCGAACCCATTCCGGAACGGTTGATGAACGGGAACGCACGAGACTGGGACGCAAGAGATCGGGACGCACAAGATTGGGACGCACGGTCGGTCAGGGCGCGCGATGGACCAAAACCGGCCGCCGCTCACGCCGTTCGTAGTGGCGGTAGTATTTGTCGGTCACCAGATCGGTCTTGACCACCACGCATACATCGGTGGTGTTGAACTGCTCGTCGATCACGGCGCCGTCGCCGATCATGCCGCCGACCCTCAGATAGCCCTTGATCAGCGGCGGCAGCGTGGCGATGGCCGAGCGCTGGTCGAAGCTGCCCGGTTCCAGCAGGCGCATGCCGGTATAGCGGTCCTTCAGGGCCTTGGGCCGCAGGGCCGGCGGCGCCAAATGGTAGTGGTAGAGATAGGACAGCGGCAGCGCCACCTCGTTCGGGTCGGTGCCCGGCAGGCTGGCGCACCCGAACAGCAGTTCGATATCGTGCTGGAACACATAGGCCGCGATGCCGCGCCACAGCAACTGCATGGTCTGCCCGGTCCGGTACCCGGGATCGACGCAGGACCGACCCAGCTCCAGGATCTCGCCCGGATGGGCCAGCAGGGCGCCGATATCGAATTCATCGGCCGAATAGAATGTCCCCACCCGATTCGCCGCCTCGCGACGGATCATGCGGTAAGTGCCGACAACCGCCTGGCCGCCTGTGCCGCGCGCGTTGTCGATGACCAGCAGATGATCGGCGATCGCGTCGAACCGGTCCATGTCCTGGCCCGCGGCCGCCATCTCCGGCGACGGCCTGGCGTTCATCTCATCGTAGAAGACGCGGTACCGAAGGGCCTGGGCGGCGCGAATCTCGGCCGGTGTCTCGGCCAGACGAACCTCAAGGCTGCCTGCCCGGAAGCACCAGCCATAGTCGCTTATGGGGGTTGCCGCTACCATAGTCCGCTGCCGCTCCTGCCAAGCTGAATGCGAAGGCCCGTCATATCGCTTCGAGGTCCACCGCGATCAACGTTCGGGACTCAACGTTCGGGGGGGGCCGATCCTGGCGTTTGGGGGAACTTGGTGCGGCGCCGGGGTACGTCGTGACGCCGTTACACCGCGTTAATAACGCCCTAACCATACCCGAAAATATCGGCGGTCGCCACCAGAACCATGCGGGCCAGGTTCAGGCGGATCGCCGGGACCGGGTCCCAAGGCCGATCTCCTTGGCCAGACGGCTGCGCTGTTTGGCATAGTTGGGGGCCACCATGGGATAATCCGGCGGTAAAGCCCAACGTTCCCGATAGTCCTCGGGCGACATGTCGTAGGAGGTTTTGAGATGGCGCTTGAGCATTTTGAGCTTCTTGCCATCTTCCAGGCAGACCAGGAAGTCCGGGGTGATCGATTTCTTCACAGGGACGGCCGGCTGAGGCCGTTCGGGAGCGGGCGCCTGTTCGACACCGACAGAAGACAAGCTGCGATAGACTTGCCCGATCAGTTGCGGCAAATCGCCGACACCAACGTTATTATTGCCGACATGAGCAGAGACGATTTGACTTGTAAGCATCAACAAGGAATTGTGAGAGGAATCACTGCTCATTACGACTTCTCCACTTAATTGTAGGGACCGTATAAATGCTTCGTCCACGGTTGGCAATGTCTCAATCGCGATACACAAGAGAAATTTATGAACAAACACATGGCTGTTGATTTTTATATCGACATCACCGACGAGGTTTGTCCGTTTACCTTTGTCCGTACGAAGTTACGATTAGAAAGAATGGCATCGGGCGAAGTGTTGGAAGTTCGGTTGAAGGGGGCCGAACCCCTGGC
Organism: Inquilinaceae bacterium; assembly: GCA_052168355.1. GTDB lineage: Bacteria > Pseudomonadota > Alphaproteobacteria > DSM-16000 > Inquilinaceae > JBQLZQ01. Next base: position 69,536 of record JBQLZQ010000005.1, read on the forward strand.
CAATGTTCCGGCATCGGCGGCCGAACTGGGACACACCATCCTGTCGATCGAGCCGGAGCCGACCGGCGGCGAAGACATCCGCCGGGTGCGAATCAGAAAGGCTTGACGGGCGGCGGCGGCAGGGGCGCGCTCATCATCAGGGCGGTGCGCGCGCCGTAGTACCGGGGGCGGGTTCCGATGGCCGCGAAGCCCGCCCGGCGATACAGCGCCAGGGCCGCTTCATTGTCGTCGGCCACCTCCAAGAAGAGCGTCGCGGCGCCGCATGTCGCGGCGTGCTCCATGGCGCCCCGAAGCAGACGGAAACCGTGGCCGCCGCGCCGTTCCTCCGGAAGCACGCACAGCGTCAGGATTTCTGCCTCGTCGGCGGCGCACCTGGCAAAAACCAGCCCCACCGGCGCGCCGGACGTGTCCGTGGCCACCAGGCCAAAGCCGCCCGGGCCGATCAGCAGCGGCATCAGCGAATCGGCACCCCACGGCGAGTCGAAGCAGGCGGCGTGGATCGCGGTCAGGACCGGAATGTCGATCGGGACCGCCGGCCGGACATGGCCACCCGCCGCGTCCGGTCCGATGGCGTCGGCGGCGATCATGGGACAATGGCCCGGGCGGGCGCCGCCGGCTGGGCGGCGGGAGACCGAAGGTAGAGGGGCGCCGGCGGCTCCAACCCGGCCAGATGCCGCCGTTCCGCCGCCAGCGCGGCCAAGACCGCGGTGTCCGTCCGATCGGAGCCCGGCATCACCTCCACCGATCCATGACCCGCCAGCGCGTCGAGGGCGGCCGGGGCGGCATCGCCGGCCAGGATCAGGCCGCCGTCGGGGACCAGGGCCGGCAGACCCTCCGGCGCGACGCAGGCGGGCGGTCCCACGGACGCGCCATCGGCAGCGAAGATCTGGACGAACAGATCCCGGTTCCGGCTGTCCAGGGCCACGACCAGGGCACGTCCGGCCGGGCGCGCCGGCGCGACCGACGCGGCGATGACATCGAACCTGGACAGGCCGACAATCGGGCGGCCGGTCGCCAGGGCCATGCCACCGGCGGCGGCCAGGCCGATCCTGAGCCCGGTAAACGATCCGGGTCCCACGGTGACGCCGTAAAGGTCGATGGACCCGGGCGTCAGCGCGGCCTCCGCCATCAGGTCCTCGATCATGGGCATCAGCACCTCGGCATGGCCGCGGGACAGGGATCGGTCGCGGCTGGCCAGCACGGCGCCGTCCCGCCACGCGGTGACGGAACAGGCGGACCCCGCGGTGTCGATGCCCAGAACGATCATGTGCCCCGTGGAAACCTCTCGCGACGCGGAAAAACGCCGCCCGACCTTAGAGCAGGATCGCCTTGGGTGGAATCGCTTCGGCGATCCCACCCAAGGCGTGAATCCTACTCAATTCATAGAGTTAGAGCCTGCTTCGAGACGGGCCCTCAACGAAAAAGGCGATGCCTGGGATGAGCCCCCGGCATCGCCTGTCCGTGGTGCCATGCGCCGGCGGCGCGATCAAGCCGGCGCCGCCCTTGCCCCCCGGTCGGGCGACGGCCCCTAGATCTGGGAGGCGTCGACCAGCTGGCGTCCGATGGTCGTCAGCCGGGCCCGGTTGACCTGTTCCAGGTCGTTCTTGACGATAACGCCCCGGATATAGTCGACATAGGATTGACCCAGTTCCGAATAGCTCAGCAAGCCGTTCAGCAGTTCGCTGCCGTTGAAGGGCTGGCCCGCGGCCCGCTGCGCCGACCGGATGCGCCGGAACTCGTCGTAGGCAGGGTGGGAGTTGAGGTTGCGGGCGTAGGACGCGGTCCCGTCCAGCAGCCGGGCAAAGGCCGCAAAACGGTGGGTTTCACCCTCTTTCCGGTCTTCAGGCACGATCCCCGAATGGTGGAAGGTGATCTGACCGAACACCGCGTTGCCCTGCCGGGCGAACCGCGACGTGCCCCAGCCGGATTCGACCGCCGACTGGGCAAGGGCCATGGAGGGCGGAATGACGTCGACTCGCAGGAGAAGTTCGTCGACATCGGCATCGGCCACCCGGTACTTGGTCGCCACGGATGCCAGCCATTCGGTGTCATCGTCGCTCAACGCCTCGCCGGCGGCCTGATGGAACTTGATGGCGTGCAGCCGCCGCCGCTCGACCATGATCTGTTCGTTCACCCGCAGCACCAGCGGCAACATGGTGTTGAAGAACAGGTCCTTGCGCATCTCGATGGAGTCCATGGACCTCAGATCTTCGGGCAGCGAGGTCAGGAACAGCCGGGGAACAGGGGCGTTTTCGTCCCGAACCGCGGCGAACGTGTAGCCCATGCTGGAAAACACCTCTTCCAGATGACCGGCGTCCGTGACCTTCAGGACCATGTTCGATCCCTTGTCGATCGGCGGCAGTTCCACAGCCGCCGCGGGACCGGTAACGATCGGCGCGGGCATCGCCGCCGCCATCGCCGTCCGGTCGACCGCGGTCAGAGAGGCCGGCAACGTCAGGGACGACGCGGCGGTCACGACCAGCGCGCCGGCGATCACGCAGATGCCACCATACGCAAGACGCGACTTGGTCCGAGCAGAGAGGGTCAACTTAGTCATCGGCAATCTCTTTCAATCACGGCGCCGCTTCGGTGAGGCTTTGCCTTCTTGACGGCGAAGCGGGCCAGGTGGTTTTTGAGACTGTCGAAGTCGGCACCTGTCAAGCGGCGCGAACCTCAACGACTTCCGGGATGTAGTGACGCAGCATGTTCTCGATGCCGGCCTTGAGCGTCATGGTCGAACTGGGGCAGCCGGAGCACGCGCCCTGCATGTGCAGGTAGACGACGCCGTCCTCGAAGCCCTGGAAGATGATGTCGCCCCCGTCCTGGGCCACGGCGGGCCGGACGCGGGTGTCGATGATCTCCTTGATCTGGCTCACCACCTCGTCGTCATCGTCGGAACTGGTGTCGGCCGCCGCCCCGTGCTCCTCGAGCAGGATGGGCCGGCCGGATGCGAAATGCTCCATGATCACGCCGAGGATCGACGGCTTCAGCAGATACCAGTCCCGGTCCTCGTCCTTCGTGACGGTGATGAAATCATGACCCAGGAACACGCCGGTCACGCCCTCGACCTCGAAAAGGCCCTGGGCCAAAGGCGACTTCGCGGCGGTGTCCCGGTCGGCGAAGTCGGCCGTCCCAGACCCCGTAACCGATCGCCCCGGAAGGAACTTGAGGGTGGCCGGGTTGGGGGTCTGTTCGGTCTGAATGAACATTATTGGATGCCTCCATTTACCGGATCTTTACGACGATCGGGTGACCAGAACTTGGGTCAAATCGGCAGCCGGATCAAGACTTTGCTGTGCAGGGTGCCCATGCGTTACCGACAATTAACCATCTAAATAATTGATATTTATTGGTTTTAGGAAGATCAAACAAACACGCCTCAAAGTCTTTGGATTATTCGGAGAGACGACGAAACGGACAGTATCGTCGGTTAACGCGCCTGGGAATGCTGCCTTGGAACCCGTGCCCCGATGTCGAGAAGACACCGAACCATTATCCCAGGCTGTCGATCTGTTCGTCGGTCAGGTCGCCGGGGACGATGGTGATCGGGATGCGCAAATGCCCCATCCGCTTCGTGGTCAGAAGCTGGATCAGCGGGCCCGGCCCCTCGTTCGAGGTGCTGGCCCCCAGCACCAGGATCGAAATGGACGGCTCGTCGTCGAGCAGGGCCAGCAGCTCCTCGCTGCGCTGGCCTTCGCGCAGATACAGAACCGGCATCGATCCGCTCAATTCCTTGACGTCGCGGGCGACCTTCTGAAGCTGCTGCTCGGCCTCCTGCCGGGTTTCCTCACGGATGATTTCCTCCACCGCCAGCCAGTGCTGGAACTCGGCCGGCTCGATCACGTGCAGCAGGGCCACCCGGCCGCCGGTGTGTTCGGCCCGGCGGCAGGCAAAGCGCAACGCGGCGCGCCATTCGTCGCTGTTGTCGACGACGACCAGAAAGATCCGGGGCGCCGTTTCCGGCGGCGGGCTGGGGGATGATATGGACTGATCGGTCATGGCCGGATCCTCCCGGTGAAATTTGGTATTACGTGCGCCGGAACACGGCGCTGGCCAGCCATCCGGCGGCGACCGCCATCAGGATGGCGATGACGCCATAGCTGGCCCCGTGGCGCTGGGCGAACTGAAAGATATCGGCGCCCACCCCGATCTTGCTGACGACCAGGGGGGTCGTCTGGGCGCTGATCAGGGCGCCATCGCGAAACAGAAAGACGCTGACCAGATACTGACCGGTCGGCACGGTGGCAGGGAAGGCGATGGTGGTGCGAAACAGCCGCTGGCCCAGAAAGGCGATGCGGCCGCGGTCGACCGCGTAAATGTCCTGGTCCTGCTTGGCCCGGATCAGGGCCGCGCGGAAGGCGTCGATGACCTCCGGCGACACCCCGTCGGCGTCGGCCGGGGTCAGGCGCAGATGGTCCAGCCCGATGCCGTGCCGGTCCAGCACCGCCTTGTCCGCCAGCTCCTCGACCGGGCGGTTGCTGGCGATACCGTAGAAGCTGGGCACGTCGACAAAGGCCATCCCGGCGTTGTTGACCCAGATGCCGGCCACCCTGTCCTTGCGCCGCACCATCATGGTTTCCGCCGGGCCGCGCACGATCACGGCGACGTCGCCCGGTTCGTCGATGGCGCCGAACAGCACCACATCGGTGCCGGTGAAGTCGGTCGCGATGGCGATCAGATGGTCCGACAGATCGGCCACCAGTTCCTGCGCCTGGGCGTTGTCGCGGCCGACCAGGCTGGCCAGCAGGACGGAGATGGCGAGAATGGACCAGCGGTTCATGACGCCGACCGCGCTCCCACGATCACCTTGGCGACCTCGATCGAATAGGGGTCGTCGGGGGTGATGACCAGATCGGCGGCCAGTTTGACGCAGACCGACAGGACCAGAACGGCCAACAGGGCGCGGGCCTGTTCGCCCTTGAGCTTGCCGCTAGCGCGGATGCCGAACTGGGCCCCGATCACTCCTCCGGCCAGCAGCAGCAACGCCAGCATCACGTCGACCGTCTGGTTGTTGTAGGCGTGCAGGAAGGTGGCGATGGCGGTGGTGAAGATGATCTGGAACAGCGACGTGCCGGCGACCATCGATGCCGGCATGCCCAACAGATAGATCATCGCCGGGACCAGGATAAAGCCGCCGCCGATGCCCATGATGGCAACCAGAAGTCCCCCCACCACGCCGATGATCAGGGGCAGAAGGGCCGAAATGTACAGCCGGGACTTGGGGAACCGCATCTTGAACGGCAGGCCGTGAAGGGCGTTGTGCCTGTGCAGCTTGCCGCGCTTGGCGGAGCCGCGCCGCCGCCGCAGCATGACCCGCAGGCTTTCCACCAGCATCAGAGAGGCGATCACGCCCAGAAACAGGACATAGGACAGGGAGATCACCAGGTCGATCTGGCCCAACGCCTTCAACAGGCCGAAGATCCAGACGCCCACCACCGTGCCGACCGTACTGCCGGCCAGCATGACCGATCCCATGCGGACATCGACATTGCCGCGTCGCCAGTGGCCCAGCACGCCCGAGACCGACGCGGCGACCAGCTGGTTGGCCTGGGTCCCGACCGCGACCGCCGGCGGTACGCCGATGAAGATCAACAGCGGCGTCATCAGGAAGCCGCCGCCGACGCCGAACATGCCCGATAGAAAACCGACCCCCCAGCCCATTGCCAGGATGAGGAGCAGATGGACCGACATCTCGGCGACCGGGAGGTAGATCTGCATGAAACGCTGAACGCCCTGGGACTGCGGCGGAACCAAACCTTACGGCGTCGGACTCCCCGTCGTCCATAGGGCTGGCCGGGCGGCGGGCGGAGCGATCACGGTTTGAGCAGCCCCATGATGTCCTGAACGTCGCGCAGGGTTCCCTCGGCCAGGGCGGCGGCGCGGGCGCCGCCGTCGCGCAGCACCGAATCGACATAGGCCGGGTCGGCCATCAGGCGGTTCATGTGGTCGGCGATGGGCGCCAGCGACGCGACGGCCAGATCGGTCAGCGCCGATTTGAAGACGGCGAAGGTCTGGCCGCCGAACCGGTCCAGCACCGATTGGGGCGTGTTGTTGTCCAGGGCGGCGAAGATGTTGACCAGGTTCTCGGCCTCGGGTCGTCCGGCGAACCCCTCCACCGTTTCGGGCAGCGGCTCGGGGTCCGTCTTGGCCTTGCGGATCTTCTGGGCGATGGCGTCGGCATCGTCGGTCATGCTGATCCGCGAATAGTCCGACGGGTCGGACTTGCTCATCTTCTTGGTGCCGTCGCGCAGGCTCATGACCCGCGTGGCGGTGCCGAAGATCTGCGGCTCGGGCAGGGTGAAATACTCACGGCCATAGCGATGGTTGAAGCTGCCCGCGATTTCGCGCGTCAGCTCCAGATGCTGTTTCTGGTCCTCGCCGACCGGCACGTGGGTGGCGTGGTACAACAGGATGTCGGCGGCCATCAGCACCGGATAGGTGAACAGGCCGGCCATCGCCTGGTCGCGCTGCTTGCCGGCCTTATCCTTGAACTGGGTCATCCGGCTCAGCCAGCCCAGCGGCGTCAGGCAGGAAAACAGCCACGCCAGCTCGCTGTGGGCCGGCACCTGGCTTTGCGCGAACAGGATGCCACGGGCGGGGTCGATGCCGGCGGCCATCAGGGTCGCCGCCAGTTCGCGCGTCTGGGACCGAAGCTCGGCCGGGTCCTGGGGGACGGTCAGGGCGTGCAGGTCGACGACGCAATATATCGTCTCGAAATCCTGGTCCTGCAGCCCGACCCAGTTGCGCACGGCGCCAAGGTAATTGCCGAGCTGCATTTTGTGGGTGGGCTGGATGCCGGAGAATATCCGTTTCATGGCGCGTCAGGACCGGATCGGGAAAAAAGACAAGAAGATCAGCGCCGGGTTATGGCGGCGCGCCCGCCCACGGGTCAAGCCGGCTTTTTGCGCAACATGGCGCGGATCTCGCCCAGACGCAGCGCGCCGGTCAGGTGGGCGGCGGCGAAATACACCGCGCCGCCGCCGGCCACCAGCGCCGCCAGGGCCGCGATGCGCAGGATCGATGCGTCGTACAGGACGGGCGCCAGCGCCAGCGCCCCGCCATACAGGCCGGCGGCCAGCGCCAGCCCGCTGGCGACCAGCCGGGGCACGCGGCGGCGCAACCGCGGATCGATGTCCAGGAACCCGCGCCGCCGCAACCCGCGGGCCAGCAGCGCCACGTTCAGCCAGGCCGTCAGCCCCGTGGCCAGGGCGATCCCGACATGGCCGATCCACCCGATCAGGGCCAGGCTCAGCAGCGTGTTGGCCACCGTCGTGACGATGGCGATCTTGACCGGGCTTGCCGTGTCCTGCCGGGCGAAATAGACGGTCGACAGAACCTTGACCAGCACATAGGCGGGAATGCCCACCGCGTAGGCGGCCAGGGCCAGGGAGGTGGCGGTCGCCGCGGCGACGTCGAAGGCGCCGCGCTGGAACAGAACGGCGATGATCGGCTGGGGGATGACGATCAGCGCGGTGGCGGCCGGCAGGGCCAGGAACAGGCCGAACTCGATGGCCCGGTTCTGGGTGTCCTGGATACGGGGCACGATGCCTTCCTCGACCTGGCGCGACAACAGGGGCAGCAGGGCGGTGCCGATGGCGATGCCGATGACCCCCAACGGCAACTGGTTCAGCCGGTCGGCGTAGTAGAGGTAGCTGATGGCGCCGGTCGGCAGCAGCGACGCCAGGACGATGTCGATGAACAGGTTGATCTGCATGACCCCGGCGCCGATCGCGCCCGGACCCATCAGCCGAAGCAGCCGCCGCACGCGCGGCCCCAGGCGCGGCCAGCCCAACGACAGCGCGACTCCGCTGCGGCGGCACCACCAGGCCATCCAGACGAGCTGCAGGACCCCGGCCGCCAGCACGCCCCAGGACAGGGTGTAACCCGGTGTCCGCGACAGGGGGGCGGCGGCCAGCAGGGCGGCGATCAGCGACAGGTTGAACAGGATGGGCGCGGCGGCGAAGGGGGCGAAGCGGCCGAGGGAATTGAGCACGCCGCCCATCAGCGCCACCAGGGACATGAACAGGAGGTAGGGGAAGGTGATGCGGGTGAAGGCGACGGCCATGGCGAACTTTTCCGGCTCGTCGACAAAGCCGGGGGCGATCAGCGTCAGCACCGAGGGCATGAAGACGATGGCGGCCAGCGTCAGGGGAACCAGTGCCGCCAGCATCACGGCCAGCGCGTGTTCGGCAAAGCCGAGCGCGCTGTCGCGGCCCTTGGATTGCATCTCGGCCGAGAACAGGGGCACGAACGACACCGCGAACGCGCCCTCCGCGAACAGCCGCCGGAACAGGTTGGGCAGCTTGAGCGCGACGAAAAACGCATCGGCCACCGGCCCCGCGCCCAGCAGCGCGGCGGTCAGGATATCGCGGGCGAACCCGGCCACGCGGCTGGCCAGGGTCAGACCGCCGACGGTGGCGATGGCGCGGATCAGGGACATCGGATCAGCGGTGTAATCCAGATTCGCGGCGGCGGGAAGGCGCTCGGCAACGCCCTCCCAGGTCAACGGTCAGGGCGGATCCAGCGGAACCAGCGCGCCGCGAAGGCGTCCGGCGCTGGCGCGCAGGGCCTCAAGCGCGGCCGCCCGCGCCCCGGCATCGAAACGGGACAAGAGACCCGACACGGTCAAGGCCCCGCGGAACGCGCCGCCGGTGTCGAAGACGGGAACGGCGACGGCGGCCAGATCCGGGTCGCGTTCGGCCAGCGACACGGCGTGCCCGGCGGCGCGGACGGCCGCCTCCTCCACGCCGTCGTCCGTCGGCCCGAAGGCCTTGAGCACCCGCGCGCTGGCGCCGCCGGCCAGGGTCAGGCGGCTGCCCTCGGTCAAATGGTGGCGGGCGGCGCGGCTGGAGTTGTGGCGGTACAGGCAGATCCGGGAGTCGCCCTCGCGGACATAGTAGGATGCCGTCTCCTGGGTGGTCGCCGCCAGGTGGCTGAGCTCGGGCCGGATATGCCCGGCCTGGTCAAAGCCGCGCCGGTAAAGCGACCCCAGCCGCCACAAGGTGGGGCCCAGGCGGAACCGCCCGTCCGGCCCGCGGGTCAGATATCCGAAACGCTCCAGCGACGCCGCCAGACGCAGGATGGTGCTTTTGTAAAAGCCGGTCCGATCCGCCAGGGCGGCCAGCGACAGGGCATCGTCGTCGCCGAAGCATTCCAGCAGCGTCAGCGCCCGTTCCACCGATTCGACCTTTTCGCCCGTCATCGCCGTTTTCCTCCCGCGCCGAGCCGCCAGCCCACGGGTACGGCCGGCGCGTTGACCGATCCCGAATAGTTCTGCTAGAATGAACATCGTTCTGTTAGACAGAACATTCTATCAGGCGAAACGCATTCGACAAGAAGCGATCGACAAGAACAAGGAAAGGGAGGTCCGGTTTGCTCAAACCGCTCGAGGATGTGCGCGTCCTCGACCTGTCCAATGTGCTGGCGGGACCGTTCTGCTGCCATCAGCTTGCCCATCTGGGGGCTGAGGTGATCAAGGTGGAGGTGCCCGGGCGCGGCGATCTGGCGCGGCAGCTCGGCGCCGATCCGGACCTCAACGACCGCAACATGGGCGTGTCGTTCCTGGCGCAGAATGCCGGTAAGAAATCAATCACCCTCAATCTGAAGACGGCGGACGGGGTGGCGCTGCTCAAGCGGCTGGTGCGCACCGCCGACGTGTTGGTGGAGAATTTCCGGCCCGGCGTCATGACCAGGCTCGGCGTCGATTACGCGGCGCTGCGGGCGGAGAACCCGGCGCTGGTCTACTGCGCCATCTCGGGCTTCGGCCAGGACGGCCCGATGCGTCACCTGCCGGCCTACGATCAGATCATCCAGGGCGTGTCGGGCGTCATGGCCATCACCGGCGGGCCGGACACCGCGCCCTACCGGGTCGGCTATCCGATCTGCGACACGATCGGCGGGCTGACCGCGGCGATGGCGATCTGCGCCGCGCTGCATCGGCGCAGCGGCGCCTTTATCGATGTGTCCATGCTGGAGGCGACGCTGGCCACCATGGGGTGGGCGGTATCCAACTGGCTGATCGCCGGGGTGCGGCCGGAACCGCACGGCAACGAGAACGTGACGTCGGCGCCCTCGGGCACCTTCAAGGCCGCCGACGGGCTGTTGAACATCAGCGCCAACAAGGACGAGCAGTGGGTCGCCTTGTGCAACCGGCTGGGCCGCGCCGATCTTCTCCGCGCGCCTGAGTTCGGCACCCGTGAACGGCGGAAGACAAACAGGGCGGCGCTGAAGGCGGCGCTGGAACAGACCCTGGCCTGCAAGAGCGCCCGGGACTGGGCGCGGGAACTGAACGCGTGCGGCGTACCGGCCGGTCCGCTCCTCGATGTGCCGGATATCCTGGATGACCCCCAGATCGCCGATCGCGGCCTGGTCGCCGTCTTTGACGACGTGCCCGGCGCCGACCGTCCCATCCGCGTCCTGAAGACGGGGTTCAAGCTTGACGGCGAAGCGCCCGGCGTGGCCGCGCCGCCGCCGCGGCTGGGCCAGGACAACGCGGACGTCTATGGCGCTCTCGGCCTGTCTCCGGGCGATCTGGCGGCGCTGGCGGAGGGCGGAACCATATGACCGACGCGACGTCCCAGGCCGACGTCGCCGATTGGTGGCGCACGGCGATCATCGACATGGAGCCCGGCAGGATCGCCCTGCGCGGCCGGCCGATCCAGGACCTGATCGGAACCCTCGGCTTTGCCGAAACGATCTGGCTCACGGTGATGGGGCGGGTTCCGTCCGCCGGCCAGGCGCGCCTGCTGGAGGCGGCGCTGGTGGCCGCCGTCGACCACGGCCCCCAGGCCCCGTCCATCGCCGCGGCGCGCATGGCGGCGACCTGCGGGGTCGGCCTCAACAACGCGCTGGCCAGCGGCGTCAACATGCTGGGCGACGTGCATGGCGGCGCCGGGGAGCAGGCGGTCGAGCTCTATGCCGACATCGCCGCCCGGCAGGACAGCGGCGGCGTTGGCGATCCGGTGACGGCCGCCCTTGCCGACTGGCGCGCGGCACGCGGGCCGTTCATCCCCGGTTTCGGGCACCGGTTTCACAAGCCGGTCGATCCGCGGGCGCCGCGTCTTCTGGCGCTGGTCGACGAGGCGGCGGCGCTGGGCGCCGTGTCGGGGCGATTCGCCGGCATCGGACGGGCGGTCGAGGCCGCGCTTCTGGCCGACAAGGGAAAGCCCGTGCCGATGAACATCGACGGCGCGACCGCCGTTATCTACGCCGAACTGGGATGCCCGCCGCCGCTGGCGCGCGGCCTGTTCTGCCTTTCCCGCTCGGTCGGGATCCTCGCCCACGCCTGGGAGCAGATGCAGCAGGGTGGGCGCAACAAGGGGCCGACCCCGCCCCGCTATCGCTGGACCTATGAGGGTCCGTCTTCGTAACGCCGCCATCATCACCCAAGGGAGGACAAAAGATGAATGTACTTTGCAGCCTGACCCGATTGCCTTCGGTCAAACGGTCGCTTTTGGCCGGTGCCGCCGTTCTGGCGCTGGCATCCCCGTCCGTCGCCGCCGAGGTCGACGAGATCCATTTCCTGATCCCCGGCGGGGCCGGGGGCGGTTGGGACGGCACGGCCCGCGGCACGGGAGAGGCGTTGACCAAGGCCGGCATCGTCGAGACCGTATCCTTCGAAAACATGTCGGGCGGCGGCGGCGGCAGGGCCATCGCCCATCTGATCGAGACGGCGGACGGCCAGCCGAACACGTTGATGGTCAACTCGACGCCGATCGTGATCCGCTCGCTGCAGAACGTCTTTCCGCAGTCGTTTCGGGATCTGACCCCAATCGCCGCGACCATCGGCGACTACGCCTCGATGGTGGTCCCCAAGGACTCGTCCATCGGCAGCCTGTCGGATCTGATGGACGCGTTCCAGTCCGACCCCAGCAGCGTGTCGATCGGCGGTGGCTCGGTCGCCGGCGGCATGGACCATCTGGTGGTCGCCCTGATCGTAAGGGGGGCCGGGGCCGACCCCAGGCAGGTCAAATACGTGCCGTACGATGCCGGCGGCAAGGCCATGGCCGGTCTTCTGTCCGGCGAGATCCAGGCGCTGTCGACGGGGTTCAGCGAAGCGGTGGACATGGCGCGCCAGGATCAGGTCGATATACTGTGCGTCACCGCCCCGGAACGGCTGCCGGTCGCGCCGGAGACGCCGACATGCGCCGAATCCGGCGCCGACGGGGTGGAGTTCGTGAACTGGCGGGGGTTCTTCGCCGCGCCGGGCCTGCCGGCGGAACAGCAGCAGGCGATGATCTCGACCCTGGAAGCGATGTACGATTCGGCCGAATGGGCCGAGGTGCGCGACCGCAATGGCTGGATCGAGATCTGGCGTCCGGGCGCCGAGTTCACCAGCTTTCTGGAAAACCAGGAGCAGCAGATCGGCGATCTGATGCGCGAACTCGGCTTTCTGTGAGCGGCCGGTGACTTCGGTGGCGTGGTCCCGGCGGCAGCGCCGGGACCGTTCTCTGCGGCCTTCGCGCACGCGCGGCGGGAGACGACGATGCTGACCCGCGATCGCCTGGGCGCGCTCCTGCTTCTTGCCTTTTCGGTCTTTTACGGCGTGCGGATCTTTCATATCCCGCTGCTGCCGTTCCAGGCGGACCAGGCCTTTACCGCGCGCACCCTGCCCGAAGCCCTGGCCGTGCTGGGCATCGTCCTGTCGCTGATCCTGCTGTTCAAGCGGGGAAGCGCCGCCGGACCCGACCTGGCGGGGTTCCGATGGGTGCAGGCGGGGCTGCTTTGCGGACTGATGGTCATCTACGGCCTGACGGTGCGTCCGGGCGGATTCCTGATCGCCACCAGCCTGTTTCTGATCGGCGGTTTCCTCGTGCTGGGCGAACGGCGCGTCGTCCTGATCCTCGGTGCGTCCGTCCCCTTGGTCGTGGCGTTCTGGGCCCTGATGACGCAGGTCCTGGGCGTCTATATCCCACCCTTGCCCACCTTTTTCGGCGATTAGGATCGAGACAATGCTCGAGGGCATCCTTACCGGTCTTAGCACCGCCACCCAGCCCATCAACCTGATGATGGTGGCGGTCGGCTGCTTCGTCGGCACGTTCATCGGGATGCTGCCGGGCCTGGGTCCCATCTCGGCCATCGCGCTGATGATCCCGATCACCTACGGCTTCGACCCGGCGACGGGCATGATCCTGATGGCCGGCGTCTATTACGGGGCGATCTTCGGGGGATCGACCTCGTCGATCCTGATCAACGCGCCGGGCGTGGCGGGAACGGTGGCGACCGCCTTCGACGGCTATCCAATGGCGCGCAAGGGCCTTGCCGGCAAGGCGCTGGCCATCGCCGCCTACTCCAGCTTCGCCGGCGGCACCATCGCCGCCGTCCTGCTGTTGATCGCCGCGCCGTCGCTGGCGGTCGTGTCGCTGGCGTTCCAGTCCACCGACTATTTCGCGCTGATGGTTTTGGGGCTGACCGCGGTCGCCGCCTTCGCCGGCAAGGGCAATGTCGTCAAAGCGCTGCTGATGACGGTGCTGGGCCTGATGCTGTCCACGGTCGGCACCGACGAAACCCAGGGCATTCAGCGGTTCACGTTCGGCCTGCTGGATCTGATCGACGGCATCTCCTTCCTGCTGCTGGCCATGGCGACCTTCGCCCTGTCGGAAGCGCTGATGGCCGTGCTGCGGCCGAAATCCGACGCCGACCGGGAGCGCGAGCTGAAGGCGCAGAAGACCCTCGGCTCGATGCGCCTGAACCGGCGGGAGGTGCGGGAGATGACGCCGGTGGTCGGCCGGTCCTCGATCCTGGGATTCCTGGTCGGCGTGCTGCCCGGCGCGGGCGCCACCATCGCCAGCTTTCTCGCCTACGGCGTGGAGCAAAGGCTGGCCGGACCGAAAAAGGGCGCGGAGTTCGGCAAGGGCTCGATCCGCGGCCTGGCCGCCCCGGAAACCGCCAACAACGCCGCCAGTTCAGGGTCTTTCGTTCCCCTTCTGACCCTCGGCATTCCGGGGTCCGGGACCACGGCCATCATGCTGGGCGCGCTCCTTTCCTACGGCATCCAGCCGGGGCCGCGGCTGTTCCAGGACAATCCCGAAGTGTTCTGGTCGGTCATCATCTCGATGTATGTCGGCAACGTCATCCTTTTGATTTTGAACTTGCCGTTGATCCCCTACATCGCCCGAATCCTCGCGATTCCCTCGACGATCTTGCTTCCGATGATCGTGTTCTTCTCGCTGATCGGCGTCTATTTCGTATCGTTCAACACGTTCGACATCCAGATCATGGTGCTGTTCGCCGTCGCCGCGGTGGTGCTGCGGCTCCTCGACTTTCCGATGGCGCCGATGCTGCTGGGGTTCATCCTGGGCGGCATGATGGAGGAGAACCTGCGCCGGGCGCTGATCATCAACAACGATTCCTGGTCCTTCATGTGGGAGCGTCCGCTGACCCTGGCGATCCTGGTGGTTGCGGCCCTTATCCTGATCGTCCCGATGCTGATGCCGATGATCGGCCGCCATCTGGCGCGCAGGCGGGTAACGGCGGGGGAGGGCGGTTGAGGGCGGTTAGGCGTCGCGTCGGTCAGCCGCCGTCGGCCGATGCATCCTCGTCGCCATCTCTTTCCAGGACGGCCTTCAGCCGGTCGTGGATCTGGGCCAGCTTGGCCTTGCTGGTGATCTTCAGCCCGAACACGTCCTTGACCGAGAACACGTCGACGGCGCGAACGCCGTAGGTGGCGATCTTGGCGCCGGCGATCTGGACGTGCAGATCGGTCAGGGCCCGGGTCAGCTCATAAAGCAGTCCCGGCCGGTCGCGGCCGCTGACCTCGATCACCGTGTAGGTGCGGCTGGCCTCGTTCTCGATCACGACCTCCGGGGTGACGGTGAAGGCCTGGGTGCGGCTGGCGAAGGCCGGTCTGCGGTCCTCCAGTTCGCGCAGGGGCTTCAGCTTGCCGGCCAGGCTGCGCTCTACCGTGGCCGTCAGGCGTCCCAGCCGGGAGGCCGAGTCGAAGGCGGCGCCGGAGGTGGCGTCCTGAACGCTGAACACGTCCAGCGCCATGCCGTTGGCCATGGTGAAGATGCGGGCGTCGACGATGTTGGCGCCGCAGACCGCGAAGGCCCCGGCCAGGCGCGAGAACAGACCCGGATGGTCGGCCGTGTAGATGGTGATTTCCGTCACCGCGCGGTCCGTATCGACGCGGGCATCCACGGTCAGCGGCCTTTCCGCCTGTTGCGCGGCGCGGATCAGCGTGGCGTGGCGGGCGTGACCGGCGCCGTCGTTGGACAGCCAGTAGGGCGGATAGGCGTTAGCGATGAACGCCTCGATGTCCGCCGCCGGCCAATCGGCGAGTTCGGCGCGCAGGGCGTCCTGGGCGGCGCGGATGCGCTGGCCCCGCCCTTCCAGATCCAGGCCGCCGGTCATCAGGTCGCGGGTGTTGGTGAACAGCACCTGGATCAGGGTGGCCTTCCAGGCGTTCCAGCGGCCCGGTCCGACGGCGCTGATGTCGGCGGTCGTCAGCAGCAGCAGCAGGCGCAGCCGCTCGGGCGATTCGACCGCGCTGGCCAGATCCTGGACGGTCTTGTCGTCGTCGACGTCGCGCTTGAGGGCGGCGTCGCTGAGCGACAGGTGCCGCCGCACCAGCCACGACGCGGTCTCCGTTTCGTCCTTGGTCAGGCCGAAGCGCGGTCCCAACGTCCGTGCGATACTGGCGCCCAGCACCGAATGGTCGCCGCCGCGGCCCTTGGCGATGTCGTGCAGCAGCAGGGCCACATAGAGCGCCCGGCGCGCCGAGATCTTGCGCATGACCCGGGTGGCCAGCGGCCACTGCTCGGCGCCGGCCCCGCTGTCGATGCGGTGCAGGATGCCCAGCGCCAGCAGCGTGTGCTCGTCCACCGTGTAGGTGTGGTACATGTCGTACTGCATCTGCGCCACGACGCGGCCGAAATCGGGCACGAACCGGCCCAGGACGCCGGCCTCGTTCATGCGCCGCAGCGCGGTCTCGGGGTTCTTGGGCGATGTCAGGATGTCCAGGAACAGCCGGTTGGCTTCCGGGTCCCGGCACAATTCCGGGTCGATCAGGCGCAGCGACCGGGTGATCAGCTTCAGGGCCGTGGGATGGATATCCAGATCGTGGGTCTGGGCGACGTGGAACAGGCGGATCATGTCGACCGGCCGGGCGCGGAACTGATCGTCCTGGGCAACGGTCAGCCAGTCGGCCTCCCGCACGAAACCGTCCACGGTCCGCCGCCCAAAGGGCAGCAGCGCCAGACCGCGTCGCGCGCGTCCCTGGCTTTCGATGGCCAGGGCGGCGCAGAAGATGCGGGTCAGGTTGCCCACATCCTTGGCGATCAGGAAATAATGCTTCATGAACCGCTCGACGCCCGACGCGCCCGCGCGGTCGGTGTAGCCCACCCGACGGCCGATCTCGGCCTGCAGATCGAAGGTCAGCCGTTCCTCGGCGCGCCCGGTCAGATAGTGCAGGTGGCAGCGCAGGGTCCAAAGATGGTTCTGGGCCTTGGAGAACCGCCCCGCCTCCCGCTCCGTCAACACGCCCTCGGCCACCAGCCCGCCGATATCGTCGACGTTGTAGAGGTACTTGCCGATCCAGTAGAGGGTCTGGAGATCGCGCAGACCGCCCTTGCCTTCCTTGACGTTGGGCTCCAGCACGTAGCGGCTGTCGCCCAGCCGGCGATGACGGTCGTCGCGCTCGGCCAGCTTGGCGGCGACGAATTCCGCCCCGGTCCCGTGCGCGACCTCGCGGACGAACCGGCGGCGCAGCGACTCGTAGAGCTTCTGTTCGCCCCACAGCGGACGGCTTTCCAGCAGGCTGGTGCGGATGGTCATGTCCTTGCGGGCGGTGCGGATGCACTCATCGACCGACCGGACCGCGTGGCCCACCTTCAGCCCCAGATCCCACAGCAGGTACAGGATGTATTCGACCACCTGCTCGGCTCGGGGCGTGCGCTTGTAGGGCAGCAGGAACAGCAGATCGAGATCCGACCGGGGCGCCAGTTCCCGCCTTCCGTAGCCGCCGATGGCGACCATGGCCAGCCGCTCGCCCACCGTGGGGTTGGCGGCGGGGTGGACGCGCTCCACCGTGATCTCGGCCAGGGCGCGCAACAGGCGGTCCATCAGATAGGTCTGTTCGCGCAGACAGGCGGCACCGGTACCGCGCCCGTCGAGAAAGCGCCGCGAGATCTCCGCCCGTCCATCCTCCAGGGCACCGCGCAGCATCTCCAGGAGGGCCGGTCGGAACGCCGGGCTGTCGGCGCCGTGACGGTCGGCCAGCGCGGTCAGCGCCCGGGCCAGCGCGTCGCCGTCGACGATGGCCCGCGGGTCGCGGACCGACGTTGCGGACGGAACCTCGATAACGGGCCCGACGGTATCGGGGGCGGTGAAAAAATCCAGCATCGCCGCAGGATATACACCTCGGCGGCCGCGGCCGCCATAAACGACGGCTATCCCCCCCTTTCGGCGCGCAGGCGGTAGAGGAAATCCAGGGCCTCGCGCGGGGTCAGATCGTCCGGGTTGACCGCCGCCAGGGCCGCTTCGGCCGGCGACGGGTCGGGCGGGGGCGGCGGTGCCGCCGTCGCGGCGACGTTGAACAGCGGCAGGTCGTCGGCCAGCCGGGCCACGCTCCGGCCCTTGTCCCCCTGCTCCAGCCCGTGCAGCACGGCCTCGGCGCGGGCCACCACCCGGGGCGGCAGACCGGCCAGCTTGGCCACATGGATGCCGTAGGACTGGTCGGCCGCGCCCACCGCCACCTCGTGCAGGAACACGATGTCGCCCTGCCATTCCTTGACCCGCATCGACCGGCAGGCCAGCGCCGGCAGGGTCGCCGCCAGGGCCGTCAGCTCGTGATAATGGGTGGCGAACAGGGCGCGGCAGCGGTTGGTTTCGTGCAAATGCTCGACCGTCGCCCAGGCGATGGACAGGCCGTCGAAGGTGGCGGTGCCGCGGCCGATCTCGTCCAGGATGACCAGGGCCCGGGGGCCGGCTTGGTTGAGAATGGCGGCGGTTTCCACCATCTCGACCATGAAGGTGGACCGGCCCCGGGCCAGATCGTCCGACGCCCCGACCCGGCTGAACAGCCGGTCGACCACGCCGATATGGGCCCGGTCGGCCGGCACGTACCCGCCGGCTTGGGCCATCAGGGCGATCAGCGCGTTCTGGCGCAGGAAGGTCGATTTGCCGGCCATGTTCGGCCCGGTCAGCAGCCACAGGCGGGTGTCGGGCGACAGATCGCAATCGTTGGCGACGAAGCCGGCGGCCGACCGGTCCGGGCCGCTGCGCAACGCCGCCTCGACCACCGGATGCCGGCCGCCCTCGATGCCGAAACTCAAACTGTCGTCGATGACGGGCCGCGCATACCCGTCCTCCACCGCCAGGGTGGCCTGGCCGGCGGCCACGTCCAGGGCGGCCAGGGACCTGGCGGTCGCGGCCACGGCCTCCGCCCGGCCCGTGACCTCCGCCGCCAGATCGGCGAACAGGGCCAGTTCGACGGCAAGGG
Organism: Inquilinaceae bacterium; assembly: GCA_052168355.1. Lineage (GTDB taxonomy): Bacteria > Pseudomonadota > Alphaproteobacteria > DSM-16000 > Inquilinaceae > JBQLZQ01. The sequence continues at coordinate 87,975 of JBQLZQ010000005.1, forward strand.
CCTTGTCGGCGGCCTCGGCGATGGCCCGCTCCAGCTCGGCCAGCTCGACGGTGGAAAACCGCGCGGCGCTGGCCAGGCTCTGGCGGTGGATGAAGGTCCGGGCCAGGGCCGGCGCCGTCAGCTTGTCGGCGTGGACCGGCGTCACCTCGATGTAATAGCCCAGCACGTTGTTGTGGCGGATCTTGAGGCCGGGGACACCGGCTTGTTCCGCGTAGCGGGCCTGCAGCCCGGCGATCAGGCGGCGCGACTCGTCGCGCAGGGTGCGCAGCTTGTCGAGGTCCGGGGCATAGCCGGCGGCGATGAAGCCGCCGTCGCGGGTCAGGGTCGGCAGGTCGGAAGCCAGCGCCCGGGTCAGCCTGTCGGTCAGGACGGCGTGGTCGTTCAGGCCCTCCGCGGCGTCCCGGACCAGGGGGGGCGGCGGCGTCAACCGGTCGGCGGCCAGCGCGGCGCGGATATGCGCGGCTTCCGTCAGCCCGTCGCGGATGGCGGCCAGGTCGCGGGGACCGCCGCGATCCAGGCTGAGCCGGCTCAACGCCCGCTCGATGTCCGGGCAGCGGCGCAGATGGGCGCGCACGGAATCGCGCAGGTCGCTGTCCTCGACGAAGAACCCCACCGCGTCCAGGCGCCGGGCGATGGCGGCCGGGTCGGTCAGCGGCGCCGTGACGTGCGCCGTCATCAGCCGTCCGCCGGCGCCGGTGACGGTGCGGTCGATGGTGGCCAGCAGGCTGCCCTGCCGGTCGCCGGACAGGGTCCGGGTCAGCTCCAGATTGCGGCGCGTCGCGGCGTCGATTTCCAGCACCGCGCCGCGGGCCAGACGGCGCGGCGGCGCCAGGCGCGGCAACCGCCCCTTCTGGGTCAGGTCGATATAGTCGATCAGCGCTCCGGCGGCGGCGATCTCCGCCCGGCCAAAGGCGCCGAACGCGTCCAGCGCGGCGACATCGTACAGGGCGCACAGGCGCCGCCTTGCGTTCTCGCTGTCGAATCGCGCGGCCGGCTGCAGGGTCAGCCGGTCGTGCCAGTCGCCGAACAGTTCGAACAGGCCGGGGTCCTGGGCCAGCCGGTCGGGCATCACGATCTCGCCGGGGTCCAGGCGGGCCAGGGCGGCGGCCAGCCCGTCGGCCGGCACGGGTTCCAGGGTCAGGTTGCCGGTGGTGATGTCGACGCAAGCCAACCCCAGATCGGGTTCGCCGCCCACGGCGCACAGACAGGCCAGATAATTGTTGGACCTGGCCTCCAGCAAACTGTCCTCGGTCACCGTGCCGGGCGTGACGACGCGCACGACGTCGCGGCGCACGGGGCCCTTGTTGCCGCGCCTGCGGGCCTCGGCCGGGGTTTCCACCTGGTCGCAGATGGCGACGCGGAACCCCTTGCGGATCAGCCTGGCCAGGTAGCTTTCATGGGCGTGGGCCGGCACCCCGGCCATGGGAATGTCCTCGCCGTCGTGGCGGCCGCGGCGGGTCAGGGTGATGTCCAGCGCCGCGGCGGCGGCCACCGCGTCGTCGAAGAACAGTTCGTAAAAGTCGCCCATCCGGAACAGCAGCAGGCAATCGGGATAGGCGGCCTTGGCCTCCAGATACTGCTCCATCATGGGCGAGTTCCGGGACGGGCTGGCGGCGGCGCGGGCGGCCGGTTTGAGGGATGTCTCTATCACGGGATCCGAATGCGAGGTTGGACGGCGGCACCCTAACACGGGGCGGCCGGCCGGCGCAGCCCAAGTCCGAAGGGCTCCGAAGGCTGCGCGCACGACCGCCCTTGACGGGAGGCGGCCGGTTCGGCCCACTTGTCGATCAACCCGTCACCGACGGCCATTCAGGCCGCACCCCGTCGCCGGGGCAAAGGCGAGAGGGAAGGGCCCGGATACCATGCCGAACATGTCATCGCCAAACACCCCGTCGCCGGGCAGGACCTTGGACGAGGAGGCGCTGGCGTTCCATGCCGCCGGCCGGCCCGGCAAGCTGGAGATCCGGGCGACCAAGCCGCTGACCACCCAGCGGGATCTGTCGCTGGCCTATTCGCCCGGCGTTGCCGCTCCCTGCCTGGCGATCCAGGCCGATCCGGCGACGGCGTACGACTACACGGCCAAGAGCAACGTGGTCGCCGTGATCTCCAACGGCACAGCCGTTCTGGGACTGGGCGATCTGGGCGCCCTGGCGTCCAAGCCGGTGATGGAGGGCAAGGCCGTCCTGTTCAAGCGGTTCGCCGATGTCGACGGCATCGACCTGGAGGTCGATACGCCGGATGTCGATGCCTTCGTCAACTGCGTCCGCTATCTGGGCGCGTCGTTCGGCGGCATCAATCTGGAGGACATCAAGGCGCCCGACTGCTTCGTCATCGAGGATCGCCTGCGCGAACTGCTCGACATCCCGGTCTTTCACGACGATCAGCACGGCACCGCCATCATCGCCGCCGCCGGTCTGATCAACGCCCTGGACATCACCGGCCGGTCGATCGATCAGGTCAAGGTGGTGGTCAACGGCGCCGGCGCGGCGGCCATCGCCAGCGTCGAACTGTTCAAGACCATGGGCATGCCCCACGACAACGTGCTGCTGTGCGACCGGTCGGGCGTCATCTACCAGGGCCGCACCGACAACATGAACCAGTGGAAGTCGGGCCACGCGGCGGCGACAAAAGCACGCACCCTGGCCGAGGCGGTGGCGGGGGCGGACGTGTTTCTGGGGCTGTCGGCAAAGGGCGCGATGACCCAGGACATGGTCACGTCCATGGCCGACCGGCCGATCATCTTCGCCCTGGCCAACCCCGATCCGGAAATCCTGCCCGACGACATCAAGGCGGTGCGCCGGGACGCGATCATCGCCACCGGCCGGTCGGACTACCCCAACCAGGTCAACAACGTGCTGGGGTTTCCCTACATCTTCCGCGGCGCCCTGGACGTGCGCGCCCGGACCATCGACCACGGCATGAAGATCGCCGCCGCCCGCGCCCTGGCGGAGCTGGCGCGCGAGGACGTGCCGGACGAAGTCGACGCCGCCTATGCCGGCCGCCGGCTGCGCTACGGGCCCGACTACATCATCCCGGTGCCGTTCGACCCGCGGCTGATCGTGACCGTGCCGCCGGCGGTGGCCCAGGCGGCGATGGACAGCGGCGTCGCGCGGCGGCCGATCGAGGACATGGACCGTTACCGGCAGGCGCTGCGGGCCCGGCTGGACCCGACCGCCGACAATCTGCAGTTCATCTTCGCCAAGGTCCGGTCCGCCCCCCAGCGGGTGGTCTTCGCCGAGGGGGAGGAGGAGCGCACCATCCGCGCCGCCATCGCCTTCCGCAACGCCGGCTACGGCACGCCGATCCTGATCGGGCGGGAGGAGCGGATCCGCGAAACCATGGACCGCGCCGGTCTGGGCGGTGTGGGGGATCTGGAGATCCACAACGCCCGGCTGAGCCGCCACAACCAGCGCTACATCGACTTTCTGTACCAGCGGCGGCAACGCGTCGGGTCGCTGCGCCGGGACAGCCAGCGGATGGTCCATCAGGACCGCAACATCTTCGCGTCGTGCATGGTGGCCATGGGGGACGCCGACGGCATGGTGACGGGGCTGACCCGCAGCTTCGCCGCCTGTTTCGAGGAGGTGACCCGGGTGCTGGACCCGCAGCCCGACCACATCCTGTTCGGTCTGTCCGTCCTGGTTATGCGCGGCCGGACCGTGTTCATTTCCGACACCACGGTCAACGAACTGCCGACGCCCGAACAGCTTGCCGACATCGCCATCCAGACCGCGTCCAAGGCGCGTCAGATGGGACACGACCCGCGGGTGGCGCTGTTGTCCTTTTCCAATTTCGGGCAGCCGATGCGGGCCCGCGCCCAACATGTCCGCGACGCCGTCGCCATCCTGGAGAAGCGGGGCGTGGACTTCGAATTCGACGGGGAAATGACCGCCGAGGTGGCGCTCGACTACGGGCTGCAGGAACGGCTGTATCCCTTTTGCCGCCTGTCCGGCCCGGCCAACGTGCTGATCATGCCGGCCCTGCACGCGGCCAATATCGGCGCCAAGCTCTTACAGACGATGGGGGAGGGGACGATCATCGGGCCGCTGCTCATCGGGCTGGAAAAACCGGTCCAGGTGGTGCAGATGGGGGCCACGGTAACCGATCTGGTCACCGCGGCCGCCATGGCGGCCCAGGACGCGATTTCCCGCTGATCGCCGGCGCCACGGTCTTCAACGCCGGGGCCGCCCACCCGGCGGGAGAAAGGGGAGGCGCCGCAAGGCCATGTCCTGTTTTCAGGGGCGGTATCGGTGAAATTCGGCATCGGCCGGTTTCTGGCGCTCAGCCTGCTGTTCGCGGCGCCGTCCCTGTTCGTCGCCGGGATCCTGGCGGCGACCGGTCGGTTGAGCGCCGACGTGGCCCTGATCGCGGCCCTGGCGTCGGCCGCCGGGACCGCGGGTCTGGTTTTCATTTTCTATCGCGACGCCATGCGGATTTCGTCGTTTGTCGACCGGATCGCCGACCGTCCTTCGGAACCGCCGCCCTCGCCAAGGCCGGCGAGCGCGCTTGGCCAGGCGATCGCCGGCCGGCTCGCGCTGCTCCACCGGACGTCGCGCCAACGGGAAAGCGCGCTGCGGCGCGAGATCGCCTCGTCGGCGCAGTTGATCGACGCGCTGCACGACCCCCTGCTGGTCCTGAACCGCCGGCGCGTGGTGACCCGCGCCAACAGCGCGGCCACGGCGCTGTTCGACGCGCGGATCGAAGGTCGCGACCTGGCCGCGACGGTGCGCCATCCCGACGTGCTGGCGGCGGTGGATGCCGTTCTGGCCGGCGGCACGCCGCGCAGCCTGGACTTCGTGCAGCCGGTGCCGGTCGAGGCGGTGTTTCAGGTGCGGGTTCAGTCTTTCGCCCATCCGCCCGGCGCCGCCGCGCACACGGCCCGCGGCGCCGAGGAGGAGGATCGGGGACCGTCGGAGCCCGCCGCCCTGCTGACCCTGCACGACATCACCCAGACCCGGCGGATCGAGCAGATGCGGGCCGATTTCGTCGCCAACGCCAGCCACGAGCTGCGGACGCCCTTGTCGGCGCTGACCGGGTTCATCGAGACCTTGATGGGGCCGGCCCGCGACGATGCCGCGGCCCGCGACCGGTTCCTGGCGATCATGCGCGATCAGGCCGGGCGCATGGCCCGGCTGGTCAGCGATCTTCTGTCGCTGTCGCGAATCGAGCTGGACGAGCGCACGGCCCCGACCGCCCGGGCCGATCTGGCCGCCGTTCTGCGCCGGGTGATCGCGACCCTGCAGATCCGCGCCCAGGATCGGGACATGCGGGTGGACCTGACGCTGGACGACGATACCGTGACGGTGCTGGGCGACGAGGACCAGCTGGTCCAGGTGTTCCAGAACCTGATCGACAACGCCATCAAGTACGGCCGGCCCGGAACCGCCGTTTCGGTGACGGTGGCGACCATGCCGGCCGCGGCCGGCCGGGGGCCGACGGTTTCGGTGTCGGTGCGCGACCAGGGGGACGGCATCGACAAACCCCATCTGCCGCGCCTGACCGAGCGGTTCTACCGGGTCGACGCGGCGCGCAGCCGGCAGATCGGCGGCACCGGGCTGGGCCTGGCCATCGTCAAGCACATCGTCAGCCGTCATCGCGGCCGTCTGGCCATCGAAAGCGAGCTTGGCCGGGGCAGCGTGTTCACGGTCAGCCTGCCGCTGGTGACGGACGTCCCGGGCTAAAGGGCGGGAAGCCCGGATGCGACCCCTGGCATTTGTCATGAAACTGTAACATAAATGACTTATATCAATCATCGGATGGATCTAGTTTGCGCCTTGCGACGGAGGCGATCGGACAGAGGGGGCCGACACTCCCGGCCGCGTTCGAGCCGGCTCCACCCCACCCCTTCCATCGGTTTTTTTGGAGGCTACAAGGTCATGAAACGAACCCTTACCCTGGCCGCGGTTGCCACGGTCGCGCTTGCCGGCACCGCCGAGGCGCGCGATCAGATTCGCATCGTCGGATCGTCCACGGTATTTCCGTTCACCACCGCGGTGGCGGAACAGTTCTCCCGCACCTCCGGCTTTGCCTCGCCGATCGTCGAATCGACCGGCACCGGCGGCGGCATGCGGTTCTTCTGCGCCGGCGTCGGCGAGGAGCATCCGGACTTCACGGGCGCTTCGCGTCCGATGCAGGAAAGCGAATTTCAGATGTGCCAGGAAAACGGCGTGACTGAAATCACCGAGATGAAGATCGGCTACGACGGTATCGTGCTGGCCAACGCGGCCGGGTCCGAGCACGTGGACCTGACCAAGGAACAGCTTTTCTCGGCCCTGGCCGCCGAGGTCGAGGTCGACGGCGAGGTCGTGCCGAACCCGCACCAGACCTGGGCCGACATCGATCCGTCCCTGCCGGATATCGAGATCGAGGTGCTGGGCCCGCCGCCGACATCGGGCACCCGCGACGCCTTTGTCGAGCTGGTGATGGAAGAAGCCTGCGGTGAATTCCCGGCCATCGCCGCGCTGCCCGAGGACCGGATGGATGCGGTCTGCGCCACCATGCGCGAGGACGGGCGGTTCGTCGAGGCGGGCGAAAACGACAATCTGATCGTGCAGCGGCTGCAGTCCAATCCCGCCGCCTTCGGCATCTTCGGCTTCTCGTTCCTGGACCAGAACCAGGACGTGCTGTCGGGCAACCTGATCGGCGGGATCGAGCCGACGTTCGAAAACATCGCCAGCGGCGACTACGGCGTCTCCCGGTCGCTGTTCGTCTATGTCAAGAACGCCCATGCCGGCGTCATTCCCGGCGTCCAGGAGTTCCTGGCCGAATACACCAGCGACGCGGCGTTGGGAGAGGACGGCTATCTGCTCGACAAGGGCCTGATTCCGCTGCCCGAGGACGAAGCGGCCGAGATGCGCCAGACCGTCATGAACCTGGTGCCGATGACGATGTAAGACGGGCCATGTCCCGGGGTGTCGCCGGCCTTGCCCGGCCGGCCGACGCCCCGGGACTGCTTCGGTTTTTCCCGCGACCATTTCAGCGGCGCGAGCCGCCGGCATGTGATGGTCGCCGTTGCCGTTTTTTCACCCGCTTCGATGTCTCGCACCGTCATGACAACCCCGGCATGGTAACCCGATGTCCCTGACCTTCCTTGTCGCGCTGCTTCTCCTGCTGTCCACCGCGGGCTTCTTCATGGGGCGCGGCCGGGCGACGGCGGTCAGCGGCGGCCGGCCAGGCCGATTGCATTCGGTGCCGGGCTATCACGGGTTGCTGGTGGCGCTGTGGGCCGGTCTTCCGGCCCTCATCGTTTTGCTGATCTGGATATCGACCCAGTCGGTGATCATCGACGGGTTGATCCTGAGAGATCTGCCCGCGGCGATGACGGAGGGTCGGTCCGACGCGGAAATCCGGCTGCTGCTGGTCGATATCCGCAACCTGGCCACGGGCAACATCGTCAGCCGGGACGCCGACGCCGCCCTGATCGACGCGGCCGCGCGGTACAACCGCCTCCATGGGTTGGGGGGGTGGGCCCTGGTGGCCATCGCGCTGTCCCTGGCCGCCGGCGGTCTGTTTCTCGCCCGCGGCAAGATCGCCGCCGACCTGCGGGCCCGCAACCGGGTCGAGCGGGTGGTCACCGGCTTCCTCATCCTGTGTTCGTGCCTGGCCATCTTCACGACCCTGGGCATCGTTCTGTCGCTGCTGTTCGAGAGCCTGCGCTTTTTCGCGCGCGTGCCGGTGACGGAGTTCCTGTTCGGTCTTCACTGGAGCCCACAGACCGCGATCCGTGCCGATCAGGTCGGTTCGTCGGGCGCCTTTGGCGCCGTTCCGCTGTTTGCCGGCACCGCCCTGATCAGCGCCATCGCCATGCTGGTGGCGGTGCCGCTGGGTCTTTTGTCGGCCATCTACATGGCCGATTACGCCCCCAAGAAAGTCCGCGCGACGGTCAAGCCGGTGCTGGAAATCCTGGCCGGCATTCCCACGGTGGTCTACGGCTTTTTCGCCATCCTGACGGTGGCGCCGGTGATCCGCGACGCGGGCGCGGCGATCGGGCTTGACGTGTCGTCGAACAGCGCCATCGCCGCCGGGCTGGTGATGGGCATCATGATCGTGCCGTTCGTGTCGTCCCTGTCCGACGACGTCATCAACGCGGTGCCGCAATCCCTGCGGGACGGGTCGGCGGCGCTGGGCGCCACACGGTCCGAAACGATCCGCAAGGTCATCCTGCCGGCGGCCCTGCCGGGCATCGTCGGCGCGGTGCTGCTGGCCGTCAGCCGGGCCATCGGCGAGACCATGATCGTGGTCATGGCGGCGGGTCTGGCGGCCAATCTGACGGCCAACCCGTTCGAGGCGGTGACCACGGTCACCGTCCAGATCGTGACGTTGCTGGTCGGCGACCAGGAATTCGACAGCGCCAAGACCCTGTCGGCGTTCGCCCTGGGGCTGGTGCTGTTTACCGTCACCCTGTGCCTGAACGTGATCGCCCTGCGGGTGGTCCAGAAATACCGGGAAAAGTATGACTGACGCCGTCAGCACCCGTCCCATGCGCCCCGCGCCGGACTCCGACCGGGGATCGGTGCACCGGTCCGAGCGGGCGGCAGCACGGCTGCGCCAGCGCTATGCCGCCGAACGGCGCTTCCGGCTTTACGGCATCGCCGCCGTCGGCATCGCCCTGACCATGCTGATCGTCCTTTTGGGCAGCATCATCCTCAAGGGAGCGCCCGCCTTTCTCCAGACTCACATCCAGTTGACGGTGGTCCTGGACGAGACGGAAATCGATCCGACCGGCGAGCGGTCCGTCGACGTGCTGGGCCGGGCCAACTATCAGGGTCTGGTCAACGACGCGCTGTATGCGTTGTTTCCGGAGGTCGAAGGACGGACCGACCGCCGGGCGCTGCGCGACATGGTCAGCAACGGCGCCGGGTACGAGTTGCGCCAGCGGGTCCTGGACGATCCCGGCCTGGTTGGTCAGACGCTCACCCTGTGGGTGCCCGCCTCCGACGATATCGACCAGCTTCAGAAAGGCCATATCGACGCCACGGTCGACTCCTCCCGGCGGCGGGTCAACGATGCCCAGATCGGTTGGTACCGGGCCCTGGACGATCAAGGACTGGTCGATGCCCGGTTCAACACGCGGCTGTTCACCAATTCCGACAGCCGCGAACCGGAACTGGCGGGCATCTGGGGCGCGACGGTCGGGTCGTTCTATACGTTGCTGGTCACGCTCGCCATCAGCTTCCCCATCGGGGTCAGCGCCGCCATCTATCTGGAGGAATTCGCGCCCAAGAACCGGTGGACCGACCTGATCGAGGTCAACATCAACAATCTGGCGGCGGTTCCCTCCATCGTCTTCGGCCTGCTGGGGCTGGCGGTGTTCATCCAGATCTTCGGGCTGCCGCGATCGGCGCCCCTGGTCGGCGGCCTGGTGCTGGCGCTGATGACCCTGCCGACCATCATCATCGCCTCTCGGGCGGCGCTCAAGGCGGTGCCGCCATCGATCCGCGAGGCCGGGCTGGGCATGGGCGCGTCGAAACTGCAGGTGGTCGGCCATCACGTCCTGCCGCTGGCCATGCCCGGGATCCTGACCGGAACCATTATCGGCATGGCCCAGGCCCTGGGCGAGACGGCGCCCCTGCTGATGATCGGCATGGTGGCCTTCGTCATCGACAGCCCCACGGGTCTGACGGATCCTTCGACGGTGCTGCCGGTCCAGATCTATCTTTGGTCCGACAGCCCCGAGCGGGCCTTTGTCGAAAGAACCTCGGCGGCGATCATGGTGTTGCTGACGTTCCTTATCCTCATGAACGCGCTGGCGGTCTTCCTGCGCAAACGGTTTGAAAGACGGTGGTGAACGCGATGACAGTCGATATGGCCGAACGAGTGAAAGCGGACGGACGCCCGGCGACGGGGCCTGCGGCCGAAACACGGATCGACGTCCCGTCGGCGTCGCCCGCCCAGGCCAAGATGACCTCACGCGACGTCAAGGTCTTCTATGGCGACAAGCAGGCGCTCAACGGGATCACCATCGACGTTCTGCGCAACGAGGTGCTGTCGCTGATCGGCCCGTCGGGGTGCGGGAAGTCGACGTTTCTGCGGTGCTTCAACCGGATGAACGACGCCATCGACGGCTGCCGGGTCGAAGGCGACATCACCCTGGACGGGGAGGACATCTACGACCGGCGGCTCGACGTGGTGCAGCTGCGGGCCCGGGTCGGCATGGTCTTTCAAAAACCAAACCCGTTTCCCAAATCAATCTACGACAACGTGGCCTATGGGCCGCGCATTCACGGGCTGGCGGCCACCAAGGACGAACTCGACTCGGTGGTTCAACGCAGCCTGGAAGGGGCGGGCCTGTGGAACGAGGTCAAGGACCGGTTGCAGGAGCCCGGAACGGGTCTGTCGGGCGGGCAGCAGCAGCGTCTGTGCATCGCCCGCGCCGTGGCCGTGAACCCCGAGGTGATCCTGATGGACGAGCCGTGCTCGGCCCTGGACCCCATCGCCACCGCGCACATCGAAGAACTGATCGAACGGCTTCGCGTCGACTATACGATCGTCATCGTCACCCACAACATGCAGCAGGCGGCGCGGGTCAGCCAGCGCACCGCCTTTTTTCATCTGGGCGATCTGGTCGAATTCGGGTCGACCGAAAAGATGTTCACCACGCCCACCGACGAACGGACCCAGGGGTACATCACGGGCCGCTATGGGTGATGTTTTGATTTGGGGCCGCCATTCGTTTTCCGCAAAAAGGCGTTGAGCCATGACCACAGACCATATCGTCCGCTCGTTCGACCAAGAGCTTGACAAGCTGAAACGCTCCATCGTGCAGATGGGCGGTCTGGCGGAAAGCCAGCTCGAGGCATCGATCCAATGCATCGTCAAACGCGACGGCGACCTGGCCACCAAGACGGTGGAGGCGGACAAGAAGATCGATGCCTACGAACAGGAGGTCGACGCCGAGGCCGTTCGCATGCTGGCGTTGCGTCAGCCCATGGCCAGCGACCTTCGGGAAATCGTCTCGGCGCTCAAGATCGCGTCGGACCTCGAACGCATCGGGGACTATGCCGCCAACGTCGCCAAGCGGGCGATGGTGCTGGCCCAGGTTCCCGCCGTGCGGCCGATTTCGACGGTGCCGCTGATGGGCAAGCTGGCCCAGGAGATCATCAAGGATGTTCTGGACGCCTACGCCGACCGCGACCTGCAAAAGGCGCTGGACGGCTGGCAGCGGGATGAGGAGATCGACGATCTCTACACCAGCCTGTTCCGCGAGACCCTGACCTACATGATGGAAGATCCGCGCAACATCACGCCTTGCACCCACCTGCTGTTCGTCGCCAAGAACATCGAGCGCATCGGCGACCACGCCACCAACATCGCCGAGATCATCCATTTCCTGATCACCGGCACGACCATCCAGGATGTGCGGCCGAAAGGGGACAGCTCCAGCTTCGCGGTCGTCGCCCCGCCGCCGCAGGTCTAGAGGTAGGGGTCGATGACATCCATGGTCGAAAGCAGCCGGTCGACCGCGCGCGTCGGCGCCCCGCCGCTGGTCCTGGTGGTCGAGGACGAGGCCGATCTGGCCACGCTGCTGACCTACAATCTGGAACGCGAGGGCTTCCGCACCCACACCGCGCTGGATGGCGACGAGGCGCTGCTGGTCGCCGCCGAGGAGCGGCCGGACCTCATCCTTCTGGACTGGATGCTGCCGCACCGGTCGGGGCTGGAGGTTTGCCGGCAGTTGCGCCGCTCGGCCAAAAGCCGCGACATCCCGATCATCATGCTGACCGCGCGCGGCGAAGAGGCGGATCGGGTCCGGGGGCTGGACAGCGGGGCGGACGACTATATCAGCAAGCCGTTTTCCATGACCGAGCTTCTGGCCCGGATGCGCGCCGTGCTGCGCCGCGCGGCGCCCGGCATGGCCGACGAGATCCTCAGCTATGGCGACGTGGTCATGGATCTGGCCGCTCACCGGGTGCGTCGCGGCGGACGTGACATCCATCTGGGGCCGACCGAATTCCGGCTGCTGCGGCATTTCCTCCAAAACCCCGGCCGTGTGTTCAGCCGCGAGCAGCTTCTCGACGGGGTGTGGGGTCACGACGTCTATGTCGAAAGCCGCACGGTCGACGTGCACATCCGCCGGCTGCGCAAGGCCCTCAACCACGACGGCGACCGCGACCTGATCCGCACCGTGCGGTCGGCCGGGTACGCCCTGGACGAAAAACTGGTCGGGTAGCTAGCGGCGCCGTCTTGCTCCGACCCCGGCTCAGGGCCGGGGATCGTGTCTCTGTTTTTCCGGCGTCTGCGCCCGACGCCTTTCTCGGCGAGCCCCGCACGCGATGCGGGGCCTGTGCACGCCGGTACGGCCGCGCGAGACGCCAGCGGCGCCGTCTTGCTTCGACCCCGGCTCAGGGCCGGGGATCGTGTCTCTGTTTTTCCGGCGTTTCCGTCCG
>JBQLZQ010000006.1:0-79004 GCA_052168355.1 Inquilinaceae bacterium
CTCGCAGGTCGGCTGCACCCTGACCTGCCGGTTCTGCCACACCGGCACCCAGCGCCTGGTCCGCAACCTGGAGCCGGGCGAGATCGTGGGCCAAGTCATGCTGGCCCGCGACACGCTGGGCGACTGGACGGCGCCGCCCGGCGGCCGCCGCCTGACCAACATCGTTTTGATGGGCATGGGCGAGCCGCTGTACAATTACGACAACGTCGCGCGGGCGATGCGCATCGTCATGGACAATGAAGGCATCGGCCTGTCGCGGCGGCGCATCACCCTGTCGACCTCGGGCGTGGTGCCGGAGATCCGCCGCTGCGGGGCGGAGCTGGGCGTCAACCTGGCGATCAGCCTGCACGCGGTGACCGATGCCCTGCGCGACGAGATCGTGCCGATCAACCGCAAGTATCCCATCGCCGAACTGCTGGCCGCCTGCCGCGACTATCCGGGCGCCAACAACGCGCGGCGAATCACCTTCGAATACGTCATGCTGAAGGGCGTCAACGACACGCCGGCCGATGCCCGCGAACTGGTCCGGCTGCTGCGCGGCCTGCCGGCCAAGGTCAATCTGATCCCGTTCAACCCCTGGCCGGGGGCACCCTATGAATGCTCCACGCCGGCGGCGATCGAGGCCTTTTCGCGGATCGTGCTGGATGCCGGCTATTCCAGCCCGGTGCGCACGCCGCGCGGCCGCGACATCCAGGCGGCCTGCGGCCAGCTCAAGTCCGACAGCGTCCGCCGCCGCCGGCAGGGTCCGGGCGCGGCGGTTCCCGCCAAGACGGCTTCGGCGGGCTGACCGCCCCGCGTCACCGGCTGGCGTTGAGGTCCGTCAGAATATCCTCCACGACGTCGCCCACCTTGTCGTCCCGACGCCCGGCGATGTCCGACAGGGCCCGCCGCACCCTGGGGTGGGTGCGGCCGTTCCGGGCCAGAGACCAGCGGGCGCTCAGCGCCGTCACCGTTTCAATCAGCGCCACCTGCGCGGCCAGCCTCTCGCGGTCGGGGGCCTCGGTCGACGCCGCCAGATCGATCAGCGCCTGGTCGTCGGGATCCCAATGGACCAGCGTATCGGCGATCTTTTCGATGTAGGCGGTGTCGCCGGTGGCGAAGAACGACACCCAGAACATGTCGAGATCCAGGAAACTCCGGGCCGTCATGGCCGGGAACGGGTAGGGGGCGGCGGCGCGGATTTCGGCAAAGGCGCCGGCGGGCAGAACGGCGGAGGCTTCCAGGATGTCCAGGCCGGCGCCCGCATCGGGGGTCGCCGCGCTGGCGATGGCCAGGGCCGCGATCAGGACGTTTTCCGGCAGATCGGACAGGGCCAGTCTTCGAGCCAGGGGCAGGGTCGCCTCGGGGCTGCCATGCAGGACATGGGCGTAGAACGTGGTCAGCGCCGCGATGCCCAGGCTTGCCGCCGGCTCCTCGTCCGTCGTCAGATAGTCCGGCACGTCCAGCCCGGCCAGCAGATCGATCGCGCGGTCGGGGTCGGGCCGCAGATAGTAATCCTCGACAAAGGCGTCCATGGCGGCGGCGTCGACCGCGTCCGGCACCGCGCCGTCCTGGGCCACGGAAACCGATGGCCAAATCGCCGGAATTGCCAGAACCGCCAGACCCAGCCACAGCACCCATCGGTACGCGGCCGTTTTCGATCCCGTCATGGTGTGGATGAATCCTCTTAACCTGATTGATGGCCAACCCGATGAAGCGCCGCCACCCGCCGCGCATTTCCTTGCCGGGTGGGGGCTTTGTTCGTAAGGTCCCGCCGCTTTCGCGACCGGCGCTATTGGATGAAATGATGAGTGGCTCTCGAACCGACGATGTCAAGCGGGTGGTGCTGGCCTATTCCGGCGGCCTCGATACCTCGGTGATCCTGAAATGGCTGCAGGACACCTACCGCTGCGAGGTGGTGACGTTCACCGCCGACCTCGGCCAGGGCGAGGAGCTGGAGCCGGCGCGGCGCAAGGCCGAAATGCTGGGGATCAAGCCCGAGCATATCTTCGTCGACGATCTGCGGGAGGAATTCGTCCGCGATTTCGTGTTCCCGATGTTCCGGGCCAACGCCCTGTACGAGGGCGTGTACCTGCTGGGCACCTCAATCGCCCGGCCGCTCATCGCCAAGCGCCAGATCGAGATCGCCCGCCAGGTCGGCGCCGACGCGGTGTCCCACGGCGCCACCGGCAAGGGCAACGATCAGGTCCGGTTCGAACTGGGCTACTATGCCCTCAACCCCCACATCAAGGTCATCGCGCCGTGGCGGGAATGGGACCTGAACAGCCGCACCAAGCTGATCGCCTACGCCGAGGAACGCCAGATCCCCATCGCCCGCGACAAGCGGGGCGAGGCGCCCTATTCGACCGACGCCAACCTGCTCCACATCTCCTACGAGGGCAAGGCGCTGGAGGACCCCTGGGTCGAGCCGGACGAGGACATGTTCACCCGCTCGGTCAGTCCCGAACGGGCCCCCGACCGGCCGACCTATGTCGAGATCGGGTTCGAAGCCGGCGATCCCGTGTCCATCGACGGCAAGGCCCTGTCGCCGGCCGCCCTGCTGACCCGGCTCAACACGCTGGGCGGCGACAACGGCATCGGCCGGCTGGACCTGGTCGAAAACCGCTTCGTCGGCATGAAAAGCCGCGGCATCTACGAAACCCCCGGCGGCACGGTCCTGATGGCGGCGCGCCGGGCCATGGAATCGATCACCCTGGACCGCGGCGCGGCCCACCTGAAGGACGATCTGATGCCCCGCTACGCGGAGCTGATCTATAACGGCTTCTGGTTCTCGCCCGAGCGCGAGGCGCTTCAGGCGCTGATCGACCAGACCCAGGCCCGGGTCACCGGCACGGTGCGCATGAAGCTGTTCAAGGGCAGCGCCACGGCGGTGGGCCGCAAGAGCCCCAACAGCCTCTACCGGCTGGACTACGTCACCTTCGAGGAGGACGAGGTCTACAACCAGCGCGACGCCGAAGGCTTCATCAAGCTCAACGCCCTGCGCCTGCGCTTGCGCAACATGGCCGGCGGCTAGAGCGCGATCGTCATTGGTGGGAGCGGACCCGCTTCCACCAATGACGTGAATCGCTCTCTAACTCTATGAGTAGAGCAGGATCGCCTTGGGCGGGATCGCCGAAGGCGATCCTGCTCTAGGGCCGCGGCATCGTCCGTCGCTCACGCGATCGCCGGCACCCCGAACAGCCACGCATGGCCGTGCAGCAGCGCGGCGTACAGGACCACGGCCACGGCCAGGCGCAGCAGGCCGAATTCCCGCAGGGCCCGGCGCAGGCTCTGGCGGCCCTGGACGATGGCCAGCAGCGGCAAGTTGGACGTAACCAGCTCCAGCGGCGCGAACTGGGCGCCGCGGTTGCGCCGGTTCTTGGCGTCGATGGCGACCGTTCCCACCACCGCCAGCCCCGCCAGGGTGCCGAAAAAGACCAGAGACGGCAGGTCGCCATTGGGCGGCAAATGGCTCAACGCCCACAGCCCGATGGCCCACATCACCGGGTTGCGGGTGACCCGCAGCATGCCGGTGGCCAGATCGGAACGGTCGAAGGCGCCGGCGCCGCCGATGGCCGTCGGATTGGGCATGCTGACCCCGCCGATCAGCAGGATCAGGGCGATGGGCAGAAGGACCACCGTGACCATATGGCCATAGGGATAAGCGGCCCATAGCAGGGGTCCCGTGGCCCGGCCATAGGCGATCGCCAGCCACACCAGGGCGGCCACGGCGATGGCCGAATACAGCGCCCGAAACAGACGCTCGCCCATCAACGCCACCAGCCGATCCCGCGGCCCTATGCTCGACAGGCCGAAATGGGTGGCGAGAAGAAACAGGGATGCGGCCAGCAGCTCCGCCATGGGGCCTCGATGGTCAGCGCGGCCAGTATTCGGCCAGCAGGGAGCGAATGAAGAAGATCAGCAGAAGCAACACGATCGGCGACAGGTCGATGCCGCCCAGCGCCGGCACGAACCGCCGGATGGGGCGCAGCGCCGGCTCGGTCAGCCGATACAACACATCGCTGACGGTGGCGACGAACTGGTTGCGCATGTTGACCACGTTGAACGCCACCAGCCAGCTCAGGATCGCCGAGATGATGATGACCCACGTGTAGAGGTTCAACACGGTGTCGATGAGGGCATACAGAGAGAGCATGAAAGGACCGGAGATTCGCTGCGGACGGGCAATCGAAGCTATCCCGCCCGGCCCCGTCGAACAAGTCTCTGGCGCGCTCCCGCCCGCCATCGGCGCGCTTGACAAGGCGCGGGGGCCCCGAACATAGTGCCGCCGCCCGCGCCCCAGGCGGCCGGGCGCCTTCCCGGGGGGGCCACGCGCCCTTTTGGGACCTCAATGATGGGGCCGTAGCTCAGTTGGGAGAGCGCGTCGTTCGCAATGACGAGGTCAGGGGTTCGATTCCCCTCGGCTCCACCACATTTTTCCGCATCTTCCGTCCAGACCGCTATCCCTCCTGTCCCGCCTTGCGGAGCTTCCGGCGATGTTCGACTGGGTGACCAATCCCGAGATCTGGGCGAGCCTGCTGACGCTGACGGCGCTCGAGATCGTTCTGGGCATCGACAACATCATCTTCATTTCGATCGTGGCCGGGCGCCTGCCGGCCCACCAGCAGGCCAAGGCCCGGCAATTCGGTTTGGCGCTGGCCCTGATCACGCGGCTGGCGCTGCTGGCGTCCATCGCCTGGGTCATCGGACTGACGGAGCCGCTGTTCCAGGTCTTCGATCTCGAGATCTCGGCCCGCGACCTGATCCTGCTGGGCGGCGGCCTGTTCCTGCTGGTCAAGGGCACGCGGGAAATCCATCACACCATGGAGGGATCCGACGCAGCGGAATCGGGCGCGCGGCAGATCGGCTTTGCCGCCGTGGTCGGTCAGATCATGGTGCTGGACATCGTCTTTTCGCTCGACAGCGTGATCACCGCGGTGGGCATGGCCCGGCATCTGGAGGTCATGGTGGCGGCGGTGGTGATCGCCGTGGGCGTGATGCTGTTCGCGGCCGGCACGGTCAGCCGCTTTGTCGAACGGCACCCGACGGTCAAGATGCTGGCCCTCAGCTTCCTGCTGCTGGTCGGCGTGGCGCTGGTGGCCGACGGGATGCACTTTCACATACCCAAGGGCTATCTCTATTTCGCCATCGCCTTCTCGGTGGGGGTCGAGGCGCTGAACCTGATGGCCGCCAAACGGCGGGCGCGGGCGGCCGGGTGAAACCTGGTATGAGTCAGCCGCCGGAGATGAACCCGCGCAGGGCCGCCGCCTCGGCCTCCACATCCTCGATCTTGCTTTTGACCACGTCGCCGATGCTGACCATGCCGCACAGCCTGCCGTCCTCGACCACGGGCAGGTGACGGATACGGCGGCCGGTCATCTTGCTCATGACATCGTCGATCTTGTCGCTGCGGGTGCAGGTGATCACGGCCCGTGTCATGGCGTCGCCGACCGTCATCTCCAGGGCCCTGGCGCCGTGACTGGCCACGGCGTGGGCGATGTCCCGTTCCGACAGGATGCCTTCCACGCCCCCGTCGGCGCCGACCACGACCAAGGCGCCGATTCGCTCGGCCTTGAGTTGCCGCGCGGCGTCGACCAGCGTGTCGGCGATCTGGGCTGTTTTGACCGCGCGCCCCTTGGCCTGCAGGATGCGTTCTACCGTCATCGGTCTCTCCTCCAGTGTTCGAGCCCAGTCCCCCGGGCGTCCGGGGGGCCTGCCCGTCGTTGGTGAAAGACTACACCCTTAAAGTCCGTTCAAGAATAGGGGCTTAAAAGGACCTTGAGATCCAAGGGTCAGGGGCGCGGCCGCAGATAGGGGGTCAGCCACCATTCCAGGGCGCGGATCAGCCGGGTCAGGCCGAAATTGAGGCCCAGATACAGAAGTCCGGCGGCCGTGAACACCTCGAACGGGGCAAAGGTGCGGCTGTTGATGGTCTTGGCGATCCCGGTGATGTCCATCACCGTGATGGTGCTGGCGAGTGAACTGGCCTTGACCATCAGGATCATCTCGTTGCCATAGGCCGGGAGGGCCTGGCCAAAGGCCTGGGGCAGCACGATCCGCCGAAACGCCAGACCGCGCGGCATGCCGCAGGCGCGCGCCGCCTCGATCTGGCCAAAGGACACCGACTGGATGCCGCCGCGGATGATCTCGCTGCTGTAGGCGGCGGTGTTCAACGCCAACGCCAGGACGGCGCACCAATAGGCTTCGCGCAGCACCGGCCACAGAAAACTGTCGCGCACCGCCTCGAACTGTCCCAGCCCGTAATAGATCAGGAAAATCTGAACCAGCAGCGGCGTGCCCCGGAACACGAATACGTAGGCATAGGCCGCGGCGCTGAGAAGCGGGTTGGACGACAGCCGCATCAGCGCCAGCCCGACGGCCGCGCACAGCCCGATCGCCAGGGCCAGCACGACCAGTTGGACGGTCGTCGACAACCCGCCCAAAAGACGGGGCAGGCTTTCCAGGATCAGCCCGAAATCCATCAGGCGCGCCGGATGCCGCGGCTGAAATGGCGCTCGCCCCGGTCGAACATCACGGTCGAAACCGTGGTCATCGCCAGATAGAGCACGGCGGCCGTGACGTAGAAGGTGAAGGGCTGGCGGGTGGAGCCGGAGGCGATGGACGCCATGCGCATCAGTTCCCCCAACGAGGTCACGGAAATGAGCGCGGTGTCTTTCAGCGTGAGTTGCCAGACATTGCCAAGGCCCGGCAGCGCCAGGCGGGCGGCCTGGGGCGCGACGATCCGCCGGATCACCAGCCAGCGCCCCATGCCGCAGGCCTTGCCGGCCTCGATCTGACCGGCCGGGATGGCCTGGACGGCGCCGCGGATGACTTCCGTGGAGTAGGCGCCCGAGATCAGCCCGACGGCGACGGTGCCGATCAGGAACGGGCTGACCTCGACATAGCCGGCGTAGCCGAAGGACCGGGCCACGGTCAGGATGGCGGCGGTGGACCCGAAAAACAGCAGATAGATGACCAGCAGTTCCGGCACGCCGCGCACGACGGTGGTGTAGACGTCCGCCGCACCGCGCAGCCAGCGGCTGGCGCTCAGCTTCGCCGCCGCGCCGCCGATGCCGATGCCGATCCCCAGCGCGAACGACAGGACGGCGACGATCACGGTCACCATGGCGCCGCGCAGCATCTCGTCGCCCCACCCGGCATCGCCGAAGCTCAAAAGCTCAAGCATGGGACGCGCCGCGCCGGGGGCTCATCGACCGGGTTCGGTTCGGGCTACGGCATCGCGATATCGAGCCCGAACCATTTGACGGCCAGCTCCGACAGGGTGCCGTCCGCCTTGACCTCGCTGATGGCCTGATCGAACCGGGCCTTCAGGGCGCCGTCTTCCTTGCGCAGGCCCACGCCCACACCCTTGCCGAAGACGGGGTATTCCGCACCGGTAAGCGGCGGGCCGAAGGTGGTGAAGGGCTCTCCTTCCGGCGACTCCAAAAATGGCTGCCAGGCCAGCCCGTCGGCCAGGGCGGCATCGATCCGGCCGCTGGTGAGGTCCAGGTTCAGGTTTTCCTGGCTGTCGTAGGACCGGATATCGACGATGTCGCCGATCTCCTCCTCCAGAAAATTCTGGTGGATGGTGGCCCCCTGGACGCCCACGGTCATGCCGTCGATGGCGGCCCTCACCTCGTCGATGGTCTCGGCCGACACCAGGGGCGAATCCTTGGCCGCGACGAAAAAGGCGGGATCGGTGACATAGCCCTGGGTGAAGTCGATCTGTTCCATCCGTTCGTCGGTGATCGACATGCCGGCCATGATGGCGTCGTACCGCTGGGTCAACAGCGACGGGATCATGCCGTCCCAGTCCTGCGGCACGAATTCGCATTCCACGCCCATGCGTTCGCACAGGACGTTGCCGAGTTCGATCTCGAACCCGTCGAGTTCGCCGGCCGCGTTGGTGAAATTGTAGGGTGGGTAGGCGCCCTCGGTGCCGATCCGGACGCGGTCCTGTGCCGATGCAGCGCCGGCGGCCAGGACGAAGGCGGCGCCGGCCACGATGGCGGCGATCCGCGCGAAAGCATTGGTCATGCCTCAAAGCCTCTCTGTTAGTGTTCGGGCCCCCATTTTTTGCCGTCGAAGGGAACGTCCCCTTGGAAACCGGCCTATTGTTGAAACGACTGTCGACCAGGACAGCGGGCGCGGTCAAGCCGGGTCGTATGTCCGGTTACGTGTTGGCTGACAGGAACTGCCGGCAGCGCTCGGATTTCGGGTGGTCGAAAACGTCGGCCGGCGGTCCTTCTTCCTCCACCAGACCCTGGTGCAGGAACATCACATGGGACGACACCTCACGGGCGAACCGCATCTCATGGGTGACCATCAGCATGGTGTTGCCTTCCTCGGCAAGCTGGCGGATCACCCGCAGCACCTCGTTGACCAGTTCCGGGTCCAGGGCCGATGTCGGTTCGTCGAACAGCATCACCTTGGGCCGCATGGCCAGGGCGCGGGCGATGGCGGCCCGCTGTTGCTGGCCGCCCGACAGATGGCTGGGGTAGTGGTCGGCCTTGTCGGCGATGCCCACCTTGTCCAGCAGCGCCCTGGCCTGCGCGGCCGCTTCCCGGCGCGGGACCTGCAGCACATGGACCGGGGCTTCCATGACGTTCTGCAGCACGGTCATGTGGCTCCACAGGTTGAAGCCCTGGAACACCATGCCCAGGCTGGCGCGAATCCGATCGACCTGATGCCGGTCGGTGGGGACGGCCGTTCCGTCGGGTCGCCGTTTCATGTCGATCCGCTCGCCATTGACGAACACATCGCCCCGGTCGGGCGTCTCCAGCAGGTTCACGCAGCGCAGGAACGTGCTCTTGCCCGATCCGGACGACCCGATCATGGAAATGACGTCGCCCTGCCGCGCGGTCAGGGAAATGCCCCGGAGCACCTCCAGGGATCCGAACCGCTTGTGCATGTCGACGACTTCCAAGGCCGGAACGTCGGCCGGCGCGTCGATCACCGCCGGTTCGTTGCCGTTTGCCTGCCGGGTCACGCCCCCTCCCTTGCCTGGACCTCCAAAGAACGGAGCATGGCACGAACAGCGCGGCGAGCCCAAGCCCCGGGACGGTCAAGAGGCCGAGAGCGCCTCGATCTGCCGGCTCAACGCGTTGTGTTCGGGCGATCCCGGCGTCATGCGGTCGAGCAGTCGCCGCCACATCCGCTCGGCTGCGGGTGTATCACCTTGCGCCGCCGCATGGAGGCCCAGGAAAAACAGGGCCCGCGCGTTGTCGGGGTCGATGGCGCTCAACCGCCGCAGCACCTCGACCGTTTCGTCGGTTAGTTCGGCGGGGGCGGCGCCGGCGGGGTCCAGCAGCGCGTCGGCCAGGGCGCTCAGCACGTCGGGGTCTTCGGGCGCCAGGGCCGCAGCCCGCCGCAACGCGGTCACCGCCTCGTCGCGTTCACCCAAAACGGCATAGGACCGGCCCAGCCGCAGCCAGCCCTCCAGATCGTCCGGCGCGTCCTCCAGCCGCGCGGCCAGCCCGTCGACCATGCCACGGATCATCCGCTGGCGATCGGCTTCGGTCATCTCGGCCGCCGCCTCGATGTCGGCGGGGCCGGGACCGGGTTCGGCCGGCGCGGCGATCTCGACCTCGATCCCCAGGCGTGCCGCCGTCTCGGCGATCCGCTGGCGCACCAGGGGCAGCCATGGGGCGTCGGGCGGGCTGTCGGCGGCCAGCGCCTGCCACCCCTCCAGCGCGTCCCGGTCGGCGCCGGCCTGGGCCCGCGCCAGCGCCAGATAGTAGCGGGCGCGCGGGTCCCCGGGCCGGGCGGCGACGGTGCGTTCGAAGGCCAGCCGGGCCTGTTCGGTGACCGTGCCGTCGCCGGCCCGCACCAGGGCTTCGCCATAGCTGCCGGTCAGGGCGGCGTCGCCCTCGCTCAGCCCCACCGCGCGGGCATAGGCGCCGGCCGCGTCCTCCCACAGCCCCAGGGCGTCGAACCCCCGCGCCAGGGCGACCCAGCCGGCCAGGTCGTCCGGCGCCGCCTCCAGCCGCCGTTGCAGCGTCTCGATCTCGGCCCGCAGCGCCTGTTCCTGCAATCGCGGCCCCGGATCGCGGGCGGCGTAGGGTTGGGACGGCAGGCTGGGGGCTCCGGTCGACAGGTAAAGGGTCAGGGCTGCCGCGGGGATGATCGCGGCCATGGCGATGGCCACGACCCGGCTGGCCCGCGCCTGCCGGGCCGACGGCGCCGCCGGTTCCGACGGGGTGCGGTCGGCGACGGCCAGAACCCGGCGGGACACTTCCAGCCGGGCCGCCTCCGCCTCGGTGTCGTCGATCAGCCCCCGGGCCCGGTCGCGTTCGATCTCCGCCATCTGGTCGCGATAGACGGCCAGGCCGGGATCCTCGGCCGTGTCCGATCGTCGGCGGCGCATCAGCGGGTGCAGAACGGCCAGGACGGTCGCCGCCGTCATCGCCGCCACGGCGATCCACAACAGATATTGGGTCCACGCCATCTCCGGGCCGCTCAATCGCGGTCCAGAAGCGACGCGACCCGCTTGCGCTCCGCCTCGGTCAGCGGCTCGGGCGTGGCCATCGCGCGTTGGCGGCGATGGATCATCACGGCGACGACGCCCAGGCCGCAGGCCAGCAGCGCCGCGGGCGCCAGCCACAGAATGTAGGTGTTGGCCTGAAACGGGGGGCGCAGCAGCACGAAGTCGCCGTAGCGGGCGGTGACGAAGGCCAGCACCTCGGCATCGGTGTCGCCGGCCGACAACCGTTCGCGGACCAGAACCCGCAGATCCCTGGCCAGCGGCGCGTTGCTGTCGTCGATCGACTGGTTCTGACACACCAGGCAGCGCAATTCCTTGGACAGATCGCGGGCCCGGTCCTCCAGCGCCGGATCCGCCAGCCGTTCCGCCGGTTCCACGGCGCCGGCCGGCACCGCCATCGTCACTGCCGCGACCAGCGCCAGGATCGGGAACAGGGCGCGGATCATTTGGCCAGGTCCCGCAGCAGCGGCATCAGTTGCCGATCCACGTAATCGGGGGTCATCGGCCCGGCATGGCGCGTGCGGATGTTTCCGGTCCGGTCGACGACAAAGGTTTCGGGCACGCCGTACACGCCCCATTCCAACCCGGCGCGTCCGTCCAGATCGACACCGATCCGGGAAAACGGATCGCCGTTGCGGGTCAGCCAGGTCAGCGTGTCCTGGGGCCGGTCCTTATAGGCGATGCCGACCACCGGGATGCCGTCTTCCCGCGCCAGGCGGGTCAGCAGCGGGTGCTCGGCCAGGCAGGGCACGCACCAGCTGGCGAAGAAGTTGACCAGGATGGGCCCGTCGGCGGCCAGACGCGCGACATCGTCCAGGGCCAGGCCGTCGTCGCGGCCGGGCAGCGGCGGCAGGGCGACGGACGGGACCGGCTTGTCCTCCAGGGCCGAGGGCAGCAGGCCTGGGTCCCGGCCGTAGAGCAACGGCACGGCCATCCACGCCGCCAGCACGGCGAAGAGCGCCAGCGGCACCAGGTACAAAAGCCGTCGCACGCCGGATCGTCCGCTATTCGGCCGGCTGCGCCGCGGCCGGCGCCCGCCGCCGCCTGGGCACGCCCACCCGCAGCCGCCGGTCGGTCAGGCTGACCAGCCCGCCGATGGTCATGACCACGGATCCCAGCCAGATCCACGGTACCAGAGGATGGTGATAGACCCGCACGATCCAGGTTCCGTCCTCCTGGGCCTCGCCCAGGGCGGCATAGACGTCGGCGGTCAGGGTGGTTCGGATGGCGGCCTCGGTGGTCTGGGTCCGGGCCACCGGAAACCAGCGCTTTTCGGGCCACAGGACGGCCAGATCGGTGCCGTCATGGCTGAGCTGCAGCCGGCCACGGTCGGCGGCATAGTTGGCGCCGGCGATCTGCTCCACCCCCTCGAAGGTCAGGGTGTAGCCGGCAAGGTCGACGCTGTCCCCCGGCCGCATCGCCTCGATCCGTTCCTCGGTCCAGCCCAGGGAGCCGGTCATGCCGGCGATGGCGATGCCGACCCCGGCATGGGCGACGGTCATGCCCCAGGCGCCGCGCGGCAGGTTGCGGGCGCGCCGCCAGGTTTCGCTCAAAGGGGCGCGGAACAGGCGTGTCCGGTCGGCGACCTCGGCCAGGGCGGTCAGGATGGCCCAGGCCGCCAGCGCGATGCCGGCCAGGGCCAGCACCGGCCCGCCGGACCGCCAGTAGGCGGTGGCCAGGACGACGATGGCGGTCAGGGCGGCCGCCGCCTTCAGCCGGCCCAAGGCGCCGGCCAGGTCGGCGCGCTTCCAGGCCAGCAGCGGGCCGATGCCCAGCACCACCACCAGCACCGCCATCAGCGGTCCGAAGGTGGCGTTGAAGTAGGGCGGGCCGACCGACACCTTGCCGGCGCCGATGGACTCCGCCAGCAGCGGATAGAGGGTGCCGACAAAGACCACGCCGCACGACACGGTCAGCAGCAGGTTGTTGAGCACCAGAGACCCCTCGCGGCTGATCGGCGCGAACAGGCCGCCGCCCTTGAGGTGGGGCGCGCGAATCGCGAACAGGGCCAGCGACCCGCCCACGGCCAACCCCAGCAATCCCAGGATGAAGACCCCGCGGGCCGGATCGGTGGCGAAGGTGTGGACCGATGTCAGAATGCCCGACCGCACTAGGAAGGTGCCCAGCAGGCTGAGCGCGAAGGTCAGGATGGCCAGGAAGATGGTCCAGCTTTTCAGCGTATCGCGTTTTTCCACGACGATGGCCGAATGCAAGAGGGCGGTGCCGGCCAGCCAGGGCATCAGGCTGGCGTTTTCCACCGGGTCCCAGAACCACCAGCCGCCCCAGCCCAGCTCGTAATAGGCCCACCACGATCCCAGCGCGATGCCCAGGGTCAGGCCGCACCACGCCGCCAGGGTCCAGGGCCGCACCCAGCGGGCCCAGGCGGCGTCGACCCTGCCCTCGATCAGGGCCGCGACGGCGAAGCTGAAGGCCATGGAAAACCCGACATAGCCGAAATACAGAAACGGCGGGTGAAACGCCAAGCCCGGGTCCTGCAGCAGCGGGTTCAGGTCCCGCCCGTCCAAGGGCGGCGGGTCGACGCGCCAGAACGGGTTGGAGGTCATCAGGATAAAGGTCAGGAAGCCGACGCCGATCATGCCCTGCACGGCCAACACCCGGGCGCGCAGGGTGGCCGGCAGGTTGCTTCCAAAGCTGGCGACCATGGCGCCGAACAGGGCCAGGATCAGCACCCACAGGACCATCGACCCTTCGTGATTGCCCCACACGCCGGAGATTTTGTAGAGCAGCGGTTTGGCCGAATGGCTGTTCTGGACGACGTTGAGAACGGTGAAATCGCTGACCACATAGGCGTGGGTCAGCGCCAGGAACGCGGCCAGCACCGCCGCCAGCTGCCCCAGGGCCGAGGTGCTGCCGACCTCCATCAGGCCGGCATGGCCTCTGGCCGCGCCGATCAGCGGCAGGCTGGACTGGACGATGGCCAGCAGCAGCGCCAGGATCAGCGCGAAATGGCCGATTTCGGGGATCATGGCGTCCGCTCCCCGGCGGCGGCCCGCCCCTCGCGGTCGGCGGTGCGCAACGCTTCGGCCACCTCGGGCGGCATGTAGTTTTCGTCGTGCTTGGCCAGCACGTTGTCGGCCCGGAAAACCCCGGCGCCGTCCAGCCTGCCCTCGGCCACCACGCCCTGCCCCTCGCGGAACAGGTCGGGCAGGATGCCGCGATAGGCCACCGGCACCTCCGCCGCCAGATCGGTGACGACGAAGGTCATGGTGACGCCGTCAGCCTCCCGTCCGATACTGCCGTCCAGCACCAGCCCGCCCAGGCGGAAGGTCTGGTCGGGACGCAGCGTGCGTTCGGCAAGGTCGCTGGGACTGTAGAAAAACAGCAGGTTGTCCTGGAACGCGGTGAGCACCAGAGCGCTGGCGGTGCCAAGCCCGGCCAGGGCCAGCCCCAATATGTAAAGCCGGCGCTTCTTGCGGGTCATCGGCCGGCATCCGCCCTGGCCGGCCGGTCGCGGCGCGGCCGCGCCGCGTCCAGCGCGTCGGCGTCCGCCTGGCGCAGCCGCAGCGACCGCAGGCTGACCGCCAGCAGGGCCAGCAGGATCCCGCCGGCCACGGCATAGGCCGTCCAGACAAAGGGCGCATAGCCGCCCATGGCCAGAAATTCGGTCATCGGTCAGGCGTCCCGTTCCATGGCGGGCCTATCATGGCGCGTCGGCCGGATCCGCGACACCCCGCGCGACCCCCTGCCGCAGATCGTCGGCGGTCCGCCATGATCATTCCGCCGCTTTCGCTACGGGTTCCAAGGCCCGCAACACCCGCAGCTTCCGGTCCAGAAGTTCCGCCCGGGTCCGGACCAGCGCCAGGGTCACGAAATAGGCGGCGAAGCCCCCCGCCATGACCAGCAGCGGCGCCAGCATCGAGGGGTCCACGGCCGGCGCGTCCAGCCGCGACACCGATGCCGGCTGGTGCAGCGTGTTCCACCAGTCGACCGAAAACTTGATGATCGGCAGGTTGACCACGCCGATCAGCACCAGCACCCCGCCCGCCTTCAGCCCGCGCTCGGCGTCGTCGAAGGCGCCGACCAGCGCCATGTAGCCGAGATAGAGCAGGAACAGCACCAGCACGCTGGTCAGCCGCGCGTCCCACACCCACCAGGTGCCCCACATGGGCTGGCCCCACAGGCTGCCGGTGATCAGGCAGATGGCGGTAAAGCCCGCGCCCACCGGGGCCACCGCCTTGCAGAACAGCGCCGCCAGCGGGTGCCGCCAGACCAGGGCCACGGCACTGGCCAGCGCCATGCTGGTGTAGACGCCCATGGCCATCCAGGCCGACGGCACATGGATATACATGATCCGCACCGTGTCGCCCTGCTGGTAGTCGGGCGGCGATGCGAACAGGGCCAGATACAGCCCCAGCCCCATCAGCAGGACGGTCAGCCCGGCGCTCCACGGCAGGACCAGCGCGCTGATGCGGACAAAACGGGCAGGGTTGGCAAAGCGGTGCATGGATTTCTATCGGCCGCATATCCACAAGGGGCGACGCATCATACCGCCGCGCATGCTCATTCCAAGGCCTGGCGCAGCGCCGCCGCCGCGGCGATCGGCGCCAGGGGCAGGGCCAGCGCCAGTATGCCCCCCAGCAATAGCAGATGGGGGCGCGCCGGCAAGCCGGCAACGGCCGCGTCCACCGACGCGGCGCCGAAGATCAGCACCGGTACCGCCAGCGGCAGCACCAGCAGCCCCAGCAAGGCCCCCCCGCGCCGGGACCCCAGCGTCAGGGCCGCGCCCATGGCGCCGATCAGGCTCAGGCTGGGGGTGCCCAGGGCCAGGCTTGCCATCAGCACCCACAGGGCATGGGTCGGCAGGTTCATCAGCAGCGCCAGCACCGGGGCGGCCAGGATCAGCGGCACCCCGGTGATCAGCCAATGGGCGACGATCTTGGCCAGGGCCACGGCCTCCAGCGGCAACGGCGACAGGGCCAGGAGGTCCAGGGCGCCGTCCTCGTGATCGGCGACGAACAGCCGCTCCAGCGACAGCAGCGCCGCCAACAGCGCCGCCACCCACACCGTGCCGCCGGCGATCCGCGCCAGGACCGCCTGTTCCGGTCCGATGGCCAGCGGGAACAGGGCCACGGCGACGACAAAGAAGCCAAGCACGGCGCCGGCGTCGCTGCCCGACCGCAGGGCCAGGCGAATGTCCCGCCCGATCAGCCGCAGGACAGCTCTCACCCGTCGTCCTCCAGATCGGCGACCGTCGGCGCGTAGGCGCCGATATCCAGCGTGTCGGCGTGGTCCAGCCGGACCGGCACATGGGTCGCCAGGATCACGGCACCGCCCCGACCCCGATGGCGGGCCATGGCGTCCTCCAGCCGCGCGGTCGACGGCTCGTCCAGCCCGGCGGTCGGTTCATCCAGCAGCCACAGGCGCGACGGCGCGGCCAGAAGCCTGGACAGCGCCACGCGCCGCCGCTGCCCGGCCGACAGGTACCGGCCGGGGATATGGGCCAATGCACCGATCCCAAGCGCTTCCAGCGCCAGCAGGGCCCGCGCGCGCGCTTCCCGGCCGTCGGACAGCGCGGCCCAGAACGCCACATCTTCCAGGGCGGTCAGCCCGGCCTTGACGCCGTCCCGGTGACCGACATAGCCGATGGCCGGCGGTTCGCCGTCGGCTTCGGGGCCGCACAGCCAATCGATGGTTCCGGCGGCGGGCGCCAGAAACCCGGCCAAAAGACGCAGCAGCGACGATTTCCCGCTGCCGTTGGGCCCCGTCAGGATCAGGGCGCCGCCAGGCTCGACCCGAAACGACAGGCGGTTGAACACGGTCCGGCCGCCGCGCCGGCACGCCAGCCCGTGCCCCGCCACCAGGCCGCCGTCCATGGCCGCCGCTTTGCTTGTCCCGTTCATGGGCGCTGCTATACCATGCCGGCGGGCGAAGCCAAGACCGCCCCCAAGGCCGGACACGAAATCGTCAATCCGCGCATTTCTCGCATGACGGGCGCGACGTTATCGCGCATATCGGTTCGATGTCTGTGCGATTCAGCGTTCCGATCCCGTGAGTCCGTCGTCCGACGACCGGATCCTCCGCCGGCCCATGGGGCTGACCGTCGGGGGACACGGTCTCTACGCAGAATGGCTGGAACCGGCGGACGGCCCGGTTCCCGGCGCACCGCCTCTGGTCTTTCTCCATGAAGGGCTGGGCAGCGTCGCCCAATGGACAGACCGGCGCGGCCTGGACGTGCCGGCGACGCTGGTCGCCGCGACGGGCAGCCCGGCCCTGGTCTATGACCGTCTGGGGTTCGGCCGGTCCGACCCGTTGCCCGGCCCGCGCCGGCCCGATTATCTGTACGACGAGGCGTGGCAGACCCTGCCGGCCGTGCTGGATCAGGCCGGCATCGACCGCGCGCTTCCGGTCGGCCATTCCGACGGGGCGACGATCGCGCTGCTGTTCGCCGCCCGTTTTCCCGACCGCGCCGCCGCCCTGGTGGGCGAGGCGGCGCACGTGTTCGTCGAGGACGTGACCCTGGACGGCATCCGCGACGCAAGCCGCCGCTACCGCGCCAGTAACGGCACGCTCAAGGCGGCGCTGACCCGGTATCACGGGACCAAGACCGATGCGACCTTCGCCGGATGGGCCGATGTGTGGCTGGAGCCGGAGTTTCGCGCCTTCGACATGGTCGACCGGCTGGCGGCCATCGCCTGTCCGGTGTTCGCCCTGCAGGGCGACGGCGACGAGTATGGCAGCCCCGCCCAGCTGACCGCCATCCGCGATGGCGTGTCGGGACCCGTGGAGACGTGGCTGGTGCCGCGGTGCCGCCATGTGCCCCATTTCCAGGCGGCCGACCGGGTGCTGCCCCGGATCGCCGCGTTCGTGCGGCGCATGGCCGACGCCGATGCCGGCATCCGGCCGCCGGCAAGGGACGTTTGATCGGCGGCCCGAAAACCGCTACATCATCGCCCGAGAGGCGCACCGCGCCGTCCGATCCCGTCAACGGTGCCCCAGGCCACGGTCTGCGGCGCGAAGGAGGACCAGGCCCGTGACCTTCACCGGACACGACACGCTGAAGACCCGCCGCACGCTCGACATCGACGGCAAGGCTTACGATTATTTCAGCCTGGAAGCAGCCGCAGAGGCCATCGGCGATGTCGCAAAGCTGCCCTTCTCGCTGAAGGTCCTGCTGGAAAACCTGCTGCGCTTCGAGGACGATCGGACCGTCACGGTCGATGATATCAAAGGCATGGCCGCCTGGGTCGACGAGCGCCGGTCCGACCGGGAGATCGCGTACCGCCCGGCCCGCGTGCTGATGCAGGATTTCACGGGCGTGCCGGCGGTGGCCGATCTGGCCGCGATGCGCGAGGCGATGGTCGCGCTGGGCGGCGACCCGGAGCGTATCAACCCGCTGTCGGCAGTCGATCTGGTGATCGACCATTCGGTCATGGTCGACGCGTTCGGCACCGACTCGGCCTTCGAGATCAATGTCGAACGAGAGTTCGAGCGCAATCTGGAGCGCTATGCCTTTTTGCGCTGGGGTCAGACCGCGTTCGACAATTTCCGCGTCGTGCCGCCGGGCACCGGCATCTGTCACCAGGTCAATCTGGAATACCTGTCGCAGACCGTCTGGTGCGAACCGGACCGGTCTTCCAAGGGCCGCATGGTCGCCTATCCCGACACGCTGGTCGGCACCGACAGCCACACGACGATGGTCAACGGCCTGGCGGTCCTGGGCTGGGGCGTCGGCGGCATCGAGGCCGAGGCGGCGATGCTGGGCCAGCCCGTTTCCATGCTGATCCCCGAAGTGATCGGCTTCAAGCTGACCGGCCGGCTGAAGGAAGGGGCCACGGCCACCGACCTGGTGCTGACCGTCACCCAGATGCTGAGAGCCAAGGGCGTGGTCGGCAAGTTCGTCGAATTCTTCGGCGACGGGCTGGATCACATGACCCTGGCCGACCGGGCGACCATCGGCAATATGGCGCCGGAATATGGCGCCACCTGCGGCTTTTTCCCGATCGACGCCGAAACGCTGCGCTACCTGACCTTCACCGGCCGCGATCCGCACCGTGTCCGGCTGGTCGAGGCGTATGCCAAGGCGCAGGGCATGTGGCGGGATTCCGACACACCGGATCCCGTCTACACCGATACGCTGAGCCTGGACCTCGGCGTCGTGGAGCCGTCCCTGGCCGGACCCAAGCGCCCCCAGGACAAGGTGCTGTTGAGCGAGGCGGCCGCGACCTTCGCGAAGGATCTGGGCAAGGTCTTCGGCGTCGCGGAGGCCGATCGCGACAAGGGCGTTGCCGTCGAGGGCGAGGACTACACGCTCAACAACGGCGACGTCGTGATCGCGGCGATCACCAGCTGCACCAACACTTCCAACCCGTCGGTCATGGTCGCCGCCGGGCTGCTGGCCCGCAAGGCGCGGGAACGCGGCCTGACGGTCAAGCCCTGGGTCAAAACGTCCTTGGCGCCGGGGTCTCAGGTGGTCACCGACTATCTGAATGCCGCCGGGCTGCAGGACGATCTGGACGCCCTGGGGTTCAATCTGGTCGGTTACGGCTGCACCACTTGTATCGGCAATTCAGGACCGTTGCCCGAACCGATATCCGACGCGGTCGAAAAGGGCGATCTGGTGGTGGCATCGGTGTTGTCGGGCAACCGCAATTTCGAAGGCCGCATCAACCCCCATTGTCGGGCCAACTATCTGGCGTCGCCGCCGCTGTGCGTCGCCTATGCCCTGGCCGGCAACATGAATGTCGATATCAGCCGCGACCCGCTGGGCACGGACGCCCAGGGCAACCCCGTCCATCTGGCCGACATCTGGCCTTCGAATCAGGAAATCGCGGCCACCATCGACCAGTGCCTGACGCCGGAGATGTTCCGCCAGCGCTATGCCAACGTCTTCGACGGTCCGGAGGAATGGCGCCGGATCGAGACCGCCACCGGCCAGACCTATCGCTGGGATCCGGGGTCCACCTATGTCAAGCTGCCGCCGTTCTTCGAGGATATGGGCCGTGACCCGGAAGTGATCGAAGACGTGCGCGGCGCCCGGTCGATCGCCTCGCTGGCCGACAGCGTGACCACCGATCACATCTCCCCCGCCGGGTCGATCGCCAAGGACAGCCCGGCCGGCACCTATCTGACCGAGCGGCAGATCGCGCCCAGGGAGTTCAATTCCTACGGGTCGCGGCGCGGCAATCACGAGGTGATGATGCGCGGCACCTTCGCCAACATCCGCATCCGCAACGAATTGGCGGCGGGTACGGAGGGCGGCGTTACCCGGCATGTCCCGTCGGGCGACATCATGCCGATCTATGACGCGGCCATGCGCTATCGCGACGAGGGCGTGCCGCTGGTGGTGCTGGCGGGCAAGGAATACGGCACCGGATCGTCCCGCGACTGGGCGGCCAAGGGCACGCGGCTGTTGGGCATCCGGGCCGTGGTGGCCGAGAGTTTCGAACGCATCCACCGCTCCAACCTGGTCGGCATGGGTGTCTTGCCGCTGCAGTTCACCGACGGCATGACCCGCGGCGCGCTGGATCTGGACGGAACCGAAACCTTCGACATCCTGGGTCTCAGCGCCGACATGAAACCCCGTCAGCAGGTGACCATGACCGTGCGGCGCGCCAGTGGGGAAAGTCGCGATGTGTCCCTGCTGTCCCGCATCGACACGCTGGACGAGCTGGAATACTTCAAGAATGGCGGCATCCTGCACTATGTGTTGCGCAACATGATGAACGAGGCGGCCTGACGGGACGGCTTCGACGGTCGCCGAGGGGCTGCGGTGCGATGGCTTCCCGGCAACGCTAAAGTCATCTTTGTGCGTTGACCCCGGATCAAGTCCGGGGATCGCGTCTCTGTTTTTTAGCGTCTCCGCCCGACGGCTCTCTCGGCGAGCCCCGGACTTGATCCGGGGCCTCTGCACGTCGGCGCGGCCGCGAGAGACGCCAGCGGCGCCGTCTTGCATGGACCCCGGCTCAAGGCCGGGGATCGTGTCACCCATCGCGTCGCTGCCTGTCTTGAGGCGTCTCCGCTTGACGCCTCTCGCGGCGAGCCCCGGACCCCGATCCGGGGCCTCTGCATGTCGGCGCGGCCGCGAGACACGCCAACGGCGCCGTCTTGCATGGACCCCGGCTCAAGGCCGGGGATCGTGTCTCTGTTTTTTAGCGTCTCCGCCCGACGGCTCTCTCGGCGAGCCCCGGACTTGATCCGGGGCCTCTGCACGTCGGCGCGGCCGCGAGAGACGCCAGCGGCGCCGTCTTGCATGGACCCCGGCTCAAGGCCGGGGATCGTGTCACCCATCGCGTCGCTACCTGTCTTGGGGCGTCTCCGCCCGACGGCTCTCGCGGCGCGATCTGCCGGACGTCCTTTCACCGAAGCGTGAAGCGACGCGACCGGTCGTGTCTCGCCGGCCACGGGCATCGGTGTCATCTTGAGATCATGCGCAGTCTGATCGCCGTTGCCGCCGTCCTGCTCGCCGCCCTGGGCACGGCCGCCCGCGCCGCCGATGCCGGCCCCACCGTCGTCGAGCTGTTCACCAGCCAGGGCTGTTCGTCGTGCCCGCCGGCCGATCGGTTGCTGGTCGAGTTGGCGGAGCGGGAGGACGTCATCGCCCTTGGCTTTCATGTCGATTATTGGGACCATATCGGCTGGCCGGACCCGTTCGGCCTGGCCGAGGCGACGGCGCGCCAGCGGGCCTATGGGCGGTGGCTGGGGCACCGCAGCGTGTTCACGCCCCAGATGATCATTGACGGCGCCGTCTCGGCGGTCGGCTCGCGCGGCCACGAGGTGCTGCCGGCCATCGCCGAGGCGCCGGCGGTGCGGACGCCGCGCGTGCCGGTGACGCTGACGCCCGAAGGCGCCGACCGTCTGTCGGTGCGGGTGGGGCCCGGACCGGCGCCCGGTGACGGTGCCCAGATTGTGCTGATCCGCTATGACGCCGCCCATGCGACGGCGGTCGGCCGGGGCGAAAACCGCGGCCGCACCCTGACCAATGCCCATGTGGTGCGGTCGATCGCGCCGATCGGCGTGTGGCGCGGGGAACCGGTGACCCTGACCGTGCCGGCACCCCCGTCGGCGGATCCGGGAGGCTTCGTCGTTCTGGTCCAGCCGGACCGGATGGGCCCCATTCTGGGGGCTGCCCGCCTGTCGGTGAATTAGCGCAAGGCCCCTCCTCCGGTCTACGAGACCAGCTACGAAACCAGGCCGCGCTCCAGCGCCTGGGCCAGACGGCGGGCGAAGGCGGCGGGGTCGGGGATCGGCTCGCCTTCCACGATGCGCGCCTGATCCAGCATCAGCAGGGCCGCATCGCGCACCTGGTCGCCGCCGTCCTTGCCGCCGGCCACCGCCGCCAGCCGCCGGATCAGCGGATGGGTGGGATTGACCTCCAGAACCCGCCGCGACGTGCGGTCGAGCTGCTTGTGCTGTTTGAGCAGCCGCTCCAGATGCAGGTCCAGGTCGCCTTCGTCGGCCACCAGACAGACCGCGCTCTCGGTCAGCCGTTCCGACGCCCGGACATCCTTGACCTCGTCCCTCAGAGCGTCACGCATCCGCCCGATCAGGGCGTCGACCGTATCGGTCTCGGCGGCGGCCTTGTCCTTCGTTTCGTCCTTGGCCGCTTCGGCGCCGCCAATAGGCTCGATCTTCGACAGATCGGCGGTGCCGCGGGTGACCGACTTGAACGGCTTGTCCTTGAACTGGCCGACGGCCGGCACCCAGAACTCATCCACCGGGTCGGTCATCAGCAGGACCTCGACGCCGCGTGCGCGAAACCCTTCCAACTGCGGCGACTGGCGCAGCGCCGCCTCGTCGTTGCCATTGACGTAGAAGATGGAATCCTGCCCCGGCTTCATGCGCTCGATATAGGAGTCCAGGCCGACCCAGCCCTCGGCCTCGGTGCTGCGGAACCTTGTCAGGTTCAATAACGCGTCCCGGTGTTCCAGGGCCTCGTACAACCCCTCCTTCAACACCGGTCCGAACTGCTGCCAGAAGGTGTCGTAATCGCCGTCCTCCGCGGCCGCCTTGCGGCCCAACTCCGCCAGCAGCCGCTTGGTCACGCCTTGGCGGATCTTGGTCACCAGCGGGTTGTTCTGCAGCATCTCGCGGCTGATGTTCAGCGGCAGATCCTCGGAATCGATGATGCCCCGCAGGAACCGCAGATAGGGCGGCACCAGCCCGTCGGCGCCGTCGCCAACAAAGACCCGCCGCACATACAGCTTCACGTGATGCTTGCGTTCGGGCGCGTACAGATCGAACGGCTGGGTGCCGGGCACATACAGGAGGGCGGTGTATTCCAGCACGCCCTCTGCCCGGTAATGCAGCGTTGCCCACGGATCGTCGAACGCATGGGCCACGTGGTGGTAGAACTCCTTGTAGTCGTCGGCGGAAATCTCGGCCTTGGGCCGGGTCCACAGGGCCGAGGCGCGGTTGATCTGCTCGTCCGTCTCGCCGGCCAGAACGATCGGCACCGCCACATGGTCCGAGTAGGATTTGACGATGTGGCGCAGCCGGTCCGGTTGCAGGAATTCCGTTTCGTCGGCGGCCAGATGCAGGACCACAATGGTGCCCCGCGGCACATCGGGCGCCTCGTCGACGGTGAACGCGCCCTTGCCGTCCGACACCCAGCGGTGGCCCTGGCTTTCGCCGGCCCTGCGGCTCGACACCTCGACCGTGTCGGCGACCATGAAGGCGGAATAGAAGCCGACGCCGAACTGGCCGATCAGGGCCGTATCCTTGCGGGCGTCGCCGCTGAGCGTGTTCATGAAGGCCAGGGTGCCGGACCGGGCGATGGTGCCCAGATTGTCGATCAGGTCCGACCGGCTCATGCCGATGCCGTTGTCGGAAACGGTCAGGGTCCGGGCCGCCTCGTCGGGCCGCAGCACGATGCGATAGCCGTCCTCCGCCCCGTCCTTGTCGGCGGCCAAGGCCGGATCGGTCAGCGCGGCGTGGCGGTGCCGGTCGCAGGCGTCCGAGGCGTTGGAGATCAGCTCGCGCAGAAAAACCTCTTTCTGGCTGTAGAGCGATTTGGCCACGATTTCCAGCAGCCGGGACACTTCCGCCTGAAAGACATGGGTTTCCGCGCCCGGCGCCCCGTCGGTCGCGGCGTTGGTCTGGATCATGGTCGCTTCATCCCTTGGCAGTATGATCGTCCGTGCCCCCTTGGGGGCGCGGGTGATATGTGCAGCCGGGGCCGCCACCGCAAGGGTTTAGGCCGGTAGCGGACGGTGCCCGCCTACCGCATCATCTCCAGCAGCGGCGCCACATCGGTGCCGTTGAGCGTGGCCTGGCCCGAGGGCAGCACGACGATGTCATAGCGTCGCGCGGGGTTGCCGGTGGCGTCGGTGGCTTCCGCGCCCAGGGCGGAGAACAGGGTCAGTGCCTGAACCGTTTCCTCCTCGTCCGGCCCCATGCCCTGGAAGGTTTCGATCAGGGCCTCCATGCCCGTGAATAGGATCGTCACGTCCGCGGTCACACCGAACGCGGCGGACGGATCGGGCCGGACCACGCCGGTCGCGTCGAAACGGGAGGTTTCGTTGACGACCAGGACCCGGTCGATGGCCAGCACGCTGCCGGCTTCCATCACCGCCGCCTGCAATGTCATGCCAATCATCGCCATGGCCATCTCCGGATCGGTTCCAGCCGAGCCTTCGATGGCGTCGGCCAGCCCATCGAACAGGATGTCGGCGGGAAGGTCACTCAGACGTAACGCGATGCGCGATTCGATAGGAGCGAGGCCCGCCGGAAGACCCTCGGGCACGAGACCCCGCGCGTCTCCTGCGTCGAAGGTCACGGAGACTGCGGATCGATCGGTATCGAGATCGGTCATCGCCATCGCCAGGGACATATCGGGAACCACCCAACGTTCGCCGTCTACTTCCATCACGAGCCCCGATATCCCGTAGAACACGGATGCGCCACCCACGAATTCAGGGATCATGCGCATTGCCGCGGAAAGCGATGCAATCTGACGTGTAGAAAAGTCACCGGATGAGGTTGATCCCGCTCCGTCGCCTACGGCCTGAGTTTGCAAGTCGGCCATCATCTGCGCCAGCCTTTCGATGGACGCTCGCTGATAACCGCCTTCCATCAATATTTCAGCCACGCGCAGGGTGTTACCGCCGTCGTGGGGTTGAACGGTCAGACCGGCGATCCGCACGTCTCCCATAATGTCGAACCGGTCCGGTTCGACCCTGTCGTAGTCGCTGAAGCTGGTAATGCTATCCAGCCGCGCCAACACGCGATTGGTGGTGGATGCGAGGATGACCTCGGTGAGCGCGAAATCGGATTGTATGACGTTTTCTATCGACGGGACGACCACGGCGCTGCCGCGCTGATCGCCGAACGTCAGCGCCATGGGCGGTTCACCGATCAATTGGATCGGGATCGTGTCGGGGAGGGTCCACGAAAGGTCGTACCAGCCGTCGTCGCGCGGCGCGATGTACAGGACGATATCTCCGATGGTGATGATGTCCCCGCCGTCTGTCTCGACCACGATATCAGGGATCGTCGCGTCGTACCCGTCACTGCCCGGAGTGACGGAGACCCGCCCAATGGACAGAGCCCCCTCCGCTTCTGGACCGGCGGCGCGGGCGATGTAGCTCTTGATCGCCAGGCGGATCTCGTCCGCCCCTTCGGTAGTGATCTCGGGCGCGGCCATGGCCGGCGGGATGGAAAAAGCGCAGAAAAAGGCCGCGCAGATGGTTATTTTGCGTCTCATCAGACTCTCCCGAAAACGGCCCGGCGGGACATGGCCTATGGCAACATGCCCAGCAGGGGCGCCATATCGGTGCCGTTGAGGGTGGCCCGTCCCGACGGCAGGACGACGATGTCGTAGCGCCGGGCGGGGTTGCCGGCGGCGTCGGTGCTTTCCGCGCCTAGGGCGGAGAACAGGGTCAAAACCTGGACCGTTTCCTCGTCGTCCGGCCACATGCCCTGGAAGGTTTCGATCAGCGCGTCCATGCCGGTGAAAAGAATCGTCACGTCCGCGGTGACGCCGAACGCGGCGGCCTGATCGGGCCGGACCACGCCGGTCGCGTCGAAACGGGAGGTTCCGTTGACGACCAGGACCCGGTCGATGGCCAGTTCGCTGCCCGCCTCCATCATGGCCTCGTGCAGCATCAGGCCCAGCATGGGCATGACGACTGCTGGGTCGTTCCCGACGGAATCCTCGATGGCGTCGGCCAGGCCGTCGAACAGGGTCTGGGTGGGCAGGTCGCTCAACCGCAGGTCGAGCCGCGATTGGGTGGGGGCCAGTCCGGCGGGGGTACCCGGCGGCATCATGCCACCGGTATCGCCGACATCCAGCGTCATGGACAGGGTCGATCGGTCGGAGTTCAGGTCGGTCGCCGCCATCGCCAGGATCGTGTCGGCTACCGTCATGGGCGCGCCTTCGACATCGATGACGAGACCGGATACAGCGTAGGACATCGCCGCGCCGGCGATCGCCGACGGGAGGTCGCGGAGGATCTGGCCCATTGCCGTCCGTTCGGCGTCTGTCACCACGTCACCGGAGCGTGAAGGGTTGGCCGGGATGTCCGCCAAAATCTCCCGGTAGATCTGGGCTATGGCTCCCATGCGGCGAACGGACATCCCCTTGTACTCAACATCCAGGGTCAGGTCTGCCAGCGCGATCAATTCTGTACGGCCGGGCAATTGTACCGAAAGACCCGACGCGCGCACCGTTGCGAACTGGTCGTAGATGTCCGGACTGGTTTCCTCGTAGTCACCGTCCATCGACAGCGAGCGCATCCGGACGATTTCACCGTCGGTTTCCGAGGTAATGGCGACATCGGTCAGGGCGGCGTCCATGGCCAAGAAATTTCCGATGGACGGGACGACCACGGCGCTGCCGCGCTGATCGCCGAACGTCAGCGCCATGGGCGGCTCGCCGGCCAGTTGGATCGGGATCGTATCAGGCAAAATCCACGATAAGTCGTACCAGCCATCGTCACGCGGTCCGATATCCAGAACGATGTCGCCAACAGTGATCACATCGCCCTCGTCGGTGACGACCATGATATCGGGGATCGTCGCGTCGTACCCGTCACTGCCCGGGGTTACGGAAACCTGCCCGATCGACAGATACCCCTCCGCTTCCGAACCGGCGGCGCGGGCGACATAGCTCTTGATCCCCAGGCGGATCTCGTCCGCCCCTTCGGCGGTGATCTCGGGCGCGGCCATGGCCGGGGCCAGGGCGAGGGCCACGGGCAGGGCGGCGAAGAGGGGCAGGGCGCGCATGGTCGGGATCTCCCACAAGAACCGGCCGGGCCGGGCGATCCTGCGAAGGCGAACCGCCTTATCGTCATAGCCGCAACCTTGCAATACGGCAATGAACCATCCATGAATAAAGGCATGACCCGCGCCCCGAGGCATTCTCGGATTGTCGCCGTTCTCGGGCCGACAAATACCGGCAAGACGCACCTCGCCATCGACCGGATGCTGGGCCATGCCAGCGGCATGATCGGGTTTCCCTTGCGCCTGCTGGCGCGGGAGAATTACGACCGCATCGTCCGGCTGAAAGGGCGCAACCGGGTGGCCCTGGTCACCGGCGAGGAAAAGATCGTCCCCCGCCACGCCGTCTATTTCGTGTGCACGGTGGAAAGCATGCCGCTGGACCGGCCGGTGGCCTTTCTGGCGGTGGACGAGATCCAGCTGTGCGCCGATCCCGAACGCGGCCACGTCTTCACCGATCGGCTGCTGCGCGCCAGGGGCGACGACGAAACCATGTTCCTGGGCGCCGAAACCATCCGTCCGCTGATCCGGCGGCTGGTGCCCGACGCCGAATTCGACACCCGGCCGCGCTTTTCCAGCCTGACCCATACCGGCGAGACCAAGCTGGCCCGGCTGAAGCGGCGCAGCGCCGTCGTCGCCTTCTCGGCCGCCGACGTCTATCACATCGCCGAACATCTGCGCCGGCAGCGGGGCGGGACGGCGGTGGTGCTGGGCGCGCTCAGCCCCCGCACCCGCAATGCCCAGGTCGAGCTGTACCAGGCCGGCGAGGTCGATTACCTGGTCGCCACCGACGCCATCGGGATGGGCCTCAACATGGACATCGACCATGTCGCCTTCGCTCGCCTCGGCAAGTTCGACGGGTTCGGTCCCCGCCGCCTGCGGCCGGCCGAAATCGCCCAGATCGCCGGGCGGGCGGGTCGGCACATGGCCGACGGGACCTTCGGCACCACCGACCGGGCCGGGCCGCTGGAGCCGGAAACGGTGGCCGCGGTCGAAGGCCATCAGTTCGAGCCGCTGCGGGTGCTGCAATGGCGCAACACCGATCTCGACATGCGCAGCCCGGCCCAACTGCTGCGCAGCCTGGAGCGACGCCCGCCGGTGGCGGAATTGCGCCGGGCCCCGGATGCCGACGATCACCTGACCCTGGCGGCGCTGGCCCGCGACCCCGACATCGCGCGCCGCGCCCAGGGCAGGGCCCTCACCGCCCTGCTGTGGGAGGTCTGCCAGATCCCGGATTTCCGCAAGGTACTGTCGGACAACCACACCCGTATGGTGCACCGCATTTTCGACCAGCTCAGCGCCCGGGGGCGTCTCGACACCGACTGGGCGGCGCGGCTGGTCGCCCGGCTGGACCGGACCGAGGGCGATATCGACACGCTGATGGCGCGCATCGCCCATGTGCGAACCTGGACCTATATCGCCCATCGCCCGGACTGGCTGGCCGATCCCGGCCACTGGCAGGACCGGACCAGGGCGGTGGA
Source organism: Inquilinaceae bacterium (assembly GCA_052168355.1). GTDB lineage: Bacteria > Pseudomonadota > Alphaproteobacteria > DSM-16000 > Inquilinaceae > JBQLZQ01. The sequence goes on from JBQLZQ010000006.1 coordinate 28,120, forward strand.
AGACCGTTTGTCGGACGCCCTGCATGACCGCCTGACCCAGCGGTTCATCGACCGCCGGTCCGCCCTGCTGGTCAAGTCGATGGCGGCGGGGACCAACCTGACGGGCGCGGTGGGCCAGGACGGCTCGGTGACGGTGGAAGGCGCGTTCGTCGGCCAGCTTCAGGGCTTTCGGTTCATCCCGGACCGGTCGACCCACGATCAGGACGCCAAGGCCCTGCTCAGCGCCGCCCGCCGCGCCCTGCGGACGGAAATCGCCGACCGGGTCCGCCGCCTCGCCGGCGATGCCGACGACGCCTTCGACTGGAGCGAGGACGGGGAGGTGCATTGGCGCGGCGCGGTCGTCGGCCGGGCCGTGGCTGGCGCCGACCCGATGACGCCGGCCGTCCGGCCCGTGGCCAGCGATCTTCTGGAGCCGTCTGCCCTGGCCCAGGTGCGCGCCCGTCTGGACTCGTGGCTGACCGCCCGCGTGGCGGAGGCGCTGCGCCCCGTGCTGGCCGTTCGCGACGCGCCGCTGACCGGTACGGCCCGCGGCATCGCCTATCAGCTTGTCGAGCGGCTGGGGGCGGAACGGCGCCAGGTTCTGGCGCCTCTGATCGACGGTTTGACCGCCGCCGACCGCGCCGCCCTGGCCGCGGCCGGGATCCGGCTGGGCGCGTCCCACGTCTATATCGCCCGCGCGGTCAAGCCGCGTGTCGTGGCGATGCGCGCCCGGCTGTGGTGGATCGCCGCATCCCGGGAGGGGGCGCCGCCGGTTCCGGCCGGGGGATGCCCGTCGGTGGTCCGGGACAAGACCGTCCCCGACGCGTTCTACGAGGCCATCGGCTATGTCCCGGCCGGCGACCGGGCCGTTCGGGTCGATCGGCTGGAGGCGCTGGCCGCCGCGGCGGCCAAGCGGCACCGCAAGGGGCCCTTTGCCGCGACGGGCGATCTGGCCCGGCTTATCGGGTCGCCGGTGACCGCCCTGCCGGAGATCCTGGCGGCCATCGGCTATGTCCCGGAGAAGGGCGGCGACGGCGGCGTTGCCTTCCGCCGCCGGTCCCGCCGGCGCAAACCGGCGCGGCGGCCGGCCCGCATATCGCCCGACTCGCCGTTCGCCAAGCTGCGCGCGCCGATGCCGAACGGGCTTTGAGGAGCGGGATGCGGTGACGGAGGAGCCCGGCGGCGCCCTGCGCCTCGACAAATGGCTTTGGTACGCGCGGTTCTTCAAGACCCGGTCGCTGGCCACGAAGGAATGTCTGGCCGGGAACATCCGCATCGACGGGCAGGCCGCGGCAAAAGCGCATGCGCCGATACGTCCCGGCCAGGTTCTGACCTTCGTGCAGGGCCGGCATGTCAGGGTGGTCCGGGTGACCGCCCTGGCGACCCGGCGCGGTCCGGCGGTCGAGGCGCAAACCCTATACGAGGACCTGTCTCCGCCCGCTCCGGAGACCGCCCTTCCGCGCGACGATGGTGGACGCGCCGGCCGCGGGCGCCCGACCAAACGCGACCGTCGCGACTTCGACCGGCTTCGCGGGCGCTCCTGACTTGGCCGAAATCCCTACTGGGCGAAGGGTTGCGGGGCATTGTCGGGAAATGGTAGGGACCGGGCATGCTGAACCGCATCAAAGACTTCCTGGCTGATCGGGCCGCGCCGGACGGGACGGATCGTGAATCCGATCCGGACGAGTTGCATCTGGCGGTGGCCGCCCTGCTGGTCGAAGCGGCGCGCATGGACGACGGGATCGAGCACAGCGAGGTGGAACGGATCGCCGAGCTTCTGCGCTGGCGCTTCGATCTTCCACCGGACGATACCGCCCGCCTGATCGAAGAGGCCAAACGGGTCACGGCGGCGGGGGCCCAGTGGTATGGCTTCACCGCCAAGATCCGGCAGGATTTCTCGGAAACCCAGAGGGTGCAGCTTATGGAAATGCTCTGGGACGTGGCCCATGCCGACGGCGTGGTCCATGATCTGGAAGCCAATCTGATGCGCCGGATCGCCGGTCTGCTCTATGTGTCGGACCAGGATAACGGCTCGGCCCGCAAGCGGGCCAGGGAGCGCCACGGGCTGGGAACGGACGACGCGGCCGGCTGATTCCGGTCAGGCATTTTTTGGAGTGGAGTGCGGGCGATGCCCTATCTGGTGACCGAGGCGTGCATCAAGTGCAAATACATGGACTGCATCGAGGTCTGTCCGGTGGACTGTTTCTACGAGGGTGAGAACATGCTGGCCATCCACCCGGACGAATGCATCGATTGCGGCGTCTGCGAGCCGGAATGCCCCGTCGAGGCGATCAAGCCCGATACGGAGATCGACGCGGCCGAGAAATGGTTGCAGATCAACCGCGATTATGCCGAATCTTGGCCGAATATCACCCGCAAGAAGGACCCGCCGGCCGACGCGGACTCCTGGCGCGACGTCCCGGACAAGCTGGAGAAGCATTTCAGCCCCAAACCGGGCACCGGCACCTGAAAGGCCCGGGGACACTCGGAATCCAGGGACTCTGCCGCATTGCGTCATAAAACCGCAATATCGTTGCGCGGCTTCCCTTAACCCCCCAGTTATGCTATGTTTATGGATGATACGGCTCTGCGGGAGCAGGCCGTGGCCGATAGCGACGGAAATCGTCTCCGCTCAGTCAGGCAGGTTAGGCCTGCGGCTTTTTTGTCGCGGGATGACGAGTCCGTTGAGCGGTCCATATGGGCCGGTCGGCCGGGTTCGGCACACGCGATTTTGGGGTAGCAGCGCAACATGACACAGCAGTTGGATTACAGCGTCGGCGATTATGTGGTGTACCCGGCCCATGGGGTCGGGCGGATTTGCGGGATCGAAACCGCCCAGATGGGCGACCTCGAAGTCGAATTGTACTCGATCAGCTTCGAAAAGGAGCGGATGACCCTGAAGGTGCCGACCACTAAGGCAAAGCGGGCCGGTCTCCGGAAGTTGAGCTCGAAGGACCGGATCAAGGCCGCCCTGGAAACGCTGCGGGGCCGCAGCCGTATCCGCCGCACGATGTGGAGCCGGCGGGCCCAGGAATACGAGGCCAAGATCAACTCGGGCGACCCGGTATCGATCGCCGAGGTGGTGCGCGATCTGCACCGCGCCGACGACCAGCCCGAACAGTCCTACAGCGAGCGCCAGATCTATCAGGCGGCGCTGGAGCGGCTGTCGCGGGAGCTGGCGGCGGTCGAGAAGATCGCCGAGGACAAGGCGACCGAACGTCTGGAGCACGTGCTGCGCAAAGCGGCCTGACTGCCGGCGAAGAAACCGGGCGACCGCTGACCGCGGTCCCCGGAGTGCGGCGGTATACGCCCAGGGGGATCGATCGCGATCCGCATTCCCGGATCCGGTGACGGTCCTGAGCGAGCCGGGCGGCAGCTTTATGCGCCGCTCGCCGCTTTGCGGTTTTTCCTGACGCCCCGATCCCGCTACACTTCCCCGGAGAGAGCGCCGTTCATCGGCGCGTGATCCAGCATTCGGCGGTCCGTTGACGCCAGACCATCTCAAGTTCGCCAATTTGGGCCAGCCGCGCCGGCTGTGGGCGGTCGCGGCCATCCATGGCGACGTCGTGCGCCTTTGCGCCCTGCACGACCACATCCTGACGGCGTTCCGGCCGGGGGATCGGGTCGTTTACCTTGGCAATTTCCTGGGCCGCGGCGGGGCCATCGCCGAAACCGTGGAAGAACTGATGCGGTTTCGCCGTGTGCTGCTGTCGCTGCCCGGCATGATCACCGGCGACATCGTGTTTCTGCGGGGCCAGCAGGAGGAGATGTGGCAGAAACTGCTGCAGCTCCAGTTCGCCCCGAACCCCCAGGACGTCCTGCGCTGGATGTTGAGCCAGGGGGTGGAGCCGACATTGCGCGCCTATGGCGCCACCGCCCAGGAGGGCCTGGTCGCCGCGCGGACCGGCGCGGTTCATCTCACCCGATGGACGAACAGGTTGCGCGAAACCATGCGCCGCTCCCCCGGTCACAACAGTCTTTTCGCCGCCTTGAAGCGGGCCGCCATGGCCTACGGCGCCGACGGACAGGGCGGCGTTCTGGCGGTCAGCGCCGGGCTGGATCCGGCCCGCCCGCTCGGCGCCCAGGGTGACAGCTTCTGGTGGGGCCATGCGGCGTTCGCCGCGATGACCGAACCGTTCGATCCCTTCGATCTGGTCGTCCGCGGGTACGATCCCGACGATGGCGGTGTCCGACTCGACGGCGCCGCCATAACCTTGGACGGCGGCTGCGGCCGGGGCGGGCGTCTGGTCGCGGCCCGGATCGGTCCCGATGCCGCCATTGAGGAGATCCTCGAGGCCTGACGGGGCCGCCTTCCGTGTCGGTCGAGAGGGCCGTCAGCGGACGGGGATGCGGACCACGAACCGGGCGCCGGCGCCGTCTTCCCGGTTGCGGGCGAAGATCTGGCCGCCATGCGCCTCCACGATCTGCTTGGAGATGCTGAGCCCCAGGCCCGAATGGGTACCGAATTTCTCACCGACCGGGCGCTCGGAATAAAACCGGTCGAAAATGGCCTCGAGCTTGGATTCCGGGATAATCGGGCCGTCGTTTTCAACCGCGATTTCGGCGAACCCGCCCGATTTCCGTCCCTGGATGACGATCCGCCCGTGCGGCGGCGAGAACGACAGGGCGTTGGTGATCAGGTTGCGGAACACCTGGACCAGCCGGTCCTCCAGCCCCGGAACGATCAGGGCATCGGCCGTCAGGTCCAGTTCGATGGTCGGGCCGTCGGCCTTGCGCGTGGTGGTGTACAGCTCCGCCAGCATCTCCAGCATCCGGCCCAGATCGACCCGTTCCGCCCGCGCCCGCGACAGTTCCGCGTCCAGCCGAGAGGCGTCGGAAATGTCCGTGATCAGACGGTCCAGCCGCTGCACATCCTCCTGAATGACCGCCATCAGCCGCCGCTGCCGCTCGGGATCGGTGATGCGGGCCGTGGTTTCCACGGCGCTGCGCAACGAGCTCAACGGGTTCTTGATCTCGTGCGCGACATCGGCGGCGAAGCTTTCGATGGCGTCCATGCGCATCCACAGCGCCGCCGTCATCTCACGCAGGGCGCCCGACAGATCGCCGATCTCATCGCGCCGATGGGTGAAGTCGGGGATCTCCTGCCCCCGCCCTTGGCCGCTGCGCACCTGCTCCGCGGCACCGGCCAACTGTCGGATCGGCCGCGTGATGGTGCCGGCCAGGTACAGCGACAGCAGCACGGTGATGCCAAAGGCCACGGCAAAGACCTCCAGGATGTCCTCCCGCACCGACTGAACCGCCTGTTCGATCAGTTCGGTATCGTTGGTCACCAGCACGGCGCCCATCACCACCCTTAGCCGTTGCACCGGAACGGTGACTCCCAAAACCCGGCTGCCGTCGTCGCGGCTCCAGATCTGCTGCCCCAGTTCGCCGTTCAGCGCGCGGGACACGGCGGCCACGTCGTCGGCCGACTGGTTGGGTTCGTCGATATAGGGGGGCCAGCGCTTGCGCTCCGGCAACGTCTCGGTCACGAAGCCGTAGATGGCGTTGAACAGGGTGCGGGTGAGGCTGTTGTCGTCGAACCGCCGTGGCGGCGCGATCTCGACGATGCCGCCCGGACCGACCAGGTACCGGCTGTCGGCCAGCAGCAATCCGTCCTGATCGAACAAAAGGGTCCGGGTATCGGTGGTTTCGTAGACGCGGCGGACCATGCGCCGTGCCTGTTCCGGGTCGAACGCCAGCAGATCGTCGGGGCCCGCGACCACCGCCGCCTCGGCCAGGGCGCCGGCAAAGATCAGCGCCTCGCTGCGCAGGCTGGCGAATTCGGCCTGGATCAGCCGTTCCTCATAGCGTCCCAGATACAGGACGCCGCCGACCAGGACCATCAGGGCCAGCATGTTGATCGCCAGCACCCGCAGCGTCAGCTTGGACGGGACCCACAGCCGTCTGCCGCTGACGCGGCGGCGGCGGTGTCTTCTCGTGGCCGGCCGGCGGGCAACGGGCCCCCTTGCCGGCCGGGTGACGGTGTCGGGCGCCGTCGACAGCGTGGGGGGCCGCTCCAGCTTCATCAGGTGGCCGGCCAGGAGTCCTTGTAGCGGTAGCCCACGCCGTACAGAGTCTCGATCTGGTTGAAGTCCGGATCCACGGCCTTGAATTTCTTGCGGATCCGCTTGATGTGGCTGTCGATGGTGCGATCGTCGACGTAAATATGCTCACCGTACGCCGCGTCCATCAGCTGGTCCCGGCTCTTGACATGGCCGATGCGCTGGGCCAGCGCGTTGACCAGCAGGAATTCGGTGACCGTCAGATCGATCGGCCGGCCGCGCCAGGTGCAGGCGTGGCGGTTGCTGTCCAGAACCAGATCCCCGCGTGTCATAACCGCGTTGGGATCGCCGACGTCCGCCGTGGCGCCAAGCTGCTCGCGCCGCAGAAGGGCGCGGATACGCTCGATCAGCAGACGCTGGGAAAACGGCTTCTTGATATAATCGTCCGCGCCCATACGCAGACCCAAAAGCTCATCCACCTCGTCGTCCTTGGAGGTCAGGAAGATCACGGGAATGTTGGAGACCTGCCGCAGGCGACCCAGCAATTCCATGCCGTCCATGCGCGGCATCTTGATGTCCAGAACGGCCAGGTCGGCGGGGCGCGTGTTCAAGCCCCGCAAGGCCTCGTCGCCGTCGGCGAAGGTCCGCACCTCAAACCCCTCGGCCTCCAGCGCCATGGAGACGGAGGTCAGGATGTTGCGGTCGTCGTCGACCAAGGCGATGGACTGAGCCATATTCACGTTCCTCTCGGTCGGGGCAGTATTCCCACGGATCCTGCCCGCCTGCGCGGGATCGGGGCGGACCCTCCCGATGTCGGCATGGTCACGGCCCAATATGGCGCATTTGCGGCGGTTTGGCCACGTCCAGGCCGCGCCACATTTTCGATAAGAACTCTAAGGAAAGACTTTACGGACGATGGATGCCAAAACAGCCGGTCTGACCGCCCGCCGCATCGTGCGGGCGGCCGACCGCGCCACCCTGTCCACGAAGGGGGCCAACGGCTGGCCCTATGGCGCGCTCGTGCTGCTGGGGCTGGATCTGGATGGGACGCCGCTGTTGATGCTGTCGTCCCTGGCCCAACACACCCGCCACCTGCTGGAGGACGATCGCGTCGCCGTCACCGTCGACGGAACCTTCGGTTTCCCAGAGCCGCTGGCCGGTCCACGCCTGACCGTGCTGGGGCGCGCCCGCCGAACCGAAGAGCCGCGGCACCGCGCCCGTTTTCTGGCCCGTCATCCCAGCGCAAGTCGCTATGCCGACTTCACCGATTTTGCCGTCTACCGCGTGGCCGTCGACCGGATCCATCTGGTGGCCGGTTTTGGCGAGATCCGGTGGCTGGAGGCCGACCGGGTGCTATTGGCCCCGGCCCTTTGGCAGGCGTTCGCAGCGGCCGGGTCCGAGTCGGTCGACGGTCTCAACACGGATCGCGCGGATCTGATCAATGCCTGCGCGGCGCGATTCGACACGGGACACGCCACCGGCTGGCGGATCACCGGGATCGATCCCGACGGATGCGACCTGCGCCACGGCCAGCACGCACTTCGCCTAGCGTTCGCCGAGCCGTGCCCGGCACCCGACCTGGTGCCGGTCGCCCTGGAGCGATTCGCCAGGGATGGTCCGCCGCCGGGGCTCAGTCCATGAAACGCGCGGTCGGAACGGCGTAGTGGACCAGGACGATCTCGGTTCCCGGGTTGGTATCGTCCAGGTCGGCGTTGGACAGATGCATGCCCGAGATCCCGATCTCCGACCCGTCTTCGAATCGGTAGGCCAGTTCCAGTCCGGTGCGGAATTCCACGACATGACCCAGATCGACGCCGTCGCCTTCGGCATAGAGACCGACGTCGGCGAACGGCAGGATCACGAACTGGTCGTCGATCACCCATTCGGCGCCAAAGCCGGCATAGCCATAGGCCGCGCCGTTGGTGGCGACGATGCCGCCCACATGGGGGCTTAGAAAACCGAAATAGCGCACGCCCGGCCGCCATTCCAGGTTGAACGCCGCGGCCTCCTCGTCCTGCTGGAGGATGTCGTAGTACCCGACACCGATTTTGATGCGGCCCTGGTCCTGGGCCGAGGCTGCATCAGATCCGGTGGCGACGATGACACCGGTCAGCGCCGCGACGGCGCCAATGCTTCTCCCAATCATTCCGATCACAATGTTTGCTCCCCGTCCAAATTCGAATCGATCAATTCGAATGACGTAACATGGCATTTGTTAAAAATTGGCTTCACGCTTTCGTGAAGTCGCCGCACCGCCCCCTCAGGCCGGGTTGAGGGCGATTTTCTGGTGCGCGCGGGTCGCGGCGATCAGGCTGGCGCGGATGCCCGGTTCCATGGCCGAGTGGCCGGCATCGGGCACGACGACGTAGCGCGCTTCGGGCCAGGCACGGTGCAGCGCGTCGGCGCTGACGATGGGACAGACGGCGTCGTATCGACCCTGAACGATTGTCGTAGGGATGGACCGGCACCGATCGACGCCGTCAAGCAGGCGGGTTTCCGGATCGGGGATCTGGGTCTTGAAGTAGTGGGCCTCCAAACGGGCCAGGCCCAAGGCATGGGTGTCGTCGGCCATGGCCGCCACCAGGTCGGGATTGGGCAGCAGCGTCGAACAGGTCCCTTCATACAGGCTCCAGGCCCGGGCGGCCGGCATGTGCACCGCCGGGTCCGGATCCATCAGGCGGCGATGGTACCCGGTCAGAATATCGCCCCGTTCAGCCGGCGGCAGCGCGCCGGAAAACGCCTCCCAAGCTTCGGGAAACAACGCGCGGATACCGTGAAGGAACCAGTCGATCTCGCTTCGGCGCATCAGGAAGATGCCGCGCAGGATCAGCGACAGGCAGCGATCGGGGGCGGTCTGGGCATAGGCGAGGGCCAGCGTGCTGCCCCATGATCCGCCAAAGACATGCCATCGCGATATGCCCAGATGGGTCCGCAGGGCCTCCATGTCGGCAACAAGATGGTCGATGGTGTTATCGCGGGTCTCGCCGACGGGCCGCGACCGGCCGGCGCCGCGCTGATCGAACACGACGATGCGATAGTGCTGCGGATCGAAAAACCGCCGATGCGCGGGCGACGATCCGGCGCCGGGACCGCCATGGACGAAGAGGATTGGAACGCCGGCCGGGTTTCCGCATTCCTCCCAGTACAGGGTGTGAATCGCGTCGACCGGCAGAACCCCGGTACGATAGGGGTCGATCGGCGGGTATAAGGCATGATCGTGCATCGGCAAGACCTTCAACCGGGCAGGGAAATGTGTGGATCATCGGAAATCGGGACTCGGACAACGCCGCGAAGTCTAGAATGGACGCCGGCGGGACGCAAAGTGGCCACCCGCCCCGCGCGCCGGCGACCGGCCGTGTCCGTCGCGGCCTCGGTTGCAATGTCGGTCGCTGGCTCGGCGGGCTGGTCTGCCTCGTGTTGACGGCTACGCCCGCGGTCGGCGGGACAGAATTTCCCACGCCTCCGCCGGGCATGGCCAATGGCGGCGAAGCCGCCGTGACCGACATCGTCGACGGCGATACGGTCTGGCTCGACACCGGTGTCCAGGTCCGGTTGACCGGCATTCAAGCGCCCAAGCTGGCGCTCGGCCGGGTCGGGTTCGAGGACTGGCCCCTGGCGCACGATGCCAAACGCGCCCTTACCGATCTGGCCCTCGGCCGGCGCCTCGCCCTGCTGTTCGACGGTCAACGGGAGGATCGCCACGGTCGCGTCCTGGCCCATCTTGTCCGCGACGACGGCGTCTGGCTACAGGGCGCGATGGTCGCGGCCGGCATGGCGCGGGCCTACAGCTTCGCCGACAACCGGATCGCCGCGACTGCCCTGCTGGCGATCGAGGCGCAGGCGCGGGGCGACCGGCTGGGCATCTGGGCGCATCCCTACTACGCCATTCGCCGGCCCGACCAGACCGATGCGCTGATCGACAGTTTTCAGATCGTCGAAGGGCGGGTAGAGGCCGCGGATCGGGTGCGGGACCGCATCTACCTTAATTTTGGCAAGAACTGGCGCGACGATTTCACCGTCAGCGTGGCCACGCGCGATGTCGATGTCTTTACGGCCGCCGGCATCGACCTGCTTGATCTCGAAGGGCGGACCGTGCGGGCGCGCGGCTGGCTGAACCGACGCAACGGACCGATGATCGAAATCGACCATCCCGAGCAGATCGAGATAGTGGAGGACCGATGATACGCCTTTCCCGATGCCTGGCGTCCCTGCCGACGCTGCTGGTCGCCGCGTTGCTGGCCGGCTGCGCGGAGAACGCGGTCACCGGCAGACAACAGCTCTTTTTGACCTCGCCGCAGCAGGAAGCGCAGCTCGGTCAACGGGAGCACCCGAAACTGGTGCAGCAGTTCGGCGGCCTTTACGACAACCCCCAACTGGCGGCCTACGTCACCGACGTCGGGAACAGGGTGGCCGCCACCACCGAGCGGCCGGACCTGGCCTACAGCTTCACCGTTCTGGACAGCGAGATCGCCAACGCCTTCGCCTTGCCCGGCGGGTATGTCCACGTCACGCGCGGTCTGTTGGCGATGGTCAACGACGAGGCGGAACTGGCTGCGGTCATGGGGCACGAAATCGCCCACATCACCGCGCGGCACAGCGGTGAACGGTACAGCCAGACCGCCCTGGCCCAGATCGGCTCGGGGCTTCTGGGGGTGGTCACCGGCAGCCCCGAACTGGCTCAACTCGCCGGCACGGGGGCACAGCTTTATCTCCTCAGCTACAGCCGCAATCAGGAAAGCGAGGCGGATGCCATCGGCATCCGGTATCTGGCCCGGTCCGATTACGATCCGGCCGCCATGGCGCGGTTTCTCCAGCAACTCGAACGGGAAGGCCGCGTTCAGGCCATGGTGGAAGGACGCTCCCCGGAACAGTCGGTGTCCTATCTGTCCACCCATCCGCTCCCGGCCGATCGGGTGCGCGACGCGATGGCCTTGGCGGCGTCCATGCAGGGCGGGTCCCAAAACCGGGGTCGGGACGCCTATCTGGCGATGATCGACGGCATGATCTGGGGCGGCAGCCCGGAAAACGGCATCGTGCGCGGCGGCGTCTACGGCAACACGGCCCGCGGCTTCAAGTGGGAGGCGCCGCCGGGGTTCGAGATGCGCCAACAAGGATCGCGCGTGGTCGCCGCCGGCCCCGACGAGGTGCTGATCCTGTTCGATCAGGCGACCCTCGGCCAGGACGTCGATCCGATGACCTATCTGCGTCAGGGATGGGCCAGGGGCGCCAGGCTAGGCGGTGTCGAGGCCATCGACGTCAACGGCTTCCCGGCCGCCACCGGAACCGTCTCGCTCAACAGCGATCGCGGTCCGCGCGACGCCCGGCTGGTCGCCATCCGCAGCGGTCAGAACCGTATGGCGCGGTTCCTGTTCGTTACGCCGCCGCAGGTCACGGGTCGCTATGCCGAGGCCTTGCAACGGGCGACGTTCAGCTTCAGCCGCCTCAGCGATGCCGATCGGGCCGCCTTCCAGCCGTTGCGACTTCGCGTGGTCGAGGTGCGGCCCGGTCAGGGCGCCGCCGACTTGGCCGCCCAAACGGCGTTCGAGGACTACGCCGTAGAACGCCTTCTAGCGCTCAACGGTCTGGATGATCCGTCGCAGATCCAGGCCGGCCAGAAAATCAAGCTTGTGGTTCGATAGGGGATCAAGAGACCGGCGAAAGGGATCGATCAGCCGCCGATATGGAGATCGTCCGGACCTTTGACGTGGCGTTCCATCGATGCCCGCAGTTTGAGCAGGGCCCGGTTCTCAAGCTGGCGGACGCGTTCCTTGCTGACGCCAAGCTGGCGGCCCAGTTCCTCCAGCGTCGCGCCTTCCTCGGAAAGACGTCGCTGGCGAATGATGACCTGCTCGCGCGAACTCAACGTGCCCAGCGCTTCCGCCAGCCATCGCGACCGGGTCTGGGCATCGCGCATGCCGACCACAACTTCCTCAGGACCCGGCCGGGGATCGGATAGAAAGTCCTGCCAATTCTCCTCGCCCGACTCCGAAACGGTGGCGTTCAGGGATCGATCGGCCCCGGACATCCGAAGCTCCATCGCCTCGACATCTTGTTCCGCGACCTTCAGTTCCCGGGCGATCTGGCCCCGCCCTTCATGGCTGATCCGGTCCATCGACGCGCCGTCCAGCTTGGCGCGCAGGCGCCGCAGGTTGAAGAACAGGGATTTCTGCGCCGCCGTCGTTCCGGTGCGCACGATCGACCAGTTGCGTAACACATAGTCCTGCATGGCCGAGCGGATCCACCAGGTGGCATAGGTCGAAAAGCGCACATCGCGTTCCGGCTCGAACCGGGCGGCAGCCTGCATCAGGCCGACATTGCCTTCCTGCACCAGATCGCCCATCGGCAAGCCGTAGTTGCGAAAGCGGGATGCCGCGCTGATCACCAGCCGCGTGTAGGACCGAACCAGGGCGTGAAGCGCCTCTTCGTCCTGGTCGTCGCGCCACCGCCGGGCCAGTTCCAGTTCGTGTTCGCGTTCAAGCAGCGGTTCGTTCATCGACGATCTGATGTAGTTCATGTTGGCGCGCTTGGTCTCGGGATCGTCGAAGTGCGGCATGGAAGCCTCCGGGCTGACCTGTGAGGAAATGACGCCCGCAGGCGCTCTACCATTTTTTGCTGTTATTCGTGATACGCATCGGCGCGGGAAACGGATCACATCGGCGCGTTGGGTATGGATCGAAGGTTCGGCCGCGCGGGTGCCGCGCGGGTGCCGCGCAGGTGCCGCGCAGGTGCCGCGCAGGTGATTGACAGGCGGGGGCGGTCAGCCCCACCTTGCCGGCGATGGAAACCCTCCACGCCACCTGTGTCGCCTGCAACGGCGCCGGTCTTCTGCTTCGCGGCCCCTCGGGCGCCGGCAAATCGGACCTGGCGTTGCGGCTGATCGACGGCGGTGCCCGCCTGGTTGCGGATGACCGGGTCGTTCTGGCCCTGGAAGGCCACACGGTGACCGCCCATGCGCCGCCGGCGATCGCCGGATTGATCGAGGTTCGCGGCCTGGGGCCGATGCCGGTTCCCGCGTTGCCGTCGGCGCCGTTGGTTCTGATCGTCGATCTTGTTTCCGGTGAGCCGGTCGATCGACTTCCGCAACCGGCATTCGCGACCTATCTGGGGGTCCGTCTGCCGCTGCTTCGCGTCGACCCGTTTCACATTTCGGCCGCGGCCAAGCTTCGCCTTGCCGTTGAAGCGGCGTCGGCGTCGATCGGCCTTTGGCCCTGCGCCGTCGCGCGATGAGCGCGAATCCGGGCCGTCGCGTCATCCTGGTCACCGGCCTGTCCGGGGCGGGCATGTCGACGGCCCTGGACGCGTTGCAGGACATGGGGCATGAAGCGGTCGACAATTTGCCCATCACCCTGGTGCCGGCCCTCATCGATGAGGAACAGCAGCAGGGACGACCGCTGGCCATCGGCATCGACAGCCGGACCCGGGACTTCGCCGCCGACCATCTGCTGTCCCGGCTCGAGGCCCTGCGCGCGCGCAGCGACCTGGATGTGCGTCTTCTGTTCGTCGACTGCGATGCCAACGTCCTGCAGCAACGCTTCACCGAAACCAGGCGGCGGCACCCGCTGGCCCTCGACCGGCCCGTGTCGGACGGTATCCGGCGCGAACAGCGGTTGCTCGATCCGCTACGCGATCACGCCGACCTGACCATCGATACGTCGATCCTGACGATCCACGATCTGCGTCGGCTTCTGGAAGGACACTTCGCCATCGGGCGGGAACCCGGGCTGTTTGTCTTTGTCACCTCATTCTCGTTCCGGCGCGGTCTTCCCCGCGAAGCCGATCTGGTGTTCGATGTCCGCTTTCTGGTCAACCCGCATTGGGACCCGGACCTTCGACCGTTGACCGGTCGCGATACCGCCGTTCAGCGCGCGGTCGCGGCCGATCCGGGGTTCGACAGTTTTTTCGGCGGCCTGACGGGTCTGCTTGGGCCGCTGCTGCCGCGCTACAACCACGAAGGCAAAAGCTATCTGACCATCGCCATCGGCTGCACCGGCGGTAAGCACCGTTCGGTGTTCGTGGCCGAACGGCTGGCGGCGTGGCTGAAGAGTCAGGGGCATCGGCTTGGCCTGTCCCACCGGGATCTGCCGCCGGCGTTGGCGGAACCCTAGATGTCTGTCCTAATTCCTGGATAGACACTAGAGAGACCATTTGGACGAGGAGCGCCTATGTCGGATACGGATGCGATCGGGATGGTTCTTGTCACCCACGGACGGCTTGCGGACGAATTCATCGCCGCCCTGGAACATGTGGTCGGGCCCCAGGAAGACGTCGCGTCCGTGTGCATCGGTCCCGATGACGACATGGAGCAGCGCCGCATGGAAATCCTGGAAAAGGTCGCGGCGGTGGACCGGGGCAAGGGCGTGGTGCTGTTGACGGACATGTTCGGCGGCACGCCGTCCAATCTGGCCATCTCGATCATGGACCGGTCGAGCGTCGAGGTGGTTGCCGGGATCAACTTGCCCATGCTGATCAAGCTTGCGTCGGTCCGGGCCACCGAACCGATGGGCACGGCCGTCATGCTGGCCCAGGAAGCCGGGCGGAAATACATCAATGTCGCGTCGGAGCTGCTCAAGGATGGGGGCTAGCGGCGCCTCCCCCGGATCCGGAAACAAACCATGTCCGAACCGAAGGATCAGGAGGCGGAGGTCGTGAGCGCGACCCTGAACATCGTCAACACGCTGGGACTGCATGCCCGCGCCGCGGCGAAATTCGTCAATCTGGTGCATCAGTTCAAGGCCAAGGTCACGGTGTCGCGCCAGGGCATGAGCGTGGGCGGGGACAGCATCATGGGGTTGATGATGCTGTCCGCCGGGCCTGGCTCCTCGATCCTGGTGCAGGCCAAAGGGCGCGAAGCACGCCAGGTCGTCGACGCCTTGGCCGACCTGGTTGCCCGCCGTTTCGATGAAGATTAGCGTCTCGGCCGAAACATAAAGATATGTTTATGCTTGCGCGGTCCAAGGTTGGCCTGATACACCTCGCCCTCAACGCGGCGGGGTTCCCGAACCGATCGTATTGGCACGCCCGCTACTGACCCAATCTTTCAAGGCCCAATCCTTAAGGAGTGAGATGCCATGCCCGACGCCAGCGGTTTCAGTGACTACAAGATCGCCGATATCGGCCTGGCCGGATGGGGCCACAAGGAGGTCGCCATCGCCGAGACGGAGATGCCGGGCCTGATGGCCCTGCGTGAAGAATTCGGCGAATCCAAACCCTTGAAGGGCGCCCGCATCGTCGGCTGCCTGCACATGACCATCCAGACCGCCGTCCTGATCGATACCCTGGTGGCGTTGGGGGCCGAGGTGCGGTGGAGTTCCTGCAACATCTTCTCGACCCAGGATCACGCCGCCGCGGCGGTCGCGGCCAACGGTGTTCCCGTTTTTGCCTGGAAAGGCGAGACGGAGGAAGAGTTCTGGTGGTGCATCGAACAGACGGTGACCGGCCCCAACGGATGGACACCGAACCTGATCCTGGACGATGGCGGCGACGCCACGGCCCTTATTCACGACAAATATCCCCACCTGTTGGCGGACATCAGAGGATTGAGCGAGGAGACCACCACAGGGGTCCATCGGCTGTACGAGATGGCCAAGAACGGCACGCTCAAGGTGCCGGCGATCAACGTCAACGACAGCGTCACCAAGTCGAAGTTCGACAATCTTTACGGCTGCCGCGAGAGCCTGGTCGACGGCATCAAGCGCGCCACCGACGTGATGATGGCCGGGAAGGTCGCCGTGGTCTGCGGCTATGGCGACGTGGGCAAGGGGTCGGCCGCGTCCCTGCGCAGCCAGGGGGCCCGCGTCATGGTGACCGAGATCGACCCGATCTGCGCCCTGCAGGCGACGATGGAGGGCTATCAGGTCACGACCATGGAAGACGCGGCTCCGCACGGCGACATTTTCGTCACCACCACCGGCAATGTCGACGTGATCACCGTGGATCACATGCGGGCCATGAAGGACCGCGCCATCGTCGCCAATATCGGCCATTTCGACAGCGAGATTCAGATCGACGGTTTGCGCAACTTCAAATGGGAAGAGGTGAAGCCTCAGGTCGACGAGGTGGTGTTTCCCGACGGCAAGCGGCTGATCGTGCTGGCCAAGGGTCGCCTGGTCAATCTCGGCTGCGGCACCGGGCATCCCAGCTTTGTCATGAGCGCGTCCTTCACCAACCAGGTGCTGGCGCAGATCGAGCTTTGGGAGAACAGCGACAAATACGACAACCAGGTTTACGTGTTGCCGAAACGGCTCGACGAAAAGGTCGCACGCCTGCACTTGGCCAAAGTCGGAGCGAAACTGACGGAACTTACGCCCAAGCAGGCTGAATATATCGGCGTTGCAGCCGATGGGCCGTTCAAGCCCGAACAATACCGGTATTAGAGCCTGCCGGTCTGGGCACGTTTCTACTATAGTGATTGTTCGCCGTGATCGCCGCGACTAGACTCCCCGGCGTGCGTTGTTGTTCGTGTCTGGGCCGTATTCCGTTTCGAAACGGGCTCTGAGAGGTGTGGTGAAGCCGTCCCCTCCGATGCGTATTGCCGGTCGGTATACGGCGCTGATCGGATTTGCCCTTGTCGCGGTCATGGCGCCGGTGCCGGCAGGCGCGCAGGAGGGCGGCCTGACCCTGCCCGATGGCCAGGGGCTGATCGCCGCCGGTCTGATCGCGGTCATTGCCCTGGTCATGCTGGCGTGGCTGCGCCGCAGCCTGACCCGGCAAACCCTGAGGGCGGACCATTTCAGGGCCGAGACCGGCCGGCTGGAAGCGTTCATGGCGTCCTCGCCGGAAGCGTTTTGCGGCTGGAGCGCCACGGGCGCCACCGCCGTCTCGGATACGTTCCTGGAGCTTTTGGGCGTCGAGCGGATCGAGGTGCTGGAAGACCTGGAAAACGCCCTCGGCCCCAGCGACGCGGCGGCCCTGCATGGCGCCTTTGCCCGGCTGCGGGAAACCGGCAAGGGTTTTCGCATGGTCGTCGATACCGCCGACGGCCGGCGTCGCCTTCAGGTCACCGGCCGGCGCGGCGAATCGGTGCAGAGCGCCGAGCGGTTCGACGTGCTGTGGCTGGCCGATGTCACCGACTATGAATCGACCATCGCCCGACAGGACCGTCACCTCGCCGACCGGGACGAAATCCGCTCCGAACTTCTGGCCATGCTCGACACCTTGCCGGTGCCGGTCTGGCTGCGCCGGCCCGATCTTGGCCTCCATTGGGTCAACCGGGCCTACGCCGAGGCCCTGGATGCCGACGGTCAACAGGCCGTCCTGTCCGAGCAGATCGAGATCGCCGGCACAACCATCGACGCGGATGGGCGGGGGCTGGCGGTCCGCGCCCAAAGGCTCGGTCAGCCCCAAAGCGATCGGCGTCACATCGTCGTCCGGGGGGAACGCCGCCTGCTGGCCCTGACCGAACAGCCCTTGAGCCGCGTGGTGACGGAAGGGCTGGTGGCCGGATACGCCGTCGACGAAACTCCGTTGGAGGAATTGCGCGCCGAACTGCAGCGGCATGTCGATGCTCACGCCGAGGTTCTGGAACAGCTCCGCTCGGCCATCGCCATCTACGGTCCGGACAAACGCCTGAAATTCTATAACCAGCCCTATGTCAGCCTGTGGGGGCTGGACGAAGGATGGCTGGAGACCCAGCCGACGCTGAACGAAGTTCTGGAGGATCTGAGGGCCCGCCGCCGCCTGCCCGAATTCATCAGCTTCCCGGACTTCAAGAAGGACCAGCTGGATCAGTTCACCAGCCTGATCGAAAGCCGGGAAGATCTGGTCCACCTGCCCGACGGCACCACCCTGCGCGAGGTCGTGACGCCGCACCCGTTCGGCGGGTTGCTGATCGTCCAGGAGGATGTGACCAGCGGCTTGGCGCTGGAACGGAACTACAACACGCTGATGGCGGTCCAAAGGGAAAGCCTCGACAATCTTGCCGAAGGCATTGCCGTATTCGGAAGCGACGGGCGCCTGCGGCTCAGCAATCCGGCCTTCGCCAAGATCTGGGATCTGGATCCGGAGGATCTGGCCGGTCATCCGCATATCAGCGAGATCCTGGACAAGAACCGGCGCTTTTATCCCGATACCGGCGCGTGGGAAACGCAGCGCACCGCCATGGTCGCCGAGGCGCTGAGCCGCGAGGCCGACCACGGACGGTTGGAACGCGCCGACGGGTCCGTCCTGGAATACGCCTCGGTGCCGTTGCCGGACGGCGCCGTGCTGAACAGCTTCCTGGACGTTACCGACAGCGTCCGGGTCGAACAGGCGCTCCGCGCCAGCAACGAGGCGCTGGAAACCGCCGACCGGTTGAAGTCGGAATTCATCGCCAACGTGTCTTACCAGCTCCGCACCCCGCTCAACGCGATCATGGGGTTCGCCGAAATCCTCAACAACCAGTATTTCGGCCCGCTCAACGAGCGGCAGGCGGAATACACCGGCAGCGTGGTCGAGG
The DNA here is from genome assembly GCA_052168355.1 of Inquilinaceae bacterium. Classification (GTDB taxonomy): domain Bacteria; phylum Pseudomonadota; class Alphaproteobacteria; order DSM-16000; family Inquilinaceae; genus JBQLZQ01. The sequence continues at coordinate 46,537 of JBQLZQ010000006.1, forward strand.
CGTCCAAGCGTCTGTTGGCCCTTATCAACGACATTCTGGATCTGGCGACCATCGAGGCCGGCTACATGGCGCTGGAGCCAAAGCCGGTCGATGTCGAGGCATTGATCCGCAGCGTCTACGATCTATCCCATGAATGGGCCGGCAAGCAGGATCTGCGCCTGCGGATGGAATGCGAGCCGGATGTCGGCATCATCGAGGCCGATGGACGCCGCCTCAAGCAGGCCTTGTTCAATCTGGTCAGCAACGCCGTCAGGTTCACACCGCCCGGTGGCGATATCATCCTGGCCGCGCAGCGCCGGGACGACCAGGTGCGGCTGATCGTTTCCGATACCGGTATCGGCATTCCCGAGGCCGATCAGGAGCGGGTGTTCGGCCGGTTCGAAAAGGCCAACGCCCAGCACAGCCATGGCGGCGTGGGCCTGGGGCTGGCCCTGGTCAAGAGCTTCGTTGAACTGCATGGCGGCCATCTGGAGATGGAATCCCGGTCCGATACCGGCACCCGCGTGTCTTGCGTGCTGCCCATACGCGCCGCCCGCCGCGACGACGCGCCCCCCGACCTTCTGCCCGACCGGCGCACCGCCACGGGCGGCTGATCGGCCCGCTGTGAACCCTGGTATGACGCCTCAAGGCGCTTCGGGGACGCCCTTGGTGGTCGAATACTCGAAATGCAGGACCTCGCCCGGATGGGCCAGCGGGAAGATGGCGTGCGCCGCGGCGGCGGCTTCGGCGAACCCGGTCAGGATCAGCTTCAGCTTGTGGGGATAGGTGGCGATATCGCCGATGGCGAAGATCGCCGGGGCGTTGGTCGCCGATGTCGACTGATCGATGGCGATGTGATTGTGGTCCAGGTTCAGGCCCCACTCGGCGATCGGCCCCAGGTTCATCGACAGGCCGAAGAAGGCCAGCAGCGCATCGGCCTCCAGCCGCCGTGTGTCGCCGTCGAGGGTCTGGACCATGACCGCGTCGAGAACGCTGCCCGTGCCCTCCAGCCCGGCAAGCTGATAGGGCACCACCAGCTCCACCTTCCCGGCCTCGGCCAGGGCGTGCAGCTTGGCCACGCTGTCGGGCGCGCCGCGAAACTTCGGCCGTCGGTGCACGACATAGATTGTGGCGGCGATGTCGGCCAGCAGGATGGCCCAGTCCAAAGCGCTGTCGCCGCCGCCGGCCACCACCACGCGCTTTCCCCGGAACGCCTCGGGCCGCTGCACCGTGTAGAACACGCTGTGCCCCTCGAAGGCCTCGATGCCCGGCAGGGGGGGACGGTTGGGACCGAAGGCGCCGACCCCGGCGGCCACGATCACCGCCCGCGCCTCGACGACGGTGCCGGTCGACGTCGTCAGGCGCCAGCCGCCGCCGTCGAGCGGCGACAGCGTTTCCACCCGCTGGCCCAGATGGTAGACCGGATCGAACGGCGCGGCCTGCTCGGTCAACCGGTCGATCAGCTCCACCGCGCCGATCCGCGGATAGCCCGGAATGTCGAAGATCGGTTTTTCCGGGTACAGCGCGGCGCACTGCCCGCCGGCCACGTCCAGCGCGTCGATCACATGACATTTCATCCGCAGCATGCCGCACTCGAACACGGCGAACAGGCCAACCGGCCCGGCCCCGACGATGGCGACATCGGTCTGGTGGTGCGACGGCATGATGTAGATCCTTCGTGGCGTTTGGACCCAGCACATACCCCGAACCGCCCGCCCTGCCAAGGTCGCGGGTTGCCGCTTGCGCGTCGCGCCGGGATGGCGACAATCGCGGCCCATGGGCCATCTGCGTATCGATCTCCCCGACGAAGCGGCGACCGCGGCGCTTGCGGCCCGGCTTGCCGGTCGCCTGCGCCGGGGCGACGTCATCGCGCTGGGCGGCGATCTGGGGGCCGGTAAGACGGCCTTTGCCCGGGCGTTGATCGGCACCATGGCTGGTGCGGCGGTCGAGGTGCCTAGCCCTACTTTCACCCTGGTCCAGGCCTACGACCTGCCGGCCGGGACCGTATACCATTTCGACCTCTATCGGCTGACGGCGCCGGACGAGGTGGTGGAACTGGGCTGGGACGACGCGCGGGCCGACGGCATCGTGCTGGTCGAATGGCCCGACCGGCTGGGCCCGCTGGTGCCCGGGGATCGCCTGGATCTGGATCTCGCCTTCGCCGCCGATCCGGCCGCCCAACCCAACCGGCGCACGGCTACACTCACCGGCCACGGCATCTGGGCTGGCCGGCTGACGGGTCTGGCATGACCGCCGGCGCGGCGTCTCCGGACCGGGCCATGATCCTGGCCGCCGGCCTTGGCACCCGGATGCGGCCACTGTCCGCCGACCGGCCGAAACCCCTGGTCGAGGTGGCCGGGCGGGCGCTCATCGATCACGTGCTCGACCGGTTCCAGGCGTTCGGCGTCGGCCGCGTCGTGGTCAACACCCATCATCATGCCGAACGGCTGGAAGCGCATCTGGCAAGCCGTGCGTCGCCCGCCATCGCCATCTCCCGCGAAACCGACCGGTTGGAGACGGGCGGCGGGGTGCGCCGGGCCCTGCCGCTTCTGGGACCGGGGCCGTTCTTTGTCGCCAATGCCGATGCGCTGTGGCGGGATGGGACGGCGTCCGCGCTGGCCCGTCTGGCAGGCGCCTGGGAAGACGGGCGCATGGACGGCCTGCTGCTGCTGGTGCCCACGGCGCGGGCCGTCGGCGCCGACGGCGCGGGCGATTTCGATCTGGCGCCGGACGACCGCCTGGTCCGGCGGGTGCCCGGCGTGCCGGCCCCTTACGTCTATGGCGGCGTTCACATCACCCATCCGCGCCTGTTCGAAGATGCGCCCGACGGTGCCTTTTCGCTCAACCTGCTTTGGGACCGGGCCCTGGCCGAAGGCCGGCTCCATGGGCTTGTCCATGACGGCGCCTGGCATCATGTGGGCAACCCCGCCGCCGTGGCCGTCGCCACCGCGGCGCTGACCGGCGCGGCGGTGCCGTGAGCGCCCGCGTCTTCACCATCCCGGCCGGTCAGCCCTTTGTCGACGTGTTGGCCCAGGGCATTCTGGACCGGGCCGGCGACGATCCCCTGGCGCTCAGCGCGTACACCCTGCTGCTGCCCACCCGCCGCGCCTGTCGCAGCCTGCGCGACGCCTTTCTGCGCCGCGCCGACGGGCGGCCCCTGCTGCTGCCCCGGATGAGCCCCATCGGCGATATCGACGACGACACGATGGGCCTGGATCCTGATTCGCCGTCGGGGCGGGGAGACGGGTTGGATCTGCCGCCGACCATCGGCGGTTTGCGCCGGCAGCTGCTTCTGGCCCGCCTGATCATGGCCAGGATCGAACCCGCGGCGACGCCCGATCAGGCGGTGCGCCTGGCCGCCGATCTGGCCGACCTGATCGACCGGGTCCAGACCGAGGGGTTGAGCTTCGACGGCCTGGCCGGTCTGGTGCCCGAGGATCTGGCCCGGCACTGGCAGGAAACGCTGGAATTCCTGACCATCGTCACCCGGCACTGGCCCGACATCCTGGCCGCCGAGGGCGCGCTGGATCCGGCCGAGCGGCGCAACCGGGTGCTCAGCGCCCAGGCCGAAGCCTGGCGGGCCCAGCCGCCGTCCCTGCCGGTGATCGCCGCCGGGTCCACCGGCAGCATCCCGGCCACCGCCGAACTGCTCGACGTCATTGCCGGCCTGCCGGCGGGCGCCGTTGTCCTGCCGGGGCTCGACGCCGATTTGGACGAGGAAAGCTGGCAGGCGCTCGACGAAGGGCATCCGCAATACGGCATGCGCCAGCTTTTGGCCAAGCTGGGGGTGGGGCGCGACGCCGTCGCGCTGTGGCCGGTTTCGACGGCGGACTACGCCTCCGGGCCTCGGCGCGCCCGCCTGATCGGCGAGATCATGCGGCCGGCCGCAACCAGCGACCGGTGGCGCGCGCCGTCGGATCTCGGCGCCGATGCCCTGGCTGACCTCAGCCGCGTCGACTGCCCGACCCAGCAGGACGAGGCGGGGACCATCGCCCTGCTGCTGCGCGGCGTCCTGGAAACGCCCGGCGCGACGGCGGCCCTCGTGACGCCGGACCGCGCGCTGGCCCGCCGGGTGGCCCAGGCGCTCGGTCGCTGGGGCGTGGCGGTGGACGACAGCGGCGGCCTTCCCCTTGCCGGCACCCCCGTCGGCGCCTTTCTCCGCCTGGCCGCCGATTGCGCCCTGCAGCGGGCGGCCCCGCTCGCGCTGCTTTCCCTGCTCAAGCATCCGCTGGCCGCCGGCGGCCTGGCGCCCGCCCGGTTCCGGGACACTGTCCGGCGGCTGGAGCATGTGGCGCTGCGGGGCCCGCGCCCGGCACCCGGCTTTGCCGGCGTCGCCGCCGCCGTCGAGGCGGCGTCGGCGGATCGGATCGACGCCGCCGGCAGGCGTGCGCTGACCGGGTGGCTTCGCGATCTCGGGGCGCTGGCCGATCCGTTCCTGTCCCTGATCGCCGATCCCGGCGCGGAATTCGGCGATCTGTTGCGGGCGCATGTGGCGTTTGCCGAAGCGCTGGCCGCGACCGACGCCGATACGGGCGCGGCGTCCCTGTGGCGCCACGACGACGGCGAGGCCCTGGCCGGCTTCGTCGCCGAGCTGGCGGCCGCCGCCGCCGATCTCCCGCCCCTGGATGGCCGCCACTATCCGGCTGCGTTCGATGCCCTGCTGGCCGGCCGGGTGTTGCGTCCGCGCCATGGCGACCATCCGCGGCTGGCCATCTGGGGACCGCTGGAGGCGCGGCTTCAGGCGGCCGATCTGATCGTTCTGGGGGGCCTCAACGAAGGCACCTGGCCGGCCGAACCGGAAGCCGATCCGTGGATGTCGCGGCCGATGCGCGCCGCCTTCGGCCTGCCGGCGCCCGAACGCCGGGTCGGCCTGGCGGCCCATGATTTCGCCCAGTTGGCGGCGGCCCCCCGGGTGGTCCTGACCCGGTCCGAACGGGTCGACGGGTCCCCCACCGTACCGTCGCGCTGGCTTCTGCGTCTGGCCACCATGCTGGACGGGGCGGGGCTGACGCTGGCGCCGGCCCCGGTGCCGTTGGCCTGGGCGCCGGCCCTGGACGCGGCGGACGGGGTGCGCCCCTGGCCGCCGCCGTCGCCGCGACCGCCCGTCGCCGCCCGGCCGCGGCGCCTGTCGGTCACCCGGATCGGCACCTGGATGGCCGATCCCTATGCGCTGTACGCCGAACAGATCCTCAAGCTGCGGCCGGAGCAGGATTTGGAGGCCGATCCGGCGGCGTCAGACCGCGGCATCGTCATCCACCGGGCGCTCAGCGCCTTTGTCGCCGAATGGCCCGGCGACCTGCCCGACGACGCCGAGGACCTTCTGCTGGCTCATGGCCGCGAGGCCTTCGGATCGCTGCTTGCCTATCCCGGCGTCCGGGCCTTCTGGTGGCCGCGGTTCGAAAGCATCGCCCGATGGTTCGTTGCGGTCGAACGGGCGCGTCGGGACGAGGTGCGTCCGGTGGCCGTGGAGGTTGCCGGCCGCCTGACCCTGTCCGGTCCGGCCGGCCCCTTCCGCCTGACCGCCGTGGCCGACCGGATCGACCGGCGCCACGATGGAACCCTGGCGCTGATCGACTACAAGACCGGGCAGGTGCCCAGCCCGGACCAGGTGCAGGCGGGCTTCCAGCCGCAACTGCCGCTCGAGGCGCTGATCGCGGCGGCCGGCGGCTTCGATGGCGTGGCGGCCGCGACCGTTACGGACCTGGCCTATTGGCGCCTGGCCGGCGGGACCCAGGGCGGGGAGGTAAAGCCGGTCGGTCCAAAATCGAAGGACGGCGCCCTATCCGATTGGATCGATGACGCCGCCGCCGGGCTCGCCGCCCTTGTCGCGCGCTTCGACGATCCGCAGACCCCTTATCTGTCCCATCCCTGGCCGTCGGCGCGGCCCCGCCATGCGCCTTACGACCACCTGGCCCGGGTTCTGGAATGGTCGGCCGGTGGGGAGGACGGGGAATGACCGCATCGGGGGCCCTGGCCCGGCCGCTGTCGCCGGACGTCGCCCAGCGCCGCGCGTCGGATCCCGTCGCCTCGGTCTGGGTCGGGGCGTCGGCCGGTACCGGCAAGACCCGGGTGCTGACCAGCCGGGTGCTGCGGCTGATGCTGGACGGGGTGCCGCCGGACAGGATCCTGTGCATCACCTTCACCAGGGCGGCGGCGGCCGAGATGAACAACCGCATCCACCGCACCCTGGCGCGCTGGGCCATCGCCGACGAGGCGGATCTGGCGCTCGAGCTGGGCGACCTTACCGGCGTGCCGCCCGACGCGGCCCGGACGCTGCGCGCCCGGCGCCTGTTCGCCGAGGTGCTGGAGACGCCCGGCGGCATGAAGATCCAGACCATCCACGCCTTCTGCCAGTCGCTGCTGCGGCGGTTCCCGCTGGAGGCGGGGCTGGCGCCCCATTTCAGCCTGATGGACGACCGCAGCGCCGCCGAGCTTCTGGCCGAGGTGCGCGACCGGCTGCTGACCGAGTCGGATTCCGTCCTGGCCGCCGCACTGGCCGCCATCACCGCCGAGATCCATGAGGACGCGTTCGCCGAGCTGATGGGCGAATTGATGCGCGAACGCGGCCGCCTGGGCCGGATCGCCGACGCTCATGGCGGGCTGGAGCCGTTGATCGACGCCGTCTACGACCGGCTCGGGGTCGCCCGACACCTGACCGATGCGGCGTTGGTGGACGCCGCGTGCCGGGACGACGCGTTCGACGGTCCGGCGTTGCGCGCCGCCGCCGAGGCCCTGACCGGCGGGTCCGCCACCGACCGGGTCAGGGGCGCCGGCCTGGCCGCCTGGCTGGCCGCGACTCCCGTCGACCGGCAGCACGCCCTTTCCGACTACGCTCTTCTGTATCTGAAAAAAGAGGGTGGCGTTCGAGACAAGTTGTTGACCAAATCCGTTGCTCAGAAGCATCCGGACGTGGGCGATGCCCTGGCCATCGAGGCCGAACGGCTGTTGCATCTGGCCGACCGGCGCCGGGCCCTGGCCGTGGCCGGCGCCACGGGCGCTCTGCTCACGGTCGGGATCGCCATGATCCGGCGCTATGCAGCGGCCAAGGCCGGTCGCGCGCTGCTCGATTACGACGATCTCATCATGCGGGCGGCCCAATTGCTTCACCGGCCCGGGATCGCGCCCTGGGTGCTGTTCAAGCTCGACGGCGGCATCGACCACGTGCTGGTCGACGAGGCCCAGGACACCAACCCCGAACAATGGCGGGTGATCGCCGCCCTGACGGCCGAGTTCTTCGCCGGTCTGGGCGCCCGCGCCGACCGCGACCGCACCGTCTTTGCCGTCGGCGACGAAAAACAGTCGATCTTCAGTTTTCAGGGCGCCGACCCCGCCGAATTCGTTCGTATGCGCGATTATTTTGAAGGGCAGGCGGACGCGGCGGAAAAGGGCTGGCGGCGGGTCGCCCTGGAAACGTCGTTCCGGTCCACCGCCGCGGTGCTGGACGCCGTGGACGCCGTCTTTGCCGAACCGGCGGCGGCCGATGGCGTGGTTCTGGACGCCGACGCGGTCATCCGCCATCTGGCCCATCGGCGCGGCCAGGGGGGGCTGGTCGAGCTGTGGCCGCCGATCGAGCCCGAAACCAGGGACACGCAGGAAGCCTGGGCGCTGCCGACGCGCCAGGGACAGGGTGCCGCCCCTGCCGCGCGACAGGCCGCGATGGTGGCCGCGACCATCGCCGGCTGGCTGGCCGGCGGCGAACGGCTGGAGGCGCGGGGGCGGACGCTGCGTCCCGGCGATATCCTGATCCTGGTCCGGACCCGAAACGCCTTTGCCATCGAAATGATACGCGCGCTTAAGGAAAAAGGCGTGCCGGTGGCCGGCATCGACCGCATCGTGTTGACCCGGCAGCTTGCGGTGATGGATCTGATCGCCCTGGGCCAATTCCTGCTGCTGCCGGACGACGATCTGACCCTGGCGACGGTGCTCAAGGGGCCGCTGATCGGGCTGGACGAGGACCGTCTGTTCGACCTGGCCCACGGCCGGTCCGGATCCCTGTGGGCGGCGCTTGGCGCCCGGGCCGCCGCCGATCCCGTCTGCGCCGCCGCCGGCCTTTATCTGCGCGATCTTCTGGCGCGGGTCGATTTCGTGGCTCCGTACGAGCTGTTGGCCGGGGCGCTGGGGGCGCCGTGCCCGGCCGACCGGATCTCCGGCCGGCGGGCCATGCTGGGCCGGCTGGAGCCCGAGGCGGAGGATCCGCTCGACGAGTTCCTGTCGCTGGCCCTGGCGTTCGAGGCGGATCACCCGCCGTCGCTCCAGCGCTTTCTCCACTGGATCGCCGCCGCCGAGGCCGAGGTCAAGCGCGAGGCGGAGCACGGCGGCGCCGACCGGGTGCGGGTCATGACGGTGCACGGGGCCAAGGGGCTGCAGGCGCCGGTGGTGATCCTTCCCGACACCATGGGAACGCCGACGAAGGTGCCCCGGATCCTGTGGCCGGACAGGGCCGACGGCGTCCCCTTGTGGTCGCCGCGACGGGCCATGGAAGACGCGGTTTTTCGGGACATCCGCGACCGGGCGGTGCGCCGCCGCGACCAGGAATACCGCCGGCTGCTCTATGTCGCCCTGACCCGGGCCGAAGACCGGCTTTATATCGGCGGCTATCGCGGCGTCCAACAGCCTTCGCCGGGCTGCTGGTACGCCCTGTGCCGGGCCGGACTGGACGGGCTGGCGGGGGTGGAGAGCGTGACGGGCGCCGGCGGCGGCGGGCTGCGCTACACCGTGCCCCAGACCGTGGCGCCGCCGGTTCCGGCGGCGACCGAGGAAACGGCGGCGGTGGGGCGCTTGCCGGACTGGGCAGGACGGCCGGCGCCCGCCGAACCGGCCATCGGCCGGCCCCTGACCCCCTCCCGCCCCGAGGGAGAGGAGCCGCCGGTGCGGGCCCCCCTGACCGCGGACGACGGCGCGCGGTTCCTGCGCGGGCGTCTGGTTCACACGCTTCTGCAGCACCTGCCCGATCTCGACGCCGAGGTCCGGCCGGGCGCCGCGGCCCGGTTTCTCGCGCGCCGCATCCACGGTCTCGCCGCCGAGGACCAGCAGGCGATCGCCGCCGAGACCCTCGCCGTTCTGGACGATCCGCGCTTTGCCGCCCTGTGCGGCCCGGACAGCCGTGCCGAGGTGCCGGTGGTCGGGCGTGTCGGCGACCGGCTTCTGTCCGGCCAGCTCGACCGGCTGGCCGTGACCGGCGATTCGGTCTGGATCGTCGACTACAAGACCAACCGGCCGCCGCCCGAGACGGAAACCGGCGTGCCGCCGGTCTACCTTCGCCAGATGGCCAGCTACCGGGCCATTTTGCGGGATCTGTACGACGATCGGCCGGTGCGGTGCCTGCTGCTGTGGACCGACGGGCCGCGTCTCATGCCCTTGAGCGACACCCTGCTCGATCGCCACGCACCTTGACGCGGTTCGCCGGGCACCCCTATCTATTACCGACGAGAATGTCTCACGGCCGCGATCCGCGGCGCGCGATCAAGATCAAGGGGAACGCCGATGAGCGGCACCAAACATGTCACCGACGCCAGCTTCGACCAGGACGTCCTGAATGCCAAAGGGCCGGTGCTGGTTGATTTTTGGGCGGAATGGTGCGGTCCCTGCAAGATGATCGCCCCGGCGCTGGAGGATTTGGCCGGCGAGATGGGCGACAAGGTCCGGGTGGCGAAGCTCAACATCGACGACAATCCCGGCACGCCCAACAAGTACGGGGTGCGCGGCATCCCCACCCTGATGCTGTTCAAGGACGGTCAGGTCGCGGCGACCAAGATCGGCGCCCTTCCCAAGAGCGCCCTTCGGCAATGGGTCGAATCGGTCATCTGACCGAGGGGGTCGAATCGGTCGTCTGACTGGCTGATCCAGGGCCGCCCTCCGGCCGGGGCGGCGCCCCTCCGCCGTCGCTATTTCCGCACCATGCCCTTGACTCCGCCGGCGATCAGGCTGGCCACGGCCAGCAACGTCGTGGCCAGGGCCAGCCCTCCCACCGACGCCATGTATTTGGGCTGCCATTGCGGGTCGAACTTTTCCTTGTACCGGCGCAGCCCCTGGAAATTGTAGAACTGTTCCCCCTGGCGGAACAGGAAGGCGCCCGCCCGCTGCCAGGTCGGGGCCAGCGGGTTGTTCTCCAGGCCCGACAGCGGCGCCATGCCCAGGTTGAACCAGCCATATCCCTGGCTCTGCCCCCACAGCATCAGCTCGACGAACAGATATTCCATGACGCTGGCCGGGGCGTCGGCGGAATACCGCATCAGGTCCACGGTCAGTTCGGATTTGCCGGCGCCCGGCCATAGGGTCGCGAAGGCGACGATCGCGCCGTTCGCCCGCACCACGCCGCAGGGAAAGTTGCTCAGATAGGCCGGGTCGAAACAGCCGACCGAGAAGCGCTTTTCCTGCACGTTCTTTTCGGCCAGCCAACGGTCCGAGACCTCCTTGAGGGCCGGCAGCAGGGCCGCAACCCCCTCCGGCGGCACCAGCTCGAACGACGCCCCGTCGCGGCCCACCCGGCGGTGGATATAGCGCAGATCCTTGCGGCCCTTACCCTCCAGGCTGAAATCCTCCAGCCGCACCCGCGCTTCCTCCCCCAGCTTTGTCAGGGTCAGGCCGAGGTCGATATACAGCGGCAGCGACTGCGGCCTCACCTGGTAGAAGACCGGCCGGTCGTCGTGCCGGTCGCAGAGTTCCCGAAACGCCCAGACCAGATCGGCGTGCCGCTCCTCCGGTCCCACGGGATCACCCATGGCGATCCAATGGTTGCCGGACACGGCATACATGAGGAAGGCGTCGCCCGCCTCGTGAAACATCAGCCGCTTGTCGCCCAGCAGGGCCAGATTGGCCTCCGGCGACGGGCTTTGCGCCACGATCGCCCGCGCCTTTTCGATCTGCCCCGGATCCATCGGCTCCACCGATGGCGGTGCCGGGCGCAGCAACCGGACAAGGCCCAGCCCGACGGCCATCAGGCCGATCACCACCGCGCCCCTCAGGAACCGCGGCGCTTCGTCATAGAAGGCGAAGCGCCACCACAGTTGCTGCGAATAGTCGACGTGCTTGAAGGAAAAAAAGCCGAGCCAAAGGAACCCGGCGATGGCCAGCCCCAGCATCAGCAGCCAGCCCGGCGTGAACGGTTGGGCGAACAGGGACGCCTTGCGGTAAAAGGCGCTATGGCTGGGCAGCATGGCCAGCAGCACCAGGGTCAGCACGGCCGCCGTTTCCACCGCCAAGCCGTCCAACACGGACAGGATGGCGCCGGCTCCCAGCAGAGCGACCGTCAGCGTGTAGGCCGCATCCAGGCGGCGGAACAGGCTGCGCGCCAGAATGATGAGCGCGAACCCGGTGGCGCTGCGCAACAGGGACGACAGCTCCAGCAGGGGCAGCGGCACGATGTCCCGCAGCACCGCGATCCGCGATGCCGGTTCCGGCGTCGCCTTGGACACCAGCAGCACGATGCCGGCGACCAGGACGGCGCTGCCGATGATCAGGGGGGTGATCCGCGCGAACAGCCGGGCCAGCCCCGGATCCAGCCGAACCGCCCAGCCGCGCCGCTGCGCCACCTCTTGCCAGCCCAGTCCGAACGCCGCCAGCCCCAGCGGCAGCAGGAAGTATACGCCGCGATAGGCCAGGATGGCGGCCACGACCGCATCGGGCGGCGCGTCGGGCAGGCCCAGCAGGATCACCGTCTCGAACACCCCCAGCCCGCCGGGCACGTTGCTGACGGCGCCGGCGGCGGTGGCCAGCACGAACACGCCGGCGAACAGCGGCAGCGCCGGCCGCGCCATCTCGGGCAGCAGGATGTACAGGGCCAGACCGGCCAGCACGATATCGGCGGCGGCCAGACCGACCTGCCGCCCCATCATCGGCGCGGACGGCAGGTTGACCGTCCACCGGCCCACCGCGATGGGCCGCCGCCGCACCCACGACCAGACCGCCACGCCGGCCAGCGCCACCAGGAACAAGGCGGCCACGCCCCGTGTCGCCGTCGCGCTTCCCGTGACGGCGGCCAGGGCTGGCGCCGGCACCGCCAGGAAGGCGATGGCGCCGACCACGACCGTGCCGAACAGGAAGGTCAGGGTGCAGAAGGCGACGACCCGCGCGATTTCCCCCGCCGACAGCCCGGCCAGCGAGTACAGGCGGTAGCGGATGGAACCGCCGGTGATCAGGGCGATGCCGAAATTGTTGCTGAAGGCGTACCCGATGAACGAGGCGGCGGCGACCGTCCGGTAGGGCAGCGTCCGCCCGATATACCGCAGCGCCAACGCATCGTACCCGGTCAGTACGACATAGCTGGCGGCCGTCAGGGCCACCGCGGTCAGGATCGACGACAGCGGCACGTCGCGCACGGCGTCGAACAGTTCGGACAGGCGGATTTCGCGAAGCTGGTGGGACAGCGCCCAAAGGGCCGCCGCGAAAATGCCGATGATCAACACCGGCATGAACTGATGAAGCCGTTTCATGGCGGGCGGCAGCCGTTCCGGTCGGGCACTGGCACGCCAAATGGCCTAGAACAGACGACGCAGAAACCGGCCCAGAAAGCGCGACAGGGCGCGAGCTGCAAGGTCGCCGAGCCGGCCCGCCCCCTGGGGCGACGTCAGGGTCCGGACCTCGTCGGTGAATGCGGTCAGACGGGCTTCCGCATGGGCCAGATCGGTCTGCAGTTCGGACATGGCCATGCGCTCGATCTCCCGGGCCATGGCCGCCTCCTTGCCGCCATCGATCCGGCCGCCGATGAGAACGGCGATGGCGGCCAGGACGACAAGTCCGCCGCCGGTGATCAGCGCGGCGATGGCCGGACCGAAGATCGGGGTCAGGGCCAGGAATGCCGAAAGGGTCAGCATCCCGACCGCCAAGACACCCAGCATGGCGGCCAACCCGAACCAGACCACACGCAGGGCGGCCACGCGGGCGGCGATGCGCAGACGCAGAACTTCGACGCGGGCCAGGACGCGAAGCTTGGGTCCGGTGTTCATGAGGCCATCCTTTGTTCCGTCGCGATCATTGGCGCGATCATCGGCGCGCGATCAGGCCGACGGCGATTCCGGCGACCAGAGCCGAAACCAGACTTGTCCACGGTTGGCGATGTACCGCGCCGCGAAGCTGAGTCAAGACGGCCGCCAGCTCCAGGTTGGGGTCCTCGATCGGTCGGACGGGCCGGTCCCCATCGATTGGAGTCACCGGGTCGCGTCCTCGCTCAAGGGACGATGGGGGATGAGGCGGCGGGGACGGCCGGATCGACGCTGCGATCAATGCCGCCCGTAGTGCCGCCAGCTCGCGTTCCGTGCGTCGTCGGCTCATCGGGTCGATATCCAGGCACGAGTCGCCGCCCGATTGGGCGCCGGCCATTATGGCGGTCCCGCCGGCATTTGCAAACGACCGTCCCGCAATGGAGGCTTTTGCGGAGGCTTTTGCGCCGCCGCCCCGGAGGCGGCCCCTCGTTGCAGGTCATCGAGTCCGCCAGGATCGCGAATCGGTAAGGAGAAATTGCCGGCGCTCTAGCGATGGTCTCTCAGAACCGCGCCGGCCAGATACAGCGACCCGCAAATCAGGGCTCGGGCCGGTTCCGGATCTTGCGCAAGGGCCGCAACCGCCGTCGTCACGTCGGGCGCGATCGTGACCGAGGCGACCCCGGCCCGCCGAACGGCGGCCGCCAGCCCCTCCGCCGTCAGCCCCACCGGCTCGTCGGGGATCGGAACGCAGGTCACGGACGCCGCCCACGGCGCCAGCGGGGTAAAGAACTCGACCGGATCCTTGGTTTCCAACATGCCGGCGATCAGATGCAGCTTCCGCCCGTCGCGCCGGTCCTGGTCCGCCGCCCACCGGGCCAGGACCTCGCCGGCGCTGTCATTGTGCCCGCCGTCGAGCCAAAGGTCCCACCCGGCCGGCAGCAGCGCCACCGCCGGCCCGTGGCGCAGCCGCTGCAGCCGGGCCGGCCACTCGACCCGCGCCAGCCCTGTCCGGATAGCCGCGTCGGGGATGGCCATCGGCAGATGCGGCAGGCACAGGATCGCCGTCGCGGCGTTGCCGACCTGGTGGCCGCCGGGCAGGGCCGGCAATGGAAACCGGCGGTGGCTGCCGCCGGCGGTAAGGGTAAAGCCGTCTTCGTCGGCTTCGGTCGTCCAGTCCCGGCCATGGACCGACAGGGGCGCGCGAATGGCGTCGGCCCGGGCGGCTATCGTCGCCGTCGCCGCCGGGTCGCCCTGGGGGCCCAGGACACAGGGGACGCCGGGCTTTAGAATGCCCGCCTTCTCCGCCGCAATGCTGTCGATGGTATCGCCCAGAAAGTTCCGATGATCCATGGAGATGCGGGTGATCGCCGTGGCCGCCGGCCGGGGCACCACGTTGGTGGCGTCCAGCCGGCCGCCCAGCCCGGTTTCCAGCAAGACCATCTCGGCGGGGGTTTCCGCAAAGGCCAGGAACGCCGCGCAGGTCGTGACCTCGAAATAGGTGATCGGCGCCTCGCCGTTGACCGCTTCGCACCGCTCCAGGACATCGACCAGCGCCTGGTCCGAGATCGGCGCGCCGGCCACGCGGATGCGTTCGTGAAAACGCACCAGATGGGGCGAGGTGTAGGCGTGAACCCGATGCCCCGCCGCTTCCAGAAAGGCGCGCAGGAACGCCACGGTCGATCCCTTACCGTTGGTTCCGGCAACATGGATCACCGGCGGCAGGCTCAAATGAGGATCGCCCAACGCCGCCAACAGCCGCGTCATCCGGCCAAGCGACAGATCTATCCGCTTGGGGTGCAGCCTTTTGAGGCGGTCCAGGGCGTCGGCGACGGCCGTGTCCGGGCGCGGTCTATCCGGTGCTGTCTGCTGGCTCACCGGCGCTCCGTGATGCCGCGGCCGACGCGGGGTCGTGGGGCAGCGGCACGATTTGGGCGTCCGGCTGCTTCCGGCGCAACAGGTCCAGGATCCGGATCAGGGTGTCGCGCAGCTCCAGCCGGTGCACGACGATATCGACCATGCCGTGTTCCAAAAGGTATTCGGCCCGCTGGAAGCCTTCGGGCAGCTTTTCGCGGATCGTTTCCTCGATGACGCGGGCGCCGGCAAAGGCGATGCGCGCGCCCCGCTCGGCGATATGGATGTCGCCCAGCATGGCAAAGGATGCGGTGACGCCGCCGGTGGTGGGGTCGGTCAGCACCACGATATAGGGCAGCCCGGCTTCCTTGACCCGGTCGATGGCGATCACCGTGCGCGGCATCTGAGCCAGGGACAGGATGCCTTCCTGCATGCGGGCGCCGCCCGATGCGGTGACGACGATCAGCGGCGCGTCCTGCAGCTTGGCCAGGTTGGCGGCCGCCAGCAGGCCGTCGCCCACCGCCATGCCCATCGACCCGCCCATGAAACTGAAGTCGAACACGGCGACCACGGCGGTCGCGCCGCCCATGTCGCCATGGGCCACGACCAGGGCGTCCTGGCGGCCTGATTTCTGCTGGGCGTCCTTGAGGCGGTCGGTATAGCGCTTGGTGTCCCGGAACTTGAGGGGGTCGACGACGGGTTTCGGCAGCTCGATGGTTTGGTACGCCCCGTCGTCGAACAGCATGGCCAGCCGTTTCTCGGGGGCCATCATCATGTGATGCCCGCAATGGGGACAAACGTTCAGATGCTCCGCCAGATCGCGGTGAAAGATCATGGCTTCGCAGTTGGCGCATTTGAGCCAAAGATTGTCGGGCGTTTCCTGACGCTCCACCAGGGCGCGGATCTTGGGCCGGACAAAGTTCGACAGCCAGTTCATGAGTGTGTTTCCTTGCGGGCCGAGCGAACTCCGTCGGCCAAACTGCGGACCAGTTCCAAAACGTCGTCGACCAGCCCGGGACGGGCCCGGCCATCGGCGTCCAGGCCGTCGGCGATCCGTCCCACGATGGCCGACCCGACAACGGCGGCGTCGGCGATCCTGGCGATCTCGGCGGCCTGCTCGGGCGTGCGGATGCCAAAGCCGACGGCGATGGGCAGATCGGTATGGGCGCGCAGCCTCTCCACGGCCCGCCGGATCGCGGCGGGATCGGCCGATCCGGCGCCGGTGATGCCGGTGATCGACACGAAATAGACGAACCCGCTGGTGTTGGTCAGAACCGCCGGCATGCGTGCGTCGTCGGTGGTCGGCGCGGCCAGCCGGATGAAATGCAGGCCGGCGCGCGCAGCGGGCGTGCACAGCTCGCCATCTTCCTCCGGCGGCAGGTCGACCACGATCATCCCGTCGACGCCGGCGTCCCGCGCGTCGGTCAGGAACCGGTCGACGCCGTAGGCATAGATCGGGTTGAAATAGCCCATCAGGATGATCGGCGTGTCCGCGTCCGTCTCGCGGAATCCCCGCACCAAAGCCAGCGTCCCGTTCATCGAGGCGCCGGCTTTCAGCGCGCGCAACCCCGCCGCCTGGATCGCCGGTCCGTCGGCCATGGGATCGGTGAACGGCATCCCCAGTTCGATCATGTCGACCCCGGCGCCCGGCAGACCGCGAACCAGCGCCAGGCTGGTTTCGGCATCCGGATCGCCGGCCGTGACGAACGCGACCAGGCCGCTGCGGCCTTCCGCCCGCAACGAAGCGAAACGCCGTTCGATCCGCGACGATCCGATCACCGCCGAAGACGCCGGTTGTGACTGTCCGGCCGTCACAAATCGACTCCCAGCGCCTCACCCACCGTGAAGATGTCCTTGTCGCCCCGGCCGCACATGTTCATGACGATGATATGGTCGTTGGGAAGGCCGCCCGCGATCCGGCCGACATGGGCCAGGGCATGGGCCGGCTCCAGCGCCGGGATGATACCTTCCATACGGGCGCAGAGCTGAAAGGCGTCCAGCGCCTCCTGATCGGTGGCGGAATGGTATTCGACCCGTCCGATATCGTGCAGCCAGGCATGTTCGGGCCCCACCCCGGGATAGTCCAGGCCGGCCGAAATGGAGTGTGCCTCGGTGATCTGGCCGTCTTCGTCCTGCAGCAGATAGGTTCGGTTGCCGTGCAGAACGCCGGGTCTGCCGCCGGTCAACGACGCGGCGTGGGCGCCGGTGTCCAGGCCATGTCCGGCCGCTTCGACCGCATGCATCTTGACTTCCGGGTCGTCCAGGAACGGATGGAACAGTCCGATGGCGTTGGATCCGCCGCCGACACAGGCGACCAGCGTATCGGGCAACCGTGCCTCGACTTCCAGGATCTGGTCGCGCAATTCGTGGCCAATGACCGACTGGAAGTCGCGCACCATCATCGGGTAGGGGTGGGGTCCGGCGGCTGTCCCGATGATGTAGAAGGTGTCTTCGACATTGGTCACCCAGTCCCGCAGCGCCTCGTTCATCGCGTCCTTCAGCGTGTGGCTGCCGGAGGTCACGGGCACCACCTCCGCCCCCAGAAGCTTCATGCGGAATACGTTAGGTTTTTGCCGGGCGATGTCGGTTTGGCCCATATACACGGTGCAGGGCAGGTCGAACAGGGCGCAGACCGTGGCCGTCGCCACGCCGTGCTGACCGGCACCGGTTTCGGCGATGATGCGGCGCTTGCCCATCAACCGGGCCAACAGGATCTGCCCCATGCAATTGTTGATCTTGTGGGCGCCCGTATGGTTCAGCTCGTCGCGCTTGAAGTAGATCTTGGCGCCACCATAGTGGCGGGTCAGCCGCTCGGCGAAATACAGCGGGCTCGGCCGGCCGACATAATGGGTAAGGTAGTGTTTGAGTTCCGCCTTGAAGAAGGGATCGTCCTTGGCGCGCTCATACGCCCTTTCGACCTCCAGGATCAGCGGCATCAGCGTCTCGGCAACGAAGCGGCCGCCGAAGATGCCGAAATGCCCGTCTTCGTCGGGTCCGGTGCGGTAGCTGTTCGGCCGCGACAGTTCGGTGTTGCGTACGGTCAAGGGTGGGGGCTCTCCAGAACCGTGCCCGCGACACATCGCCGATGCGCCATTGCGGCAAGTTTGCGAAAATTCATTGAATCATAGCCGTCGTGTCACGTTCCGACAACCGGCGTGGCGGAATAGCTGGGCTGTACCAATGGCATCGCACATAAGGCCGGGCCGGGAAAGGCCGAAAGTCAATGGGCCGGCGCCAGCCGCCGGGCCACATCCAAAAACGCCTCGATGAGGTCCGGACGCTTGTGTCCCGGCCGGTCCTCGACGCCGGACGACACATCGACCTCCGTCGCACCCGTCGTGGTCACGGCTTCCGACAGGTTGGCCGCCGTCAAACCGCCCGACAGCATCCACGGGCGATCCCAGGCTTGCCCCGCCAGCAGCGACCAGTCGAATGCGATGCCGTTGCCGCCCGGCAGGGAAACCACCTTGTCCGGGGGCTTGGCGTCAAACAGGATGCGATCCACGGACGCGGCGAACGACGGCACCGCGGCCAGATCCTCGGGGCCGGCGACCCGGATCGCCTTCATCACCGGCAGGCCGAACGTGCGGCGGATATCCGCCACCCGGTCCGGCGTTTCCGTACCGTGCAGTTGAATCAGGTCCATCGGCACCGACCCGATCGTATGCTCCAGCGCCTCATCCGACGGATCGACGAACAGGCCGACGGTGCGTACGCCGGTCGGTACGGTACGGGCAAGCTCGGCGGCAAGGGACACCGTCACATGGCGCGGGCTGCGTTCGTAAAAGACCAGGCCGACATACCGCGCCCCACCATCCACCGCGGCCCGCATCGCGTCCGGTGTCGTCAGCCCGCAGATCTTGACGTGAATGCTCATACCGTCTGGATATGGCGCCCGCTCACGTCGTCGGCAATGCGCCGCGCCGTCTCGGCCGGGTCCTTGGCCTGGGTGATCGGCCGTCCGATGACCAGATAGTCCGCCCCCGCCTCCAGCGCCGCGGCCGGGGTCATCACCCGTTTCTGGTCTTGCGACCCTTCCCCTGCCGGGCGGATGCCGGGGATCACCAAAAGGGCAGACGGCCCAAGCGCCTGGCGCAGCCGTCCGATTTCATGCGGCGAACAGACGACCCCGTCCAACCCGTTCTCCAGGGCCAGTCGCGCCAGCCGTTCAACCTGGTCCGATGCATCCGCTGTCTGGCCCACGACGGTCAGATCGGCCGCGTCCAGGCTGGTCAGCACCGTCACGCCCAGCAGCTTCGTGCGATCGCCGCCACGCCGCGCGGCCGCCTGAGCCGCGGCGTCGGCCGCGGCCCGCATCATGGCCGGTCCGCCGCTGGCATGGATCGTCAGAAGGGCCGGTCCAAGCGCGGCGGCGGCCCGCACGGCGCCGGCGACCGTCTGCGGGATATCATGCAGCTTGAGGTCGAGAAACAGCGGCAGGCCCAGATCGGCGATCGGGGCCACGCCCTGCGGTCCGTTGGCGCAGAAGAATTCCAGACCCAGCTTCAGCCCGCCCACGGCGCCCACCAGGCCGCGGGCCAGCCTCAACGCGGCGTCCGCATCGGCCGTGTCGATGGCGCAGAAGATGGGATTGGAGACGGGACGACGGTGGGTCACTGGCGAACATCCTTGCCGGCGGCCCACCGGCTGAACAGGGCGGGGTCGGCGTCCCCGTCCAGCACGTCGGCCAGCCTTTGCCCGATGACGGGGCCGAACTTGAAGCCGTGGCCGGAAAAGCCGGTCAGGATCCATCCCGCCCGTCCGATCGGTTCGGCCACGAATTGCTCGTCCGGCGCTACGGTGTAGAAACATGTTCGCACATCGGTCAAGCGGAACGCGTCGAAATCGGCGATCCGGGCGCGGCAGGCGGTCTGCAGGGCGGCCGCTTCCTCCATCGCCGCGTCGCGGTCGCGATCGGGGTCGCCGGTCAGGCTGAAGCTGTGGTCCCCCACTTTCAGCCCGGTTCCCGCCACCGGCGGCACCAGATAAAAGCCGGCACCCTGGTCGATGTCCAGCAGCATGGGCATGGATGCCCAATCGTCGCGCAGCGCCGGCGGCGGCTCCAGATAGGCCACGATCTGCCGCGACGCGACCGCGCGCGGCGCCAGGGCCGGGACCAGCCGCGCCGCCCACGGTCCGGCGGCGACGACCAGCCGGTCGGCCCGCAACCGTCGGCCGTCGGCCAGGGACACGGTCGCCGTATCGGGGTCGATGTCGGTGGCGGCCAGATGCGGCAGGATGGTGACGCCGCTCTGGCTCAGCCAATGGCTCAGGCGTTCGACGATGCGGCCGGCCAACAACACTCCGCCGCTGTCCAGATGAAGGATCCGGTCGGCCTCCGTGAAGGTCAGCAGACCGAACCGGCGGCCCGCTTCCTCGCTGCTCAGGCGGGCAAACGGGTGGCCCGCGGCCGTAAGGCCGCGGGCGCTTTCATCCAGCCAGCCGCCGCCGCGCTGGCCGAACGCCAGGGTGCCGGTCGCGACGTACAGGCATTCGTCGAGGTCGCGCCACACCGCATCCCACGCTTCGTAGGCGGGGCCGATCATCGCGCAATAGCCATCCAGGGCGCCATAGGCGTAGCGGATCAACCGGTGCTGATCGACCGACGATCCCAGCGGGTTGGGAACCGGCCCCTGTTCGACGACGGTCACGTCATGGCCGCGATGCACCAGCGCCCGGGCCGTCGACAGACCCATGATGCCGGCGCCGATGACCGTCGTCCTCATGGAAACCTTCTCACCGCCGGGTCAGCGCCCCAGGACGCGCATGGCTTCGGTCAGGCAAACAAACAGGTGATACAGCGTGCTGGCCGGGATGGTGTCGGACAACTCGCGCCCTTCGCGGTCCAGCTGATCGCGCCAGACTCCATGCTCGACATGCAGAAAATCCTGGAACAGCGACTTGAGGTGGGCGTCGGCCAGGGCCTGTGCCTCGTCCGCCTGGCCACCGTCCTGGGGGCCCATTTCATGCACCGCCAGACAGGCCTTGATCGCCTCGGTTTGCGGCCACAGCCGCTTGGTGGCGTTCAGCACGGCACCACTGCGATCGATTTCGTCGAAAGGCGCGCGAACCATGCCCGGCGCCCGGTCGACGCCTTGCGCCATGCCGCTGCGATACAGTCGCAAGGCCGGCTCGACCACCCCGTCGTCGCCGCTCAGGCGCCGATACTGGTGCAGCAGCCAGACCCATTCGAAGGAATGCCCAGGCTCTCGCCTCGCGCCATCGGGATTCGGGGCGGGTTGCCAGTCGGTGGTGAAGAACTCGCCGACGGTGCCGGTTTCCCGGTCGAAAAAAAACCGTTGGAACAGATCCACGATGCCGCCGGCCCGGTCCAGCCAGCCGCGGTCGCCGGTCGCCTCATGCAACGCCAGCAAGGCTTCCAGCAGGTGCATGTGCGGGTTCTGGCGGCGGGGCAGGGGCCAGGTCCCCGGCGTGTCGGTCTCGTCCCAGGATTCCTGGTACCCGCCCTGAACCGGGTCGGCCAGCCGGTCGTCCAGGAAGTCGATGGTTCGCCGCGCCCACTCCAGCGCTCCGGGCTCGCCGGTGGCGCGGTACAGCCAGGCCATGGCCAGCAGGATGAAGACGTGGGTATAGGCGTCGCGACGCCGCTCCAGCGGCCGGCCGGAGCGGGTGACGGTGGTGTACCAGCCGCCGGTTTGGGCATCCCACCCGGTTTCAGTCATGAAGTCCACCCCGTGCCGGGCCGCCTTCAGGGTCCAGTCCGGCGCGCCCAGGACCCGGGCGTGGGTAAAGGTGTAAATCTGTCTGGCTTGGACCCGGACACGTTTGTAATCGTCGGGGGCTGGCGTCCGATCCAGGCTCAGCCGCTCGACAAACCCGCCCTTGTCCCAGTCGATTCCCCGATCGGCCCAGAAGGGGAGGACGGTTTCGAACAGCCAGGTCCGCAAAGGGGGAATGTGGTCAGTCATCGGCGCGGGCCACATCCTGTCCCCAACCGGTCCCTTAGGACGCCGGTTTGCTTTGGTCGACCAGTTTCACGGGGTGCTCCTGCAGCGCGGACTGGGCGCTGGCCCGGCGTGCTTCTTCCAGCCTGTGAAGTTCGGCCTCGCGCTTGGCCGCGTCGTCCGCCAGCGCCTGTTGCTGCCGCCGTTCCTTCAATTCCCGCGACAGGGCATCCAGCTCATGGCTTTGATGCCGGGCCCGCCGGCGGGTTGGCCCGCCCGACAGCCAGACGACGATCCCGCCCAGCAGGAACCCGATCAGCGCCGGCAACAGTACGGCGATGAACAGGGAAATCTGCGCCGTTGCGGGGAACGGCCAGAGCGCCACCTCGACGGTTTCCCGATTGGACACCGCAAAGGAGATCGCGATCGCCGCCAGCGGGATCGTGACAATCCAGGAAACATAGCGCATTGGGATATCTCCTCAGGCCGA
This sequence comes from Inquilinaceae bacterium, assembly GCA_052168355.1. Lineage (GTDB taxonomy): Bacteria > Pseudomonadota > Alphaproteobacteria > DSM-16000 > Inquilinaceae > JBQLZQ01. Next base: position 68,682 of record JBQLZQ010000006.1, read on the forward strand.
AGGCCGGGGATCAATCGGCATTCAGGCGTTCACGCAATTGCTTGCCGGTCTTGAAAAACGGGATCACCTTTTCCGAAACCTGGACCGATTCCCCGGTCCGGGGGTTGCGGCCGACGCGCGCATCCCGCCGTTTGACGGAAAAAGCCCCGAAGCCGCGCAACTCGACGCGATGACCGTTGGCCAGCGCGCCGGAGATTTCGTCAAAGATCGTTGTCACGATTTTTTCCACATCCCGCTGGTAAAGATGTGGGTTCTGCTCGGCCAACCGCATGATGAGCTCGGACTTCGTCATCCCTCCCGCATCCCCTTCTGCCGTTCCCGACGACTTGCGCGCCGGCTAAAGACCATTGTCTGATCGGATGGTGTGGACACGGAAGGGTCCGGCCCCCGCGTCCGAATATTCGAAACGTGCCAGACCGAACGCCGGAACGCAAGAATAAGTACCTAGAGAATAAAGGGTTTTCAGAAAAAAGTGTTTGGCCCTGCATAGGAAAAGGCCGCGAGGCTTTCGCCATCGCGGCCTTCCATTTTCCGCACCGTTCGGTCAGGCAGGGTCGGCGCTGCCGGCCGTCTCACCGGCGCCCCGTACCGGTCAGGACCCGTCTTCGGTCCGATCGGTCGCGTTACCCGTCTGCGCCTTCTTCAGGGCCGCGCCCAGAATATCGCCAAGGGATGCGCCGCTGTCCGACGATCCATAGTCGGCCATGGCCTTCTTTTCCTCGGCCACCTCACGCGACTTGATGGACAACGAGACCTTGCGGCTGGCGCGGTCGATCTGGGTCACCTGGGCATCGACCTTTTCGCCGACGGCAAAGCGGTCGGGCCGCTGTTCCGAACGGTCGCGCGACAGATCCGATTTCCGGATGAAGCCGGTCATACCGTCGTCGCCCAAGGTCACCTCGATGCCGCCATCGGTCACCGCGCTGACCGTGCAGGTCACCACGGCACCCTTGCGCACGCCGACGGCACCCTTCTCGAACGGATCTTCGGAGAGCTGTTTCATGCCCAGCGAGATGCGTTCCTTGGTGGTGTCGACATCCAGCACCTTGACCTTGACCTGGTCGCCCTTGGTGAACGTCGCCAGAGCCTCTTCCCCGGACTGATCCCAGGAAATGTCGGACAGGTGGACCATGCCGTCGATATCGCCCGGCAGACCCACGAACAGGCCGAATTCGGTGATGTTCTTGACCTCGCCCTCCAGCTCGGTACCGGCCGGGTACTTGTCGGCAAAGGTGTCCCACGGATTGTCCAGGCACTGCTTCAGCCCCAGGCTGATCCGGCGCTTCTGGGAATCGACATCCAGCACCATGACCTCGACCTCTTGCGAGGTAGACACGATCTTGCCGGGATGGATGTTCTTCTTGGTCCAGCTCATTTCCGAGACGTGGACCAGCCCTTCGATGCCGGGCTCAAGCTCGACGAAGGCGCCATAGTCGGTGATGTTGGTCACGCGGCCGGTAAAGCGGGTGCTGACCGGGTATTTGGCCTCCACGGCCTCCCACGGATCGGCCTCAAGCTGCTTCATGCCAAGGCTGATACGCTGCGTTTCCGGGTTGAACCGGATCACCTGAACCTTGACGTTCTGGCCGATCTGCAGCGCCTCGGTCGGATGGTTGATGCGCCGCCAGGCGATGTCGGTCACATGCAGCAGCCCGTCCACGCCGCCCAGATCGACAAAGGCGCCGTAGTCGGTGATGTTTTTGACCACGCCTTCGAGAACCTGGCCTTCCTTGAGGTTGGCGATCAGTTCCGACCGTGCCTCGGCCCGGCTTTCTTCCAGGACGGCGCGGCGCGACACCACGATATTGCCGCGGCCGCGATCCATCTTCAGGATCTGGAAAGGCTGGGGCGTGCCCATCAGGGGGGAGATGTCGCGCACCGGCCGGATATCGACCTGACTGCCGGGCAGGAACGCGACCGCCCCGGACAGATCGACCGTAAAGCCGCCCTTGACCTTGCCGAAGATCACGCCGACCACGCGGCTCTGCTCGTTGAACGCCTTTTCCAGCAGCGTCCACGATTCTTCGCGCCGGGCCTTCTCGCGCGACAGCATGGCTTCGCCGTTGCGATCCTCCATGCGCTCGACATAGACCTCGACCTCGTCGCCGACCTTGAGCTCGGCTTCCTGGCCGGGGGCGGAAAACTCCCGCACCGACACGCGGCCTTCGGACTTCAGGCCCACATCGATCAGGGCCATATCATTGTCGATGGCGATGATCCGTCCCTTGACGACGGTGCCTTCGAAACTGTCGGTCTGGTTCAGCGACTCCTCTAAGAGAGCGGCAAAGCTCTCCATATCGCTGTCCGACCGGGCTGGGGTTGCACTCATAAAGACTCCTTACATACAACCGGATGGCGCGCCGCGGGTCATCCCGCCTGGAAAGCGTGCCGCCGGCAGACCGGCTTCCATACCGGTCGTCATGGCAGGCCGTACCCTGACGGTCCGGCCAACGCATACACCGAAAAAGCCTGGCAACTCACCGCTGCCCGGTTCTCTCGGCAATAAAATCGAGCGCCCGTTCGAACACCTGGTCGGCGCTCAGGTCGCTGGTGTCCAGTACGAATGCGTCGTCGGCGGGGGTCAATGGCGATATGGCCCTGCCGCTATCCCGCGCGTCGCGTTGTCTCATGTCTTCCAGGACAGCGGCGTATATAACGTCTTGGCCCCGCTCCCGCAACTCTTTGAATCGCCGGGCTGTACGGGTCGGAAGCGAGGCGGTGATGAAGATTTTGACGTCGGCGTCCGGACAGACCACCGTCCCGATGTCCCGACCGTCGACCACGGCCCCCCGGGGACCCTCGGCGAACCGCCGCTGAAAGTCCAGAAGGCCGCGCCTGACATGGGGCATCGCGGCGACCTTGGAGGCCGCCTGGGCGACATCGTCGTGGCGCAGCGCCCGGGCGGTCAGATCCACGTCGTCGAGCGCCGCGATCGCCTCGGCCGCCGCCTCCGGATCGGCGGGATCGCCGCCGCGCCGCAGCACCTCGTAGCCGATGGCCCTGTAGAGCAGGCCGGTGTCGAGTTCCGGCAGCCCGAAATGCTCGGCCAGCCGCCGCCGCAAGGTGCCCTTGCCCGATGCGGCGGGGCCGTCCAGCGCGATGACCAGCGGGGGCCGCCGCGCGCCGGTCACGACAGAAGAGCGCCGGACGTGTCGTCCGCCGGCCGGCCCAGGCCGTTGATCAGGGCGGCAAAGCCGGGAAAACTGGTGCCGATGGGGCTGGCATCGTCGACACCCACCGGGTCCGCCGTGGCCAGTCCCAAGACCAGAAAACTCATGGCGATCCGATGGTCCAGCGCCGTGGTCACCCGCGCCCCACCCGGCGGCGGCCGGCCGGTGCCGGTCACGGTCAACCAGTCGGCGCCCATGTCCACCGCGGCGCCGCAGGCCGAAAGCCCGTTCGCCATCATCGCCAGACGGTCGCTTTCCTTGACCCGCAGCTCGCCGATCCCGTGCATCCGCGTGGTGCCCTGGGCGCAGGCGGCGGCCACGGCCAGGATCGGATATTCGTCGATCATGCTGGGCGCCCGCTCCGGCGGGACATCCACGCCGGTCAGCGTGCTGGCGCGGACCCTGAGATCGGCCATCCGTTCGCCGCTGTCCTCCCGGTCCTCGGTAATGGCGATATCCGCGCCCATCTCGATCAGCGTGTCGATCAGCCCGGTGCGCCGGGGATTCAGCCCGACGCCCCGCAGCAGGACGTCGGACCCCGGCGCGACCAGCGCCGCGACGATCAGGAAGGCGGCCGAACTGATGTCGCCGGGCACGACGACGGTGCGGCCGGTGAGTTCGGGCTGTCCGACGATGGCGACCGCCTGCCCCTCCGGACCGTCCTCGATCCGGATGTCGGCGCCGAAATGGCGCAGCATGTGCTCCGAATGATCGCGGGTCCGGTGCGGTTCGATCACCGTGGTCAGTCCCGGCGTGTTGAGTCCGGCCAGCAGGATCGCCGATTTCACCTGAGCCGACGCCACCGGCAGCACATAGGTGATCGGCGTTGCGTCGCCGGAGCCCAGCACGGCCATCGGCAGGCGTCCCTCCGACCGGGTCACGAACGCCGCCCCCATGGTTTCCAGAGGCGCGGTCACCCGCCCCATGGGACGTCCGACCAGGGAGGCGTCGCCGGTCATGAACGCGGTCAACGGATGGGTGGCCAGGACGCCGCACAGCAGGCGGGCGCCGGTCCCGCTGTTGCCCATGTCCAGGACGGTTTCGGGCTCGCTCAAACCGCCCACGCCCACGCCTTCGACCGTCCAGGTGCCGTCCGCCGACCGATCGGCGGTGACCCCCAGCGCCCGCATGGCCGCCGCCGTGCGCAACACGTCCTCACCCTCCAGCAGGCCGCTTATGGTGCTTTGGCCAATGGCCAGCCCGGACAGCATGAGGGCCCGGTGGGAAATCGACTTGTCGCCGGGAACGGTCGCGTCGCCGGTCAACGGGCCGCTGCGATGGGCTGTCAACATAGGTCGGGGCCTTTTCTTGCCAGGGCGGGCCGCCCCGGCATCGGTCGGCCCCACGGGTGGGCTGATAGCACAGGCCGTGGCAAGACATAAGCTTTGACAGCGGTGCGTCGACGTGGCAAACGGCCGGCTAACCGCCCATATGATCAATGGAGACACCTCTTGGCCAAACCGGAATGGGGCGCCAAGCGCATTTGCCACAGCTGCGGCACCCGCTATTACGACATGCGCCGCGACCCTGTCATTTGCCCCAAATGCGGCGCCGAGTACGACCCGGAGGCGTTCCTGAAATCGCGCCGCACCCGAAGTGCGGCGGCCGACGAACCTGTTGGGCGTCCGGCGGCCAAGAAAAAGACGGCGAAGGTCGCCGTGATCAGCGATGACGTCGAAACGGACGATGCCGACGACGATCTCGACGACACCGACGACGATGACGACGATCTGGATGCCGACGCCGACGCGCTCGATTTGAAGAAGTTGGATGACGATCTGGACGAAGACGACGACGAGCCCGCCAGCCCGGTGATCGAAGACACCGACGAGCTTGGCGACGACGATGCGGTCGAACAGGTGGTCGTGGACGACGATGACAAGGACATGTCGTAAGGGGCCGAACCGGCCGGGCGGTTCGCCGGTCTCCAAGAGCGGGGCATTTTTCGCTTGAATCCGCCGGGGCCCCCGCCCCATATTTCGGCCGCCTGCCGGCACACGGTAGAATGCCGTCCCGGCGGACCGGACACTTTGGGGCCATAGCTCAGCTGGGAGAGCGCTACAATGGCATTGTAGAGGTCAGCGGTTCGATCCCGCTTGGCTCCACCAAATACCCAGGGGTTTCGGCCCCTGGGACCTGACCGGGTAGAACGTCCTTGGCACGCTCCCGGTTGATAATACGGCCTGAAGAGAGGCTGTCCACCATGCTCTTCAGGTCCGCGACGTATGCATCTATGGCCCGGATCGCCTCCGTCAGGTGGTCCGGGCCGATCTTTGCGTAGCGCTCGGTGGTCTTGTACCCGGTGGAGTGCCCGAGCAGCCCCGCCACATCCCACACGGATACCCCGCGCCGGCGCAGCTCCGTCGCCACCGTGTGCCGGATGACATAGGGCGTGATCTCGCGCAGCGCGTCGCCGGCGGCCCGCGCTTCCGCAACCGCGTGCCAGGCTTCGCCGCGACGGCGTCCGCGCCGCAGCGTGCGAACCCGGCGCGCCGCCCGTTGCCGCAAGGCCGTCCGCGCCCGCTCTACCAAGCGCCGGAACGGCGTGCGGATGCCGCCCAGCGGCTTGCCGTCGTAGCTGATGAGCGGTCCGGGCGGCAGGCCGCTGAGTTCCGGAACCAGAGCTTCGGCCATCGGCACGGTGGGGCGGCGTTTCTTGTTCTGGCGCCGGCCGGGCGGGTTGAGCCGGATCGATCGGCCCGGCACGTCGCATTGAACCGTGGTCAGTTCCAGGATGGCGGCTGGCCGCGCCGCGGTGCAGATCGCCAGCATGAGGTAGCGCTGCATGCGGGGGACCGCCCGCGCTGCCGCCAGCAGTTCCGCCAGTTCGGCCGGCGCCGCCACCCGCTCGCGCGGTTCGCCCTCCGGCGCCAGGCCGAGATCGATGTGCGGCGACGCGGCGAGCATCCCTTCGCGCACGGCCCAGTTCAACGCGCCCTTTCCCACCGACAGGGTCCGCCGGACATAACCGTCGGCATGGCCGGCCGCGCGCAGCGCCGCCACGAATCCGCGCACCCGGTACGGCTCCAGATCGGCGACGGCGGCTTCGGGGAAATGGTCGGTCCATTTGAGCAGCGCATGGCGCGCCTGGTCGGCCGATTTGAGCGTCACGCCGTGATGGTTCCACCAGCGCACCAGCACGGTTGCCAGCGGCACCTCCGCGGGCCCGGCCCGGTCCAGCCTGGCGTTTTCCGTCACCCATTGGGCGAGCCGGAGTTCGGCCTCCCGAAAGTCTGCTGTGCCAAGCGATGCGCGGCGCGTCTGTCGAGCGCGGGGGTCGAACCAGGTCCGGCACCAAGCGGGCGAGTTCGGCCGCTTGGAGAGCCAGTGGTCCCCGATCTGTCCGGGGCGGTCGGTTCGTCGTCCAAGCATGGCGCCACGCTCCTCGCTGCGATGTATTCGGCCAGATAGGCCTCCGTATAGCGGATCTTGCGAAGGCCGATCACGGTATACCGGATCCGCCCATAGCGCCGCTCGCGATGCAGGGTATAGACCGACACGCCCAGCGCGGCGGCCGCCTCTCGTTCGGTCAGGAGCTTCGACAGTTGGGCTGGGTCGGGCGCGGTCATGGCTCGGATCGTCCTTCGGCATGCGCGGGGTGCGGCCACGTCTCCTTGAACCCAAGGGTCGCGCGGCCAAGAGCGCGCGGGGCGGGGGGCAGGAGACTTCCCGGTGTCGGACCGGCCGCGGGGCCCTCTGGCATACCCGCCCGTCTTTCTCAGGCCGCGCCCGGGGTCAGCCGGATGCGCACGGTGGCGACGCCCGCGCCCGCGGGCGCGGCGGCGAACCCGGCCTTGGTGTTGCCGGTGGCCGTGGTGGTCATCTCGCCGGCGCCGGCGTTCCAGTAGAGCTGGTCGCCGGTCGCCACTACGTTGGCCGCCGTCTTGGGCACCGCGAACACGCCCTCGACCGAGGCTTCGACCTCCGCGCCGAGGGCGGCGTCGGTGGCGGCGATGCCGATCAGCTTGCCGACGGCCACCACCGCGCCGGACGATAGGGCGGCGGGTGCCGCGACGGTCAGCACGTTGCCGGGCTGGATGTAGTTCTTCATCTCACAGTCCTTTCGAGGATCGGATGCGGATTTCCCGCACGGTCGGGCGGCCCTGCAGGGCCGCGATTTGGCGGTCGAGGCCGGCGCGGATGCGCTCCATTTCCTCGACCAGGCGGTAGGTGACGGCCTTGCCGTCGGCTTGGCGTACCGTCAGCGTGCCGGTGGCCAGGGCCGCGTCCAGGGCGTCCCGCCGGGCCGTCAACTCGTCGAGCGTGGCCATCGATCAGGCGCCCGGATTCATGTACCAGGACCGGAAATCGACGAACCCGGCGCCGTAATCCAGGCGCACCCGGATCTGCACCCCGTCGACCTCGAAGCCCGAGCGGCTTTCGATCTGCGGTCCCGGCGCGCCGTCGAGATAGGCGTATTCCAGCCCGTCGATCTGGGCCGGGTCGGCGACCACGTACCAGCGCGTGGCGCTCACCGCATCCAGGCGGCTGTCGACCAGCAGGTCGAGCTGCCCGCCGAAGGGGTTCACGTCGGCCGCCGTGGCCGCCTGGATGGCCGTCAGCAGCTTTTCCGCCGTCGTCTCCAGCGCCGCGGGCACCAGCAGGAAGCGGGGCCGGACGTTGATCGGCTTGCCGGTCAGGTCCTTCTGCGTCCGCATGGCCAGGCGGCCGGCCGACAGGGTGCCTTCGGCGATGACGCCGCCGGCCCCGGCCCGGTTGGCGTGGTCGGCGTGGAACAGCGTCTTGCCTTCGGCCAGCACCGGGCCGCTGCCGGCGCCGGTCGTCAGCAGCTCGACCAGGAACTGGGACTCGAAATCCATGGCCGCGCGGCCCAGGCGGGCGGACAGGTCGGCGAAGGCGCCCACATCATCGTTGACCAGTGCCTGGCGGGTGATGCCGACGATCCGTCCGAAGGTGCCGATCTTGTAGGTCTCTTCGGCCTCCGCCAGGGTGCCGCTCTTGAACTCCCCGTGCTCGTTGACCTTCTCCAGGGTCGGCGCCTCGCTGAGCTGAAGGCGGTGCTTGGCCCGGAAGTCGCGGGCCGTGGTTTGGCGGGCGGCGCTTTTGAGCGCCGCCGGCGCGGCCTCGTAAGCCTGCCGCAAGGTCCGGCCCACCGTGTCGCCCAGGATCAGGGCGAAGTCGCTGGTCGTGTGCAGCGCCCGCTCGATGATGGTCGACGGCGACAGGCCGGTGACCGGCTGACCGGCGGCGCGCAGCAGCTCGCGGCCGATATCGGGCAGGGAGAGGCCGACATAGGGACGGGCCGGCGCGCTTGGCTGGTGGCGCGGATCGATCCGGCAATAGAGCGCCTCGCCGATCCGGGCGGCGCGGGTGCGCGGATCGGCGTGGTCGGCGCCCATCACGATGTCCGGCGTCGCCTGGGTACGGATGGCCGGGCCGCCACGCTGGGACAGGGCGGCGAGCGCCTCTGTCCGCGCCTCCGCCACCGTGGCCCCGCGGGTGATCAGCGCATCGGCGAAGCCGGCATCCAACCCGGCCGTGGCGGCGATGGCGCGGATGGTGTCGCCGTCGGCGCGCACCCGCGCGCCCGGATCGGCGCCGACGGCGACGAACGAAACCTCTTGCGGCGTCCAGGCTTCCGCCACGCGCTGGCGAACCCCGTTCGCCGCTGTGCCGTCGCGCCAGCGCTCGACGGTGTAGCCGATCGAGACGTGGCGGACGACGCCGGCGCGGATGTCCTGCCATACCGCTTCGGCTCGGCGGGAGATGCGCAGACGGGCCACGCCGCGCCCTCCGTCGATCCGGGCGTCCTCGACGACGCCAAGGACGCTGTCCAACCCGTCGCGGCGGTGCGAGTCCAGGACCGATGCGCCGTCGTTGAGCCGGGTCAGGTCGGCGTTCTCGACCGGCAGGACCTCTTGGAAGACGCCGTCGAAGTCGCGGCGCTCGACAGCGGCGCCGGTGGAAAAGATCACCTCCACCGTACGGGCGGCCTCGTCGATGCTGCCGGCCTCGATCGCCGCGCGGCGCGTGATCAGGGTCGGCGTGGGATGGTCGCGGGTCAGGAGGATCGAGCCGTCAGGCATCTTCGGGTTCCTTTTCAAATGAGGCGGGAGAACGGGGGCGGGCGACCGAAAGTCCCAGCCGCGCGGCGCGGGCCATGTCGGCGGCGATCTCGGCATCGACGCGTTCCGGGTCGCGGCCGCGGGCGGCGATGATTTCCGACCGGCTCTTGAGGCCGGCCTCCAGGGCGGCGGCATCGGCCTGCACGTCCTGAAACGGGTTCACATAGTCCCAGGCCGGAGGCATGAATCGGGCGGCCAGCCACGGCTCCGGATCGAAGGCGAAGCCGGGCGCGTCGACGGCGCCGGCCAGGACGGCCAGGCGCACGAAGCGCTGCCATACCGGACGGATGAATTGCTGAACCAAAACCTGATGCTGGATGGCGCTCACGCGGCGCCGGAACTCGATCAGGGCGACGCGGGCGGACGAAAAGTTCACGCCGGTCATGTCGCCGGTGAGCTGCTCGTAGGTGACGCCAAGCCCGGCGGCGACGGCGCGGAGTTCGGCTTGCAGAAAATGGTGATAGTCGCTGCCGCCCTTGGCCGGGTCCGAGAACCGGATATCGGTTCCCGGCGGCAGGATCCGCAGCGTACCGGGTTCGAGCCCGTGTTCGAGCACGTCGGAGGGCGCGCCGGCGGTTGCAGTGCCGGCGAACCCGCCGGCCTCGCCGTTGGCATCGATGACGAACCCGGCGAGCATCGCCCGGATTTTCTGACCGAGCAGAGTCGCGTCCATGACCTCGTCGATCTCCCTCAACCGCAGCAACGTCGGCGCGAACCAGGAGACGCCGCGCACCTGGCCGGCCGCCAGCGGTTCGAAAATGTGCAGGAGTTCCGTCGCCGGCACCCGCACCGGCGCCAGGGCGCGGGCCAGCATGTCGCCCGGAGGATCGGGAAAGACGTGATAGGCCACCCGCCGGCCGGCACCGTCGAATTCGACGCCGGCCCGGATGCGCCCGCCGCCGTCCAGGTCGCGATGCAGGCCGCGGTCGACCTGGTCGGGGTCGAGAATCTGAAGCTGAAGGGGCACGGTCATGTCGGGTGCCACCCGGAACCGGACGAACGCTTCGCCGGCCTCGATCATCGACCGGGCGACCAGGCTTTGCAGGCCGTAGACGTCCATCCGGCCG
>JBQLZQ010000007.1:0-51227 GCA_052168355.1 Inquilinaceae bacterium
GCGGGCGCGCGGCTTCGAACCGAACTGTCCTCCGATCCAGAGCACGTCCACGCGCAGGATATCCGGCTGCTCAGCATCGAGGTCGAGGAATAACTACATGCAGATACCCTGAGCGTAGACGGCCACGGATTGCAGTCTGCGGCCGGCCGCCGTTAACGTGTTAATGCCTCTCCGGGTTGCCGTGGACCGTATTTGAACGGGTCGCGATTTGCCCTGGACCGACGCGATGAGCCCGCCCGCCTCAACCGGGTTCCTTCTGACGACGCCTATCCGCCGCCCTGGCAAGGCAGTGACGTTGCATCGAACTGCCCGGACCCCGTTCGCCATTGACCATTGAACTTGGCCACGCAGTCACGGAGCGGATCGTCGAGCCGGGCGGTCTCGGCCATCATCTGGGCCCGCATCCCGTGCAAAACGTTTGCTGCCGTCGGATCGGTTCTTCGGTTGATCAGTTCCGACGGATCGCTTGTGAGATCGTAAAGCTCATCGTCATCGCCGGGCGAAAAGATGAACTTCCAGCCGTCCGCGCGGATCAGGGCACGTTGCGAATAGAGGAACCGCAGGCCGTGATATTCGAGGAGCAAAGCCTCGCGGCCCTCCGCATCGGACGCCTCGATCACCGGACGCAGGCTGATCCCGTGTCGGTCAGGCAGCGGCAGGCCGAGTAGATCGAACACGGTGGGCAGGATGTCGAGGTTCGAGGCCAGCTGGTCGCGCGGGCCGGGCGTCAGGTCGGCATGACGAAAGTGGAGTGGGATGCGCACCGCCTCCTCATAGAGCAACCCCTTGTCGATCAGCCCGCCATGTGCCCCCGTCATGTCGCCGTGGTCGGAAGTGAAGATCACGAGCGTGCTTTCCGCCAGGCCGCTGGTCTCCAGCCAGTTCAGCAACCGACCGATCTGTGCGTCGAGCATCGCCATGTGATCGCAATATAGGCCGATATACTCCACAACCTCGGCATCGGTGCGTGGGTGCAGCCGGTAGAAGTCATCCCGCTCGCGCGAGACCCGGCGAGGTTTGCCAGCAAGGTCGTCCGCCCAGTTCGCCCAGGGTCGCAACGCCGCCCGATCAGTCACGCCGTAATATTCAGCCGGCACCAAATGCGGCGCGTGCGGGTCCCAATACTGGACCGTGGCGAAGAAAGGCCGGTCCGACGTGCCGAACCCTTCGAGGAGGTCGATGGTGCGGTCGGTCAGGTAGTAGGAAGGAGTAGTCGCCACCGGCCCATCCCAGAGACCGGCCGCCATGGTCTGCTGGTCGGGATTGAAATAGAGTCTCGGCCTGACCGTGTAGTCGAGACCGTTCTTCCGAAGGTAGGTCAGGAAGTCGTCGGACAGAGCGATGTTGCCATAGCCCGGGAGGCTCATGCCCTCGAAGCCGAAATCACCCGGGCCCTTTCGCGTGCCCACGTGCCACTTGCCGACGAAGCCGCAGCGGTAGCCCGCCTCAATCAGATTCAGATGCAACAGGCGCGAAGGGTCGGGCAGCTCCTTGGCCAGGCTGTGATACATGTCGCAATTTGTGCCCATGCCGTGACGGAATGCGTAGTCTCCGGTGAACATCGACGCGCGGGCCGGCGAGCAGAGTGGGCAGGTCGAATAGGCGCGATCGAAACGGACACTCTGCCCATGCAGCCGGTCCAGGTGTGGCGTGATAGCCGGAACCTGCTTGCCCGCCCCCACTACATCGAACCGCATCTGGTCGACGCCAATCAGCAAAATGTTGCGGATGCTCATGCGTCAGTTCATCAACGAGGGCAACCAGGTCACAAATCCGGGAAACGCGGTTATCACGAACATGACGACGTAAAGCGTAACGATGAATGGCACGCTTTCACGGAAGATCGGACCGATTGGGATCTTGGCCAGCCCACCGACGATGAACACCATCAGACCCATCGGTGGGGTGATCATCGAGACCATCATGTTCAGCACGATCACGACACCGAAATGCATCAGATCAACGCCCGCTGCAGCCAAACCGGGCAGAAGCGCCGGGATAACGACATACATCATTGGTGCCTTGGTCAGAAACATTCCCATCACGATAAAGGCGACATGGACCACCATCAGCAATTGCAGCGGCGACAGGTCCAGCGCCAGAATGAACACGGTAATCGCTTCTGTCACTTTCTCGACGGTGAAAACATAGTTCAGCGCAAAGCCACCGCCGATCAGCAGAAACACCATGCCCGACTGGCGCGCGCTTTCCAGCAGGGCGTCATAAAGTGCCTGCCAAGATGACATGCGATAAAGGAAGATCGATAAGAGCATGGCATATAAGCCGGCCGCCGCTGCGGCCTCGGTTGGGGTGAAAACGCCCGAATAGATGCCGCCAAGCAGGATCACCGGCATCAAGAGCGGCCCCGAAGCGCGAATCGTCGCGAACAGCAGTTCACGGCCGACGATCCGCGCCTCGGTGGGAAACCCGCGCCGACGCGATTGCCATGACACCAATGCCATCATCGCGATCCCCATCATCAGTCCCGGTATGATCCCGGCGAGAAACAGCCCGCCGACCGACACACCAGAGAAGAACGCGTAGACCAGCATCGGGATAGAGGGCGGAATGATCGGCCCGATGGAAGACGATGCAACGGTTACCGCGGCGGCATAGGCCGGAGGATAGCGGCCCTCCTGACGCATCATCCGGATCAGGACCTGTCCGATGCCGGATGCATCCGATGTCGCGTCACCGCTCATCCCGGAGAAGATGATCGACGAGACGATATTGACCTGCGCCAGCCCCCCGGGCCGATGCCCGACCAGCGCAAGGCAGAACTTCAACAGGCGGTCCGATATGCCGCCATGATCCATCACCTTGGCTGTAAAGATGAACAGCGGAATGGCTATAACGATGATGTTCTCGACCGATGCAAAGATTACGCGTTCCGCCATCAGGCTCGCGTCGATGCCGGCGGTCAGCGAATAGACGATCACCGTGGAAATCAGCACGAAGCCGATCGGCAGGCCCAGCAGAAGCTGTAGTCCAAAGTAGGCGGCCGTCCAGAACAGCGGGTCAGACACCGCCCTAAGCCTCGTCTTGCTGGCCGGTGCGCCACAACTGAACAATGCTCAGAATGGCGCGCGAGGCATAGACGATGACGAAAACGATCATCAACACGAAGAGATGACCAAGATTGAAGCCGATCGCATAGGTTCGCTCGCGGTACATCCATTTCAGGACCCGAACGGTGTCGGGAAGGGAAAGGATCATCACAGCGGCAAAAAGGCCCAGCGAGATCGTCAGAAGGATCCGTCGCAAACGGGCGGGAAGGGCGTCGATAAACAGGTCCAGTCCGACGTGATCGCGGATCGACATCTGCGTGGCCGCCGTGAACAGGCTTACCGCGACGAACAGGATACCCGCAACTTCAAGGGTCCAGACCAGCGGTTCGCGCAGCACGTAGCGCCAGAAGACCTGAGCCACGAACGTCGCAAACAACGCGGCGAACATCGCGACCGACACACCCTTTGAAAGCGTGCGCAGGATCCGTAGACCAGGCGGTACGGCTCGGTCTTCTTCGATTGGCTGCGGCGGTGGCGCGCCTATCATGCTTTGTGCATCCCGGATCGAAGGCAGACTCCCGGCGACGTACGTCGCCGGGAGTGATGAGGAAACAGACCTCCCGGCTCAGTTCATCATTGCCGAACAATCGGCGGGGATATCCATTCCGGCAATGTCTTCGAACATGCCCGGCACCCAGGCTGTCGCCAGGTCGCTGGACTGGAATTTTTCCAACATGGCGGTGCGAAATGCCTCGCGGTCAGGATCGGTGAAGACCATACCCTCGGCCTCCATGGTCGCCTGAAGAGTGGCTTCCTGATCCATCACGCTCTTGCTGTAGCCATCCATCGCCAGTTCGGCGCCGGCCAGGACGACTTCACGCTCGTCTTCGGTCAGTCTGTCCCATGTCATTTTCGAGACCGCCGGAAACTGGATCAGCACCTTGTGACGGGTGTTCACGATCTGCTCGGTCACCTCATAGAACTTGTTGGAGTAGATCAGCGTCAGCGGATTTTCCTGCGCGTCAACGGTGCCGGTCTGAAGCGCCAAATACAATTCGGAGAATGGAACCGGCGTGGGGTTGCCTCCCAGACCCTCGCCCATCAGGATGTTCGACGGTGACGGAACGACACGGATGGACATGCCCTGCATGTCGGCCGGGGTTTGGACGTCCCTTTGCTTGCGCAGGTTCAACGTACGCGTCCCCTGATAGGCGGCATCGAGGATCACAATGTCCATCGTGTCGCTGACTTCAGCGACCATCTGATCCCAAAGCGGGCTATTGCGGAACGCGCAGGCATGGTCAGGGCCCGTCAGCAGATAGGGTGTCTCGAGCACACCCCACGCCGGCACCTGTTCCGATATCCATGCGGGTGCCATGTAGGCCGCGTCGATCGTGCCGCGTGCGAGGGCCTGCCCCTGTTTGCCCTGCTCGACCAACGAGGCGCTGTCAAAGACATCGACCTCAAGGTCGGAGTTTTCTTCGATGTAGGCCTCCCACGCGTGCATTGCGATGGTGTCGGGATCGTTGGGCTTGCCCGTCGTCGAGAACTTCAGTGCCTGTGCCTGCGCTGCCCCAGTGGCAAGGACCAACGCAAGGGTCGCGGCTGAAACGGCCAAGGTTCCGGTCAAATATTTCATCCAAGTTTCCTCCCTATAGGCTTTCGGCACGCAAGCGGCCGACTTGTCATTGACGAACGCTACATAACATCATAGCATGTTGTCAACATAGCATGCCACTTTTATCGCGCCTTCGCTTGCGCCCGGACCACAGGCAATACCCGATGACCGATCTTTCAGGATACCACGCCGCTCTTCTGACGCCGTTCACCCACGACGGTACTGCGGTGCAGACCGATACGCTGGGTCTGCTGGTGCGGCGGAACATCGATATGGGGTTGACGGGTCTCTACGTCGGCGGCTCGACGGGAGAAACGTTTCTGATGTCGGCGGACGAGCGCAAGCAGGTCTTCTCCGCCGTTGCAGAGGCCGCCGCGGGGGACTGCCTGCTGATCGCGCATGTCGGCGACGTGAATCCCGCCGTTTCCGAAGATCTGGCCGACCATGCCGCCGCCACAGGGTATGACGCCGTGTCGGCGGTTCCGCCATTCTACTATTCATACAGCTTTGCCGAACTGCGCGCGCACTACGGCAGGCTGGCCGGGCGCACGGACCTTCCCTTTCTGGTCTACAACTTTCCAGCGCTGTCGGGCGTGCGCATGTCGGCCGGGCAGCTAACCGAGCTAACCGAATTGCCCAACGTGGTCGGGGTGAAGAATACCTGCGGCGACCACTTCGCCTTCGAACAGCTGCGCCGAAAGGCGCCGGGCAAGACCCTTCTCAACGGTTTCGACGAGACGCTCTTGGCGGGCCTCAGCCTGGGTGCCGATGGCGCCATCGGGTCGACCTTCAATGTCCAGGGCGACAAGGTCCTAAGCTTGGCCGCGGCATTCGCCGCGGGCGATCTGGTGACGGCGCGGGGGCTCCAGGCCGAGATCAATGGCCTTATTGATGTTCTGATCGCCCACGGTGTATTTCCCGGGCTGAAGTACCTTCTGGAGCTTCAGGGAGTTCCGATGGGCATGTGCCGCTCACCCTTCCAGCCCTTGGCCCCGGTAGCCAAAGCGGCACTGGAGACTGCTGCGGCCCAATTCCTCTCGGGGTCGCCGCATTCGACAGAGCAGCGCAAGACGGTCGGAGGATGACATGGAAACGAGCCTGGGGCGAATACGCCTGAGCGAGCAAATCGAGGAATCGATCCTTTCTGCGATCCGGTCCGGCGAATTCCCGCCCGGCACGAAACTGCCGTCCGAACGCAGCCTAATGGAAATGTTCGACGTCGGTCGCCCATCGGTGAAAGAGGCCCTCTTGATGCTGGAACGCAAGGGCTTTGTCCGGCTAAAGCGCGGTATTGCACCGGTGGTCATCGCGCCAACGCCTGAAGGCGCAATGGATGCGATAGGCGACATGGTGGGTGCCATGTTGGCCGACGAGACTCGCCGATCCGAATTCTACGACTTGCGGATCATGCTTGAAACCGCGGCCGCGATGGAAGGCGCGCGGCAGCGCGATCCCGAGGATCTGGCTGCTTTGGAAGAGGCGCTCGGCGCATGCCGCGCCGCCACTGGAAACGCCGAGGAGTTCCGCGATGCGGATCAGGCGTTTCATCGTTGCCTAATGTCGGTCATTGACAATGCCGTGGCGAATGCGTTTCACGGCGCGCTCATCGAATGGGGCCTCTTCAACCCCGAAAGCGGACCTGGCCTTGCGCGCATTCATGCCCGCGTCATCGAACAGCACGCCGAAATAGTCGCCGCGATCAGAGACGGCGATCCGCTGCGTTCCGCCGACGCGTTGCGTGCGCATTTGCTGACCCGGCGCGATGCGGCCAAGGACAGCTGATGTCTCAACTTACCGCCCGGAATCTCCGCGGGGTCTGGGCGACCGTCCTGCTTGACGTGACACCAGACGGCGACATTCGGCTGGATGCGATCAACCGGCAGGTGACGGCGTTTGCTCGTGCCGGTATGGACGGCGTCTATTGCAATGGCACGGCATCGGAGTTTCACTGCCAGACCGACATCCAGTTCCGGCAGGTGGCCGAGGCGACCATGGCCGCCGCCCGGGCGGCGGGCCTTCCGGTTCAGATCGGGGCGTCGCACCCCCTGGCGCAGGGGAGCCTTGCGCGCATTTGCGATGCTGCGGCGCTGGGGCCGGACGCCATCCAGATCACCCTTCCGGACTGGACGCCGATCGACCGGGCCACCGCGATCCGCTTCCTGTCGGCCTGCGCTGAAGCTGCGGGCGGCTGTCCGCTCGTGCTTTACAACCCGCCGCATTCCCGAACCGTGCTGACTCCGGACGATCTGAGAGCGGTTGTTGACGCCGTCCCCCGGTTGATCGGGCTGAAGTCGGGTGGCGGCCAACCCTCCTGGTACCGCGCAATGGCCGCGGTGTTCGATCGCCTCTCGGTATTTGTTCCCGGCCACCGCTATGCCAGCGGCCGCGCGCAGGGTGCCCATGGCGCCTATTCGAACATGGCCTGCCTTGACCCCGCAGGAGCCGTTCGTTGGGCGCGTCTTTCAACCGAAGACCCCGGATCCGCGGCAGAGGTCGAAACCCGCATCGACCGGTTCATGGCCGCCGCGATCCACCCGCTCCTGGCTGCGGGCTTCCCCGGCTATGCCATCGACAAGGCGATGGCGGCCGCGGGCGGTTGGGCCGGACTGACCCCGCGCCTGCTTTGGCCCCATCGCGGCGTTCCAGACGACGCCGTTGCCCGGATCGCTGTTGCCGCGATTGAGCATCTACCGGACTTTACCCGCAATGAGCAGTCATGAAGACCGTATCGCGCCCCAACGTGCTCTTCGTCATGTCCGATCAACAGCGCCCGGACACGATGGGCTTTCGAGGCGAAACACCTTGCCGAACGCCCAACATGGACCGGCTTGCGGCTGAAGGAACCAGCCTGGATCGGGCCATCACGCCCTGCCCGCTGTGCCTTCCAGCGCGTGCAGCGACGTTCACGGGTCTTTACCCGCATCAGAACGACATGCTGGACAACGCTGTCAGCGCCCTTGGCGAATGTCAGTTGCTCGATGTCTTCCGCGCCGGCGGCTACGAGGTCAGCTATGCTGGCAAATGGCACCTTGGGCACGACAACATCGATCGGTTTACGGATCGGAACGCCGGCGACAGCACGAGAGAGTATTCGGAATGGTGCAAGGAGCGCGGCCTCGTCGATGGCTGGACGTTCAACGACCCTCGCGTGCGCACCCATCGCCAGCCGTCGATGTCCACACCCGTGGCCCTCCCGCTCGATATGCCGCCAGAGACCACGAATGACGCCTACATCGCCGACATCGCGATTGAGCACTTGCGCACACGCGACCTGTCGCGTCCGTTTTTCCAGGTGTGTTCATTCAACGGCCCGCATCCGCCCTTCATGATCCCCGAGCCGTACTTCTCGATGTATGACCCGGCCGACGTTCGGAAACCGGTGAACTTCGGACCGCAACGGGACGAGCCGGAGGCGAACCGCACCAGCTATTACCGTCAGTTGTTCCTTGACCACGGCGCAGAGTTCGACGCCTGGCGGAAGAGTTACGCCGTCTATTGGGGGTTCATCACGCTGATCGACGATCAACTTGGTCGGCTTCTCGCCGAGCTCGAGGCGCAGGGCGTGATGGATGACACGATCGTCCTTTTCATGTCCGATCACGGCGAGAACCTGGGCGCACACGGCCTGTGGCACAAGATGGTGGCCTACGAGGAATCGATCCGTGTGCCGTTGATCCTCCGCCTGCCGGGGTCCGCAGGCGGGGGGCGCCGATTGGACGCACCGGTCAGCCAGATCGACATCGCCCCGACGCTGGCCTCGCTGTGCGACCTTCCGCGCCACCCCGACTGGACCGGCCTGGACCTCGCCCCGTTGCTGCGCGGCGAGGGCACAGTACCGGCTGACCGTCCTCTCTTCTCGCTTCACCGGCCGCTGGGTGACTGGATGGGAACGGTCCCGTGGAGGATGGTCGAGCGGGACAGGCTGAAATACGTCTGGCACCGGGGCGACCGCGACGAGCTTTTCGATCTGGCATCCGATCCATTCGAGTTGCGGAATCTGATTGGTCTGACAGAGCGGACCCGCGACCTCGCAAGGCTGCGTTCAGACCTCGTGCGCTTCATGATCGAGACCGAGGATCCGCTGCTTGCCGACCTTCGTTCCGATCTCGAGGAGCGCGCCGGGCACATCGCTCGATGAAAGATCGGGACGATGCCGGACGGGCCGGGGAAGGGCGTCCAGGCAGCGGTCATGAAAAAGCGATCTGCGCCTTAATCGCCTGCGCACGGTCGTTTGCGATTTCGAAGGCCGCGACCGCCTCGTCGATCCCCATGCCGTGGGTGATCACCGTTTCACGTCGATCAGCCCCTTCCGCATCAGGTCGACTCCGGTAAGGAATTCCTCGTGAAAGCGGAACGATCCGCGCAGCTGCGGCTCCTTGGCCGTGATCGTTTGAGCTGGCAGGGCCGTGTCACCGCCAAGGCCCCAGCTGGACGATGACGCCGCCCGGACGAAGCACGGCGATGCCGCCGGCCAGGGCGGGTGCCGCGCCGGTGCACTCGACGAGAATGTCGAACGTCCCGTGACGATCGACCGGACCCGTCGGGTGGCGCGATCGAGATGGAGAAGTCGCGCGGGCCCAGGTGCCCCGATGGCGGCGCGGCACCAAACGCGGAAACATCCGTGCGAATATCTCTTGGACGGCAAGATGTTCGCCGCGCCGCAAGACGACGGCCACCCCCAGCATCACGACCCAGACGAGGCCATGACGCGACCGTTCGACCGATGGCCTGAGCCCCGAGGCAAAGCCGTAGCGCAGCACCACATTGGCAGAGACCATGGCGATCACGGCCGTCAGCAACATGGCCATGATGATGTCAATGCTCTTCCGGAGTCACCGCAGCGCAGCGTGCGCGAACCCCTCCCCAAGGCCGCGCCCTCCCAGGACGATGTTCGATTGCGCCGGTACACGAGTATCGATACTTCGCCAACTTGTTATCGATAACATCATCCGGCGTCGGGGGAACGTTTGATGCCCTATGGACTGACCGCGGCCTGACCGTGGCGGCGATGCGAGGCACGTGGATCTGGGCAGCGGCTTGGTATCGGGGCAGCCCTGTCGGCGAATGGACCGGCATCCGCACGAAGGACGCTTCCGTTCCAAATCAAGGGGGTTGCTCAGGTCTTGAGAGCCACGCTCACATTCCGCGTCGCCCGCCAACGCAAGACCAGGACCACGAGACCCAGCAGCGCCGCCACGGCAACGCTGGCGCGCAACCCGATAAGATCCGCCAGGGCGCCGAATGCCAGAGCGCCGGTCGCCGTGCCAACCCGCATCGAGACGCCATAGAGCCCCATGACACGGCCGCGCATCTCCGGGGCGGTCGACATCTGCAGAAGGGTTTGAACACCGGCGGCGCGGACGATCAAGCAGGTGCCGATCGCGAACAGGAGGACCGGGGCCATGAGAACGTTCGGCAGCGCCGCGAACAGCATCAATAGCCCCATAAGCGCGACCATGGCGATCATCAGAACGTCGACCAGGCCGTCGAGCCGGGACCTGGCGGCCAACCAGACGCCGCCGACGACGGCGCCCGCGGCCAGGCTGGCCGACAACAACCCGAGAAGCTGCGCGCCGCCGCCAAAGACACTGGCGGCGAATCCCGGCAGCAGATGCTGAAGCGGCCGGGCGCAGAAGCTGACGGCGACATGGATCAGCAGAACCGCCGCGATCGTCCGGTCACCGCACGCGTACCGCAATCCGGCAACCATGTCCTGGGTCAGCGATGCCGGTCTCCGCGCGACGGCCGCAGGACGAACGACCTGCACCCGCGACAGCGCAAGGACGAACACGGCGCTGGCCAGCGCCGCGGCAAGATAGGTCCAGGCAGGACCGGCCAGGGCGATCACCACACCGCCGATCAGCGGTCCGGCGAAGGCGGCGATGTTGGCCAGGGTCGAATTGGTGGGAATGGCGGCAGGCAGGAGGTCCTTGGGCACCAGATGCCAGACCAGGGCCTTGTCTGCGGGATTGGCCAGGGCCTGCAGACACCCCGTGACCAGGGTCAGCGCACTCAACAGCGCGATGGTGACGTGATCGGAAAGAACCAGCCCGAACAGCGCCACCTTTACCGGGATCTGCAGGAACACCAGGATCTGGACGATGCGAAGCGGCGGGGTTCGGTCGGCGACCGCACCGCCGATCAAGCCCAGAACCAGGGACGGTCCCAGGCGCAGAAAGGCGATGATGCCCAGCCACAGGGCCGCGCCGGTCAGGTCCCAGGCGATCCAGCCGGTCGCCAAGATCGCCATCTGCGACACCACCGCCATCCCGGTCTTGGTGGCCAGGTACTGGCCATAGGTGGGCAGCCGGAACAGTGGCACGATGGCGCGAAGGCTGGTGACGGCGCTCATATCATGGAAAAGGCGAGATGGACGCCGTAGCCGGCGGCCAAAATCGACCCCTCCTGTCGCGACAGCCGCACACCGATATGCGCGAACACCAGAACCAGCGCACCGTCTCCCTTAAGGCGCCCGGCCGCACACCTGCGCGGAGCAAAGAACGGGCCGCCAAGCGAACCAGCAATGGAGGGTCACCGACATCCCGATCGGCGCCGGCGACCTCCCTCCTCAGATCAGATCCTCCACCAATTTTTTGAGTTCGGCGTAGAGAGTGGCGCGGGTTTCGAACCCGATGCCCGGGGCGTCGGGCAACCGCACCCAACTGTCGGTCACAGCGACCCCGTCGGCAAAGCCGCAGAAAGGCTCGAAAACCTCAGGGTAGGACTCGTTGCCGCCCAACCCCAGACCGGCGGCGATGTTCAACGACATCTGATGGCCTCCGTGGGGCACCACACGACGCCGCGACCAGCCATGGGCCTCCAGCATGTCGAGCATGCGCAGATATTCCACCAGGCCATAGCTCAGCGCACAGTCGAACTGCAGGATATCGCGGTCGGGCCGCAGACCCGCATACCGGATCAGGTTGCGTTGGTCCTGAACGGAAAACAGGTTCTCGCCCGTGGCCATCGGCCGGCGGTAGAGATCGGACAGCGTGGCCTGGAGGCGATAGTCGAGAGGGTCGCCCGGTTCCTCGAACCAGCGCAGGCCATAGGGCGCCAAAGCCTCGGCATACGCGACCGCGGCAGGAAAGTCGAAGCGACCGTTGGCGTCGACACACAGATTGCCGGGTTCGACCAGATCCAGCACCGCGTCGATGCGCTTGCGGTCTTCGTCCAGCGGCGCGCCGCCGATTTTCATCTTGACGGTGGCATAGCCCATGGCCTGATAGCGGCGGATCTCATCCCGAAGGCCGTCCAGCCCTTTGTCCGGATCGTAGTAACCGCCGGCGGCGTAGACCCAGACCCTGTCGTCGGCCACGCCGTCGCGGTAGCGATCGGCCAACAGCCGATAGAGCGGAACTCCCGCTGCCTTGGCCACGGCATCCCAGAGCGCCATGTCGAGGGTACCGACGGCCACGGAACGCTCGCCGTGACCGCCCGGCTTTTCGTTGGCCATCATCGTGTCCCACACCCGATGCGGCGACAGCAGTCCGTCGTCGCCCAGAAGCGTCTGCGGGTCGGCCTCCATGACGCGCGGTATGAATCGTTCGCGCATCAGGGCGCCTTGACCATAGCGACCGTTGGAATTGAAACCGAAGCCGATCACGGAGTGACCGTCGCGGACCACGTCCGTGACCACGGCGACCGTCGAGCAGGTCATCCTGGAAAAATCGATGTAGGCGTTGCGGATGGGGGAAGCGATCGACGCCGTCCGTTCGCGGATCTCGACAATGTGCATCGGTGCAGGACCCTATGGAGCTTATTGATCCACGACGAAACCATCGGCATGCGGGCGCATGTAGACGTCTCGAGCAATCGGGGCGGGATCGTTGCGCGCCCGGTCGGTCAAAGAGACGCCCAACCCCGGTTCTGTCGGAATGGCGATGTAACCGTCGGTGACCGGCGAACCCGTCTTGACAAACTCGGTTCCGCGAAGGCGATGGGTATTGCCGCATCGGGTCGATCCATCTTCGAGGTCCGATCCGACCGTGGGATATTCTTGTATGGCAAAGTTGGGAACGGCCGCGGCGAGTTGTAGGCAGGCATGGAGCGACACCGGCGACAGCGGATTGTGCGGGATAACCTGCACGTCGTGGGCCTCGGCCAAGGCCGCGATCTTGCGGGCACCCGTCAAACCGCCGCACAGGCAAACCGAAACGCGCGCGTAAGTTAGGGCGCGGGCAGCGATATGAGCCTGAAACTCGAAGAGCGACGAGAACCGCTCCCCGGTGGCCAAGGGCACGGCAATCGCACCGGCCACCGACGCCATCGCGTGGACCGACGTGGGGGCGATCGGATCCTCGTAGAACATCGGCCGATACGGCGCGATCTCGCGCCCGAACGCAATGGCCTCGGCCGGGTTTAGCCTCCGGTGGATCTCGATGCACAGATCGATATCGGACCCCAAGACCTCGCGCAACTTGCCGACCAGCGCCACGGCGTCCGCGATCTTGCGCGCATGGCCCTTGCCGTAGGGTTGCGAACGGTCTTCGTCGAGAAAGGGATTCAGGTGCCCGATAGCCGTGAACCCCTGAGCCTTGAGTTCCTGGCAACGGGTGACCATCTCCGCCGCCGTGCCGGCCTTGACATGGGCATAGACACGGGCCCGGCTGCGGACCGGCCCGCCCAAGAGAGTGTGAATGGGCACGCCAAGAGTTTGCCCCTTGATGTCCCACAGGGCGATATCGATGGCCGAGATGGCGCCGCCGATGGCGGCGCCCTTGAAATGGCCGAAGCGGTACATCACCGCCCAATGATGCTCAATGGGGCCCGGATCCTTGCCGACCAGATAGGTGCCGAATTTCTCGATCGCCGACCGTGACGCCTCCAGATGGCCCCAGGCCCCGGACTCTCCGACCCCGGTTATCCCGGCGTCGGTCTCGATCTCGACATAGAGATAGCGGCCGGCAAGATAGGGTTTGACCGCGGTGATTTTCATCGATTGTCGTCCTGTGGGTGGGAGCCTGCGGCAAGGGAGAATGAGGGATTCAGGCGGCGTCGACCGCGTCTTGGTCCACGGCGACCGTGACGTCACCGTCTCGGACGACGACCCGCGTGCCAAACGGGGCGCAGCGTTGGCTCAGTGTCTCCACGACCTCACGGCCCGCGCCATTGGGATCGAGGATAGCCACCAGGTTGTCGGCACCGCGCCGCACCGGAACAATGGCGATGTCGTCGATCCTTCGATTGCGGACCAGAATCCGAACGGCAAGCCCGTCGAGAGCGCGACCGCGCATCTTTTCCCAATCGAACGCGAAGTTGCCGAGACTGTAAAAGACCGGTTTGCCGATATGGAACTCAACGCCCTGGACGACGTGGGGATGATGGCCAAAGACGATGTCTGCACCGGCCCGCAGGGCGGCATGGCCGACGGTCCGCTGATAGTCGACGATGTCGGGGCTGCCCGACACGCCCCAATGACAGGAAACGACGACGATATCGGCCCTGTCCTTTGCCGCCCGCACGTCGGCCTCCATGGCGGCGAGAGCGTCCGCGTCCGGCACGGTGAGGACAAGCGGCGGCGCCCCCGGCATCTCCAGCGCCCGCCGGTCGGGCTGATAGCCGGTGTGGACCTTGATGGTGGCACAGCCCGGCCGGGTGGCCGTCGCGGCGTGACCGACATGCCAGAAAACCGATGTGTAGCTGAGAAAAGCGAATGTAGCCTGCGGCCGGTCGACGATCGCGGGCGCGCGGGCCGCGGAGAGATCCGCTCCGGCGCCGCAGTGCCCGATCCCGGCGCCTCTAAGAGTGGCGATGCTCGCCAGGGCGGCAGCCGGCGGGTAACACACGTTGGATGCGCAGGCCAGCGCGGCGAAACGGGCGGCCGTAAACGCATCGACCATGCGCGGATCGCTGTGACGCCAGCGGTCCTTGTGGGGGATATCCGGCGATGCCGGATCCTGGGACGGCGGCGACAGGGGCCCTTCGAGCTGACCGAACAGCACGTCGGCGTCGTGTAGCGTGGCCATCACATGCTTGAAGGCGGTCGCCGGCTCGGACCGATTCTGCACGTTGGTGTCCCCGACCAGAAGAAGGGTCGTATCCGCCGCTTCGGCCCGTCGGCTCCATCGCCAGGGCGCCTTGCCTCCCCGCTCAATCATCATTGGATCTCCATCGGTTGGGGCATGCCGACCGCGTCGGCGTCATAGCGGTGGCGGTTCATGATACGGCGGTGGCGCGGATCGAGCCGCGGCACCGCCGACAACAGCGCCTTGGTATAGGGATGCTCGGGATGGTCGCAGACATGACCTGCGGCACCCGTTTCGACCAGCGATCCGCGATACATCACGGCCACCCGGTCGCAGAAATACCGGACAACGCCGATATCGTGGCTGATGAAGATGAACGACAACCGCATCTGTCCCTGCAGCGACAGCAGCAGGTCGAGTATCTGGGCCCGCAACGACACGTCGAGCGCCGACGTCGCCTCGTCGGCGATGATCAGGCGCGGGTTCGGGGCAAGGGCACGGGCGATGCAGATCCTCTGCCGCTGACCGCCGGAAAACGCGTGCGGATACCGCTCCATATAGGCGGGCTTGAGCCCCACGCGCTCAAGCAGCTCGGCGGTCCGGTCCTTGATCGCCTGCCGCCGCCAACCCATCATCAGCAAGGGTTCGCCGATCAGTTGTTCGACCGTCATGCGCGGATTGAGGGAGCCGAACGGATCCTGAAAGATCACGCGGATTTGACTGTACAGCGCGCGCAGCCCCCTTTTGTCGAGGGTCGCCACGTCGATTTCCGCGCCGTCGGCATTGCGGTAGAGAACGCGCCCGCCACTCGGTTCGATCATGCGGACGAGACATCGGCCAAGGGTTGTCTTGCCGGATCCCGACTCCCCGACGATGCCCAAATTCTCACCTTCGCGCAGGGTCAGACTGACATCGGCAACAGCCTTGAGCGTCCGGGTCACCGGCCGGAACAACCCCCGCCGGGTGACGAAGGCCTTGCTCAGGCCGTCCACCTGCAGAATGACCGGTCGCTGTGGAATGGGTACGTCGTAGACGGCGTTGACCGTTGCCTTTATCGGCGCCGGACTTTCCAGTCTGACTGCCGACTCGATCAGCATTTTGGAATACGAATGGCGCGGGGCATGGAAAAGGTCTTCCACCGACCCCGTTTCGACGATCCGTCCATGCCGCATGACGCATACATGGTCGGCAATCTCCGCGACCACCCCCATGTCATGGGTGATGAACAGCACGGCCATGCCGAATTCCTGCTGGATCTCCTTGATCAGATCCAGGATCTCGGCCTGGGTCGTGACATCCAGTGCTGTTGTCGGCTCATCGGCGATCAGCACCGATGGGTTGCAAGCAAGAGCCATGGCAATCATGGCCCGCTGTCGCATGCCGCCGGAATACTCAAACGGGTAGCGGTCGATGGTGTGTTGCGGGTCGGGGATTTCCACCCGGCGCAAGAGCTCGACGATCCGCGCCCGACGCGCGCCCTTATCGAGGTCGGTGTGCAAACGCAGCGCTTCGTCGATCTGAAAGCCGATGGTGTGCACCGGCGACAGGGAGCTCATCGGTTCCTGGAAGATCATCGAGATTTCACGGCCGCGGATGGCCCGAATGGCCGGGCCGCGGGGATCGAGCTGCGCCATATCGACAACTTTCCCCGGATCGCCGCCACTGCCGTGAAGACGAATCTCACCATCGACGACACGGCCCGGCGGAGCGACAATCTGAAGGATCGATCGGGCGGTGATACTCTTGCCCGACCCGGACTCGCCGACCAAACACAGGGTCTCGCCGCGCCGCAGGGTGAAACCGATATCGTCGACAGCCTTCAGCGTTCCGGTGCGCAGGGAGAAATAGGTCTTGAGCCCGCGCACCTCAAGCGCGATCTCCCCTCGCCGATCGTCGGCCGCCATGACCAAGGGTCCGGCTTCAGTGGCCATAAGGGTCGGCCGCATCGCGCAAACCGTCGCCGAAGAAATTCAGCGACAAGACCGAAGCGACGACCGCCAGGCCGGGAACAAGCAGCCATGGGGCAGTCGCCACCGCCCGCACATTCTGGGCGTCCTGCAGCAGCACCCCCCAGCTCACCACCGGCGGCCGCAGGCCGATGCCAAGGAACGACAGAGCCGTTTCGGCCAGGATCATGGCCGGGATCGCCAGGGTCAGCGTGGCGATGATGTGGCTGAAAAAGGACGGCGCCATATGACGCAGGATGATGCGGATCTCGCCAGCGCCGTCCAGCTTCGCCGCGGCGACGAAATCCTCCGTCTTCATGGACAGGAAGCGACCGCGGACCTCCCGCGCCAGGCTTGTCCAGCCGATCAGGGAGATCAGGACCGTAATCACGAAGTAAACGGTCAGGGGCGACCAGGTTTGCGGAATGGCGGCCGCCAGCCCCATCCACAGGGGAATCGTCGGGATGGCCTTGAGGAACTCGATCGAGCGTTGGATGACGTCATCGACGCGGCCACCGTAATATCCCGACAGTCCGCCCAGCAGAACACCCAACACCAGACTGACGGCCACACCGACCAGCCCGATCGACATCGACACCCTGGCGCCGTGGATGATCCTGCTCAACACATCGCGGCCCAACCGGTCCGCGCCCAAAAGGTAGAACGGTTCTCCGGCATCGAGCGGTCCGATAAGACGGCGATCCAGGGGAATGACATTCATCAGCAGGTAGGGCTCGCTTTTGACGAAAAACCCCACAGGGATGACGACATCCGGGTCGACAACAAAGGTCCGGCGGATGGCCACGGGATCGATTTCGACGCGGTAACCGTTGACATGAGGCTGGAAACGCCGCCCACCGTCTCCGTCTCGCACGAACAGTCCTATGGTCTGTGGCGGCGCATAGGTGTGGCGCGTACTGAAGCGGTCCGGCGGCATCGGCGCCAGGAACTCTGCGAAAAGGGCCGTTAGGTAAATCAACAGCACGATGATTCCACTGGCCACGGCCAGCCGATGCCGACGAAAGCGCCACCACATGAGTTGCCACTGGCTGGCTACGCCGACACGGGCATCCGCCGGAAACGGAACGGGATCATCGGGGTCTCCGGGGCGCTCAGGCGGAGGCCCCGCATGCTCTCCGCGGGTGTCGATCACTGTCATCTCTGCCTACCCATAACGGATGCGCGGATCGAGCCACGCCAGGAGAAGGTCGGACACCAACGTGCCGATCACGGTCAGCACGCTCAGGATCATGATGAAGCTGCCCGCCAGATACATGTCCTGGGATTTCAGCGCGATCAGGAGGACGGGGCCCGTGGTCGGCAGATTGAGCACGATGGATGTGATCGCCGCGCCGGAAACCAGGGCCGGAAGCTCCCATCCGACTTGGCTGACAAACGGGTTCAGTGCCAGGCGCACGGGATAGCGCATCAACAGCGTGCGTTCCGACACGCCCTTGGCGCGCGCGGTCTCCACATAGGGCTTGTGCAGTTCATCCAGCAAGTTGGCTCGCATGACTCGGATCAACCCCGCCGTCGAGGCGGTACCGATGATGATCACCGGGATCCAGAGATGGGCGAGCAGATCCTTTATCTTGCCCCACCCCCAGGCCGCGTCGACATATTCGGGTGAGAACAGTCCGCCGACGCTTTGCCCAAACAGGGTGAGTGCCGCATACATCAGCACCAGTGCCAGCATGAAGTTGGGTATGGCGAGACCGAGAAAACCGAGGAACGTGAGAACGTAATCGCCCAGCGAGTATTTCCGGATCGCCGAATAGACGCCGATGGGAAAGGCAACGACGTAGACAAAGATCATCGATGCCAGGGAAATGACGAAGGTAAGCCCCACCCGCCCCCACAGCACATCCGCCACCGGACGCTGATACTGGAAGGACCAGCCAAAATCGCCGCGCAGAACGATGCCCGATACCCACTGCCAGTACTGCACCAGGATCGGATCATCCAGAGCGTAGCGTTTGCGCAAATTGGCCACCTGTTCGGCGGAGACGTCGCCGCCCTCGGCTTCCAACGTTGCGATATAGGTGTCCAGAAAATCGCCCGGCGGCAGTTGCACGATGGCGAACGACACGACCGAGATCGCCAGCAGCGTCGGAATCATGAAGATGAGGCGACGCAGAACGTAGCGGAGCAACATGGGTTACTCTGACCGGTTAGCGGGCTACATCGGCCCCGGTCGGCCCCCAACGCGGATCGGGAGCCGCCGGAACCATGCCATAAGGATCAGCCGTTCGAGCCATCGACGAAATAGTAGGTCGATGGGTTGGTCGGGCCGGGTGGCGCGAACCAATAGGACCCTTCCATCTTGGCCGGAACGTTTTTCATGCGGTTCGAGACGATCCCGTAGTCGGCCAGGGGCACAACGATACCGATCGTATAAAAGCTGTCGGCGGCGATCTGCAGAATTTCCCGCATCAACTCCGTCCGGCGCCCCTGCTCCACCGTGGCGTTGAGCTCGTCCCACAGGGCGAGCTGGCGTTTGACGTGGGCGGGCGGTTCCTCGGCCCCTTCCTTGCCCTGCCACCAATAATACCAGGGGATGCCGTAAGCGGCGTTGTGATGGATCGGAACCCAGGGAGTGGGGCGGAGATAGGCGTCGCCCTTACCGCCGGGAAAGTCCTCGATGATGATGTCGTGATCGTTGGCGTCCTTGCGCTGGCGCACCAGCGACCGCTCCACGACGTCGACGCGGGCATCGAGGCCGACCGCGCGCCAGTTCCGGACCACCATCTCGCCCACATCGGCCATGAACTTCTTGTCGGATCGGGTCAACAGCCCGAAGCGTATGGGGTTGCCGTCCGGCCCAAGGCGCATGCCGTCGGCATTGCGTTCGGTGTAACCGGCCTCGTCCAGCAGGGCGTTGGCCCTATCGACGTCGTAGTCGAGATACTGGGTGGCGAGCTGCTCATTGTAGAGTTCCGGGAAATCGGGCAGGACAGCCGTCTGTTGGGCCGTGCCCTGACCGATGAACACCAGATCGATGATTTCCTGACGATTGATCGCGTGGCTGAGCGCGGCGCGGAACGGCTTGTTCTGGAATACCTCGCGCAGGACCGGATCCTTGTGAGTCTGGTTGATCGAGTAGGTGGCGAGATTGGCATCGCTCGGCGCCAACTCGAAGAAGTCGAAATCGCCGCGCTCGCGGTTGTCGAACAGCACGGCCTTGTTCTCGACCGTGTTGATGTGGGACGCCGTCATGTCGATCTCTCCGGCGATCGCCTTGAGCAGCAGAACCTCCATGTCCTGCACCACCTCGAAAACCACCCGGTCGATGTAGGGGAGCTGGTTTCCGTCCGGATCCACTTTCCAATAGTACGGGTTGCGTTCGGCGATGACCTGAGTCCCGTCGCCGAAAGGGGTCGTCACCATCCAGGCGTTGAGCGTCGGCTTGTCCGGATTGAGCCAGGGGTCCGACCGCAAGGTGAACAGTTCGGCCCAGCCGCCAACGCCGGCATCGGCAACGAGCCGATCCAGATCGTCACCGGCATGGTCGGCGTGAAACTGCCGCATGTAATGTTCGGGAAACTTGGTCAGAGCGTCGCCGCCGATGGCCGTTGTCACCTGGGCCATGCCTGTCAGCAGGCCGGCATTGGGCACCGGAAACGAAATGATAAAGGTGTAATCGTCGATCCTCTCGATCGCGCCTGGGCCTGCGCCCGTGCGCAGATAGTCGGGGAAGTCCAGCAACTCTTCATGCTGGAACACCGAATAAGCGAACAGGATATCGTCGACATCGAACGGTTCGCCATCCGACCAGCGCATCCCCTCGCGCAGCGTGAACGTGTAGACCGTAGCGTCTTCGTTGGCTTCAACGGATTGAGCGATGTTGGGCACAACGCCGGTCCAGTCCGGTTTCCAGTGGACCATGTGGTCGTAGCCGACCGTCCTCAACGTCCAGGTTTCGGCGCTTTCCCGCGCGCCCGTACGCCAGATGCCGCCATAAACACCGATTGAATCGATGGGTTCCAGCACTCGCGGGACGACCGGCAGACGGTCTTCTACCGGCGGCAAGGCGCCGGCTTCGACCAGCGCCCGAAGCGTCGGCGCTTCCCCATAGTTGACGGCACCGGCCGGCGCCGCGCTTGAAATTGCGGCCACGGCACAGGCGATCGTCGCAACCGAGCAGAATCCTGATCGTGCTGTCATGGTTTCCTCCCGAAACGTCACGGTCGTTTTCGACCTTGAAATCTTGATGATCATTTCATGTTGGTTCGATCCCTTAGGTCAAATACTATATCAGTCGTTTATAATAAGCTGGGCTTATGACTATGGAGCTCTCGCTTCGCGAAATGGAAGTCCTGCACGCGGTCGTCCGAACCGGCACCATGAGCGCTGCGGGCCGTCAGCTCGGCATCTCCCAGCCTGCCGTCAGTCAGCTCGTGGCCGCAGCGGAAAGGCGGCTCAACGTCCGGCTGTTCATACGCGACGGCAACAGGCTGCAATCGACCGCCGAACTGCTGGAATTGCAGAACGAGCTTGATCTGGTCTTCGGCCATGTCGAGTCGGCCCGCCGGCTCGCCGCCCTGCTCAACCAGGGGGCGGGCCGCCTGTTGCGGATCGGCGCCACTCCGGCCATGGCCGCCGCCTTCGTCCCCGACGCCGTGCAGGCTGTGGTCGATCGCTATCCGGCCATCAAGTTCCTGACACGGCAGCAGGAACCCTCGCCGATCAAGACAGCGGTGGTGCGACGGGACTTCGACATCGGCCTTGTCTACGCCGAGAGCAGAACCGCGGGCCTCGACACGTTGGAATTGTGTACGGCGCCCATCGTGTGCCTGTTGCGACCGGACAACCCCTTGGCGGCGCGACCGGTCCTGACGCCCGCCGACCTTTCCGGCCGTCCATTGGTTTCATTTTCCTATGTCTCCGTCATCGGCGAAGACCTGGACGCCATATTCACAAAGCAGAATGCGATCCGGAACGTCCTGGTTCAGACCGGCAACTCGCACATGTCGGCGGAATTCGTCAGAAACGGCCTTGGGATCGCTCTTTCCGATCCGTTCATCCTGGGCGCGGCGGCCGCCCGTGACATCGTGGCCCGTCCCTTCACGCCAGAGCGCACGCTCACCTGTCGTGTCGTCTACTCGAAGGGCAGAAAGCTCTCGGAACCCGAGCAGTACTTGATCGAGTCGCTGCAAACGGCGGCGCAACGCTGGCTGGACCGCAACCGAGTGCATTGGACCCGTGCGGGAGCCAGCCGTTAGGATCAATGGCTTTCGACGCCGGCAGCCCTTTCATCCCGGCGGCCCGTGGTCAATACCGTGCCAGCCGCGCTACCCGACACATTTCTGGCGGCGCGAGCCGACGCGATCACCGACGGCATGCGGACCCAACGTCGCGCGCTGGGCAAAGCTACGGCCTGAGGAGCGACGCGCCATCCCGCATCTTGGAAGGGCATTGGTTCGGCGTCGGCCGAAGTCACACCCGGCGATTCGACCCGGCGCATCGCGAATGACTCGTATTTGCAAGATTATTGAGAATGATTCTCACGACTGCTATCGTCCCTTCACTGGGTATCGGGCTGCCGGCCCGCCTCCGCCGACCAACCCTACTCGATCTCAGGACAAGAGGATCTGCATGTTCATCGCCATGAACCGCTTCAAGGTAAGGCTGGGCCAGGAATCGGCATTCGAGACCGTGTGGAGGGAGCGGGATTCCCACCTGAGCGAGGTCCCGGGCTTCGTCGAATTCCATCTGCTGCGCGGTCCGGTGGCCGAGGATCACACGCTCTACGCTTCCCACACCATCTGGGCGTCGCGCAGCCATTTTGAGGATTGGACCCGATCCGAGGCCTTCCGCAAGGCCCACAGCCGGGCCGACGGCACCCGCGACATCTATCTCGGCCACCCGGATTTCGAGGGCTTCGTGGCGATCCCGGGCATCTGACCGGCTTCGACGCCAACGACATTCCCGTATCGCAATGGCAGGCTTCGATCGCCGTGGTCCAGCTTCCCCAGATATCGGCTGTCTAATTGCGGTTTGGCGTGTTAGTGAAAACTGGTCGAGATCTGCGAACCGAACCGCACTGAGGCAGGGATCCGCGCATGAAAGGTGACGCCAAGGTCATTGAGCATCTACAGACCGTCCTTAAGAACGAGTTGACGGCGATCAACCAGTACTTCCTGCATTCCCGGATGCTGAAGGATTGGGGGCTCAAGAAACTCGCCGATTACGAATACGAAGAGTCCATCGACGAGATGAGGCATGCCGATCAACTGATCGAGCGGATTCTGTTTTTGGAGGCCCTTCCGAACCTGCAGGACCTGGGAAAGCTTAGGATCGGCGAGCACGTCCGCGAAATCCTTGAATGCGATCTGAAGATGGAGATGGCGGCGATCGCCGACCTGCGCGCCGCAGTCGCACATTGCGAAGCCGTTGGCGACTTCGTCAGCCGCACACTCTTCAGCGAAATCTTGGCCGCGGAGGAGGAGCACGTCGACTGGCTCGAGACCAATCTCGGGCTGATCCAGAAGACCGGGACGGAGAACTACATCCAGTCACAAATGGGATAAGGCTGGCCCATAGGGCCGAGCAAGCTTCTGTCCAGAGCCTGCATCGCACTATTCCGCCGCAACAAGGTTCCCGGCAACGCCGTCGTGATAATCGTCCATGATCTGCTGCGCGCAATCGAGGCACCGACGGCAGTTCGGCCCGGTGCCAAGGGCAGCATAAGCCTCCTCAGCGCAGGTCAAGCCTCTGTAGGCAAGCTGTAGCAGTTGAGCTTCGCGATATCCGTTGCAAATGCAGACGTACATTCAGCGCCTCTTACGATGAAAATGAGACTCTTCATCAGATGCGAATGATTGTCAATTGCGTATTTGTGACTCATGTCAGCCCCGGAAAACACGCACGCGAAGCTGTCGCCTCCCGCTGACGCCCGCGTGGACGGGATCCGCAGCGGCTCTTCTCAGACGGATGCCTGAGGCGGACCAGACGCGGCATGCTTTCGTCGGAAGGTCAGCCGGCCTGGGGCACCCGCACCTCGGGCATGGCCGCGATCAGGCTCTGGGCATAGCCGCTTTGTGGCGCGTCGAAGACCCGCGCCGTCTCGCCCTCCTCCACGATCTCGCCCCGGTAGATCAGCGCCACCCGGTCGCAGACATAGCGGATCACGCCGAGGTCGTGGCTGATGAAGAAGTAGGTCAGCCCCAGCCGCCGCTGCAAATCGATGAGCAGGTTGAGGACCTGCGCCTGTACCGAGACGTCGAGCGCCGAGGTCGGCTCGTCGAGGAGGAGAAGCGAGGGCTCGGTGGCCAGCGCCCGGGCGATGCAGATGCGCTGACGCTGGCCGCCGGAAAACTCGTGCGGATGGCGGTAGAGGTGCTGGGGCCCAAGCCCGACCAGGGTCAGCAGTTCGGCCGCCCGGTCGGTGCGCTGGCGGCGGTCGAGGCCGAGCGTGGCGCGGTGGATCAGCATCGGCTCGGTGACGATATCGTGCACCGACATGCGCGGATTGAGCGAGGCATAGGGGTCCTGGAACACGATCTGGATGCGGGCGCGGAGCGCGCGCAGCGCCGCCGGGCTGAGATGCGCCATGTCCTGGCCCTCGAACAGGATGCGCCCCGCGGTCGGCGTGTCGAGCCTGAGGATCTGCCGCGTCAGCGTCGACTTGCCCGAACCGCTCTCGCCGACCAGACCAAAGCTTTCGCCCTGCCCAACCTTGAGGCTGACCGCGTTGAGCGCCCGCACGCCGGGCGAGGAGCCGAAGAGCCCGCGGCGCGGTGGGAAATAGCGCGAGACGCGCTCGATCTCAAGCATGTGCCTCCTCGAGGACCACGGGGCAGGCGACGCGGTGGTCGGGGCCGGCCTGGAGGAGCGCCGGGCGGGCCTCGCGGCAGGAGGGGCGCGCCAGCGCGCAGCGCGGGGCGAAGCGGCAGCCGGGCGGCGGATGGATCAGGTTCGGCACCGAACCGGCCAGCCCCTCAAGCGCGCCGCGCGCCACGTCCCGCGTCGGGATCGCGCGCAGGAGCGCCTTCGTATAAGGATGCGTCGGCCGCTCCAGGACGGCGCGGATCGGGCCGGATTCGACGATGGCGCCGGCATACATCACCGCGGCATGGGAACAGGTCTGCGCCACCACGCCGAGGTTGTGGGTGATCAGCACGACGCCCATGTCGAACTCGGCCACCATCGACTTCAGGAGCGCCAGGATCTGCGCCTGCACCGAGACGTCGAGCGCGGTCGTCGGCTCGTCGGCGATCAGGAGGCTCGGCCGCCCGATCAGCGCCATGGCGATCAGCACCCGCTGGCGCATGCCTCCCGAGAACTGGTGCGGGTAGTCGTCGAGCCGCGCCGCCGCGTCGGGAATGCCGACGCGGTCGAGCATCTCGACGGCGTACCGCCGCGCCGCGCGCCGACGCGCGCCGCGCCCGGCCCCGGCGGGCAGGCCGAGGATCGCCAGGTCGTGCCGCGCCGCCGAAAGCGCCACGTCGACCAGTTGCGTGCCGATGCGGAACGAGGGGTTCAGGTTCGTCGTCGGGTCCTGGAAGATCATCCCGATCCGCCGGCCCCGGAGCCCCAGCATCTCGCGTTCGGAGAGGCCGAGCACGTCGGTCCCGTCGAAGAGGATCCGCCCGGCGGTGTATTCAGCCGGCGGGCTGCTGACGAGCCGCGAGACCGAAAGCCCGGTCAGCGACTTGCCGCAGCCGGTCTCGCCGACGAGGCCCCAGACTTCACCGCGCTCGACACGGAGCGAGACACCGTCGAGCACCCGCGCCGCGCCGTCGAAGCTGTGCATCGCGAGGTGCAGGTCGCGGATGTCCAGAAGCGCCGCCATCTAGGAGCCTGTCCAAGAAATGGTTGCGGGCTGCACCGCCTTTTCAAGGCGTTGGGCCAGGATGGCGCCGCGCCGCGATGCCGGGCGCATCGCAAGCGGCGTCGGACGACGCCCCAAGGCCTTGAAATGGCGGCCCTTCGGGTCGACCAGGGTAACGCGACCGTCGCGTCGCGGGCGCTTGACGATGCGCAAGGCATCGCCGGCGCGCCCGCTCCTAACGCTCGCGTTACCCTGGTCGATGCATCCCGTAACCATTTCTTGGACAGGCTCCTAGCGCCGCGCCCTGGGGTCGAGGATGTCGCGCAACCCGTCGCCGAGCAGGTTGAAGCCGAAGACGGCGAGGAACATCGCCAGGCCCGGGAACATCGCCGTCCACCAGAAATCCGGCATGTAGCTGCGCGCGATGGACAGAAGGGTGCCCCATTCCGGCGTCGGCGGGCGAACACCTATGCCGATGAAGCCCAAGGCCGCGACGGTCAGGATCGCAAAGCCCATGTCGAGCGACATTTTCACGATCACCGGCGAGACGATGTTGGGCAGGATGTGGCGGAAGAGCACGCGCCCGGGCCTTGCCCCGATGGCGCGGGCGGCGGAGACATAGACCTCCTCGCGCGCCTGCAGCACCTCGCCGCGCACCAGCCGCGCATAACCGGGCCACCAGGCGAGCGAGATCGCGATGATCATGTTGACGAAGCCCGGGCCCAGCGCCGCGGCCACCGCCATCGCCAGGATCAGGCTGGGGATCGTCAGCATAAGGTCGGAAAACCGCATCAGCATATCGTCGATCCGGCCGCCGTTGAAGCCAGCGAGCGCGCCCACCACGGTGCCGATCAGCGTGCCGATCAGCACCACGGTAAAGCCCGCCGCGACCGAAACCGGCGTGCCCGCCATGACCAGCGACAGCACGTCCTGGCCCAGTTCGTTGGTGCCGAAGGGATGCGCCAGGCTCGGGCGCAGGAAGCGGTTGGCGGTGTCGACGCCGCCGGCCACATGCTCGGGGTAAGGCGCGAGCATGTGGCCGAAGAGGGTGAAGAACAGCACCACGCCGACCATCGAGGCGCCGATCACCGAAAGCCGGCTCTGCCGGAACCGGAACAGGGCGCGCCGCCAGGTCTCGCGCCGCGCGCTCTGCGGGATCGCGTCTGCCGCCCCGGTCATTCGTAGCGCACCTTGGGATTGATGACGCCGTAGAGCACATCGACCACGATGTTCATGCTGACGAAGAGAAGGCCGATGACCAGCGCCACGCTGACCACCGGCATGAAATCCTGCGAGACGATGGCCGAGGTGGCGTAAAGGCCGATGCCGGGCCAGTCGAACACCGTCTCGACCAGCACGGTGCCGCCGAGGAGCCAGCCGAAATAGAGCCCGATCACCGTCAGCGAGGACGAGATCGCGTTTCGGGCCACGTACTTGAACACCACCAGACGCGGCGGCAGGCCGAGCGCGCGGGCGGTGATGACGTAATCCTGGTGCAGGACCTCGATGGTCGAGGCGCGCATCATGCGCAGGATCGTGGCCAAGGGCGAGAGCGACATGGCGATGGCGGGCATGGCGAGGTAGCGGCAGGCGGTGACGAAACCTTCCCAGTCGCCCGCGATGAGCGCGTCGAGCGTGTAGAAGCCGGTGACGCCGGGCGGCGGCTCCCAGATGATCGGAAAGCGCCCGCCCAAGGGCAGCCACATCAGCCACATCGCGAAGCAGAGTTGCAGGAGCAGCCCCAGGAAGAAGCGCGGCATCGAGATGGCCGCGACGGAAAGCACGTTCGAGAGGTAGTCGGGCCAGCGGTTTCGCCAGAGCGCCGCCATCAGCCCGGCGGGGATGCCGACGACGATGGCGAGGACGAGCGCCGAGAACACCAGTTCCAGCGTCGCCGGAAGGTAGGCGGCAAGGTCCTGGGCCACCGGGCGGCGGGTGAAGATCGAAACGCCGAAATCGCCCTGCGCGAGGCCGCTCAGGTAGTCCCAATATTGCACCCAGACCGGCCGGTCGAGCCCGAATTCGCGCGCCAGCGCCTCGATCTCCTCGCGGGTGGCGTTCGGGCCGGCGGCCAGGCCCACCGGGTCGCCCGGCAGGACGCGGGCGATCACGAACATGATGACGGTCAGGCCGATCAGCACCGGCAGGATCAAGAGGACCCGCCTCAGTACGAAACCCAGCATGACCCCGATACCCCGCCTCTGCCCTGGTCGCACCGGGCGCGGGGTGGTCCCGCGCCCGGGAGTTGCACGGTCAGCCTAGAGCGAAAGCGGCCAGGCTTCGATGGCGTTCGAGGCGACCGGAGTGAAGCTGAAGCCCTGCACCGCGTCGCGCAGGCCGAGCTTGCGCTTTTCCAGCACACCGAAGACGTCGGGGCTGTCGGCCACCAGAAGCTCCTGGAGCTGGCCGTAGATCTCGACCCGCTTCGCAGGGTCCACCTCGGACCGGCCGGCCTCGATCAGCCGGTCGGCCTCGGGGTTGTTGTAGACCGCGTTCTGCCAGCCACCGTTGCGCGAGGAATGGTAGGCCGCGAAGGCGATGTTGTCGGGGTCGCCGTAGTTCGCCGTCTGGTAGACCGGGAAGAGATCCGGGAAGGTGTCGGGCGAGCCGCAGGCGGCGACCATGTCGGGCCAGAGCATCGGCGTGATCTCGAGCTCGATGTTCAGCTGCTTGAGGCTGTCGAGCATGATCAGCGCCCAGCGCCGCTGCTGCTCCAGCCCGTTGACATGGACCATCTTCAGCGTGATCCCGCCCTCGGGCGTCGCGGTCCTGGCAAGGTGCTCCTTCGCCAGATCGAGGTTCATGCGGTAGACTTCGAGGTCGGGGTTGTGGCCCAGGATGCCGCTCGGCAGGGGGCCGATCATCAGTTCGGCATAGCCGCCCGCCTCGACCATCGCCTGGTAGTTCATCGCGTAGGCCACGGCCTTGCGCATGTTGACGTCGGCCATCGGTCCCTTCTGGGTGTTCATTTTGATCGAGAAGGTGCGGTATTCCGGCTCGATCACCCGCACCACGCCCGAGGCGTCGGCCAGCGCGTCCATGTCCTCGGCGGTCAGATCCACCGCGATGTGCACCTCGCCCCGCTGCAGCATCAGCCGCTGGGTCGCGGTTTCGCGCACGATCTGCCAGATCACGCCGTCGAGGTTGCCGCCGCCCGCCTGCCAGGCGCCCTCCACCTTTTCGAGATGGTAGAGCGTGCCCGGTTCGGCGCGGCGCACCTTGAACGGCCCCGAGCCCGCGACGTTTGCCTGCAGCCACGTGGCGCTGTCGTCGGCGCCGGCATTGGCCTCGGCCTGGGTCTTGGAGACGATGAAGATCCAGGGGAGGACCTGCAGAAAGGCGGCGAAGGGCGTGCTGAGGTCGAATTTGACCGTGTTCGCGTCGACGGCCGTCACCTTCTCGGGATCGACGATGCCGCGGATCATCCAGCTGTTGCCCTTGGCGAGCCT
Source organism: Inquilinaceae bacterium (assembly GCA_052168355.1). GTDB lineage: Bacteria > Pseudomonadota > Alphaproteobacteria > DSM-16000 > Inquilinaceae > JBQLZQ01. Next base: position 28,763 of record JBQLZQ010000007.1, read on the forward strand.
CAGGGCGCGCTGGAACGAGAACACGACGTCATCGGCGGTGACGGGCGAGCCGTCGTGGAACTTCGCGCCTGGGTTCAGCGCGAAGGTATAGGTCAGGCCGTCGGCACTGCTTTCCCAGGTCTGCGCCAGCGCCGGCACCGCCTCGGGCGGATTGCCGGCCACGCGCACCAGCGGATCGTACGTGTTGCGCAAAAAGAAGCTGGCCGAATAGCCGGTTGCGGTGTGCGGGTCGAAGTTGGGGATGTCCTGCCCGGAGGCGATGATCAGGATGTTGCGCCCGGACTGGGCGAAAAGCGCCTCCGGGAAGCTCGCCGCGGCGAGGCCCGTGCCGGCTAGCGCCAGGAACGACCGGCGCGACAGGGTGGAAAGGTCGATCTGTGTCATGTCAGGCTCCTTGTTCGTAGTGCCGGCAGGGTCCGGGCCCCGCCAGGTCGGTTTTTCGTTCAGGCCCCCGCCGCGGCTTCTCTGGCCGCGTCCAGGGCGCCGGGGTGGTGTCTGCTCACGTAGTCGGATGTTACGTAGCCGAGCCGCAGGTCGCGGGCGACGAGGGCGGGGTCGCGCTCGGCCGGGTCGCCGAAGCCGGCGCCGCCGCCGAGCATCAGCTCGACACGCTGTCCGGGCGCGGTCAGCTCGACCAGCCGGCCGGTGCCGCAATCGAGGATCTCGGCCCCGTCAGCGTCCAGCACCCGGCCCCGCGAGCCGCCGCCGGGCAGGCCGCCGAAGAGCCCCGGGATCGGGTTGTTCACGCCTTCGGGGAACACCGACGCGAGCGTCGTGCGGCCATCGTCGGCGAGCTTGCGGAACACGACGCGCTGGCCGAGCCCGCCGCGATGCCGCCCTGGCCCGCCCGAGTCGGGCACGAAGGTCTTCTCCTCCACCAGCACCGGCGCGCGGCTTTCCATCAGCTCGATCGAGGTATTGGCCGCCGAGGTGGGCCAGAGCAGCGACGAATGCCCGTCGCCGCGCTCCGAGCCGCCCTGCCCGCCGCCGCAGAACAGCATGTCGGAATAGAACGCGCCCGAGGCGTCCTGGCCGTAGACCGTGGAGGCGACGGCGAGCCCGGTGAAGGCTTGCACGTCGGCGGGCCGGGCATGGGCCAGCGCGGCGAAGATGTTCGGCGCGAGATACCAGCCGGTCCGCGTGCGGATGTTGACCGAGGCCGGATAGGTGCAGTTGAGGATCGACCCTTCGGGCGCCTTCACCGTGAACGGCCGGTAGCAGCCGGCATTGCCCCGGACCTTCGGCGTCAGCATGCATTTCAGCGGATAGGTGGCATGCGCCGAGGTATAGTTCAGCGTCGAGTTCAAGCCCCCCTGGGCAAGCTGCGGCGGCGCGCCCGCGAAGTCGATCTCCATCGCGTCGCCCTTGACCCGGATCGTCACCGGATAGGTCATCACCTCGCCCAAGGGATTGTTGGTGATCGTCGCGGTAAAGGTGCCGTCGGGGATCGCGCGCACGGCGTCGCGCATCGCCCCTTCGGAGAGGCTCTGCACCACCTCGGCCAGCGCGCCGAGGTCCTCCATGCCGTACTCCTGCATGAAGGCGGCCAGCCTTTCGGCCCCGATGACGTTGGCGGTAACGAAGGACTGGATGTCGCCCACCACCTGCTCGCCGTTCCTTACGTTCCGCCGGATCAGGCTGAACAAAGTCTCGTTCGGCTTTCCCGCCTCGAAAAGCTTCATCGGCGGAATCTGCAGGCCCTCCTCGTAGATCTCGCGGGCCTTGAGCGAATCCTTGGTGCCGCCGATGTCGGAGACATGGCCGACCGTACCCATCAGCCCGACGAGCCGCCCGCCCCGGAAGGCGGGCGTGACCACCGCGATATCGAAGAGATGCCCGGCGCAGAGCCAGGGGTCGTTGGTCACCAGCACGTCGCCGGGCCTGAGCGTCTCGGCCGGATAACGCGCGAGCAGCGCCTTCACCGCGCGCGGCAGGGTCAAGTTGAAGACCGGCATGGCGCGCGGGGAATGGGCCAGCGTCTCGCCATGCGGATCGAGCAGCTCGCAGGCGAAGTCCTGCGCCTCGGAGATGACCAGCGAGAAGGCGGTGCGGCAGACCGTCTGCCACATCTCCTCGACCACGTTGACGAGGCGGCTCCACATGATCTCGAGCCCGATCGGGTCGGACTGGATGGCGTGGACCGCCTCGGCGCGGCTCATGCCCTCGGTGACGCGGGTCTGGGCGGCCTGATGGGCCGCGACCTCGATGCACAGGTTGAACGCCCCGTCCACCCGGATGCGGTCGCCCGGCGCGATCACGGTCGTCGCCTCGCGTTCCTCCACGATCGCCGGACCTTCGATCCGGTCGCCGGGGGCCAGCGCGTAGCGGTCGTAGACCGTGGCCTCGGCCGGACCGCTTTCGAACCAGGCGCGGCGGCGGCCCTTGACGCGGGACTCGGGCGCGGCCCCGCCGACCGCACCCTTGACCGAGATCACCGGTTGCGGCCCCGCCGACCGCACGCGGAAGTTCACCGCCTCGATGCGCGCGCCCTCGAAGACCTCGGTGTAGCGCGCCTCGTAGGCGCGGGCGAAGGCCTCGCGGATCGCGGGCAGGCTGCCGGTGTCGAGCGCGCCCACTGGCAGGGAAACCTGGATGTCGTGCATCTGGCCGACGAGCCGCATATCGGCCTGAACCTCGACCGTGATCTCGTCGTTGGCGACCCCGGCGGCGACGAGATGGCCGCGCCCCTCGGCTTCGAGCGCGGCGAGGATGGCGTTCACCGGGCCGGGGTCGAAATCGTCATTCAGTTCTACCCGGTGCGAGCGCACGCCCTCGAACGAGAGGGGCGCCACCAGGAACCCCAGCGCCGAGGCCGCCCCCGAGGCGGGCGGGACAATCACCTCGCCAACCCCCATGGCGCGGGCGACGTTGGCCGCATGGGCGGGCCCGGCGCCGCCGAAGGCGACCATGGCGTAGTGGCGCGGGTCCTTGCCCTTTTCCACCAGATGCACCCGGGCAGAGGCGGCCATGTTCTCGCCCACCACCCGGTGGATGCCGAGCGCGGCCTCCTCGATGGTCAGGTCCAGGGGATCGGCCACCCGGGCGACCGCGCGGCGCGCCGCGTCGAGGTCGAGCGTCATGCGGCCACCGAGGAAGAAGCCGGGGTCGTAGTAGCCGAGCACCAGGTTGGCGTCGGTCACCGTGGGCTCGGCGCCGCCGAGGCCATAGCAGGCGGGCCCGGGGTCGGAGGCCGCCGAATGCGGGCCGACCTTCAGAAGCCCCACCTCGTCGATCGCCGCGATCGAGCCGCCGCCCGCGCCGATCTCGATCATGTCGATCACCGGCGCCTTGATCGGCAGGCCCGAGCCCTTGGTGAAGCGGTGCACCCGCGCGGCTTCCATCATCGGCGCGATCTCGGCACGATTGTCCTCGATCATGCAGGCCTTAGCGGTGGTGCCGCCCATGTCGAACGAGATCACATCGGCCCGGCCCGCCAGTTCGCCGAAAAGCGCGGTGGCAAGCCCGCCCCCGGCCGGACCGCTTTCCAGCAGCCGGATCGGCAGCGCCCGCGCCGTGTCGAGCGAGACGAGCCCGCCGGCCGAATGCATCAGCCTCAGGTCGCCCGCGAAGCCGAGCTGCCGCAGGTCGGACTCAAGCCGGCGCAGGTAGCGGTCGACCAGGGGCTGCACATAGGCGTTGGCGCAGGTCGTAACCGTGCGCTGGTATTCGCCGATCTCGGCCACCACGTCCGAGGAGACCGAGACCGCGAGCCCCGGCGCCGCGGCGCGGATCAGTTCGGCCGCGCGGCGCTCGTGCGCGGGGTTGGCGTAGGCATGCAGGAAGGCCACCGCCACCGCCTTGCAGCCTTGCCGCTGGAGCGCCTTCGCCGCCTTGGTCACCGCCACCTCGTCGAGCGGCGTTAAGACGGTGCCGCGCGAGTCCAGCCGCTCGGTCACTTCGATGCGGCGGTCGCGCGGGGCCAAGGGCTCGGGGAAGGCCACGAAGAGGTCGTAGATGTCGTAGCGCTGCTCGGTACCCATCTCCAGGATGTCGCGAAAGCCCTTGGTCGTGATCAGCCCCAGCCGCGCGCCTTTGCGCTCGATCACCGCGTTGGTGACGAGCGTGGTGCCGTGCACGATTTCGGCCACCTCGGAAAGCGCGATGCCCCGCATCGCCGCCAGTTCCTCCAGCCCCTTCAGCGCCGCCTCGGAAGGGTCGTGCGGCGTGGTCAGACGCTTGTGCAGCGTCACCGCGCCCTTGGCCGCGTCGTAGAGGATGAAGTCGGTGAAGGTGCCGCCGATATCGAGCCCGATGCGCCAGCGCGCCGCCTTGGTCAACTCACGCCCTCCTCTTTGCCTTCACCCCGCCGCCGAGCGCGGCCGCCACCTCGGCCGCGCCCTCCATCAGCATCCGGCCGATCGACCGGCGCTCGTCCGCGGCCACGATCGCCGCCGGATAGACGATGCAAAGCGCCACCGCCTCGCCCGAGCCCTCGTCCGCGACCGCGACGGAAAGCGCGTCGACGCCCCGCGTGGATTCCTGCGCCGAGTAGGACAGGCCCGCCCGGCGCACCTCGGCGACGCGGGCGAGAAGCTCGTCCATGCTCTGCGGCGCGCCGTCCGAGACCGGCACGAAGCCGTCGGGGAACATCGCGCGGATCTGCGCGTCGGGCCGCAGCGCCAGAAGCGCGCGGCCGGTGCTGGAGCCATGCGCGGTCAGCCGGCGGCCGATGTTGGAGACGACGCGTAGCGAATGGCTGCCCGGGTGGTCCGTCACCGCCGCCACCTCGCTGCCGATCAGCTTCGAGACATAACCGGTATGCCCGGTCGCGGTGCTGATCAGCGCCACCACCTCGGCCGCCCGCGCGATCAGGCCCGAGGATTGCCGGTAGCTGATCGCCGCGTCGATCAGGAGCACACCCGGGCGGTAGCGCTTGGACTCGCCGATCGTCTCGAGCAGCCCGGCATCGCGCATCGAGCGTAAAAGGCGCGAGGCGTTGCTCTTCGGGATGCCCAGACGCTCTACCGTGTTCATGACGGTCAGTTCTGTGCAATCGGCCCCGAAACAGCGCAGAACATCGGCGGCGGAGGTCAGGATCGTCACGGGCCGCGCCAGAAAGTTGCAGAAAATGGAACCATGGTTCCGATAACTGCAACGATGAACGATTTGTCCCGCCGCTGTCAATCGTACAGCGTCCCGTTGGACGAAGGGTTTCGCGTTTGGCCCGCGACACGGGCGCCGCAAAGTCCGGCTTGATCGCGGCTTCGGCGAATGCCACCGTCGCGCCATCAGAAGGAGCCGCCCCATGCCCGCCCTGCCCGCGATCGAAGCCTTCGCCGACGCGCTGACCACGATCCGCCGCGACCTGCACCAGCATCCCGAGATCGGATTCCAGGAGCACCGCACCTCGGCCCGGGTGGCCGAGCTCCTGGAGGGCTGGGGCATCGCGGTCACCCGTGGCCTGGGCAAGACAGGCGTCGTCGGCGTGCTAGACGGCACGCGCCCCGGACGCAGCATCGGCCTGCGCGCCGACATGGACGCCCTGCCGATGGGCGAGGAGACGAACCTGCCCTTTGCCTCTCGCAATCCCGGTGTGTTCCACGGCTGCGGCCACGACGGCCACACCACGATGCTGCTCGGCGCGGCGCGCTACCTGGCCGCGAATCGCGATTTCGCCGGCCGCGCGGTCTTCATCTTCCAGCCGGCCGAGGAGGGGCTCGGCGGCGCGCGGGCGATGCTGGCCGACGGGCTTTTCGAGCGCTTTCCCTGCGACGAGCTCTACGGCATGCACAACTCGCCCTACGAGCCGCATGGCCGGCTGCGCGTGCGGCCCGGCGTGGCCCAGGCGGGGGCGAGCTTCTTCAACATCCGCATCGAGGGACAGGGTGCGCATGGCGCCATGCCGCAGATGGCGCGCGACCCGATCACCATCGGCGCCGGGCTGGTGAAGGAATTGCAGGAGATCGTCGCGCGGAACACCGATCCTAGCCATGCGGTGGTGCTGTCGGTGACCGAGTTTCACGCCGGAAGCGCCTATAACGTGATCCCCGGTCACGCGGTGCTGCGCGGCACCACGCGCTACCTCGACCCGGCCGACAGGGCGCCGATCGACGCCCGCATCCGGCAGATATGCGACGGGCTGGCGCTGGCCCACGGGGTGACGATCACCGCCACGATCCGCGAGGTCTTCACCGTGCTGTCGAACGACCCCGAACGGTCGGCCGACCTGATCGAGGTGGCGCGCGACATCGTCGGCGCGGCGGCGTCGGCGGATGCGCCCGTCACGATGGGGTCGGAGGACATGGCCGACCTGCTGAACGCGGTGCCCGGCGCCTTCTTCACGCTCGGGCATCACGGCACCGTGCCGCTGCACGACCCGGGCTTCGTCTTCGACGACACGATCCTGCCCGTGGGGGCGAGCGTTCTGGCACGGCTCGTCGAACGCCGCGGGGCGGTGACGGCCACCCCGCCAGGTCCAGTTTTTACAGACCAATAGACGACGGGCGCGCAAAAAGCCCGAACTCCTCTTCAGGTGACCTGTCCCCCTTCCTGTCCGCGGCAATGAATTATCCTTGTTCACGTTGCCGTTTGTTCGGGGCCGGGCTGCGGTCCTCCACCGTCTCGCGCTTGCGCCACTTCGCCAAGGTCTTTGGATTGATGCCGAGTTCCCGGCTCAGCGCCGCGGTCGAAGCCTGCGATCGCTGTAGTGCAGCTTTGACTGCGTGCGTAGTCGTGGCGCTGCCGTGACGAACTTGTCCCATAGTGCTTCCTTCCAGTCCGACGAATGGATCGCACCATCAAACCGTGGGATCAAACACCTAGACGGCCCCGGTCGCCGGCGCCCTGGCCCGAGCTTGGCGGATCAGGATCGCCAGACCGCTGACAATGATCAGCGTCATGCCGGCCACGTCCCAGCGATCGGGCAGTTCGGCGAATACCAGCCAACCGATCACGCCGGCCCAAAACAGGCGCAGATAGTCGAGCCCGGCGACGGCGGTCGACGACGCCAGCCTGTAGGCTAGGGTGAGCAGAAATTGAAGCGCCAGCGCCAGCAGGGACAGCGCGATCAGCAGGGGCCAGGTTGCACCTTCGCTCAGGGCCTCGACCGCCTGGGAACCACCGGAGACCGCGAACAGCAGTCCGAACGCCACCGATCCGACGGCGGCGTAGAAGAACAGAACCGCGAAGGTGGTGCTGACCGCCGGCATCCTGCGCACCGCGATCAGCATGCACGCCGTCAGAAACGACCCCGCCAGGACCACCAGCACGAAGATGTCAAAGACCCCACCCGTCGGACGCAGGATGATCAGCGCGCCGACAAATCCCACCGCGATGGCGATCCAGCTTGGACCGTCCGGGCGTTCGCCCAGCATCGGAATGGCCAATAGGGACAAGAACATCGGCGTCGTGAAATTGATGGCCGTGACCGTCACCAGCGGCAGCTGGGCGAACGCCGCGTAGAAGCATGCCATCGCCGACAGGCCAAAGACGGCGTGCCACAGGTGAGCCGGCTTGTGGGCCCGACGCAGGGCCCGGGCATTCGCCGCCAACGCCAAGGCCGGCAGCAGCAGGAGCAGGACCAACCAGGACCGCACGGTCAGGATCTCGATGACCCCGATCCGATACTCGTGCAACAGTTTGACGCACAATCCCATCAACGGGATGATCAATGTCGTCCCGAGCATGGCCCCTATACCCAGCACCGGCCGCGGCGCCAGCCGCTGCGCCGCCGCGTCGGTGTGATCGGTGCGCTCGATCATCCTCTATCCCCCACACCGGTCCGGCGGCAGCGTACCGGCCCGGGCTTTCTCAGGTCTCCAGGGGCACCTTCTGATCGACCCAGCCCTTGCCTTCCTGAAGTTCGCTGAACACGCGACAGGCATTCTCGAATGCGGGAATGCCCGCCGGCAGGGCGGCCATAAAGGCGGCCTCGTAGACCTCGTGCCAGGTCGCACCGTTCTGCACCGCGCGCGCTGAGGCCCATTCGATTCCTTCGCGGTCGCCCTTCACCGCCGTCGTCACCCCGACCAGCACCAGGAACCGGGTCTTGAGGTCCAGGGCCCGGCCCTCTTCCTCGCCAAACAGGGCGTAGGACGCCAGATTCCCGTAGCGTTTGAGCAGCTCGGGATTGAGTTCCGCCAGCATCTCGTGCAACGGCAGCGTATAGCCGCGTACCGCGCGGATCTTGTCCAGCTCGGCCTTGCCTTCGGGTGTCATGGTTTTCGTCTTTCCTTATGGTTGAGGATCGGTAAGCCGCGCGTTGCGGCGGTGTTCTACAAGGCGCGGGCCGTCAACTCGCCTTCCCGGATCGCGTCGTTGGCCCGACGGGGCGCCATGGCGTCGCCGATCAGGCGCAGGTCCAGGCCGCGCACCCGGTCCGGCTCCAGCGCGTGGAACAGCTCGTCTCGCGCCCTGGCGCCAATCATCAGAACCACGTCGTCGGCCGGGACCGGCACCGCGTCACCCGTATAGAGATCGCGAAACCGTGCCACGCCCGGCTCGACCGCGGTCAGCTCCAGATCGACCAGAAATGCGATCCCCAGACGGCGCAGCATGCCGTGGGTCTTGCCCCAGTCGCGGCTGCCGGCCAGGTCCGGCGAAGGCTGACCGAGCTGGGTGGCAAAGGTGACCCGGTGCCCCTTCCGTGCCAGAACCTCGGCGACTACGGCGGCCTGACGCCCGCCCAGGGAATCGTACACCACTACCCGTTCGCCCAGCGCCCGGGGATCGTCCAGCACGTCCAGATAGCCGTGAACCGTCGGCCCGTCGCAGCCGGGGACCGGCGGGCCGTTCCAGTTCTGCGGTCGCAGCGGCGTCCACCCGTGGCGCAGCGCCTGTGCGCCCGTCGCGACCACCACCGCGTCGAACCCGTCAGCCCGCAGCCGGTCGGCATCGGCCACCGTCTGCAGCCGGATTTCGGCGTCGGTTTCGGCCAGACGATCGGTCAGCCAATCGACAATGCCGGTCAGTTCGGCCCGGCTCTCGGCCTGGGCCCAGAGCGCGACCTGGCCGCCCAACCGTTGCTTGGCCTCGAACAGGGTGACGCGGTGCCCGCGCCGGGCGGCGGTCAGCGCGGCGCGCAGGCCGGCCGGGCCACCGCCCACCACCGCCACCTTCCGGACCGTCGCGGCCGGAGTCAGTGTGTCGTCCGACAACTCCCGCTCGGCCCCGGCGGCAGGGTTGTGGATGCACGCGATCGGGGCCTGGGCGAAGATGGTGGTCAGGCACCAGTTGGCCCCGACACAAGGCCGGACCTTGTCCGCCTCTCCGCCGGCTGCCTTGCGCACCCAGTCCGGGTCGGCGATGAGTTGGCGCGCCATGCCGACGAAGTCGCAGTCTCCGGCGGCCAGGAACCCCTCCGCCTCCGCCGGCGTGACGATGCGGCCGGCGCCGACCACCGGCAGGTCGACAGCCGCCTTGATCGTCCGCGTCGCGGCAAGCTGATAGCCGTGTTCGCGCGGCGACGTCGGGTAGATCAGCATCCGGTCGATATAGGTGCCTTGCGACACCGAGATGTAGTCGATCATCCCCGTGGCCTCGAGCCGGCGGGCGATATCGGCCCACGCGTCCGGCCCCAACCCGCCCTCGTGACCATCGTCGCCGTTGATGCGCACGCCGACCACCAGGTCGCGCCCCGCCTCCTCCCGCGTCGCCTGCAGGATCTCCTCGACGATACGCAGCCGGCGCTCGATGCTGCCACCGAAGGCATCGGTCCGGTGGTTGGTCGCCGGCGACAGGAACTGGTTGAGCAGGTAACCGTGCGACATGCCGTGCACCTCGATCCCATCCAGCCCGCCTTCGCGCGCGTACCGGGCCGACAGGCGGTAGCCGTCGACGATCTCGCCGATGTCCGACGCCGACATGACGTGGGGCATCTCGCGGTAGACCGCGCAGGGCACGGCGGACGGCGCCCAGACCGGCAAGCCGTTGGTGACCGAGTTGGTCTGCCGGCCGCGATGCCAGGGCTGGGCAAAGATAAGGGCCCCTTCGGCCTGCACCGCCGGTGCGATCTTTCGGTACTGGTCGACCATGCGCGGGTCGAAGGCGAAGGCCTTGCCCTTATAGGGCTGGGTCGTCGGATGAGCGGCCATCGCCTCCATGGTGATGACCCCGACACCGCCCCGGGCACGCGCGACGTAGTAGGCGACGTGCGCATCCGTGAACAGATGGTCCTTCACCAGCAGCGTCGCATGGGCCAGCATCCAGACGCGATTGCGCGCCGTCTTCGGACCCAGCCGCATCGGGCTGGTCAAGATCGGGAAAGGCGGGGCGGAATCGGCGGCGCTTCGCTCCGCGGTCATGGCGAGTCTCCTGGCAACGGGGGGACGGGCAAGGGGCGGTTCATCGAGGGATGCGGTTACCGCCGTCGGGAATGCGCAGACAGGCGGCCCGATGGGTCTCGTGGCCCACGGCCAGCATCTCCGGCTCCTCGCGCCGGCACCGGTCCACGGCCACCGGACAGCGGGTCGAGAACAGGCAACCCGGCGGCAGATCGATCGGGCTGGGGATCTCGCCTTCCAGGACATGGCGGTCGCGGCGGGCCGCCGGATCGGGCGGCAGATGGGCCGAAATGAGGGCCTGGGTATAGGGGTGGGCCGGCTGCTCGAACACGTCCGCCGCGCCGGCATACTCGACCATCGTGCCCAGATACAGCACGATGATGCGATCGGAGATCAGCCGCACGGTCCCCAGATCGTGGCTGATGAACATCATGGCCACCCTGGTTTCGGCCCGCAGCTCGGCCAGAAGCTCCATAATTCCCGCCCGTACCGACAGGTCCAGAGAACTGGTCGGTTCGTCCAGCACCACCAGCTTGGGATTTGTGGCAATCGCCCGGGCGATGCACACGCGCTGGAGCTGCCCGCCCGACAGATCGGCGGGGTAGCGTCCCAGATACTCCTTGGACAGGCGCACCCGGTCGGCCAGTTCCTCCACCCGTCGGCGGCGCGCGCCCGTATCCAGGTCTGTGTGCAGGACCAGCGGCTCCCCGATCAGAGCGCTGACCCTCATACGAGGGTTCAAGGCCCCCCAGGGATCCTGGAACACCATCTGCATGTCGGCGCGCAGGGGCCGGCAGTCCCTCTCCTTCAGGTTCGATATGTCCCGACCCCGGAACCGCACAATGCCCGACGTCGGGCGCAGCAGACGCAGCACGGCCCGGCCGATGGTCGATTTTCCCGACCCGCTTTCCCCGACCATGCCCAGCACCTCGCCGGGCGCGATATGGAAACTGACTCCGTTGACGGCATGGACCACCTGCCCGCCACCGGTGGGAAAATGCTTGACTAGGTTTTCGACGGTCAGGACCGGCTCTTCCCCAGGCACGGTCGGCACGGCACGAGACTGGCCGGCCTCGGCGTCACGGCCCCCACCCACGGCGTTCATTGGGCGGTATCCTGAAGGTCGCCGGCGAAATGACAACGGGCGAGATGCCGATCCTCTACGCGCCGGTTGGGCGGCGTTTGGCGGCAGTATTCAACCGCATGCGGGCACCGATCACGGTAGTGGCAGCCCGCCGGCAGGTTGAACAGGTCCGGCGGCGCGCCGCCGAATATCCGCCCCGCTCCCAGCGTCAGACGTTCCGGCGTGGCGGAGATCAGGGCGCGGGTATAGGGATGGGCCGGGCGGCCGAACACCGCCTCGACCGGCCCGTCCTCGACAAACGCGCCGGCGAACATCACGGCCATGCGGTCGCAATAGTGGGCGACGACGCCCAGATCGTGGGTGATGACGATGGCCGCCATGTCCATGCGCCGGACCATGTCGCGCAGCAGGTCCAGGATCTGTGCCTGAACCGTCACGTCGAGCCCCGTCGTCGGCTCGTCCGCGATCAGCAGTTTCGGCCCGTTGATCAAAGCCATGGCGATCAACACGCGCTGGGCCATACCGCCCGACAGTTCGTGCGGCCAGGCGCGCATCCGCCGGGCCGGGGCCGGGATGCCGACAGCCGCCATCATCTCGATCGCCCGGTCGCGCGCCTCGCCTTCGCTGACCTTGCGGTGGGCCCGGTGCATGCGCACGAGCTGGTCGCCGATGCGGGTCAGCGGGTCCAACGAGGTGCGCGGGTTCTGCACCACGAGGGCGATTTCGTTCCCCCGCAGGGTATTGAGGTCCGCCGGTCTCATCGACAACAGATCCCGCCCGTCGAACCAAACCGTCCCGCCGACAACACGGGCCGGTGGGCGCAGCAGCCCGATCATCGATTGCGCCGTCAGCGACTTGCCGGCCCCGGTTTCCCCGACAATGCCCAGAACCTCGCCACGGTCGAGCGTAAAATCGACGCCGTTGATGGCGTTGGCGACCTGTATTCGGTTGTCCAGGTCGCGGCTGATGAAAGATGTTTCCAGGCCGTCGACAGCCAACAGGGCCATACCGTCTCCTCAGCCCTTGCGCCGCGGGTTCAAAAGATCCTGAAGCCCATCGCCCAGCATGTTGAGACCCAGCACCATGACGATCAGCGCAAGGCCGGGGAACAGTGCCACCCACCATTGCCCCGTGATCATGAATTCCGCCCCCTGACGGATCATGGCGCCCCATTCAGGTGTCGGTGCCTGGATGCCGACACCCAGAAAAGCGAGAGTCGCGCTGATCCGCACGGCCCAGGCGGCGCGCACGGCGGTCTGGGCCACCGCCCCCTGGATGGCGTTGGGCAGCAGGTGGACGAACAGGATGCGGCGGGTCGGGTTGCCGGCGGCGACGGCGCTCTCGACGAACGTGCTTGACCGCAGCGCCAACACCTCCGAACGCACCACGCGGGCAAAGATCGGCGAGTCGAGCACGCCGATCACCAGCACCACATTGACCAGCGACTGCCCGGTCGCCGCGACCACCGCCAACGCCAGGATGATCGACGGGAAGACGCGCAGCGCGTCGAATACCCGCATGGTCACCTCGTCGACATAGCCGCCGACATAACCGGTCCACAGGCCCAGCGGTACGCCGATGACGATGGCCAGGATCACCGCCGGAATGGCAATGCCAAAGGCAAACCGGGCGCCGTAGATGACCCGGCTGAACACGTCCATGCCGTTGCCGTCGGTGCCGAACCAGAAGTCAGGGTTGGGCGCCGTCAGGATCTCGCGCGGATAGGCTTCGACCGGATCGTATGGCATCAGCACCGGCGCGAAGAGGGCCATGACCCCGAAGCATGCCAGGATCGCAAAGCCGATGGCCGCGGTCGGACTGCGCCGTGTGACGCCGACGATACGCGCGGCGACCCGTAGAAGCGCCGTCGGGCGGTCCGGGGCGGAGACGACGACCCCGGTCATGACTGCTCGGCCGCGCGCGGTTCGAGAACGACGACCAGGAGATCGATGATCAGGAACACCAGGACGGAAAACAGGGCCAGCGCCAGGACATAACCCTGAACGGCGGCGAAGTCGCCGGCGATGATGGCGTTGAGCCCGTACTGACCCAGCCCGCCCCAGGCGAAGACATACTCGATCAGCGACACCGTGCCGACCAGCCCGGTCAGTTCCGTCCCGACGAAGGTCATGACCGGCACCGTGGCGTTCCGCATCACGATGCGTCGGACGAGGCGATCGGACAGGCCCGAGGCGCGGGCGTAGCGCACCGTGTCGGACGACACCACCTCCAGCGCGATGGCACGGGTATGCTTGATGATCGGGGCGGCGGCGATGATGACGACGCAAACGACTGGCAGGACCAAATGCGAAAATGCCGAATGCGCCGCCTCCCATTCCGCTTGTAGCAGGCTGTCGATCAGGTAACTGCCCGTAATCGGGTCCGGCGGCGTGACGATCAGACCGATGCGCCCAATCCCCGGCGGAGCCCAACCCAGCAGATAGAAAAAGACGAACAGCATCACCAGACCCAGCCAGTAGGTCGGGATCGAGAAGCCGAGCAGGGACAGGAAGCGCGACACCTGATCGAACACGCCATCCGGCCGGAACGCGGCCCGCAACCCCACCGGCACCCCGATCAGCGCACCGATGCCCACGCCCCACAACAGCAGTTCCAGGGTCACCGGAATGCGCTGCAGGATATCGTTCATGACTCCCCGGTTCGACAGCCAACTCTCGCCCAGATCGCCGCGCACAACATTGGCGAGATAGTATCCGAACTGGACGAACAGCGGCCGGTCCAACCCCAGTTCACCGGTGATCAGGTCGATCTCCGCCTGGCTTGCCGTCGGCCCGGCCAGCAGGCCGACCGGATCCTGACCGCCGATGCGCACCAGCATGAAGGTGAAGAACAGAATCCCCAGCAGCAATGGCACGATCATCAGCGCCCGGCGGACGAGAAAACGTCTGATCCTCACGGTGTCATCTGCCTCCGCTCATCAGGGGTACGGGCGGGCCACGGTCCGCCCGGGCTAATCGGCCACGGCAAGATCGTACCACCGTTCGTGCGTGTCGGGGTGGTCGACCCAGCCCACAATGTTCGGGGCCATGGCCTCGAACGCCGACGCGTACACCGTCATGATCCACGGCGAATCCTCCAACCAGATCCGCTGCGCCTCGGCCATCATCTCGACGCGCGCTTCGGGATCCATCGACTGGCGGGCCTCGTCGATCAGACGGTCCACCTCGGGGTTGCTGTACTTGGCGCGGTTTGAGACGCCCTGGCTGTGGGCCAGCAGGAACATGTTGTAGACCGGGTCCAGCACGATCGGGGGGTTCTGGAAGGCGAAGAACGGCATGTCCTGCACAGCCGGTGCCGACCGCGAGCGCATGTCCGACGCCGTGATCAGCGTCGGTGTTGCCTCGACGCCGACATCGCGAAGCTGGTCGGCGATCTGGATCGCCATCGGCTGCTGCCACCAGTCGATGTCGGAATACAGAAGCTCGGTCTCAAAGCCGTCGGGAAAGCCGGCCTCCGTCAACAGCGCGCGTGCCCGGTCCGGGTCGTAGCCGTAGTCGAAGAAGCTGGGGTCGTACCCCTCGATCGCCGGCGGCACGATCGACAGGGCGATCGTCCCGGTACCCTGGAACACCGCGTCTTGAATGACCTTCTGATCGACGGCGTAGTTCAGGGCCCGGCGCACCCGCACATCGTCGAACGGCTCGAAGGTCGGGTTCATGCGGACGCTGGCGAGCGCCACGCCGACCGCCTCCTCCACCTTGACGTTCGAGTCGGCGCGCAGGTCGATCACCTGCTGCACCGACGGGCGGTCGATCCACTGCACCTGCCCGGCCTTGAGCAGGGTGACGCGGCTGGCCGGCGACGGCACGGCCCGGTAGATCACCCGGTCGAAATAGGGCTGCTCGCCGAAATAGTTCGGGTTGGCCACGAACACCGCCTGCTCGCCCGGCCGCAGATCGTCGAGATGATAGGCGCCAAAGCCCGCCGTGTTCTCCTGAAGCCATTCCAGCCCCCACGGATCCGCCTCCGTCGCGTGCTGCAACAACTCGTCTGTGTCGTAGATACCCGGAACATAGAGGGTCAGGGCACGCAGAAAGATGGAACTGGGCGCCGACAGGTTGAACGCCACCTCGTATTTGGAGACCTCTTCGACCGAGTCGACATTGGCGACATTGGCGATGAAATTGCCGGTGCGCTTCTGGTCGAACGACTTGTTCCAAGACCAGACCACGTCGTCGGCCGTCAGCTCGTTGCCGTAGGGGCTCATCACCCCCTGGCGCAGGGTCAGGACCCAGCGTTTGCCATCTTCCGACACTTCCCAGCTTTCGGCCAGATGTCCTTCGATGACACCGCTGTCGAGCTTTTCGCGACCATCTTCATCGGTGACGCGGCCGTAACGGACCAGCGGTTCGTAGACCTGGGTCACCACATTCTGGGTCTGCGGCCGCAGCGCGTCCCCGTCAAAGCCTTCGGGCGTGCCGGGCGCGGCGATGACCAACGTCTCGGCCGCGGCCCGGTCCATTGGCGATAGAAGTCCCGCCACAAGGATCGCACCGGCGGCCACAAGTCCCCGCCCCAGTTCGATCCGTCCCATTTTCATCGTCGTCATTCCCATCCCCTTACCCGAAGTGATGATCATTCGGCTTGCCACGGTACGAAACGCCGCGAACCGCCGTCTGTAGAATTAAGCGTGTCTCAGTCGGCAGCTTTCAGATCGGCCCAGCGCTCGTGATCGTCCGGGTGCGGCACCCAGCCGCTGATTTCCGGCGCCATCGCCTCGAACACCGACGGATAGACCGTGACCAGCCAGGGCGCGTCCTCGATCCACAACCGCTGTGCCTCGCGCATCAGTTCCAGGCGACTGTCGGTATCCAATGTCTGACGTGCCTCGTCGATCAGCGCATCGATCGCCGGGTTGCTGTATCCCGCCCGGTTCGAGACACCGGCGCTGTGGGCCATCAGGTAGAATGTGTAGACCGGGTCGAGCACGATCGGCCCGTCCTCGAACGCGAACATCGGCATGTCCTGCACCGCCGGTGCCCCCCGCGACCGCATGTCGGATCCGGTGATGCGGACCGGCGTGGCCGTGACGCCGACATCGCGGAGCTGATCCGAGACCTGGATCGCCACCGGCTCCTGCCACCACCAGAGGTCGGAGTAGAGCAGCTCGACCTCGAACCCGTCGGGATAGCCGGCCTCCGATAGCAGCGCCCGGGCGCGGTCCGGATCGTAGTCGTAATCAAAGAAGCTGGGGTCGTAACCCTCGATCATCGGCGGCACCAGCGTGCCGGCGAGCGTACCGGTGCCCAGGAACACGGCGTCGCGGATAGACTCCTTGTCCACCGCATAGTTCAGCGCGCGGCGCACCCGCACATCGTCGAACGGCTCGAATTTTGGATTCATGCGCACACCGGCGACCACCCGACCAGGCGACTCGAGAACCTTGACCGACTCATCCTGCTGCAGGTCGATCACCTGCTGGATCGAGGGGCGGTCGATCCACTGCACCTGCCCGGTTTTCAGCAGGGTGACGCGGCTGGCCGGCGACGGCACGGCCCGGTAGATCACCCGGTCGAAATAGGGCTGTTCGCCGAAATAGTTCGGGTTGGCCACGAACACCGCCTGTTCGGCCGGTCGCAGATCGTCGAGGTGATAGGCGCCAAAGCCCGCCGTGTTCTCCTGCAGCCATTCCAGCGCCCACGGATCCGCCTCCGTCGCGTGCTCCTTCAGCGTATCGCTGTCATAGATGCCGGGGACATATAGGGTCAGCGCCTTGAGGAAGATGGAACTGGGCGCGGACAGGTTGAACGCCACCTCGTATTCGGACACTTCCTCGACCGACTCCACGTTGGACACGCGGGCAATGAAATTGCCGGTGCGTTTCTGGTCGAACGACTTGTTCCAAGACCAGACCACGTCGTCGGCCGTCAGCTCGTTGCCGTAGGGGCTCATCACCCCCTGGCGCAGGGTCAGGACCCAGCGTTTGCCGTCTTCCGACACTTGCCAGCTTTCGGCCAAATGTCCTTCGATGACGCCGCTGTCGAGTTTTTCCCCTCCATCGGCATCGGTGACGCGGCCATACCTGACCAGCGGTTCGTAGACCTGAGTCACCACGTTCTGGGTGTGCGGCCGCAGAGCGTCCCCGTCGAACCCCTCTGGCGCCAGCGCCGCAGCGATGACCAAGGTCTCCGCCGCCGCCGGCTGCACGGTCAGCGCCACGGGCATCATTCCGCCACCAATCAGTGCGGCAACGGCCGTCCCAGCCAGCCTTGTCGTCAAAGATACCGCCATCATACTCTCCCTTGCCCGTTGAGCCTCGCCCTGCCTGTTTTTGTCGCGGGTCGGAGTCTTGGCATGGACTCAACCCGTCTTTTTACCGCCGGTCACCACCGGCACGCGGTATTCCGCCGCGATCGGATCGAATAGGTCGATGACCTGATAGGAATGATCGATGCGCCGCCCGGCGGTCGGATCGTCAAGCTGAAAGGTCCAGTCGCGGCCAAAGCCCAAGCGCTTGTCGACGCTGACGATCGTGCCGCAAAAGACCATCAAGTCACGTTCCGGCAGTCCGGGTGCGCGCTCCCGCAGCGTGTGCAAAACGTCGTCGGGATGCAGGAATGCCGCGACCGAGACGTCCTGGTAGAGCCGCCCGTCGACCCAGCTTTTCAGCACGCAGTCATCCCAGTGATCACGAACCTCGTCGAACGGCCACAGCACCGGCGCAAGGACGTTGGGACACGCCTGCTTGGACCAAGGGATCGATGTCCTCTCCAGCGCCCGGTCGGTGTGGTCGCTGCCGACGCCGACCAGCACCGTCCCGTCCGCATCGCGAACGATCACGATCTCGACCTCGCCGGACGTTTCGGCGGTGTGCACCTCGACCTGATCACCGACCGTCAGGGCGTGGGTCCCGATGGGATAGATGCGGGGCGCGGGCACCGAGGTGGCGATGTTGATGCCATGCCTGGCGACCTCTTCCTGGTGAGCCACCGCCGTCCGGGCATCGCGGGTCGCCGAGCCCAGATTGACCATCCGGGCCACGCTCAGGTCGAGCGGTCGGTCTTTCCCGTCATGGCTTTGGACAAGGACGGGCACACGGATCATTGGACCTTCTCCGATTGGCATCGTTCGGCAAGGTCGAGCGCCACCGGGTCGTCTCCCGGTCCATAGTGCCGGCGCCAAAGCCAGATCCGTTTGAGCACCCGGCGCGCATCGCCCGTTGGACCGTCGCTGTAGGCGAGACGGCCGTGCAGCGTGGCCAGATTGTTTGTGAACAGGAACTCTCCGGCCGTCAGCCGATGACGCCAGACCAGATCCTCACGCTCCAGGAGACGGTCGACCAGATCGAGCGCCTCGCGAGTCGGACCGTCGAGTGTCACGCCGGCGATTTCCATCCCCGGGTCGATCATCACCCGCGCATAGTGAACGTTCAGCTCTCCCCCGTCGCCAATATCGAAGACCGGCTTGACGATGGTTCGCGACCCGGCCGGCCAGGTGTGGAGTTCCGGCGGACGGAAGTGAAAGGGCCGGTAGAGCAGCGGAAGAAGATCCGGCCGTTGCCGCGCGATTTCCGCATGCAGGGTCTCGGCGGAGATCAGGGTGCTGTCGCCGCCGCTTGCCGCGTTGCAGACGCACAGCAGACCGATATAGGCCGGTGGGCGGGGCTCAAGGCAGCCATTGTCGGAATGCATGCGCGACAATTTCGCCGAGGCGCCGATCCGAGTCGGGTCCGTGTTCGCGGCCCCGCGGTCGGTGACCGTGAACAGACGCCTGTCACGGTGCAGCCCTTGGCGGATCGGGCGGCCGACATAATTGGCAAGCCCCCAGGCGACGATCCCTGCCGCCTCTTCGTCGGCCAGGTCGGCCGGAACGTTGCGCAGCACGACCGCGCCGGGCCCTTCATCCAGCCGGCGGCGCAGATCCGCCGCGAGCGGAGCAAAGGCCGGGATGCGAAAATCCTCCTGCTCAACGGTGTCGAGGGTCAGGCCGTTGGCGCGGATGAACCCCAGCGCCTCTTTTATCTGGCTCGCCGCCAGGGCCGGCAGGTCGACGAACACTTCCGCCGCCGCGCGCCGGTCCAGGTCGGCGCGGTTCCAACATCGCGCTGGACGCGACCGAAACGACGGCACATCGACCATCGTCGTGGTACCGGACATCAACACGGGGGACCCATTCATCTCACCTGCCCTGCCCTGCCGGATCTTGACGGATCCGATTTGCATGATTGTTATATGTTTAACGCATTTCACATCCCATCCGCCGGGCTGTCAAGGTTAGACGCGCGGTGTCGGTTCAAAGGAAGCCGGGAGGAGCGTATACATGACGGACCCGGATCTCAGCGGCGGCGCGGCGCGCTATCCCCACACGTTCCAGCCGATCCGTATCGGCGGCCAGGTATTGCGCAACCGCATCTTCGTACCGGCTCACACCACCAACTACGGCGACGACAACCTGCCTTCGCAACGGCATCTGGACTACCACCGGGCCCGGGCCCGCGGCGGTGCGGCGCTGCTCATCTTCGAAGGCATCCGGGTCCATCGCAGCTCGCTTGGACGCAAGCAGGGCGTCAACGGCTATGATCCCGCCGCCATCCCGCACTTCGCCCGCATCGCTGACGCCGTCCGGGCCGAGGGCGCGCGGCTGTACGGTCAGATCATTCATCTGGGCCGGCACATCGACGGCAATTTCACCCGCACGCCCGCATGGGGCGCTTCGCCGATCCCCTGGACCATCACTGCGCCGCCGCCCCACCCGATGACGGAGGACGAGATCGTGGAGGTCATCCAGGCCCATGCCACAACAGCCACAAACTTGATGGAAGCCGGCCTCGACGGGATAGAACTGCAAATGGCCCACGGCCACCTGCTCCAACAGTTCCTGTCGCCGGCCACCAACCAGCGGTCGGATGGGTGGGGCGGTTCGTTCGCCAACCGCCTGCGTTTTGCGGCGGAAACACTGAAGGCGGTGCGGGTCGCCGTAGGGCCGGCCGCAACGCTGGGTGTGCGCATCAGCGCCGATGAATTTCTGCCCGGTGGGCTGACCCCCGACGTCATGGCAACCGTGACGCGCGCGCTCTGCGGTGGCGCGCGGGTCGATTTCATCCACGTCTCGCATTCGGCCTATCACGGCAGCTACACGATTTCGACCCAGATGGCCGACATGGCCTTCGACGCCGCCCAGTTTCGGTCGTTCGCGCCGGCGATCAAGGCCGCCGTCTCGGACCTGGAGGCCCCGCCAGCGGTGTTCGCCGTGTGCAAGGTCCGCACTCTCGCCGAGGCCGAGGCCCTGCTGGCCGCCGGCGACACCGACATGGTGGGCATGGCCCGGGCTCATATCGCCGATCCGGCCCTGGTCGCCAAATCGGCCCAAGACCGCGAATCCGAGATCCGCCCCTGCATCGGTTGCAACCAGGGCTGTGCCGGCATGCTGGCCCAGAACCTCGCCATAACCTGCCTGACCAACCCGCGGGCGGGGCGGGAAGGCGCATGGAGAGAACCCGCGGCTGGGCGGACCGCCCGACCGCGAGACGTCCTGGTCATCGGCGGCGGACCGGCGGGCATGGAGGCCGCGGCCGTCGCCGCCGCGCGCGGCCACCGGGTCCGGCTGTGGGAGGCCGCCGATCGGCTTGGCGGCGCGCTCGCCTGGCTCGAACGCATGCCGTTGCGGGCGGATTTCCTGATGCTGCTCGATTACCAGAAGGCGGCTCTCGCACGCGCTGGGGTGGAAGTGGACCTCGGCCGCCTGGCCGAGGTCCAGGCGATCATTTCCGCCGCGCCCGACGCGGTGGTGCTGGCGACAGGCGCGGATCCCGCGACCTTGCCCCTTGAAGGCGGCAACGCGGCGTTGACCCTGGAGCAGGCGATCGGCGATGTCGACACGCTGGGCGAGCGGGTGGCATTGGTCGACGTGCTGGGCGGCTGGTCGGTTGCCGCCACCGCCGAATGGCTGGCCGACCGCGGTCACCGCGTCACGCTGATCGCGCCCACCGGCACGCCGGCCTGGACCGTCAGCATCTATTCCAGCTTTGCCCTGCGTCACCGACTCAAGGAAAAGGGTGTGGCCATACTGGCGCTGCATACGGTCGCCGGATTCAAGGGCGGGGTGACCCGGCTGGTCGATCTGTCGACCGGTGCCGAGCGCGAAAGCCGGGACTTCGACAGCCTGATCGCGCCCGCCCATGGCGTACCGCGTGACGGCTTGCGCGCGGCCTTGCACGCCGCGACGGCCAGCCGCGATCGACCGCTGGATCTGTACTCGGTCGGCGACTGCCAGGCGGCGCGAACGGCGCTGGAGGCCGTCTATGAGGGACACGAGGCCGGCTTGACGATCTGACGGACCGTCGCGTCACATCCTCAATCCATCCGCAGCCCGCCATTGACGGCCAGGACATGGCCGGTGATGAAACCGGCCTCCGGCGACAGCAGATAGGCGACCGCAGCGGCAATCTCGTGCGGCTGCGCCATTCGCCCGAGCGGGGTCGTGCGGGTCATCTCCGCCCTGCGCTCCGGCGTATGGGCCGCCAGCATCGGGGTCTCGACCGCGCCCGGGGCGACGCAGTTGACGGTGATGCCACGGGGTGCAAGCTGCTGGGCCAGGGATTTGGTCATCGCCTCGACCCCGCCCTTGGCCGCGGCATAGGCGGTGCCGGTCAGGACACCGCCGGTGCGTCCCGCCAGCGACCCCAGGGTCACGATCCGCCCGTTGTCGCGCAGCAACGGCAGGGCATGGTGGCAGGCCAGAAAAAAACCGGTAAGGTCCACGGCAATGACCTGGTCCCAGCGCTGCGGCGTCAAATCCCCCAGCTTTGCGGTATCGACGACGCCGGCGGCCAGGACCAAGTCCGACAGACCCGCCGACAGGGAGATGGCGGCCGTGGCGAACGCCGCGCCGACGCTGTCAGGATCACCCAGATCGACTGGTACCGCCGTGGCCTCGAGGTCGATGGCCAGCGCATCGAGTGCCGCGCCGGGAAGGTCCATGATCACCAGAGGCCGCCGTCCATCGGCCGCGAGGCGCCGGGCGATCGCAGCGCCGATGCCGCCCGTGGCTCCAACTAGGCATGTACCGCCGGGATCGGGTGCGGATCCGGTCACGGCGAGATCAATCTTTGACGGGCTGTGGCAGGTTCAGCTTCGGCTTCGATGGTGGTATCGGGGTCGTAGCGGCGTCCGGTGTCGAGCAGGTCGGCGGTGCCGAGCAC
>JBQLZQ010000008.1:0-6071 GCA_052168355.1 Inquilinaceae bacterium
CTCTCTAACTCTATGAATAGAGCAGGATCGCCTTGGGTGGGATCGCCGAAGCGATCCCACCCAAGGCGATCCTGCTCTAGCGGGACCGATCGGCCCCCCTCCTACCCCTCGGTCAACTTCTCGAACAGTCTGGCGACCGCCTCGGCCCCGGGGTCGTTGTGGCCGGCAAGCTTGCCCTCTGAGATATAGCTGGCGCGCCCGGCCTTGGCCTTGGTGATGCCGGCCGTCAGGTCGGCGCCGGCGCGGGCGGCGACGGCGGCCGCCTTCAGACCGCCCGGCAGGGCTTCCAAGGCGGGCAGCAAGGCGTCGATCATGGTCCGGTCGCCGGGGCGGGCGCCGCCGACCTGCTGGACCCGGTCCAGTCCCGCCTTCAGGGCCTCGACGGCACCCTTGCCGCTGGCCGAGGCGTCCCCGGCGGCGGAGAAGAAGATGGCCAGCAGCACGCCGGAGGATCCACCCATTGTCTGGCTGAGCTCCAAGGCGATGGCGCGATAGAGCTGCGTCAGATCGGCAAGCGGCAAGCGGTCAAGCGACCCGGTCAGGGCTCGCGCCGCCGTGGCCAGGGTCGACCCCGTATCCCCGTCGCCGGATTTGGCGTCAAGGGCGTTCAGGTCCTTTTCGGCGGCGATGAGGATCGCGCAGCACCGCTCGATGAAGGCCCGCGAGCGGTCGTTTTTGGACGGCATCGGCTGGATCGGCGTCAACCCGTCTGGCAGTGCCACAACCGGGATTGCACCGAGCGCCAGACAGCCCGGCCAGGCCCAGGGCGCGACCGGGGCGAGCAGCGCGGCCTCCTCCGCTTCGCCAATCGGCAGAAGGGAAATCGAAAAACCCTGCATGTCGAGGGAGGTCATCATCGCGGCCGGGCCGACCATCCAGCTCAACTGGTCGCCGATCCGGGACCGGGCCAGCTCCTCGGCCAGCACCGCCATTTCCAGCGGCGTCGCGCCGCCCAGATTGTTCACCAGGGCGACGTGAGGGCCCTGGCCGATATTGGGCGCCAGCCGGTCCACCACCATCTCCATCGCCGCCCTGGCGCCGGAGAAGTCGACCTGCTCGACACCGGCCTCGCCATGGATGCCGAGACCCAGTTCGGCCTTGCCCGCATCGATCCGGTCTTCCTTTGGCGAGCCCGGGACCGTGCAGGTGTCCAGCGACATGCCGATGGACACCACGCCGTCGATGACCCGCCGCGCGGCCCGCGTCACGGTTTCCAGATCCGCTCCCTGATCGGCCAGGGCGCCGGCGATCTTGTGGACGAACAGCGTCCCGGCCACGCCGCGGGCCTGGGGAAGATCAGGCAGGGCGATATCGTCGTCGACGACCACCATGTCCACCTTGAGCCCGAAGGCCCTTGCCCGCTCCGCGGCGAGACCGAAATTCAGCCGGTCGCCGGTATAGTTCTTGACGATCAGCAGGCAGCCCGCCTTGCCGGTGACCGCGAGGATGCCGGCCAGCACCGCATCGACCGACGGCGAGGCGAACACATCGCCGCACACCGCCGCCGTCAGCATTCCCTGCCCGACAAACCCGGCATGGGACGGTTCGTGGCCCGAGCCGCCGCCGGACACCAGCGCCACCTTGGACCGGTCCCAGTCGGTCCTGACGACGACCTTGATGTGAGGGTAGCCGTCCAGGCGGGCAAGCCGTCCGCCGGCGGTGCGCAGCATGCCGTCCAGGGCCTCCGTGACCAGGGTTTCCTTGGTGTTGATAAACTGTTTCATCGGTGGCCTCCTGCGGCGATGCGTGCGCCATTCGCGTCGAAGTAAAGCGGCGCGCGCGGCTGGATGGCTACCGTATCGCCCGGTTCAAGGCTGGTGTGGACATTGGTGAGGGTGACGATGTCATGGCCCTCCAGTTTGAGGTGCAGCCGTGTCTGGTCGCCCAGATGCTCGACCCGCACCACCCTGGTGGGCGTTCCCTCGCCCTGAACCAGATGTTCGGGGCGCAGGCCGATGGTCGCGGCGCCGCTTGGCGCCGGGCCGAACAGATCGGCCGGAAGCGCGTTGATCCTGGGCAGTCCCAGACGAGCCGCGACATACAGGCTGACCGGGTTTTCGTAGATCTCACGCGGGGTTCCGAACTGGACCAACCGGCCCCGATCAAGCACGCCGACATGGGTGGCCATGGTCATCGCCTCGACCTGGTCGTGGGTCACGTAGAGTAGCGTGGCCCCGAGGTTCGCCTGCACCCGCTTGAGCTCGATCCGCAGTTCGGCGCGCAGCTTGGCGTCGAGGGAACTCAAGGGTTCGTCCATGAGGTAGATCGCGGGATCGCGGACCAGGGCCCGGCCAATCGAGACCCGCTGCATCTCGCCCCCCGACAGGGCCGTCGCCTTGTTGTCCAGCTTGTGCGAGATGCGCAGAACCTCGGCCACGTCCGCCACCTTGCGGCTGATCTGGTCGGCGGGGGTCTTGAGGATCGGCGAGCGCAGCGGGAAGGCCAGGTTCTCGCGCACCGTCATGTGCGGATACAGCGAGTATTGCTGGAACACCATCGCCACGTTGCGCTGGGCCGGCGTCTCGCCGATCACCGAGCGTCCGTCGATGGTGATCTCGCCGGCGTCGGGGCGCTCAAGCCCGGAAATCAGCCGCAGGGTCGTGGTCTTGCCGGCCCCGGTCGGGCCCAGAAGCACGACGAAAGCCCCGTCCGGGATCGCCATGGAGAAGTCGTCAAGGGCGACGGAGGTGCCAAATGCCTTGGAGACACCGTGAAGGGCGACGTCAGCCATGACCCAGCACCCCCTCGTTGAGGTCCGAACGCAGGGCCCTTCCGGTCTGGGCGTCGAACAGCGTCACGGTGTCGGCGTTGAAGTCGAGCCCCACCGTCTCGCCGACCCGGACGGGCAGGTCCGACGCGATCCGCGCCTTGACGTCGCCGTGGGACGATTTCAGCGTGACGATCTGGGTGGTGCCCAGATACTCGGTCGCCAGCACCTCGCCGCGGTAGCCGGCGCTGTCGGACAGGCGAACATGTTCGGGCCGCACGCCGAAGACCAGGTCGCCGTCGCGCGGCTCGCGCAGTTCCGGCACGGCGAGCCGCTGATGGCTCAGGACGACCGACGTGTCGCCGGCCTCTAGGCTGCCGTGAAACCGCAGAAAATTCATCGAGGGCGAGCCGATGAAGTCGGCCACGAACATGGTGGCGGGCTTGTCGTAGATGTCCTGAGGGGCGCCGAACTGTTCGACCACCCCATGGTTCATGACCACGATCTTGTCGCCCATCTGCATGGCTTCGAGCTGGTCATGGGTGACGTAGACGGTCGTCGCCCCCATCCGGTCGTGCAGGGCGCGCAATTCCTCGGCCATGCGCTCACGGAACTCGGCGTCCAGGGCGCCCAGCGGTTCGTCCATCATGAACGCCTTGGGATCCCGCACGATGGCGCGGCCCAGCGCCACCCGCTGGCGGTCGCCGCCCGACAGCCCGCCGACCGGCCGGTCGAGAATGGTCTCGATGCCCAGGATCTTCGCCACCTCGGCGACCTTCTCGCGCACCTGGGCCCGGGGCATGCCCTGGCTGACCAGGGGATAGCTCATGTTCTTGCGCACGTTCATGTGCGGATAGAGCGCGAACATCTGAAAGACGAAGGCGATGTCCCGTTGGGAGGCCGGTTTTCGGCTGACCTCCTCTCCGTCGATGTAGATTTCGCCGGAGGTCGGCAGTTCGAGCCCGGCGATCATCCGCAAGGTCGTCGTCTTGCCGCAACCCGACGGGCCGAGAAGCATGAAAAACTCGCCGTCCTCGACCTTGAAGGACGAGGATTTGACGGCGTTGAAGGACCCGAAATCCTTGCGCAGATCCTTGATGATGATCTCGGCCATGCGCTACGCCCGGAAATGGCTGACGACGATGAACATGACCGTGCCCACCAGGGTGACGATGAAGGAATAGGTGTAGGCCCACATCACGTAGGGCTGCATCAGCATGAAGACGCCGACGGCGATCAGGATCGAGGCCACCAGTTCCCATGGGCCGCGCCGCAGGCTTAGAAGTCTGGCGATGAAGTCGCTCATTCGCGGCCCCTCATTTGCGCACCGCTCCGAACGTGATGCCGCGCAGCAGATGCCGGCGCAGCATGATGGTGAAGATCATGACCGGCAGGAGGAACAGCGTCGCCCCAGCCGCCACGGCCGGCCAGTCCTGCCCGCCCACGCCGATAATGGTGGGGATGAAGGGCGGGGCGGTCTGCGCCGTGCCCGAGGTCAGAAGGACCGCGAAGGCGTATTCGTTCCAGGCGAAGATCAGGCAGAAGATCGCCGTCGACGCGATGCCGGTGGCCGCCTGCGGCAGCACCACCTTGTAGAAGGCCTGGAACCGCGTGTAGCCGTCGATCAGGGCGGCTTCCTCGTATTCGCGCGGGATCTCGTCGATAAAGCCTTTCAACAGCCAGACGGCCAGGCTGATGTTCACCGCCGTGTACAGCAGGATCATTCCCAGATGGGTGTCGCTGAGGCCCAGGGTCCGGAACATCAGAAAGATCGGGATGGCCACCGCGATCGGCGGCATCATCCGCGTCGACAGGATGAAGAACAGCAGATCGTCCTTGAGCGGCACCTTGAAGCGCGAGAACGCATAGGCCGCCAGCGTGCCCAGAAAGACCGACAGGAAGGTCGACCCGAACCCGATGATGACGGAGTTCAGGAACCGTTCCCCATAACGGGACGGGCCGGCGATGACCATGTCGCGGTTGCGCACGATCTCGTCGTACCAGGTCTCGGGCGGCGGCAGGGCGGCCAGCTGCTCGGGCGACACCCTTGTGCGGGTCGTGAACAGGTTCACGTACCCTTCCACGGTCGGTTCGAAGAACACCTTGGGCGGGTAGGAAATCGAGTCGGCCGGCGACTTGAACCCGGTCATCAGGATCCAGACCAGCGGCAGGATGGTGATCACGGCGTAGCCGACGACCAGGGCGCCGGCGACCCATTTCTGCCGCGCAGACGGTTCGGTGACCGAATGGCCGCTCATCGTTCCTTCACCTTGTTGAGGGCCTTGACGTAGATCGAGGCGAGGCCGAACACCGTCACGAACAGAATGACCGCGTAGGCCGAGGCATAGCCGGTGCGCCATTTCTCGAAGGCTTCGCGCTTGAGGTCGATCGATGTGAGTTCGGTCACCGACCCCGGCCCGCCGCCGGTGAGCTGCACCACCAGGTCGAACATCTTGAAGTTCTCGATGCCGCGAAACAGCACCGCCAGCATCAGGAACGGCAGCACCATGGGAACGGTGATGGTCCAGAACTGCCGCCATTTGGAGGCGCGGTCGACGGCCGCCGCCTCGTAGATGTAGTCGGGAATGGACCGCAGGCCGGCAAGGCAGATCAGCATCACGAAGGGCGTCCACATCCAGGTGTCGACGATGACGATCGACCACGGCGCCAGCGTAACCGACCCGATCATCTCGAACGACGACGGGTCGATGCCGGTGAAGAACGACACCACGTAGTTGAACAGGCCGATCTGCGGTTGATAGAGGAAGGTCCAGAAGTTTCCGACAACGGCCGGCGACAGCATCATCGGCAGCACGATGATGGTGGTCCACAAATCGTTGCCCTTGAACTTGCGGTTGATCAGCCAGGCCAGCGTGAAGCCGATCAGCACCTGAAGCAGGATGGTCCAGAACAGGAAATGCGCGGTGGCCTGCATCGTCAGCCAGTTGTCGCTGTCGGTCAGGATGCGCTGGTAGTTCTGCAGCCCCACATACTCAACCTCGCGGTTCGGACGGTTGGCGCGGAAGTTCGTGAAGCTGAGATTGATCGTCCAGATCAGCGGAAAGATGTTTACCGCCAGCAGCAGGAAGATCGTCGGCGCCACGAAGATCCAGGCGATGGCGCGGTCGCTCAGGCCCCGGATGCGGCGCGCGACGGTGCGCGGCGTGGCAGCGGCTACGCGGTCAATCGATGTCTCGGACATGAACGGACTTTCCGGAACCTCTTTGAGGCCGGCCGCCCGGCCCCCTTGTGACGGAGACCGGGCGGCCGGTTTCGCCTAGAGCTTGCCTTCGTCTTCGAAGACTTCGGTCCAGTCCTCGATCAGCCTGTCGAGGGCTTCCTGGGCGGTACCGACATCGGCGAC
>JBQLZQ010000009.1:0-73477 GCA_052168355.1 Inquilinaceae bacterium
CTCGCGAAAGCTCTTGCTCATGAAACGCAGTGAATCAGAGACCCCTCGCATCGCCCAGCGAATTCTCGGACAGGCTCCTAGGCGGAGGGGTCGCTCTCGGTCGGTCGGCCGGGCACGGTGCGAAGTCCGCGTGCTTCGATCACCGCGTCGAGGCTGCGCAACGGTCGTTTCAGATAGGGGCTGACCACGGGCGCGCCGCCGCCCTCCGGCTCGAGATCCGTCGTCGGGCCGGCCGGTTGGGCAGGCTCAAGCATTCTGAATTCAACAATCGTGCCCATGAAGATGCCTAAACTTGCGTTTTCTTTTGCGGCTTTGGTTAATGTGCCGCACAGCGATTTATTGCAGCGCACTATAAGGCAAAGGGGGTCACCGCGCCATCATTCGTATGGCCTTTCTAAGAGTCCTTTTGAGAATAGGGGCCTAGGGACCCGTCCTCACCTCTCCGGTCCGCCAGGGCGGCGTCCTCCACCCGAATCCGGTGGAGGATGAGCGGCAGATGGACCAGCGTGAACAGAACGGCGATTAACCATTGGCCGAATGCCAGCGGCAGGATCGCGAGCTCCGCCACGACGATCACATAGTTGGGGTGACGCAGAAACCGATAGGGCCCGACCCGGCGCAGCGGCGTATTCGGCGCCGTCAGAACCCGGGTGGTCCAGAACCGGCCCAAACTGGCGATGACCCAGAGTCTTGCCGCCTGTAGTGCGACGAAGGCGGCCAACAGCGGCCAGACGGGGGCCGCGGTTGCGGGGATCGCCACGAACAGCACGACCAGCCAAATCGCGTGAAGACCGACGATCAGGGGATAGTGCCGTCGCCCATGCTCCACGGCGCCGGCGGCCCGCAGCCGGCGCGTGTTGCTCGCGGCAAAGGCGAGTTCCGCCAGTCGCTGCACGGCCACCGCCAAGACGATCCATTGGGCCAGGCCCATGTCCGGGATCAATGGGTCCACTCCGGCTCCACTACAGCGTCAGCATGGCAAATCCGGCCGTGAACCCCGGCCCCAGGGCCAGCATCAGATGCCGCCCGGACGATCCATCGGCCAGACGGCGGGCCAGGACAAAAAGCGCCGTGGGTGCCGACATGTTACCGTGCCGGCGCAGCACCTCGGCTTCGGCATCCAGCGCCCCGGCTGGCAGCTCGAGCGCCTGGCGCAGCGCATCGAGCACCTTGGCGCCACCGGGATGGCAGATGAACCCGGCCAGCTCCGCCCGGCCAACCCCCTGGCGGGCCAGAAAGGCGTCGACCGCGGGAACAAGGTCACGGCGGACGAGCGTTGGAATGTCGCGGGAAAAAAGCACCCCCAGACCGTCATCCTCCACCGACCATCCCATGATATCCAGGCTGCCCGGCCAAAGATGCTCGCCCCAGCCATCGATGGCGGCCGGGCCCGGCCCGTCCTCCACCAACAAAGCCGCGGCGCCGTCGCCGAACAGGGCGGTGGCGATCACGTTGCTTTTCCCGATATCGCTGGACCGGAAGGTGAGACCGCACAGCTCCACGACCAGAAGTAGCACCCGGGTTCCCGGCTGGGCTCGGGCCAGGGCGGCCGCCCGCCCAAGTCCCAGCACGCCGCCGGCGCAGCCCAGGCCGAAGATCGGCAAGCGCGCCGTATCGGCACGAAAATCCATCCGGTTCATCAGCATCGCGTCCAGGCTGGGTGTGGCAACGCCGGTGCTGGAGACCAGGACCAGGGCGTCGATCTCCGACGGTGTGCGGCCGGCCTGTCTCAGGCAGTCGGTCGCGGCCGTCTCCAACAGATCCAGCGCGTGGGTTTGGTAAAGCGCGTTGCGATCGGCCCAGCCATGGGGTTCGAAGTACCACTCGACCGGGACGCAGGACTGGCGTTGGTCGATCCCGGCATTGCCGAAGGCAGGCGCCAGCCGCTCGAAATCGCGGTGCCGGCCGCCGAACAGGTGCCGCGCGCCCTCAAGCGCTTCTGCCTGGGGAATCCCGTGGGGCGGCACCGCCGTCGCGATGGCGGCCACCCGTGTCATCGGCCGGTGGACGACACGGCACGAAATGCAGTGCCGGAAAACCGTATCACGACAACCCCTTCTTCCCGGACGCGGTTCTCGTGTACTAAGCTAACCATGGCCTCGATGGATTTTTAGGATGTGCATCATGCAACTTATCGTTATCCCCCTTCACGGCGCGACGCCGTCCTAGCCCAAGGTCTTGAAAAGGCGGTGCAACCCGTAACCATGTCTTGGGCAGATTCTTAGGATCATCGATGGCGAGACCGGTTCCACATCACAAATTGGGATTCGGCGCGCGATTACGCGCTTATTTTTTAGCCGGCATTCTGGTCACGGCGCCTCTCGGCATCACCCTTTATGCCGGCTGGCTGTTCATCAGCTTTATCGATGAGCGGGTGGAGGCCCTGCTGCCGCCGCGCTTCAACCCCGAAACCTATCTTCCGTTCAGCGTGCCCGGCGTGGGCGTCGTCATCGTGGTCGTCACGCTGACGATGATCGGCGCCGTCACCGCCGGCCTGCTGGGGCGGCTTCTGCTCAGGACAAGCGAACAGATCCTGGCCCGCATCCCCGCCGTGCGAACCGTTTACGGCGCCACCAAGCAAATCCTGGAATCGGTTCTTGCCAATCAATCCAATACGTTCCGCGAAGTCGTTCTGATCGAATATCCGCGTCGCGGCATCTGGGCCATCGGTTTTATCACCGGGACCACGAAGGGCGAGGTGCAGAACCTCAACGCGGCGAACCTGACCAACGTGTTTCTGCCGACAACACCAAACCCCACCTCCGGTTTCCTTCTGTTTCTGCCGCGGGATGATATCTACGTTCTGGACATGACGGTGGAGGAGGGGATCAAGATGGTGATCTCGGCCGGGATCGTGACGCCCCCCGATCGGCGGCCGCCGGAAGATCAGGAACGCCCGTTGATCGGGTACGCCACCGAGGACAGTACGGCCGAAGCCCCGACACGGGCGTCGCTGGAAACCACGGGTCAGCCCGACCGCAGGTAGCGCACCGCCGCATCCCGCTCGAACAGATACAAAAGGACGCGCAGAGCCGCGCCGCGCGGCGTCTCCAGGTGCGGGTCCCGATCCAGGATGAGCTTGGCATCGTCGCGCGCGGCGGCCAGCAGGTCGGCGTGGGCGGCGAGATCGGCCATCCGGAAGGCCGGCAGGCCGCTTTGCCGGGTGCCCAAAACCTCTCCGGCGCCACGCAGCCGCAGATCTTCCTCGGCGATGCGGAAACCGTCATCGGTGTCGCGCAGGGCGGCGATACGGGCCCGCGCCGTGTCGCCCAGCGGCGGCGCGTACAGGAGCAGACAGACCGAGGGCTTGTCGCCGCGGCCAATCCGTCCACGCAACTGGTGAAGCTGGGCCAGCCCGAACCGCTCGGCATGCTCGATGACCATCACCGTCGCCGCCGGCACGTCGACGCCCACCTCGATCACCGTGGTGGCGACCAGAAGGTCGATCGGCCCGTCGACAAAGGCGCTCATCACCGCGTCCTTTTCCGCTGCCTTCAACCGGCCGTGCACCAGACCGACGCGGTCGCCGAACCGGCTGCGCAGAGCCTCGTACCGTTCGGTGGCCGCCGCCAGATCCCCGGTCTCGGACTCCTCCACCAGCGGGCACACCCAGTAGGCTTTCTCGCCGCCGTCGAGCTTTCGCGTCAGCGCTTCGACGACCTCGGCCAGGCGCTGGTTGGGCACGGCGCGGGTATCGACGGGTCGGCGGCCCGGCGGCTTCTCGGTCAGTTGCGACCCGTCCATATCGCCATAGGCGGTGAGCTGCAGGGTGCGCGGGATCGGCGTCGCCGTCATCACCAGCACATCCACGGCACGGCCCTTGGTGGCCAGACGCAGGCGCTGATGGACGCCGAACCGATGCTGTTCGTCGATGACCGCCAGACGCAGATCGTGAAAGGCCACGTCATCCTC
Source organism: Inquilinaceae bacterium (assembly GCA_052168355.1). GTDB lineage: Bacteria > Pseudomonadota > Alphaproteobacteria > DSM-16000 > Inquilinaceae > JBQLZQ01. The sequence goes on from JBQLZQ010000009.1 coordinate 3,913, forward strand.
GAGCAGGGCATGGGTGCCGACGATCAGCGGCACGGTTCCGCCGGCGATCCGGTCCAGCAGGGCACGCCGCGCCGTGCCCTTGTCCCGGCCGGTGAGGACGGCGATCTCCACCCCAGCCGCCTCGGCCCAGGGGCGCAGGGTCTGAAGATGCTGGCGGGCCAGGATCTCGGTCGGCGCCAGCATGGTCGCCTGACCGCCCGCCTCGACCGCGATCAGCATGGCCAGCAGCGCCACCACGGTCTTGCCGCTGCCGACATCGCCTTGGAGCAGACGCATCATCCGATGGTTCGCCGCCATGTCGGTCTCGATCTCGGTCAGCGCCCGGCGCTGGGACCCGGTCAAACCGAATGCCAGGGCCTCCTCGACCCGGCGGCGCAGACGCCCGTCGCCCTGCGTCGCCCGGCCGGCCTGCCGTCGCACCGACGCCCGCACCAGGGCCAGGGCCAGCTGGTTGGCCAGCAACTCGTCAAAGGCCAGCCGGGCCCGCGCCGGGCCGGCCAGGTCCAGCGCGGCCATGTCGTCCGGATGATGCGCGGCCAGCAAGGCCGCGCGCCAGGCCGGCCAATGCTGCCGGACCAGCCAGGCCGGGTCCTGCCATTCCGGCAGTTCGGGCGCCAGATCGAGGGCGGCGGCTATGGCGCGGCCGATGATCTTGGGCGCCAGGCCGGCGGTCAGGGGGTAGACCGGTTCGACGGTCGCGATCTCAGCCATCTCCGCCGGCTTGCCGATGCGGTCGGGATGGGCCATCTGGGGCTGGCCCTGGAACTGCTCGACGCGACCGCTGACCACGCGCTCCTGACCGATCGGAAACATCCGGGACAGCCAGTCCTCGCCGGCGTGAAAAAAGACGAGATCGATCGTTCCCGTGGCGTCATGGCACCGGACCCGATAGGGTCCCTTGCGGGTCGCCGGCGCGGACAATCCGTCGACCGTGACGGTCAGGGTGGCCACGGAGCCGGGCAGCGCTTCGGCCACCGAAGGCCGATACCGCCGATCCACGATGCCGCTCGGCAGATGCCAAAGCAGGTCCACCACCTTGCCGCCGGCAACCCGGTCGATCAGCTTGGCCGTCTTCGCTCCGATCCCCGGCAGGGTCTCGACGGCGGCAAAGAGAGGATAGAGGATTTGCGGACGCACGGTGCGAGTTCTATATCCTGCTCCATCCCTTGGGAATATCCGAGTAGAGCTGTATGAGCGACGATCCCGATCCGGACCGCGACCCACTCGCGGCACGGCGCCGAAAACTTGGCTTTCGAAGCTGGCACCGCGGCACGCGTGAGGCGGATCTTCTGCTTGGCAGCTTTGCCGACAGGCACCTGAGCACCTTCGACTCGGGCCAGCTCGACCGCTTCGAGGCGTTGCTGGAAAACAACGATCCCGACCTCTACGACTGGATGATGGGGCGGGAGCCGGTCCCTTCGGAGCAGGATCACGACGTCATGCGGCTGCTTCGGGATCACCGGTTCGGGGCCAAAGCCCGATGACCGCGCTGGCAAAAGTCGCGCCCATTGCATTCGATACAGCCGCCCCCCGCCGGCTTCTCGTCGGCGGGGCGCCGGAAGGGCACGATGCGCGGGTGCTGGCGCAACTCTCGCGCCAGGCCGGCGATGCCGGGTTCCTGCACATCGCCGTGGACGACGCCCGCACCGAACGGCTGCGAGAGGCCATCGCCTTTTTCGCGCCCGATATCGAGATCCTGGTCTTTCCGGCCTGGGACTGCCTGCCGTACGACCGCGTTTCTCCACACGCCGAAATCATCGCCCGGCGGATCGATACGCTGACCCGGCTGGTGGAGCGGCGCGACGGCGGCGGACCCCGCCTGGTCCTGACCACGGTCAACGCCGTTCTGCAGCGCGTGCCGCCGCGCCGGACCTTTGCCGAGGCCACCTTCGCCGCCGCCATCGGCGACACCGTGTCGCTGGAGGCTCTGCAGGACTTTCTGGCCCGCAACGGCTACGGCCGGGCCCAGACGGTGCGCGAACCGGGCGAATTCGCGATCCGGGGCGGCATCGTGGACCTGTTCCCACCGGGCACGGACGAGCCGCTGCGTCTCGACTTTTTCGGGGACGAGCTGGAAGGGGTGCGGGCCTTCGACGCGATCAGCCAACGCACGTTGGAGAAGCGCCGGAACTTCGCCCTCAAGCCGATGAGCGAGCTGTTCCTGGACGCGGGATCCATCGCCCGCTTCCGATCGGGATACCGGGAACTGTTCGGCGCCGTCACCGACAGCGATCCGCTGTATGCGGCGGTCAGCGAGGGCCGCCGCCACACCGGCATGGAACATTGGCTGCCCTTGTTCCTGGCCGAAATGGAAACGCTGTTCGACTATCTGCCCGACGCGCCCATCGGTCTCGATCATCAGGCCGAGGAAGCGCGCGACGCGCGACTGGGCCAGATCGCCGAATTCTACGACGCGCGGCGCACGTTCCGGCAAGCCGGCAAGGCCGAGGCGGCGGCCGTCTACAAACCGTTGCCGCCGGACCGGCTGTATCTGGACACGGCCGATTGGGAGGGATGCCTGGCCCCCCGGCCGGTGGCCGCGCTGTCGCCGTTCGCCGCGCCCGAGGGGACCGCCGCTCTCGACGCCGGCGGCAGGCGCGGGCGGGATTTCGCCGACGCGCGGGCCAAACCCGACGTCAATGTCTACGACGCGGTCTACGCCCACGCCGCGGACATGATCCGGGCCGGCCGGCGCGTTATCATCGCCGGCTATACACGCGGCGCGCGCGAGCGGCTGGTGACGGTGCTGCGCGAACACGGCCTGGCCCACGTGACGCCGGCCGACGGCTGGTCGGTTGTCGAAGCCCTGGATCCACGCCAGATCGCCCTGGTCGTTCTGCCGTTGGAGCATGGCTTTGTCGCCCCGGATCTGGCGGTCATCACCGAGCAGGATCTTCTGGGCGACCGCCTGACCCGGCCCAGCCGCCGCCGCCGCCGGTCCGACAAGTTCATCGCCGAGGTGTCGGCGCTCAGCGAGGGCGACCTGGTGGTCCATGTCGATCACGGCATCGGCCGCTACAGCGGCCTGGAGACCCTGACCGTCTCGGGGGCCGCCCATGACTGCCTGCGCGTCCTCTATGCCGAGGGCGCCAAACTGTTCGTCCCGGTCGAAAACATCGAGGTTCTGTCGCGGTTCGGCACGGACGAGGGAACGCCGCTCGACAGGTTGGGCGGCAGCGGCTGGCAGGCGCGCAAGGCACGGGTCAAGAAGCGCCTCAAGGACATGGCCGAGGAGCTGCTCAAGGTCGCCGCCGTCCGCCAGTTGCGCCAGACCGAGCCGATCAGCCCGCCCGACGGTCTATACAACGAGTTCGCGGCGCGGTTTCCCTATCCCGAAACCGACGATCAACTCTCGGCCATCGACGACGTGCTGGCCGATCTGGGATCGGGACGGCCGATGGACCGGCTGGTCTGCGGCGATGTCGGCTTTGGCAAGACCGAGGTCGCCCTGCGCGCCGCCTTTGCGGCGGCCATGGAAGGCGGGCAGGTGGCCATCGTCGTACCGACCACCCTTCTGGCCCGGCAGCATTATCAGACGGTGATTGAGCGGCTGAAGGGCCTGCCGCTGCGTATCGGCAGGCTGTCCCGGCTGGTCCCGGCGGCGGAGGCCAGGCTGGTCCGCCAGGGGCTGGCCGAGGGGACCATCGACGTGGTGGTCGGCACCCACGCGCTGCTGGCCAAGAGCATCGCGTTCAAGAACCTGCGGCTGCTGATCGTCGACGAGGAGCAGCATTTCGGCGTCCGGCAGAAGGAGCGGCTGAAGCAGCTTCGAGAAAACGTCCATGTCCTGACCCTGACCGCCACACCCATTCCGCGAACCCTGCAGATGGCCCTGTCTGGGGTGCGCGAGCTGTCGCTGATCGCCACACCTCCGATCGACCGGTTGGCGGTCCGGACCTTTGTCCTGCCCTACGATCCGGTGGTCATTCGCGAGGGCATCCTGCGCGAACATTTCCGGGGCGGTCAGACCTATTATGTCTGCCCCCGCATCGAGGACCTGGAGCGCGTGCAAGAGCGGCTGAGCACCCTGGTCCCCGAGGTCAAGGTGGTCATCGCCCACGGCCAGATGCCGCCGACCCGGCTGGAGGAGATCATGACCGCGTTCTACGATGGTCAGTTCGACGTGCTGCTGTGCACTTCCATCGTCGAATCCGGGCTTGACGTGCCGTCGGCCAACACCATCGTCATCCACCGCGCCGACATGTTCGGGCTGGCCCAGCTCTATCAGCTGCGGGGACGGATCGGACGGTCGAAGATCCGCGGCTACGCGTACCTGACCTATGCCCCCGACCGGGCCCTGTCGGCCGTGGCTCAGCGGCGGCTGCACGTCATCGAGACCCTGGATACGCTGGGCGCCGGCTTTACCCTGGCCAGCCACGACATGGACATCAGGGGCGCGGGCAACCTGTTGGGCGAGGAACAGTCCGGTCATGTCCGGGAGGTCGGCGCCGAGCTCTATCAGCAGATGCTGGAGGAGGCGGTGGCGGCGGCCCGCGGCGGGTCGGACGGCGAGGAGGCGGATGCCTGGACGCCGCAGATCAATCTGGGCATGGCCGTGCTGATCCCCGAACCCTATGTGGCGGATCTGCATGTCCGTCTGGATCTGTACCGCCGGATCGCGCGGCTGGTCGACCAGGCCGAAATCGATTCCTTCGCGGCGGAGCTGATCGACCGCTTCGGGCCCCTGCCGCCGGAGGTCGAGAACCTGCTGATCCTCATCCATCTGAAGCGGATGTGCCGGGATGCCGGGGTCGAGCGTCTGGAGGCCGGTCCCAAGGGCGCGGTGCTCAGCTTCCGCAACAACAGCTTCGCCCACCCGGACAGGCTGATCGACTTCATCGCCCGCCGAGCCGGCGCGGTCCGGCTGCGGCCCGACCACAAGCTGGTCTACGCGGGCACCTGGACCAGCGCCGCCGCCCGGGTGGACGGTGTACGGCGGATCATGACCGACCTGACCAAAATGGCCGCGTGACGGATGACGATCCGATTACCTTCCACGCGATAGACATTCCTTCGGGATGTTGATAGTAAAGAAAAGCTATTTCTTTCATCGTTCCAGGATTGTATTTGATGAGATACAGAAAGATTCAACGCTTTCTATCTCTCCCTGTATTTTTGACTCTGGCGGCATGCACCAGCTCTGAAGACACATTGCGGAATCACGGTTTCTCCGAGGCCTATGTCGACGGGTATCACGACGGTTGTCCCAGCGGCCGTAGGGTCGCGGGTTCGTGGTTCGAAAGCGAAGTGCAGGATCAGGAGCGCTTTCGGAACGACCACGACTATCAAGTGGGCTGGACCTATGGTTTCCAGACCTGCTCGGCCGAATATCTGGCCATCCAGAATTCGATCGCGCGCAGCACGCACAGCGGGACCATCGGCGTGACCGGTGTCGACGCCAAGAAGGCGCTTGAGGGTCTCGACACCAGCGGCCTTGAAACTCTCGGCCGATAGGACCGCGCGTTCCGGAAGTCACGTGAGCGGCAACCCGGAACCGGAGCGCCGGCCCCCAGGCCGCCAACTGCACCGCCGCGCACAGGCCCCGCATCACGTGCGGGGCGCGTCGTCTGAAACGTCCTACTGGAGACGCCAGACGAAAGAAGCCACGACCCCCGGCCCCCGAGCCGGGGTCTGTGCGACACCCCGAAGCTCAAGGAAAAGCAAACGGCACCGCCGCGCACAGGCCCCCGCATCACGTGCCGGGCCTGCCTTGTCCTGCGGCGGTCTGCCGCCAACGGCTCGCCCCGGCGGTCCTTAGAGCGCGATCGTCATTGGTGGAAGCGGGCCCGCTTCCACCAATGACGATCGCGCTCTAGCTGGAGGCCTGGGCCAGGGCGGCGGTAGAGAGGGCCAGGTCGAACAGGGGGAAGAAGGCCTGGGGTTCCTGGGCGCCGGACAGGGCATAGCGGCTGTCGAAGACAAAGCACGGGACCGCCTGGATGCCCATCTGACGGGCGGCGGCATCGGACGTCTTGATGGCCTCCACGTCCGACGGGCTGGTCAGGTAAGCCGCGACCCGCTGACCGCTCATCCCCAGCGACGCGGCGATATCCCTCAGCACGTCGCGGCGGCCGATATCCGCCCCCTCCTTGAAATAGGCCTGAAACAGGGCCTCGACCGCCGGCTCCGCTCCAGGCCCTTCGGCATCCGCAAGGCGGATCAGCCGGTGGGCATCCAGGGTGCTGGGGGTGCGTTCGATCCGGTCCAGATCGATGTCCAACCCGTCATTGGCGGCGGTTTCGGCGATCAGCGCGTAGAACTGAGCCGCCCGTTCCGGACCGCCGAACTTCGCCGCCAGATAGGTCTTACGGTCGACACCGCCTTTGGGCATGCCGGGATTGAGCTGGAACGGCAGCCACCGCCGCTTCAGCGCTATATCCGGCCGTTCCGCCAGCGCCCGATCCAGCCGCCGCTTGCCGATCAGACACCAGGGGCAGATCACATCGAAGAAAATATCGGCGTTCATGGACCGAGTGTAGCCGCCACGGCGTTACGAAACGACCCGTCTTGCGCCAGCGCACACGAAATATTTACTAACCGAAGGGTAGCTTAGGGATCGATCGTTACACAAACCGCCTTCCGGATCGGCGCCGATGACCCCCAACATGAAAGCGAACGCCAAGGTCAAGGCCGCCCTGGTCAAGGCCGGGGGCGACCAGGCCGCCGCCCAGAGGCTGATCATCGCCGCCTGTGCACGCGATCCGGCGCTTCTGGCGTCCCTGACCGCGCCATTTCTCAAGGGAATTGTCAGTCACGCCATTCAGCGCGCCATCAAGGACACCCGTCCCCAGGGAAAACGCCGGACGGCGCGGCCAAGGCTGGACTCCGATGCGATGGACAGGGTGGTCGGCATGCTGGGCCAGCAGGTCGGAATGGCCCGGTCACCGCGAGGAATGAGCGCCCTGATCGACCCGCCGCAACCGGCCAAGGCCGGATCCGAGCACGGCGACGCACTGCGCCAACTGGCCGCGTCCTACCGACGGAACCGCCCGGCCTCCTGACCGGCTTTACCCTTCCGACAGGGCCCGAAACCGCGCGAGATAGGTGGATGCCGCCTGTTCCGGCGGAACCGCCACGATGGTGTCGGCCCGCGCCTTGCGCCGATAGCCCAAAATCCGTCTGGCCTCCCGTTCCGAAAAGCCGGCCAGATCAACGGCCTCGGAAAAGGCCGCCGTCCGATCGGCCCGCTTGATCAGCTTCGCGATGTCGTCCGGCAGCGTCGCGGGCAATCCGAACCGGACGTGCACGGCCGCCTCCAGGGCCTTCTCGACCGATTTGTACTGGCCGCCGATGGCCGCCTTGAAGGGCGTGATCATGTCGCCGATGACATATTCGGGGGCATCGTGCAGCAGGGCGGCCAATCGCCACCGCCGCTCCAGGCCCGGCGACCCGTCGGCGACCAGCCGCTCCACCAGAACACAGTGCTGGGCGACGGACAGGGCGAAATCGCCCTGGGTCTGGCCGTTCCAGCGCGCGACCCGGGCCAGGCCATGGGCGACGTCCTCGATCTCGACATCGAGCGGCGAGGGGTCCAAAAGATTGAGCCGCCGTCCGCTCAACATGCGCTGCCACGCCCGCATCGTCTTTGTGTCCTTGTCGTGTCGGGGATCCATGGCTGCCATGCCGGCGCCGTCGGGTAAAGGGGCTCCGGCAGCGCGGGGAAACGGAGGGCCGACCGCTCCGCAAAGCGGATTTCACGTCCGCCGTGATCGCCCACTGCCAGAGGAACATCCAGCAATGCCTCCGCGAAAGAACCCGCTCAAGCTCAACGCCCTGCAGCTCAAGACATTGGTGCTGCTGCAGCAGTTGGCGAAAGGGAAGGACCCCGGCCCGACGGGGGAGGTCACCGTGGGCGGTTTCCCGCCGCCCCATGGCAATCACTACCATATCGGCGACGCCGTGGTCGCCGGCCGCGACGCCACCGGGCTGCACAATCCGGCGGTGTTCGTGGCGCTCGAGCGCAAGGGTCTGGCCCGCGCTCTGGTTCCGGGCGGCGCCGTGCTGACCCCCGAGGGGCTGGCCTACGAGACGGGGATGGAGTCGGCCGTTCTGCACCGCGCCGATCATTGAACGGGCGGCCGGCGGTCCCTTGAGACGCCACGGCGCCGGCCGGGGAGATATTACCGGCCGAGCCTCGAGGTGGCGTAGGCGACGGCCGCCTTGTCGTTCCAGGCAACCGCGACGCAAAACACAATGAGCATGTCGACATTGCGGCCGTCCGCGGCAAGCGGCAGGGCCATCTGATCGAATATCATGTGCAGTTTGGGGCTATCGACCAGTGGGCTGCGCCATACGTCCGGCGCGCCCGTCCGTGCCACCTTGGCGTATCCATGCAGGACCTGAACGGTTTCCGGTTCGTCCCCGTTGCCCAGCCAACGGTTCGTCAGATCCTGGCCAAGGTCGCGTACCAGGGCGGTTCCGATCAGCCGATGCCGGAATCTCGGCACCCCGTCGAAATAGTGGACCTCCAGCAGGTGAAGCCGGCTGAGAAGATCGGGAATGTCCGCCGGGTCGATGTCGCGCCGGGCCGGTAGACGGTCGGGGCCGCATCGCGACAGCCAGTATGCGTACAGGCGGCGTTGGTCGTCGTTGACCAAAAGCCGTTCAAAATCGCCCTGGGGGTCGGTGCGTTTCATACACGGGCTCCGAAACCAGCACCGGTGGGGAATCACTCCGGTGATTCGGTAAAACTTAACGAATCCAAGCGGAAAAGGCAAAACATGCGTTTGCCTTAAATTGAATCGATTTGAGGCGTCACGCCGGACTCACGGGAGGCGAGGGGTCAGGCAAGCGGCCGCCCTATTCGGCCGGCAGGACGTTGCCGTTCTTCGCCGCAAGGCTTTACGGTACGGTACGGCCGGCCCGAAATTGCCGGCGCAATGCCCGAGCGTGTCGGACGCCGCCGGATCGTCGGGACAGGCAGCCGCCGTCGCTTATCCCCGGGAAGCCGAAGGCATCCCCCGCAGACCCGCATCGTCGACATCGACCACCGTGCGGCCGATCGGCCAAAGGGCGAGAAGCGCCAGCTTGAGATGGGCCCAGGCGAAGGGCAGCCCGATCAGCGTGAGCGCCAGGGCGACGGCGGCCGCAAGATGGCCCAGCGCCAGCCACCATCCGGCCAGGATCAACCACAGGACATTGCCGATCAGCCCCAGCGGCCCGGCCCCGACATCGAACGCGCTCTCCGTCGGGTCGCGCCGGACGATGGTGCGGCCGAACGGAAGCAGCGTGTAGTGCGCGTTGGTCAGCGCGGCGCGCGCCCAGGGGATGCCGATGATCGTCACGACCATCAGAACAGCCGCCACCAGCCAGCCAAACGCCATCCAGATACCGCCGGTGACGATCCAGAGAATATTCAGGATGAGACGGATGAGATCCATGAAGCCGGTCCTGCGGGGTCAAAATTCGCGATGCCGTTCACATAGGAAGTATGATCGTGCCTTGCCAGCCCTCGGTCCGGAAGGCCAGGACGCATCGCCGCATCGGCGCCGTTCCGGTCATTGCCTATATATCAAACGATCTCCGTCCCCGCCGATGGTCTGACCTAGCCGTCCCGTGGACTTCGGGAGATCGCCGACGTATCGAAAGGGGGATCGAGACGATGGCGTGCACGTCGATCTGCGGCGGCGGCCTGCCGGACCCGGCGATTGTCGCCCTGGCCGGCGGTCGATGACGCTCGACACCCGTCCCGCCGCCGGCCGCTGGCACGACAGACCGTCCGACGAAGCACTGAAGGCGTTCGGCGCCGACACCTCGGGGTTGAGCGAGGCCGAGGTGGCGCGGCGCCTGGACACCCATGGCGCCAACCGCCTGCCCGAACCGAAACAACGCGGCCCCATCGTCCGGTTCTTCTCCCAATTCCACAACCTTCTGATCTACGTGCTCATCGGGGCCGCCGCCGTCACCGCCCTTTTGGGGCATTTCATCGACACCGCGGTGATCCTGGCGGTGGTGGTGGTCAACGCGGTGATCGGGTTCGTCCAGGAAGGCAAGGCCGAACAGGCCCTTGAGGCCATCCGCCGGATGCTGGCGCCGCAGGCCACGGTGCTGCGGGGCGGGCGGCGCCTGACCGTGCCGGGCGAGGATCTGGTTCCGGGCGATATCGTTATCCTGGAACCGGGCGACCGCGCCCCGGCCGACCTGCGCCTGTTCGAAACGCGCGGCGGCCTCAGGCTGCAGGAGGCGGTGCTGACCGGCGAATCGGTGCCGGTGGACAAGGCGGCGGCGCCGGTCCCCGCCGACGCCGCCCTTGGCGACCGCCGGTCGATGGCGTTCAGCGGCACCATCGTCGCCGCCGGCCAGGGGCGGGGGGTGGTCACCGCCACGGGCGGCGATACCGAAATCGGCCGCATCAGCCACCTTATGACCGAGGTGCGCACGACGACCACGCCGCTGGTCCGGCAGATGGCGGTCCTGGCCAAATGGCTGACCGCGTTCATCCTGGCGTTCAGCGGTCTGATCCTGGTCTTTGGCGTGACCCTGGGCGGCTATGCTTTTACCGAACTGTTCATGGCGGTGGTGGGGCTGTCCGTCGCCGCCATCCCGGAGGGACTGCCGGCGATCCTGACGGTCACACTGGCCATCGGCGTCCAGGGCATGGCGCAGCGGAACGCCATCGTGCGGCGGCTCCCCGCCATCGAGGCCCTCGGCTCGGTCTCGGTGATCTGTTCGGACAAGACGGGGACGCTCACCAAGAACGAGATGACGGTGGCGTCGGTGGCCACGGCCGCGCGGCTGTTCGTCGTGTCCGGGGCCGGCTACGCGCCCCAGGGCGGCTTTTCGCTCGACGGGGAAGAGGCGGAGGCGTCGGCCTTTCCGCTGCTGACCGAATTGTCGCGCGCCGCGCTTCTCTGCAGCGAGGCCGAGCTGCGGGAGACCGACGGGGAGTGGATGGTGATCGGCGATCCCATGGAGGGGGCGCTGCTGACCCTGGCGTGCAAGGCCGGCCTGGATCCCGCTGAGGAACGCCGGATCCGCCCGCAAACCGACGCCATTCCTTTCGACGCCCAACACCGGTTCATGGCCACGCTGCATCACGACCACGACGGCGCCGCCACGGTCTTCGTCAAGGGCGCGCCCGAGCGGCTGCTGCAAATGTGCCGGTTCCAGCACGCCGAGACGGGCGGTGCGACAGAGCTCGATGCGGCCTATTGGCATGAGCGGGCCGAGGCCATCGCCGCGCGCGGCCAAAGGGTGCTGGCGATCGCGGTCAAGGCGGGCCAGCCCGGCCAGAACATCCTGCGCTTCGCCGACGTCGACGCCGACCTTGTCCTGCTCGGGCTTGTCGGCCTGATTGATCCGCCGCGCGAGGAGGCGGTGGCCGCGGTCGCGGAGTGCCGGGCGGCCGGCATCCGGGTAAAGATGATCACCGGCGACCATGCGGGCACGGCCAGCGCCATCGCCCGCGCGCTGAAGCTGGAACGGACCGACAGCGTGATCCAGGGCGCCGACATCGACGCCCTGGACGACGAAGCCCTGCGTCGGCGGGTCAAGGAGGTCGACGTCTACGCCCGCACCAGCCCGGAACACAAGCTGCGGCTGGTCGAGGCGCTGCAGGCGACGGGGGCCGTCGTGGCCATGACCGGCGACGGCGTCAACGACGCCCCGGCCCTCAAACGCGCCGACATCGGCGTGGCCATGGGCCGCAAGGGGACCGAGGCGGCCAAGGAAGCGGCCGAGATCGTGCTGGCCGACGACAACTTCGCCACCATCGCGGCGGCCGTGAAGGCCGGGCGCACGGTCTACGCCAACCTGAAGAAGGCCATCGTGTTTCTGCTTCCGGTCAATGGGGGAGAGTCGCTCAGCCTGGTCGCGGCGATCCTCCTGGGCGTGACCCTGCCGATCACCCCGGTCCAGATCCTGTGGGTCAACATGGTCAGCTCCGTGGTGCTGGCCATGACGCTGGCCTTCGAGCCGTCAGAGCCCGATGTCATGCGGCGGCCGCCCCGGCCGCCGGGCGAACCGTTCCTGTCGCGCTTTGTTTTGTGGCGGGTGGCCTTTGTCTCGGCCCTGTTCTGCGCCGGGATCTTCGGCACTTTCACCCTGGCCAAGATCCAGGGGGCGACGGTCGAGGAGGCACGCACGATCGCCGTCAACACCCTGGTGGTGATGGAGATCTTCTATCTGTTCTCCGTGCGCTACCTCAACGCCCCGTCCATCACCCTGCGCGGGATGGTCGGCACCCGGCCGGTTCTGATCGCCATCGCGGCGGTCACGGCGCTGCAGGTCCTGTTCACCTACGCCCCGTTCATGGAGGCGTTCTTCGACACCCGGCCGATCACGATCGTGCAGGGCCTTCAGGTCATCGCGGTCGGCGTGATGATCCTCGTGGTGCTGGAAGCCGAAAAGAGGATCGCCGGCGCCATGGGCCGTCGCCGCCGTCCTGCGGTACAATCATAGCGGGGACATCAATGGCCGAGGCGATCACCGGATACATTTTCTACGAGATCGCGGCCCTGCTGGTGCTCGCCGCCGGTGTCGGCTTTGTGGGGCTGCTGCTGCGCCAGCCGCTGATCGTCAGCTTTATTGCGGTGGGCATCCTGGCCGGTCCGTCGGTGCTGGGCATCGCCCGCTCCGAAGCCCATATCGATCTGCTGGCCGAACTGGGCATCGCCGTCCTGCTGTTCCTGGTCGGGCTGAAGCTGGATCTGAAGCTGATCCGGACCCTGGGGCCGGTGGCCCTCATGACCGGGCTCGGCCAGGTGGCCTTCACCACGGTGTTCGGCTTCCTCATCGGGCTGGGCCTGGGGCTGGACACGGTTACCAGCCTGTATGTCGCGGTGGCGTTGACGTTCTCGTCGACGATCATCATCGTCAAGCTGCTGTCGGACAAGCGCGAAATCGATTCCCTGCACGGGCGCATCGCGCTCGGATTTCTCATCGTTCAGGATCTGGTGGTGGTTCTGGCGATGATCGTCCTGTCCGCGCTGGGCGCCGGCACGGGCGGCGAAACCGCCCTGGCCGACATCGCGCAAGTGTTCGGCTATGGCCTGCTGATGCTGGTCGGGGTGGGACTCTTCATCCGCTTTATCGCCGATCCGCTGGTCGAACGCCTGTCGCGGTCGCCCGAGCTGCTGCTGTCCTTTGTCATCGGCTGGGCGGCGCTGCTGGCGGCGCTCGGCCATTATCTGGGCTTCGGCAAGGAATTCGGCGGCCTGCTGGCCGGCGTGTCGCTGGCCTCGACACCCTTCCGCGAGGCCATCGCCGCCCGGCTGGCGTCGTTGCGGGACTTCCTGCTGCTGTTCTTCTTCATCGCCCTTGGCGCGGCCCTGGACCTGTCGCTTCTCGGCGCCAGCGTGGTCCCGGCGATCGTCCTGTCGCTGTTCGTGCTGATCGGCAATCCGCTGATCGTGCTCGCCATCATGGGGGCCATGGGCTACCGCAAGCGCACCGGCTTCCTGGCCGGATTGACCGTCGCCCAGATCAGCGAGTTTTCATTAATTTTCATGGCAATGGGGGCCGCTCTTGGACACGTTTCCGAGCAGGCGCTGGGCCTGGTGACCCTGGTCGGGCTCATCACCATCGCCGCCTCGACCTACATGATCACCTATTCCCACGCGCTTTACGACCGGCTGGAACCGGTGCTGGGCATCTTCGAGCGCAAGCGGCGACTTCGGGACGACGCCGAGGGGTCTCTCGGCGCCGCGCGCTACGACGCGGTCCTGTTCGGCCTCGGCCGATATGGGCTGGGCATCGCCCAGGCGCTGGGCCGGGAGGGCAAGTCGGTGCTGGGCGTCGATTTCAATCCGGTCGCCGTGCGCCACGCACGGGACAGCGGGCTGGATACGGCGTTCGGCGACGCCACCGACCCCGAGTTTCTGTCAACCCTGCCGCTGACCGGCATTGCCTGGGCGATTTCCGCCGTGCCCGAACACGATACCGGCGTGACCCATGACGATCCGCGGCGGTCGCTGATCCAACATCTCAACGATCTCGGGTTTCAGGGCCGGATCGCGGTGTCCGCCCATACCAGCGACGGTGCCCAGGCCCTGAGCGAGGCCGGCGCGGATCTCGTGCTTCTGCCGTTCCGCGACGCCGCCGATCAGGCGGCCGCCCTGGTGCTGGACAAGGGCGCCGCCGACCTTACCGGCGTCGACGACCCGACCGGTCAGCGTGAGCTTTTGACCTGAACCGGTCCGCCCCCCCGGCGACAGGGCGAAGCCTTGTTGGCGCCGGTCGGTCATGCCGACCGCTATGGCCGCGATCACTCCGGGCTCGCCACACCGAGGGACACCGCCACATCGCGCAAACGCCGGTCTCGAGTCCACAAGGCGGCCCCACGGGTCAGCCGCGCCGCGGCGCCGGAACCAGATCGGGCTCGCTGCCACCCAACCGTGCCAATCGGCGGGCGCTTTCCCGCTCGATCAAGGCCTTCAGAGCCTCGCGCACCACGGATGACTTCTCCTTGAGTCCCGTGCAGGCCTGCGCCTTGGCCAGAAGGTCGTCATCGAGCGCCAATGTCGTACGCATACGGGATCGCCTTCCTGTTCCAAGGATTTCAGGCATTGATACGTGCATCATATGATACCTGTATCAGTGCCTGATGGGCATGGACTGCGGAGGGCTCAGGTTTGTGACGGCGACAGCGTGAAAATCTCGCAGCCGCTGTCGGTGACGCCGACCGTGTGCTCGAACTGGGCCGACAGGGACCGGTCGCGGGTCACCGTGGTCCAGCCATCCGCCAGGATCTTCACGTCGGCCTTGCCGGCGTTAAGCATCGGCTCGATGGTGAAGATCATGCCCGGCTCCAGCACCAGGCCCTGACCGGGCTGGCCGAAATGGGTCACCGTCGGCGCGTCGTGGAACACGCGGCCGATGCCGTGGCCGCAAAAGTCCTGGACGACGGAATAGCCGGCGCGCGCCGCCACGCCGGCGCAGGCATGCCCGACATCGCCCAGCGTGGCCCCTGGCCGCACGGCGGCGATGCCGGCCATCAGGGAAGCGTGTGTGGCATCGACAAGACGCCGCGCCTTCACCGAGATCGACCCCACCGGCATGGTGCGGCTGCTGTCCCCGTACCATCCGTTGAGGATGGGTGATACGTCGACATTCACGATATCGCCGTCATGGAGGATCTTGTCGGCTGACGGGATTCCGTGGGTCACCACATGATTGACCGAGATGCAGGTGGCGTGCCTGTAGCCCCTGTAGCCGACCGTGGCCGGCACCGCGCCGCGATCGCGCATGAACCGGTCGCACAAGGCATCCAGGGTCGCCGTGCTGACACCGGCACGAAGGTGGGGAACGATGTAGTCGAGGGTGTCGGCCGCCAGCCGTCCGGCCAGCCGCATGGCGGCGAAGGCTTCCGGACCGTACAGCGGAATGGGCCGGCCACGTTCGCGCTGGGCCGAAACCCTCATGTCAGGCGGCCCGTCCGCCCGCGCCTTGCGGGACCGGGCGGGCAGGGGCGATCCCGATGGATTGGTGCATCTCGGCGATCATCCGGTCGACATCGTCGGGAATGGTGTCTCCGGACAAAAGATGCGGCCGGATCGCGGCGATCGGGCCGTCGAAAATCAGAAACCGGGCGCGGGCCGTGATCTCCGCGCCAACCGGTTCGCCGCCGGCCAGGATCGCCACGCACGCGCGAAATGCGGTGTCCAACGCTTCCTGCCGCCGCCGCAGGTCATCGAGGACCGGTGCGGGCACGGCCTCGTCGAACAGCGCCTCGCCCTCGTTGAGCAGCAGGAAACGCCCGCCTCGCCGATCGGCCCGTGCCCATGCCGCGATGGCCAGCGCCGCGTCCCGCGCCCGGCCCGCCGAGAGAAACGGGATGACCCGGGCCGAAAACGCCCCGTGCACCCGGCTCCAGGCCGCCGCCAGGACGGCGGACCGGGACTCGAAGCGATGATAGATCGACCCGGTGGGGGCGCCCACGCGGCGGGCCAGGGTCGCCATGGTCGCGGCAGACGGCCCGTCCTCCGCCACCAGCGCGATGGCGGCGTCGACAAAGTCTTCGGCGGAATAGCGGGCGGTGCGGACCATTTAATTAAATTATCAATTCTAGAACGACAAATCAACTTAAGGATAAAGTCTGCCCGATCAACCGTTTCCTAGTTTGGTCAGTGGTTTACAGCTCCAGGTGCAGAAATTGAGTAAATTCGCTCTCGGCGTAACCGCCAAAGGCGGGCCCGTCGGCGAAACCCCGCTTGCGATAGAGGGCCAGGGCAGGTTCGAAGGCCGGACCTGACCCCGTTTCGAGACTGAGGCGACGGTAACCGCGGGCGCGCGCGACCGCGATGATGTGATCGAGAAGGGCCGCGCCGACCCCTTTCCGCAGGTGGGCGGGGTCGGTTCGCATCGATTTGATCTCGCCCGAGACTGCCGACAGCGCCTTCATCGCCCCGCATCCCAGCAGGGCCTCGCCGTCCCAGGCGGTCCACAGGGTGATGTCGGGCGTCCGCAATCCGGACAGGTCGAGCGCATGGGAATATTCCGGCGGAGACGTGGCTCTCATGCCCGACAGGTGCAGCGCCAGCAGCGCCCTGATCTCCGGACCGGACAGATCGTCTTCGCGAATATCCATCGACGCCACACATCGAGTGTTTCTGACGGAACCATGGCGATCGGCAACCGCCACGGGCTCACATGTCATCGGATCTCTTTTTTGACGGACACTCCCGCTTCGCCGCAAGAGCCAAAACGCACGTGGGCCCGCCGTAGGAAGGCCGGCTCTGCCGATCTTTCAGTCCCGCGCAGTTCCGGATGGGCGCTTCTGCAGTCCCCGGATAACCGTACCCATCAGCGCGATGAACCGGGCGCGATCGGCGTCCGGGAGATCCTGCAGCGCCGCCGCGTTGACCTGACCCGCGGCGGCGACGGCCTGCGCATGAAGGGCCGTTTGCGGCGCCGGCCCGCTTGACCGTCGCCTCAGCGGGGCGTGGGGGGCTTGGGGCGCGCCATCACCGTGACCGGCTGGCCCGCATAGGTCGCCTGGCCCTCCTGGACGTACCCCACCTTTCCGGCAAGACGGAGAGACGCCTGGTGGGCGGGGTCGACGATGCAGACCGTCGAAGGGCTGTCGATAAACCGGTCGGCCCAGTCGACCATCCGCGACACGGCCTCGGCCGCGAACCCCTGGCCGTGCTCGCCGGCCCTTAGCACCCAGCCCGCCTCCGGCCGCCCGCCCAGGGAGGGCGCGATGTCCCGGCGGTACTCGGCAAAGCCGACCTCTCCGACAAACCGAAGATCGTCCTTGGCCACCACCACCCAATAGCCAAACCCGAGCAGGGCCCAGTGCCCGGCATACCGTAGCAGCCGGGACCACGACGCCTCGCCGGACGACGGCGTTCCGGAGATATGCCGGACGACGGCGGGGTCGGCCCACATCGCGGCGCTGTCGTCGAAATCGCCGGGCCCGTGACCGCGCAGGATCAAACGCGGCGTCTCCAGAAGTGGGGCGCGATCGAATGCGGGTATCGGGCCCTCCACGCCCGTCATTCCGACGGATAGCGAAAGGCGGCGTAGTCTTCGGGTGTGTGCGCCCCGAGGCGGCGCAGAATGGCGGTCCAGGCGGCGACGCCCTCGTCGATGGCGCTCAGCCGCAGGAACTCGTTCGGCGCGTGATAATCCTCGTCGGCGGTGGCGAACGAGAACATCACGGTGTCGATGCCCAATGTGCGAGAAACGATCTCCGTCAGGGGCAAGGTCGCGCCGATCCGCACCCGCACGGGACGCACCCCGGTCGTCTCCTCCAGCGCGTCTTCGGCCGCGATCAGCAGGGGATGATCGGCCGGGACGGCATAGGCGGCGGCCGACCCGCGTTCGTCCACGACCGTGATCCGGGCCCCCGGCGGGCACCGCGCCTCCAGGTGCCGGATGACCGACTCCCGGACGCGGTCCGGATCCTGACCGGGGACCAGGCGCATGGTGAATTTGGCGTGGGCCAGGTTGGGGATCACAGTCTTCGATCCGGCGCCGGTATACCCGCCCCACATCCCGTTGACGTCCAGCGTCGGACGCAGCCACAGCCGTTCAAGAAAGCCGTAGCCGGGCTCGCCATAGGGCACTGTGTCCAGATCGGCGAACAGGCGCGCCTCGTCCAAGGGGATGGCCGCGATCTCCGCCCGCTCGGCGTCGGTCGGTTCCGCCACCCCGTCCAGAAAGCCGGCGACCGCGATGCGCCCCTCGCCATCGCGCAGTGACGCGACCAGCGCCGCCATGACATGAAGGGCGTTGGGCGCAACGCCGCCATAGCGCCCCGAATGCAGATCCTTCACGGCCGTGCGCACCGCGATCTCGAACCCGCAATTGCCGCGCGAGCCGACATTGATGCTGACCAGGTCGGGCCGCCAGCGCGCGCCGTCGGCCGACAGGATGGCATCGGCCCGCAGCAGGTCGCGGTACCGGGTGAGGATCGGCGTCAGCGACGGGCTGCCGGTTTCCTCCTCGCCTTCGATCAGGATCCGCACATTGACGGGCAGGGCGCCCTCGACCGCCAGAAAGGCCGCCAGGGTTTCCAACGCGATCAGGGTCGGCCCCTTGTCGTCGGAGGCGCCGCGCCCATAAAGCCGGCCGTCCCGTTCCGTGGCCTCGAACGGTGGTGTATGCCACAGTCCGACGGGGTCCGGCGGCTGCACGTCGTAATGGCCGTAGACCAGGATGGTCGGCTTGCCGGGCGCTCCCAGCCAGTCGGCGTACAGCGCCGGATGGCCCGACCCGTCATCGGCTGCCAGCCGCCGCAGATTGGCGAAGCCGGCATCGGCGAGGCGCGCCTCGATCAGCCGCCGCGCGTCTTCCATGCCGTCGGCATAGGCCGGGTCCGTGCTTACGGACGGACAGGCGATCAGGTCCCGGATCCGCGCGATGATCGCGTCCCGCCGGGTCCGTGCGTGGGCCTGGACCGGGTCGGTCACGACACGCCGCCATCGACGGACAGGATCTGGCCGGTGATCCAGCCCGCGTCGTCGCCGGCCAGAAAGGCGGCGGCGGCGGCGATGTCCTCGGGCCGGCCCAGGCGGCGCGTATGGATGCGCTCCACCAGCTTTTCCTGCCCGTCGGGGCCATAGCTGTCCCACTGGGCCCGGGTCGCGGGATTGGACAGCACGAACCCGGGCGCGACGGAATTGACCGTCACGCCATGGGGCCCCAGCTCCAGACTGAGCTGCTTGGTCAGCCCGACCAGCGCGTGCTTGGCCGCCGCGTAGGCCTGGATGCCGGTCAGGCTGGGGCGGAGGCCGGCGCCAGAGCTGATCGTCACGATCCGGCCCCAGCCGGCATCGCGCATGGCCGGCGCGGCAGCCTGGGCCAGAAAGAAGGCGCTGTCCACATTGGCCGCGAAGACCGTGCGCCAGTCGCCTTCGGACACGGTCTCGACCGGCCTTGCGGTCTGGCCGCAGACACCCCCCGCCGCCGATACCAGGATCGCCGGCGCGCCATGGTCGCGCGTCACCCGGGCCAGGAGGTCCATGACCTGATCCCGGACACCCAGATTGGTGGCAACCGCCGGCAGACCGAGCGTCTGGCACGCCCGGTCGAAATCCTGTCCCGGCAGATCGGTGACCACGACCTTGGCGCCGTCCCGGGCCAGCCGGGCCGCGATGGCCGCGCCGATCCCCCCGATGACGCCGGTCACAAGGGCCGTCCTGCCGCTCACGCCACGTGCTCGGTGAGGGCCGCAAAGGTTTCCGCCGACATCGGCCGCCGGCCTTCCTCGATATCGTGGATCAGCTCGACAAGCCGATGCAGCAGCGGCGCGGCCACGCCGTGCCCGTCGGCGATCCGGGCCACCGTGGCGACCTGCGGGTCGACCTCCGTGCGGCGCTTGCGCACCGCCAGATCGCGCCAGATCCCGGTGTGGGTCTTGGCGGTCCGGGAATTGAAATCGGCCAGGCGGGCAAGACATTCCCGCGCCGCGCTTTCCGGCGCGCCGGGCAGGAACGCCGCCGGCTCGAAGCCGTTGAACGGACGCGGCGCCACGCCTTCCGCCCGCGCCGTCAGCATGACCTCGCGGGCAAGACCGATCAGGGCGTCCCGGCGGGTCGGGTCGGCGAAATTGGCGGTCATGCTGTCGTTGGTGAGCGCCGTGGCGAACAGCATGGCGCCATAACCCAGCTTGCCCCACAGATAGCCCCAGATATCGTCGGTCAGAACGGCATCCGGCTCGAAGATCGTGAGAAGGCGGTGCATGTCCCGGGTGCGGTCGCGGATCGCGCCGTCGATCTCTCCCACCACCACGGCCCCGCGGTTGCCGAACAGGATCCGCCCCGGACCCTGCCAGTCGGCGCCGAAATTGACGAAGGCGCCCATGGTCCGGCCGGGGCCGGCGATGTCCGCGATCACCCGCTCGTTCAGCCCGTTCTGCGCCGACAACACGAACCCGTCCTCCGCCAGATGGGGCAGAAGCGCCGCCATGGCGTCCTCCGTCGCCTGCGCCTTGACCGCCAGCACGATACGGCGATAGACGCCGTCGAGGGCATCGGGCGTGACCGTCGGCACGATCCGGGCGAAGGTTTCGACCGGCCCTTCGATGGCCAGACCGTCCCGGGAACACACTTCGGCGTGTTCGGGCACGATGTCGACCATCCGGACCGGGACGCCGGCCCGCGCCCAATAGGCGCCCAGGGTTCCGCCGATGGCCCCGGCGCCCCAGATCAGGATCTCATCGGTCACGCCCCGTCCTCCATGTCGGGCCATGGTCCTTCCAGCGCCGCGCGGGTCTCCGCCACGCCGCAGTCCCATATTGCCTGCATCTCGGAGTCGGGCCGTTGCCAGGGCCCGCCGAACGCGCCGTCGCCCAGCAGCGCCCGCGCCCGCGCCGGCGGCGACACGCGGATCAGGCCGCTGTCCACGCCGGGTTTGCTGCCCTTGGGCACCTGGGTCCGCGGCAGGCGGGTCCAGGGAAAATTCTCCATCCAGTTGGCATGGCTGCCGGTCGGATCGATGGACTGCACCTTTTCCCAGGTCTTTGGCGCCTTCCACCATTCATGGAACTTGACCGAGATGTCGCCATGCTCCGCCATCAGCTCTTGCGCCAGGGCCCCGACGGGCGCGTTGCCGCCATGGCCGTTGACGATCAGGATCCGCCGGAAACCGGAACGGCGGGCCGAGGCGACAAGGTCCCGCATCACCGCCAGCAGGGTCTCCACCCGCAGGCTGACCGTGCCGGGATAATCGGTGAAGTAGGGCGCCAGGCCGAACGGCATGACGGGATAGACCGGGATGTCCAGCGGTTCGGCCGCCTCCAGCGCCACCCGTTCGGCCAGGATCATGTCGACGCACAGCGACAGCTGCGCGTGCTGCTCGGTCGAGCCGATGGGCAGGACGCAGCGGCGGTCGCGGGCGACCGCGGCCTCGACGTCCATCCAGTTCATGTCGGCGATCTTCATGGGCGTTTGGCGCTCCTTATCGGCGCTGCCGACACCGGCGGGGGCGCCGTGGCGGGGAGATCGGGGATGAAATCGGGCCAGGTATCGGCGCTGCGCACCACCCGGGCCAGAAGATGGGCGAGGGTGGATTGCTCCTCATCGCTGAGGGCCGCCAGCATGGTGCGCTCATGGGCTTCGAAGGCCGGCAGCGTTTCCCGGAACAGCGCCCACCCCTTGGCCGACAGGTTCAGCGGCTGGTTGCGGCCCAGGCCCTTGACCTTCGTCTGCACGATCAGGCCGAGTTCCGTGAGTCGGGCGACCGCGCGGGACAGGGTGGGTTTGGGAAACCCCGAGGAGTCGCTGATGTCTCGCGCCTGGCCGCCGTCGCTGAGCGCCAGCGAGTAGATGACCACGTACTCGACCCGGCTCAGCCCGTACGCGCGCTTGATCCAGTCATACAGAGGCGTGTTGTAGCGCAGGGCCAGATAGTTCAAGCGAAAGGCGAACCAGCAAGGATTGTTCCACAGCTTGGCGTCCAGCATCCTGTCCACCCCGGAGACACCGGGTTCCGGGGTCAGGCGGGTCACTTTATCGGGCGTTTTCCGCGCCGGACGGCCGGCGGTCGTGCGGGTTCTGGTCACGGGGAGCCCTGGAGCCTTCTTGATGGTGGGACATGACCGGCCCCGCGCTGACGCAGGGCCGGGCGGTGCGGGTCACATCGAACTTGACGGATGGGAGTGTAGCGATCATCGTTCCCTGAGCAAGTTCCAAATAGAACTCGGATCGGTGGCCGAACCGCCGGTCGGACCCAACAGGAGTAGGCAACGGATGAACCATGCGTCCTTCTTGCGACCGATCGCCCTTGGCCTCGGTCTCGCCCTGACCGCCGGCGCGGCATCGGCCCAAACCCTCACCATGGGGGTGCGCGGCGGGCCGGAATCGCTCGACCCCCATTTCTCGGCCCTCGGCCCGCATGCCGAGGCCGCCAAGCACATCTTCGATACGCTGGTCTGGTCGGGCGACGATCTGCAGATCGAACCGGGGCTTGCCACGTCCTGGACGCCGCTGGACGAGGACACTTGGGAATTCAAGCTGCGGGAAGGGGTCACCTTCCACGACGGTTCGACGTTCGACGCGGAGGATGTGAAATTCTCCATCGAGCGCATCCCGGTGGTGACCGGCCCGACGACGACCACCATCTATGTCCGCCGCGTGGCCGAGGTCGAGATCGTCGATCCTTATACGCTGCACATCCATACCGACGGCCCGGCGGCCACGCTGCCCTACGACTTCGTACGTCTGTTCATCGTCAGCGCCGAGGCGGCGGCGGACTATTCGACGCCCGAAACGTCGGCCGAGGGCTTCAACAGCGGCGCCGCCGCCATCGGCACCGGCCCCTACAAGCTGGTCAGTTGGGAACCCAAGGGCGATCTGGTGCTCGAACGCTTCGACGATTACTGGCGCGGCATGGGCGCCTGGGAGACGGTGATCCGCAAGGAGATCCCCAACGACAGCTCGCGGCTGGCCGCGCTCAAGGCCGGGCAGGTCGACATCGTCAACTATGTGTCGTCGGTCGACTATCTGGCGCTTCAGAACGACCCGTCGGTCGATGTCATCATCGGCGACAGCGTCTATGTCATGAACCTTCAGCTCGATCAGCGCGAGGTCACGCCGATGGTGCGGGCCAAGGACGGGTCGGCCCTGGACGAAAACCCGCTGCGCGATATTCGCGTGCGTCAGGCGATCGATCTGGCCATCGACCGCGAGGTGATGGTCGAGATCGTGCTGGAGGGCCTGGGCGTGCCGGCCAACCAGATGATGCCGCCCGGTTTCTTCGGGTCGAACGAGAGCATTCCGATGCCCGAGCACGACGTCGAGAAAGCCAAGGCCCTGTTGGCCGACGCCGGCTATCCCGACGGGTTCGAGATCGACCTGTACTGCACGAGCGACCGTCTGCCCGGCGACGGCGCGATCTGCCAAGGCCTGGGCCAGATGTTGACCCAGGCGGGGATCACCACCAACGTCAACGCCATTTCCAGGACGGTGTACTTCCCGGCCCAGGCGCGGCTTGAATACTCCGTCTTCATGAACGGCTGGGGTACTCTGACGGGCGAGGCATCGTACACCCTGGGCAGCCTTGCCCATTCCAACGACCCGGACGTCAAGCTGGGCGCCTTCAACCGGATCGAGTACTACAACGAACGGGTCGACGCGCTGCTGCAGGAGGCGGCGACGGAATTGGACGAGGCCAAGCGCCGCGCGCTGTACGAGGAGGCGATGGCGCTGACCATGGCCGACAAGGTCTATATCTCACTGGTGCAGCTTCAGACGGTGTGGGCGGCAAGGGCCGGGGCCCTGGAATTGTCGCCGCGGTACGACGAGGATACGCTCGCCTTCTTCATCACGCCCAAGGGCTAGGCGCGCGCCATCTCAACGGGCCGGGCGGTGAAAGCCGCCCGGCCTTTCCTTTGGCCCTGAGAGCCTGTCTCGAAACAGGACATGGTCTGAGGCCGGTGAATGCTCGGTTTCGTCATCCAGCGCCTCCTGCAGGCCGTCGTCGTCATGGTCGTCATGTCGGTGATCGTGTTCTTCGGCGTCTACGCCATCGGCAACCCGGTCGATATCGTCATCCCGCCCGACGCCACCCAGGAGATCCGGGCCGAAGCGATCCGGCGTCTGGGCCTCGACCGGCCGCTGTGGGAGCAATACTGGATCTTCGCCACGAACCTGGTCCAGGGCGATTTCGGACGGTCCTTCGTCTACAACATCCGGGTGCTCGACCTCATCGGCGGGCGGTTTCCCGCCACCCTGGAACTGGTCCTCCTCTCGGTCGTCACGGCGACCGTCGCCGGCGTCGCGCTGGGGGTCTATGCCGGCTACCGCCCGGACAGCGGCGTCTCCAAGGGCATCATGGTGATCTCGGTGCTCGGCTTTTCGGTCCCGTCCTTCTGGGTCGGCCTGATCCTGATCCTGACGTTCGCGGTCTCGCTCGGCTGGCTGCCGGCCGGCGGCCGCGGCGAGACGGTGCATCTCCTGGGGACCGAATGGAGTTTCCTGACCGGCGACGGGCTGGCGCATCTGGTGCTGCCGGCGGTCAATCTGGCGCTGTTCAAGCTGGCGATGATGATCCGCCTGGCCCGCGCCGGTACCCGCGAAATCATGCTGACCGACACCATCAAGTTCGCCCGCGCCGCCGGACTCTCGGAATCGGTGATCCTGCGCCGGCACCTGCTCAAGCTCATCTCCATTCCGATCATCACCGTCTTCGGGCTTGAGCTGGGGTCGACGCTGGCCTTCGCCGTCGTCACCGAAACGATCTTTTCCTGGCCGGGGGTGGGCAAGCTGATCATCGATTCCATCGCCGTGCTCGACCGCCCGGTGATGGTCGCCTATCTGATCCTGACGGCCGCCTTGTTCGTGACCATCAATTTCGTCGTCGATCTGGTGTTCGCGCTGATCGACCCGCGCATCCGCGCCCGGGCCGCGTCGTGAGCGCGCCGCGCCAGCCCGCCACCCCGTTCGGACGGTTCTGGGCCGAGTTCCGCGAGAGCCCCGTGGCCGTCGGCGCCCTGGTGGTGGTGGTGGTGATCGTTGTTCTCGCCGTGTCCGCGCCGCTGATCGCGCCGCAGGATCCGTACGATCTGGGCGCGCTGTCGCTGCTGGATTCGCGGCGGCCACCCGGCTTTGTCGGATCGGGCGGCTATACCCATCTGCTGGGCACCGACCCGCAGGGGCGGGACCTTCTGTCGGCCATCTTCTACGGTCTTCGGATCTCGCTCCAGGTCGGGCTGGCCGCCGGCGGCGTGGCCCTGACGGTCGGCACGATCCTGGGCATCCTGGCCGCCTATGTCGGCGGCCGCGTCGAAATGCTGATCATGCGGATCGTCGACCTGCAGCTTTCGTTCCCCGCGATCCTGCTGGCGCTTGTCCTGGTGGCGCTGCTGGGGCAGGGCAAGGCCCAGCTCATCGGCGCTCTGGTCGCCGCCCAATACGCCTATTTCGCCCGCACCGCCTATGGCGCCGCCACGTCGGAGCGGCGCAAGGATTACATCGAGGCGGCGGTGGCCACCCCCCTGTCGGGGCGGCGTGTCGTGCTGCGCCACCTGTTGCCCAACTGCATGCCGCCGCTGATCGTGGTGGCCACGGTCCAGATCGCCAGTTCGATCAGCCTGGAGGCGACGCTCAGCTTTCTCGGCCTCGGTCTGCCGGTGACGGAACCGTCCCTTGGCATGCTCATCGCCAACGGCTTTCCCTACATGATGAGCGGGCGCTACTGGATCTCGGTCTATCCGGGCGTGGCCCTGATTATTCTGATCGTGGCCATAAACCTGGTCGGCGACCGGGTCAGGGACCAGTTCAACCCCAGGCTCCGTCGATGACCGAGGTGTTGCGCGTCGAGGGGCTCAAGACCCATTTCTTCACCCGCGCCGGGGTGGTGAAGGCCGTGGACGGCGTCTCCTTCGGGCTGGAGCGGGGCGAAATCGTGGGCCTGGTCGGCGAAAGCGGGTCGGGCAAGACCGTGACCGGGTTCTCGCTGCTGGGGCTGGTCGACCCGCCGGGGCGCATCGTCGAGGGCTCCGTCCGCCTCAACGGCGACGAGCTTGTGGGCCTGCCGGACCGGGCCCTGCGCCGGCGCCGGGGGCGCGATATCTCGATGATCTTCCAGGATCCGATCGCCACCCTCAACCCCCTGCTGACCATCGGCCAGCAGATGCGCCTGGCCATCGAGGCCCATGACACGGTACCGGCCCGGATGGCCGATGACCGCGCCGCCGACCTTCTCGACCGAGTGGGCATCCCCTCGGCCCGCGCCCGTCTCAAGGCCTATCCGCACGAATTCTCCGGCGGCATGCGCCAGCGGGTGGCCATCGCCATCGCGCTTTTGCACCAGCCCGGCGTGGTGGTCGCCGACGAGCCGACGACGGCGCTCGACGTCTCGATCCAGGCCCAGATCCTGACCCTGATGCGCGAGCTTTGCGCCGAGACCGGCACCGCCATGATCTGGATCAGCCACGACCTTGCCGTCGTCTCCAGCCTGGCGGTCCGGCTGCTGGTGATGTATGCGGGCCGGGTCGTGGAGCAGGGCCCGACGGCCGCCGTGCTGCGCGACCCGCGCCACCCCTACACGCAAGGTCTGATCGCCTCGCTGCCGGCGACCGCCGAACCCGGCCGGCCGCTGCGCCAGATCCCGGGCACGACGCCCTCGCTGCTGTCGCTGCCGTCGGGATGTCCCTTTGCGCCCCGCTGCGACCGGGCCTCCGCCGCCTGCGGGACAGACCCGGCGCTTCACCGCGAGGGAGACCGGGCCTATGCCTGCTTCCATCCGGTCGGCGTCCCCGAGGAGGCGCGACCGTGACAGGCTTTCTGACCGTCGAGAATGTCAGCAAGGCCTTCCAGCCGCGCCTCAGCCTGGGCGAGAGGATCGCCGCGCGCCTGGGGGCCGGGGCCGACACGCGGCCGCTGCGCGCCGTCGACCGAGTCAGCCTGGCCATCGAGAAGGGGGAGACCCTGGGGCTGGTCGGCGAGTCGGGATGCGGCAAGTCGACCCTGGGGCGGATCATCGCCGGGATCATCGGTCCAGACACCGGCCGGACCAGCATCGACGGCGCGCCGGTCATGGTCGACGGCGCCAAGGTGACCACCCGCGTCCAGACGGTGTTTCAGGATCCGTTCGCCTCGCTGGATCCGCGCATGAAGGTGGGCGAGGCGGTGGCCGAGGGCCCCATCGCCCACGGTCTGGTCGCGCGCGCGGACGCGGTGCGCTACGTCGCCGACTGGTTCGCCCGCGTCGGCCTGGGTGCGGAGGCGATGCCCCGCTATCCGCACCAGTTCTCCGGCGGCCAGCGCCAACGCATCGCCATCGCCCGGGCGCTGGCCATGCAGCCCGATCTCCTGATCTGCGACGAGCCGGTGGCCTCGCTCGACGTTTCGATCCAGGCGCAGATCATCAACCTGTTTCTCGATCTGCGCCGCGATCTGGGTCTGACCTGCCTGTTCATCAGCCACGATCTTTCGGTCGTGCGCCATGTCAGCGACCGGATGGCGGTGATGTATCTGGGACGCATCGTCGAGCTGGGCGAGACCGCCGCCGTCTTCGAGCGCCCGGCGCATCCCTATACGGCGGCGCTGCTGTCGAGCGTGCCGCGGCTGGTGCTGGCGTCCGACACGCTGGTCGCGTTCGAACCGATCGCCGGCGAGATCCCCTCGGCGCTCAACCCGCCGCCCGGATGCCATTTCGCGCCGCGCTGCCCGCTGGCGGAAGCGCGATGCACGGCGGAGGCGCCGCCCCTGCGCGAGGTCGCGCCGCGCCGGCTTGCGGCGTGCCACTTCAGCGAACGGCAGCTAAGCGCATGAAGGGCCGTCTGTCATTGAGCCGGCCGTAAGCTGGCCTATCGTGCTCGTCGACGATTCTGAATAAATCGTAAACTCTGTGCGTCGACACCGTAGATGTACTTCTGAGCTTCCCGCACCGTCTTGTCGTTGACCTGCTTTACGAGCGAAGCGAGCGATACGTTAGGCAATCCCTCTGCTAGCTTATGGCCTCGTGTCGCAACGAACAGTCTATCGGGTGCGATCGGCAGAGCCACACCCAATTGTGGATTATCAAGGTCGCCGAAAAAAAGGGCCGGTCGATCGCCAAGCAATAAGTCGTGCCGCACGCTGGACACATCGAAAACCCACCACTTTAGTTGCAGCAGCGCATTGCCTACCCGGTCATGGTTCAAGAGGTCATGATAGAATGTCAGCCCGACATTCTCGATCAGGCCTGGAAAACGACGCTCCGTCCACTCCTCTAGCGAAGGCGGATCGTCTTCATTCGAGAGTTGCACATATTCATAAGGATTCTGGGCAAGTGAGCGTCGCAGTTCGGTATCGGACTCAGTGACCAATTTGTGAACAACCGTCGGTTCGCGAATACGCAGCGACATGATGAAACGGACCCAAGCACAACGCTCGTCATGCGTAGTGTCACGTAACTGCCGGTTGTAAAGCTTGCCCCGTACGAGAGCAGCGTCGTTGTCGACCTGTTGGAGAACGACCGTTTCAATGTCGTGCTTTTTCATACCCGCTATTTCATCGCGTGTTAGGGCCAGCATATTGTTCCGATAGCCGGTACTTTTTGGAGCTTTCCTAGTGGTATGAACGCCCGTCGCCGTCACATGATAGACTTGCAGCGCCCCATCGTGCGGCGATGTCCACGGACGTTGCAGAAATTGTGGAACATAGTGATTGCGCATCGAAAGTCTTACCGTCAGACATAAGACCAAATACGGGCGGGAAAGCTGACGATGCCCGTAACACTCCATATGTAACGTTCAATTCAAACGTCGTGGCGGTCATGTTTGGCGTAGGCATCGGCGGGGCAGGGCTGAATGGTGTTCGGTCCCATACCCACGTTGGCCCTGGCGTCGTAGACTCCGGCGGGTCCCCCTCACAAGATCAGCGCGGTCACCAGGACGAAGTAAAGAAACAGGCTGCCCACGTCCTGGATGATGGTGCAGATCGGGCCGCTGCCCAGCGCCGGGTCCGATCCCAGGCGCAGGAAGATCCACGGCAGTCCGAACCCGACCACGGCCGAGAGCATACCGCCGCCCAGGACAGCCAGGCCGACGGCCGCCGACAGCGTGCCGTCGCCAAAGGCGAGAAACACCATGGTCGAGGAGATCAGGCCCAGCGAGGCGCCGATGGCCATGCCGATGATCAGTTCGCCCGCCATCAGCCGGGTGATGGAGACGTCGTCGGACGACAGGCCGCGGACCGCCACCGAAACCGCCTGGGCGCCGATGGCGCCGGCGATGTAGACCAGGGCGGGGACGAAAAAGGCGACCCGCACATTGGCCGACAGGGACTCCTCGAAACCGGCCATCACCACGGTGATGACCGACGAGGCCAACAGACCGAAGACCAGCCACGGCAGCCGCCGCCGGAAGCGGTCGAACAGCGGCGCGTCCAGCGACACCGACGGCCCGTGCCGATGCGGCGCGATGCCGGCGAGCCGCTGCAGGTCTTCCAGATGCTCGGCGCGCAGGATCCGGAACAGGGCTTCGGGCGGCACCGCGCCGATCAGCCGGTCCCGGTCGTCGACCACCGGCACGGCGATCATGTTGAGCTGCATGGCCAGGAGGGCGATCTGCTCCTGATCGTCGCCGGGTCGGACGGCCTCGTGCTCCGGCTCCATGATCTCGCCGATCCGCCGGCTGCCGTCGCCAAGCAGGTCGTTGATCCGGACGATGCCCTCCAGCCGGCCCTCGGCATCGGTCACGAACACCGTGTCGGCGCAGTCGAACGCGTGGCCGCGCAGGGACTGGATGACCGTCTCGACCGCCGTGTCCGCCGTGGCGCGGGGGATGCGGGTGACCATATGGGACAGGGCGGTTCCGGCCGGCGCTGCCGGGTCGGGCGAACTATCGTGGGTCACGGCGTTATTGTCCTTCACGTCGACGGCACCTCGGCGTGCCGCGGGGACCCGACGGATAGCAGCTTTTTTCGGCCTCCGTCACCGCCGATCGAGCAGCTGGCCGATCCGGATCCCGGCCCCGACATCGACGCGCTGATGGCGCAGGGTTCGGGGAGTCGCCGTGGCTCGGCGACCTGACGGTGAGCAGGCGGCATCGCGGGCGTGGCGTCGGCGGGTTCCTGATCGATGCCCTGCGCGAGCGGGCGGTCGCGTTGGGATGCGAGCGCATCGTGCTGGAACTCTGGACCGAAAACGCGACGGCCCGAGCGTTCCATGAAGTGGCGGGGGCAATCCGGGATACCGAAGCTGGAGATTTACGCGCTTCCGATCGGCCTGTGGTGACCCGTTGAACTTCCGAAGCTAGGCATCGTCGGCGTTCCCGACGCTGGCGACCAAGACCGTGCTGTTGACGGACGGTCATGCACCGCGATCGGCTCTCCCATTCAGGGCGGTGCGCCCGCGATGCACGAACACCGCGCACAGTGTGCCGATGATCGCGCAGGCTATGAGGCCCAAGGCACGCTCGATCAGCCCGTCCACGGAGGTCGGTGCCAGAAGAAAAACCGGCGCGGCCGCGCACCAGAGGACTGCTAGTCCGATCAGCGTCCACTTCGCCCAACCGTGGTCGCCGCCAAGGCTTGGCGCCATACAAGCCGGCACGATCAGGAACAGGGCGCCAAGCCCGTAGACCAGATAGGCATGGACGACCACACCTTCGCTGTCGCCGTCGCCATATTCGTTGCGCGCCGCGATGATCACGACCAAAGCCGCAAGGATGGCCAAGGACAGGACGCCGAAGGACCAGCCGATGGTGCCGCGATGGGAATGGGACGCAGCCAGAGCCGTCGCCACCAACCCTGCGGCGAAACCGTAGAGCGCGACATCCATGACGATTTCGGAGTGGCCCGCGGCCAGATCGCTAATCGTATCGGAAACCCAGTTGTAGTCAGAGACGAAGAAGGGGGCGACCAACGTACCGACTAGAAGCACCAGACAGCCGAGCAGGCCGAGCGATCCAAGCGCAGTCAGGTAATAGGGTTGCTCCTGAGTTGCCGGATGGCGAATCGCCATATGTTCCAACGGCCTATCCTTCCATTGATCTCGAAATCCGGCTATCGTTCCCGTGTCCAGCGTGCCGATGTCAACGGTGCAGGTCTCGAACCGTTCCGATCAACGTGCTGAGATCTGACCGGGGTGGACGCATTGGCGCATCGACGCGAGATCGCGCCCAATGGATGGCGCGTGGCGGGCCGTGCGAGACAAGAATTCGAACTATTCGTTCGCCATAGCCGTACGATAGGATAGGACCCCGACACGGCTTACCGCTCGGGTTTGTGAGCAAGCGCGTCAATGCGTCGTGCCGGCAAACTGAAAACGAACCATCCACGGGCTTTTTGCTTGCGTCCCCCCTGACCACTGGATCCGGGTCGTCAGGTTGTCGGGAGCAGCCCGGCCCCGGTCGCCACGCGGCGAACCTCGTGGTGAAAGCGATCAGGCTCCTCCCAGTGCGGCATGTGTGCGGACCGGTCGAACCGGATCAGCTCCTTGCTCGGCGCTTCAAGCCGCTCGAGATAGGCTTCGGCCAGGCGAGGGGCTTGAATGCGGTCGTGGACACCCTCCATGAGCACAATCGGAACCTCCAGCGCCGGGCGCCGCGCGAACGCATCATAGGTGAACAGGGTCTCGTTCAGTGCCTCCATCGAGAGACGGCCGCCCCGCGCCAGGCCGATGAAACCGGGCCAGGAAAACTCCGGAACGCTGAGATAGCGCAGGAAATAGTAGAAACCCGAATGGGGATCGTTCCGCCAGACGCCGCCAAGTTCGGTCAAGACACGGCGTTCGGCCCACATGTCTTTCAGCGATCCGAAGGGCGGCGGCCCGATCCTCTCCAGTTTGGCCGTCAGGTCGGAACGGCCGCGCGCTCGCGCCTGATCGATCGCCCAGCGATATCCCGCAGCGTCGCTTTCGGCGCCATCCGCAACCTGGGAGACCCCGATGTAGAGCGCGATCTTCTCGGGGTGGCGGCCCACATATTCGAGACCGACGACCGAGCCCCATGAATGGCCGATGAGAAGGACCCGGTCCTGTGCGAACTCCGCCCGAAGGGCGTCGATCAGGTCGTCGAGATCCGCGACGATCTGATCGAGTGTCAGTGTCTGGCGATCCTTCGCGGCGGCGACGCTGTATCCCGTGCCGCGCTGGTCCCAGTTCACGACCACGAAGTCATTCTCCAGATCGGCGTTCAAGAGCCGGTTGAAGGGCATCGCCGAATAGCCTGGACCTCCATGGATGAAAACCAGCAGATGTGCGGCGCGGTCGCGGCCGCGGATCAGAACATAGTGATCGGCTCCTCCGAGGCGCATGCGCCGTTTCTCGGCAATCGATGTGGCGATGGTCCGGCCATCGGCATTCCGAAATGGCGGCGTGTGGGTGCGTGTCGTGACGATCAGCCCAACCGCGGAACCGAGGGCAATCAGAACCATAAGATAGGTCAGCATTCTGGATTCCTTTGCGGGATCTATGCCAGCCGTTCGAAATTGCGGGTGCGGACCGATGCTGCCGTCCGGCGGTCTTTCCGTGGGGGCCGCAAGCCGGGCTGAAGGTCGTCGGATCGACGAGGATGAAGCCGGAATGCTCCCGTCTTTCCGTGAACGGAGCGGCATGGCCCCGGTCGCCTCGACACCCGTCGATCGGAGCAATCGGCCGGCCGCTCACCTTCTCCAAAGCGGGCAGGCCCCATTCGTCGCCCGGCCGTCAAACGCCCGATCAAACATATCGCAATCCGCAAGGCCAAGCCACGCAGCGGAGCAAGGAGATCAACATCTCGACCGTGCTCGCCGGTCGGAAGCTCGGGTTCAAGGAGAATGACGACGGCCTTCGGCTGGCCAGCTTCATGACCTGCGATCTCGGATATATCGACGAAGACACCTGCCGACTGGAACCCATCGAGAACCCATTCGGCAAAAACGTGTTACCCATGTCTCCGGAATAATCTGTAAACCAAGTGTCCGGAACGGACCGTTCCAAGGTGGCGGGCCAAGCGAGACAATCCTGCGAACTATTCCTTCGCTATCGCACTACGATCACGTGTCTAGACAGTACACTGCAGTAGTCGGTCCTGTGACGCCGTGGGCAATCGCGCTGTCTCGGGACACAGCGGTTGCTGACCGTCCGAATGCCTTGCCATTTACAATCGCTTTGAGCTCAATCCGACCGATGCTGCACCGATGGCGGCTTTATGAAGCCGGCAAGACGCATGTCTCTCACGACCTGCGACAGATATCCAGCAGCGCCCTGACCGTGGGCCGTCGGTCAAGGCTCCGCCAGACGATGCTCGTCCCCAGTTCCGCATTCAGCGGCGCGCCATCCAAGCAGGTCTCCGTCCGTTTGAACGGACTGGGAAAGTCCTCTGGTATCACGGCCGGGCCATATCCCGCATGCGACATCACGATGGCGCCTATAGCTGTATCAACTTCCGCCAAGGCATCCGCTTCGACGCCATCCGGTTCCTGACGATCAAGCTCTGCGACGAGGACCGGAGCGTCGCGTCGGGTATAGCGGATGGTGGGCGGCCGATCATGGGGCGAAGCCATCGCATCATACTTGACGAGGCGTTGCGACATAAGCGGGAGTTCGGAGAGGCCAGCCTGATGTACCGGGGGGTGGAGGAAAGCGACGTCGATCAGGTTCTGTTCGACCTGCGCTTCCAACGTTGACGATATGCTCTCGGTCAACCTCACGCGGGCGAAGGCATTTTCTTCCCGAAACACCTTCAGGATGGGAACGACCACCTGAACCGCGGCGATCTGGGTCATTCCGATCCGCAGGTGTTGACCGAGGCCGCGATCAGCGTCCCGTGCAACCTCGACCGAGCGGTCGGCCATGTCGATGATCCGCCGCGCGGCTTCGATGAAGGCATCGCCGGCAGGCGTCGGCTCGGCCCCACGCCTGCCACGCTCGAACAGACGCACGCCAAGGTTTTCCTCGATCCGTCTAAGCCGCGCTGTAAGGGCAGGCTGCGATACACCCAAGACTTCGGACGCCTGAGAAAAGCTCTTTTCCTCGCTCAGCGCGACGACACACCGATAATCCATGACCGAAAACATCTATAATTTTTCCTTATAGAAATTATCAAGAACGTCTGTTTTCAATCCGAATAGATAAGCCATATCGCACGAAAGGACAGCGACAGAACAGGAGATCCTCATGAAAGCCATCGCCGCTTCAATCGCGCTCGTTGCCTCCGCAACCCTTGCACAAGCCGACGATATCAGTGCCCTCTCGACAACATTCGATGATGCCTCCGCGCTCGAAGCCTGGTCGGAGCACCTGCCCGATGGCTTCACGCGCAAATGGCAAGAACCGCGTGTAGAAGATGGACGGCTCGTGCTGGAGCCCGTGTCTTCAGGCTGGTTCGAAGACAATCAGGCGGGACACTTGTATCACCAGATCAGCGGCGATTTCATCGCGACGACGCGGATCGAGGTGACCGGCACAGAGGCGGACCTGCCGCAGACATCCTTTTCGCTGGCCGGGCTGTTCATTCGTGCGCCGCGCGAGGTCTCCGCCGCGACCTGGATACCGGGGCAGGAAAACTGGCTGTTCTTCTCGATCGGCACAGCGGCCCCGGCCGGCGAGCCGCATTATGAGCTGAAGACAACGACCAATTCCTTGTCCACGCTACAGATCCTGCCAGCGCCGACCGGCTCCGTGGATCTTCGCATTGCGCGCCATGGCGAAATCTTCACGCTGCTCACCCGGCCGGAGGGGCAGGACTGGGAAGTTGTTGAACAAATCATTCGACCCGACCTGCCATTGATCCTAAACGTCGGTCTCACGGCGTATGCCGACTATGACAGCGTGGCCCCGATCTACCCGAACTTCCAACTCTACAACACCGAGGGCGCGCCGACCGAGAAGGCGGACCTGATCGCGCATGTCGACAGTTTCGATATTCGGCGTCCTGCGACGGGTCGTCTACCGATCGCCAATATCGATGCCCCGGCCTTCCTCGACGTGATCGCGCAACGCCGCGACGACGTGATGTCTGACTGATCGACGCAACCGCGGTTTCCTGGCGGGCATGCGGCGGAACCGATCGCACGGCATGCCCGAAAAACAGAACGAGTCCGCGCCTGACGGCAGCGAAGTCAGCATAGCGGTTATCGAACCAGCGTAGAAAAGCGTCGCAAGATCGGCGGTAAATGGCGGATGGGGTGGGATTCGAACCCACGAGGCGCGTGAACGCCTGCCGGTTTTCAAGACCGGTGCCTTCAACCGCTCGGCCACCCATCCGGCGGGGCTATCTAGCCCACCGCGGCGACGGACGGCAAGACCGGAGCCGTGATCCGGCCTCGGCCCCCGGAGACCGGCGGTTGCGCATGGACAGGGTGGCGCCGGCCGCCGTACGGTCCCGCCAGCCGCACCGGGACCCCGAGCCGCCGCCATGCAGATCCATCATCTGGAAACCTTTGTCGCCCTGGCCCGCCTGGTCAATGTCCGGCGCACGGCCCTGAGTCTGGGCCTGACCCAGTCGGCGGTGTCCAGCCGGCTGCGCGCGCTTGAGGCGGAGTTCCGGGTCAAGCTGGTGGACCGGGTGGGGCGGGGCATCGTCCTGACCCCGGAGGGCGAGACCTTTGCCCTGTTCGCCGAGCGCATGCTGCAGATCTACCGCGAAACCCACGAGCGCATCGCCGCCGACGGCGCGGTGCGCGGGCGGGTCCGGATCGGCGTCATCGACAGCGTCACCGAAACCTGGCTGCCGCGCCTGGTCGAGCGGCTGCGCGCCACCTGTCCCGACTTGGCCCTCGACATCGTCGCGGATTCCAGCCGCAACCTGGTCCGGGACCTGGAGGCAGACCGGGTGGGGCTGGCCTTTCTTCTGTCGACGGTCGGCGGCGGCGGGTTCGACCACCACCCGGTCTGCGCCTACGCCATGCGGCTGTTCGCCGGCCCGACGCTGGCCGAGCCCGACCGGATCTATGGCCAAAGCGATCTGCGCACCCTGCCGCTGATCATCTTCCCGCAAGGCACGCCGCCCAACGCCAGCCTGGAGCGGTTCGTCGACACCGGCGCCGCGGTGCTGGCGCGCCAGAGCTCGTCCAACTCGCTGATGACCATGGTGCGGCTGGTCGAGGCGGGGCTGGGGCTGGCGGTCATGCCCGAAGCCGCGGTTCTGGGCGAGATCGAAAAGGGCGCCCTGGTGCGGCTGAAGACCGAGGCGGCGTTCGAACCGGTCGGCATCGACGCGGTCATCAAGCCGTCCCGCCTGTCCCGGGCCCTGACCCTTGTCCTGGCCGAGGCCCGCGCCGTCGCCGCGTCCTACTGCGCGGAGATCGGCACCGACCTCGCTTGGCCGGTTCGCCCGGCCGAACCGATAGAATTTATCGATCAATAAGGGGCAATATTATGCGGTAGTTGTTCTCGAATTTCTGTGTGAAGCTTTTCATATCTGGCTCAACAGGAATGGGAGTGGCGGGCGTGCGGCAGCTTTACGCGAAATTCGTCGACGGCGGCGTCCAGGCGGTCATCACCCTGCACGACGATCACGCGCCGCAGACCTGCGCCGCGATCTGGGGGGCGCTGGCGACGCCGATCCGGTCGCCGGCGCTGCACGCCATGTTCGCCGGACCGGAAATCATGCTGGGCCTGCCCGAAGACGCGCAGACCTTCGATCCGGCCGCCATTCCCGACGAGAACCAGGACTGTTTCCCCAGCGCCGGCGACTGCCTGTGGTTCCACCAGCGCAAGAACCTGATGCGCGGGCTGTCCGACGAGCTTTGGGAAATCGGCATCTTCTACGGGTCCGGCGGGCGCGTGTTCGGTCCCTTGGGCTGGACGCCGGTCAACATCTTCGGAACCGTGACGGAGAACCTGGCCGCCTTCCAGGACCAGTGCGGCAAGATCCGCTGGGAAGGTGCGAAGACCGTCGAACTGGGCCGGCTTTAGACGCCGCCCCACCCGGAATGCGCCGTCAACGGCGCCCGGCAACAACAAGGAGGCATGGAATGACGATTTACAAGCACGCGACACCGATCGTTGCGGCCGGCATGGCCGCGCTGCTGGCCGGCGCCGCCACGGCGACGGAAACCCTGGTCATCAATTCCTTCGGCGGCGCCTATGAGGAGGCCCACCGCGCCCTGGTCATCGAACCGTTCGAGGCGCTGCACGATGTCGAGATCGAGGTGGTGACCCTCTATTCCGCCGACGCCCTGACCCAGCTTCGCGCCCAGAAGGACAATCCCCAGTTCGACGTGGTGCATTTTTCCGGCGGCCAGGAAATCGTCGCCGCCCAGGAAGGTCTGATCGCCCCGATCGCACCGGATGAATTGGAAAACGCCGCCGATCTCTACCCGTTCGCGGTCGACGGGCTGTCGCGCGGCGAGGGCCCGGTCTATTCGGTGGCCGTCGTCGGGCTGCTGCACGACACCACGGCGGGGCCGGCCCCAACCAGCTGGACCGACCTTCTGTCGGCCCCGGACAAATCGATGCTGGCCATCGCCGACATCTCCAACACCTACGGGCTGCAGACCCTGCTGATGCTGAATCAAATTCAGGGCGGCGGTCTGGACGATATCCAGCCGGGCCTGGACGCGGTCACCGGGTTGATCGACGGCGACGCGGCGATCTTTACATCGTCGCCGGAACTGCAGCAGGCCTTCGCGCAGAATGCGGTCACATTGGCGCCCTACGCTCAGGACTACGCCTACACGCTGCGCAAGGCCGGCCTGCCGGTCGCCTTCGTCCAACCCGAAGAGGGGTCGCCGGCCATCTTCATCACCGCCAACGCGGTTGCCGGCCGGCCGAACCTCGATCTGGCCAAGAAGTTCATCGACTTTTCGCTGCGGGCCGAGGCTCAGGCAGGCTGGGCCGAGGCGCTCCGCTATACCCCGGTGAATCGCACTGTCGAGTTGCCGGGCGATCTGGCCGAGGAGGTGGTGACCGGCGAGGAGGCGGTCGGCCGACTGCTGCGGTTCGACCCGACCGAAGTCGCCGAGAAGCGGGCCGGTTGGGTGGATCAGTGGAACCGGGCGGTGGCCCGATAACGGACCGGCGCCGCAGGACAGGCGCGCGATCGTGAACCGTCGCCGCCTGGCCTGGGCCATTCTGATACCGGGCCTGATCGTCCTGATCGTCGGGTTCCTGTTTCCGGTGGCGCACATGCTGGTCCTCAGCGTGACGCCGCCGGGACCGGACCAGCCCTTCTGGGCCAACTTCGCCCGCTTCGGCGATTCCTATTACCTGAGCGTCGCCTGGCGCAGCCTGAAGCTCTCGGCCATCATCACTGTGGCCACGGCGCTCGTCGGGTTCCCGCTGGCCTATGCCATCGCCAGCGCCCGACCGTGGCTGCGGACGCTGCTGCTGATCCTGACCGTGCTGCCGCTGATGACCAGCGTCGTGGTCCGGACGTTTGGCTGGATCGTCGTGATGGGGCGGGGCGGTCCGGCGGCCGACCTGCTCACGGCGCTTGGCGTCGGAACGTGGGAGGCGGTGCTGCTGCACACGGAAACCGGCCTCGTCATCGCCATGGTGCAGGTGCTCCTGCCGTTCATGACCCTGACCGCCCTTGGCGCCATCGCCGCCATCCATCCGCATCTGGGTCAAGCCGCGCGGACCATGGGCGCGGGCTTCTACCGAACCCTGTGGCACGTGGTCCTGCCGCTCAGCCTTCCCGGCATCGTGTCGGGCGCGTTGCTGGTCTTCGTCCTGGCCATCAGCTCGTTCGTGACGCCGGCCCTGATCGGCGGGGTGCGGCTGCCGGTGCTGGCCGGGTCCATCTATCAGCAGGCGACGACGACCCTGGACTGGGGCTTCGCGGCCGCGCAGTCCGCCATCCTGCTCGGCGCCGTGCTGTTCATGATGCTGCCGGCGGCAGCGTTGACGGGGCGGCGGCGTGGTTAGGCCCTTTCCCCTTTCGGCCTTGGTTCTGGGCGGCGGGGCGCTGCTGACGATCCTGTTGTTCATGCTGTTGCCGCTGGTCGTCATCATCGCCAGTTCGCTGACGGCGGGCGAGTTCCTGACCTTTCCGCCGCGCGGCATCAGTCTGCGCTGGTACTGGGACGTGCTGGCGTCGACCGCCTATCTGGACGCCGCGCTGACCAGCCTGAAGCTGGCCCTGGCCGTCACCGCCGGCGCCACGGTGATCGGGGTGCTCGCCGCCATCGCCACGACGCGGTGGCGGGTGCCCGGCGCCAGCGCCCTGTCCGCGCTGTTCCTTGCCCCCCTGGTGCTGCCGACCATCATCTTCGCCATCGGTCTGGTCATCGTGTTCTCCCTTTACGCCTCCGGCCCATCGCTCATCGCCCTATGGCTGGGCCACACGGTCATCACCGTCCCCTACGTGTTGCGCACCGCGACCGCCGTGCTGGCCGACGCCGACCCGATGGTCGAGGAAGCGGCGCGGACCATGGGCGCCGGGCCGTTCCAGGTGCTGTGGCACGTGATCCTGCCGCAATGCCGGACCGGCATCGCCGCCGGCGCTTTCTTCGCCTTCAACGTTTCATTCGACGAGGCGGTGATTGCCCTGTTTCTGCGTTCGCCGGGAACCGAAACGCTGCCGATCCGGATCTATGGGCAACTCGAGTTCAGCGCCACCCCCGCCGTCGCCGCGGTTTCCAGCCTGATGATCCTGCTCACCCTCGTCCTCGTCCTGGCCATCGACCGGCTGTTCGGGATGCGGCGCGCCTTCATCTGACGCAAGGGGGCGGGATATCCGATGACCTTTCTTTCCATCCGGGCGGTCGACAAGACCTTTGGGGCGTTTCGGGCGCTTCGCAACGTTTCCCTGTCGATCGAGCGGGGCGGGTTCGTGTCGTTGCTGGGCCCCTCGGGCTGCGGCAAGACCACCCTGCTGCGCATCGTCGCCGGGCTGGAAACGCCATCGTCCGGCGCCGTCGTTCTGGACGGCGCGGACATCACCGGACTGCCGCCGGAAAAACGGCGGCTGGCCATGATGTTTCAAAGCTATGCCCTGTTCCCGCATATGACGGCCTTGGAGAATGTCCGGTTCCCGCTGCGGATGTTGCGCGAGGAAAGCGTCGGGGATCAAAGGCGGCGGGCGCGCGAGGCGTTGGACCTGGTGCGGCTCGGCCATCTCGCCGACCGTCACCCGAGAGAGTTGTCCGGCGGTCAGCAACAGCGCGTGGCCCTGGCGCGGGCGGTGGTTTCCGGTCCCCGGATACTGCTGCTGGACGAACCTCTGTCCAACCTGGACGCCCGCCTGCGCGAGGACATGCAGATCGAACTGCAGCGCGTCCATCGCGATCTCGCCCTCACCACGCTGTTCGTGACCCACGACCAGCAGGAGGCCTTGAGCCTCTCGGATCGGATCATCCTGATGCAAGCCGGGACGATCGAACGCGACAGCACGGCGGCCGACATCTACGACGACCCCGGAACGCCGTTCGCCGCGGATTTTCTGGGTGCGGCCAACCTGTTGCCGGCCGTCGTCGCCGACGCCCCCGGCGGGCCGGTCGCGGACCTTGGCGGCGGCATGACGATGGGCGTTCCCGCCGGCGGCCCGAAAGGTCCTGTGACCTTGATTTTGCGCCAGGAGGATGCCGTCGTGTCGCCGTATATCGACGGCACCACGGTATTGCTTGGTGATGGCGTCGACGGCACCGTCGATGCCCGGCTCTTCCTGGGCCCGCAGAACCGCTATGTGATCACCGTCGCGGGGCGGACGGTGCGGGTCCTGACACCGCGTCAGACCGTTCTTGCGCCCGGCGACCCTGTGCGCCTGTCCTGGCCGCCGGCCGCCGTGCGGGTCATTCAAGGCACCATCGACGGCCCGGCGTAAACCAACCGTTAACCATCAGGCGCCACTGTAGGCGGTATGTCTTCGGGTGCCTTCGATTCCCATATCCGAGTCCCGCGCGGATCCATGTCGTGGCGCTGGCCAGACCCAGGGGTCCGGCGGTATGAGCGGTCTCATGTTCGTTGTCTCAAAGCTGTTCTGGACCCTGACCGCCCCGGGCAATCTCCTTTTGATCATCCTGACGGTCGGCGTCGCGCTCGGCGTCCGGGGCCGGCGGCGGGCGGGAACGGTGCTCTGCGCCATCGCGCTTGCCGGGTTCCTGGCCATCGCCGTTCTGCCCATCGGGACGTGGCTGGCCACGCCTCTGGAGAACCGGTTCCCGGCGCCGTCCGCCATGCCGGCCAATGTGACCGGTATCGTCGTCCTGGGCGGCGCGGTGGACCCGGTGGTGTCCGTGGGACGGGGTCAGCCGGCGCTGCTCGATTCGGTCGAGCGCCTGACGGAATTTCGCGCCCTGGCGCGACGGTACCCCTCGGCGCGGCTGATCTTTACCGGCGGATC
Organism: Inquilinaceae bacterium; assembly: GCA_052168355.1. Lineage (GTDB taxonomy): Bacteria > Pseudomonadota > Alphaproteobacteria > DSM-16000 > Inquilinaceae > JBQLZQ01. Next base: position 44,993 of record JBQLZQ010000009.1, read on the forward strand.
GGGACGGGTATTCGCCCAGGACATGACCGAAGACGCGCCCAGCCGTCTCTTTCTCGGCACGCTCGGACTATCTGCGGACCGCGTCCTGTGGGAGCGGCGGTCGCGCAACACGCGGGAAAACGCTCTGTACAGTCACGCCGTCGCGCTGCCTCAAAGGGACCAGGTCTGGATTCTGGTGACCTCGGCCCTGCACATGCCGCGGGCCGTCGGCGCCTTCGGTCGGGTGGGATGGACGGTGCTGCCCTATCCGGTCGATTACCGGACAGTCGGTCCAGAACGACGGACAAGCCCCGTTCCCGTCATACGCTTCGATCTTGCCGGTGGCCTGGCCTTGACCGGCGCCGCCACGCGCGAATGGGTGGGCCTCGTCGCCTATCGGCTTTTGGACTGGACCGACACCCTGTTTCCGGGTCCGCGTTAACTATAACTTGCAGGCGACAAACCCTTATGGCACAAGCGCTTGGAATGCTACGCTGCAAGGATGCCTTCAATGCAAAATGATCGGTTCCGTCACCGGAGTGAAGGTGTCCTGACCCAGGCTCGAAAATATGGGCTCGTCATTCTGGGGCTGGTGGGGATCGGCCTGGCCGGTTGCGCGGAGACCGAGCTTGCCGCCCACATGGCCAGCGTAGCCAATCCACCCAGCCGCGGATACTACAAGGTCGGCGCGCCCTACCGGATCAACGACAAACTGTATGTGCCGCGCGAAGATTATGCGTATGACCAGACCGGCATCGCGTCATGGTACGGGCCGGGATTTCACGGCAAGCGTACGGCCAACGGCGAACGTTTCGATGAAAGCGCCCTGACGGCGGCGCACCCGACCCTGCAGATGCCCAGCCTGGTCCGCGTGACCAATCTCGAGAATGGGCGCTCCGTCGTTCTGCGCGTCAACGATCGCGGGCCGTTCGCCCACAACCGGTTGATCGACGTTTCGAAGCGGGCGGCCGAATTGTTGGGCTTCAGGGGCCAGGGAACCGCCCGCGTGCGGGTCGAGGTGCTGCCCGAAGAGAGCCGGCAGTTGGCGGAACTGGCCCGCAACGGACGTCCGGGCAACCTGACCGCCCCCCCGGCGTTCGAAGCCCCCGCATCTCCCGAGGAGGGGCCGGCCGTGGTGGCCGCCGCCGTTCCGGAGGTGGCGCCAGCCCGCACAGTCGCGCTGCCTCGCAGCGGCGCCCCGGCGCCCGCAGCTCAGCCGGCGGCCCGACCGGGCGTCGTCCAGGCGGCCGCGACCACGGACGGGGTGGTGGTGCCGACCGCGGACCCGACCGCGGCCTCGACCCTGCCGGGCCAACGCGGCGCCAGCGCCGACCGGCCGGCCTTGGAACTGGCGCCGTCGTCGACGCCGATCGTGTCCCAGACGGCGGTCGCCCCGACCGCTCTGTTCGTTCAGGCCGGGGCTTTCTCGATCTATGACAACGCCGAGCGGCTGCGCGGACGGCTCGCCGAGCTGGCTCCGGTCGTCATCTCGCCGGCCACCATCAAGGGGACGGAGTATTACCGCGTTCGGTTGGGCCCGCTGACGTCGGTTGAAGAGGCCGATCGCGTGCTGGCTTCGGTCATCGACACCGGTGAAACCGGCGCTCACATCATTGTCGAATAGGGCGGGAGCCGGGCGTACGAGGTCCGGCGGCTTTTTGGGAACAACGAGGCACCGATGATTCTGGTCCGATTGATCTTCCGTCTGCCGGCGGCCATCGCCGCCATCGTGGTGCTGTTGGCGTTGAACCGGGCCGAGGCGCTGGAAACCGCGGCACGCGCCGCGATCCTCATCGATATCACCAGCAATACGGTGCTGCTGGAAAAGGATGCCGACGTCCGGATGCCGACGGCATCCATGAGCAAGATCATGACCATGTACATGCTGTTCGAGGCGCTGGAGCAAGGGCGCATCGGCCTGGACGACACCCTGCCGGTCAGTGAGTACGCCTGGCGCAAGGGCGGCTCCAAGATGTTCGTGGAGGTCAACAACCGGATCCGGGTCGAGGACCTGATCCGCGGCGTCATCATACAGTCCGGCAACGACGCGTCGATCGTCATCGCCGAGGGGCTCGGCGGCAGCGAGGAGGCGTTTGCGGTGGCCATGACGGAGCGCGCCCGGGAGCTGGGCATGACCGGCAGCAACTTCACCAATTCCACCGGCTGGCCCGACCCTGAGCACTATTCGACGCCGCGCGACCTGGCCCTGCTGGCCCGGCGGTTGATCGAGGAATTTCCGCAGTATTACGGCTTCTATTCCGAGCGGGAATTCACCTTCAACGGCATCACCCAGCAGAATCGCAACCCCCTGCTGTACCGCGACGTCGGCGCCGACGGTCTGAAAACCGGGCATACGGAGGAGGCGGGGTACGGACTGACCGCGTCGGCCGAACGGGACGGCCGCCGCCTGGTGATGGTGATCAGCGGCCTGCCCAGCAGCGCCGCCCGGTCGGAGGAGGCCGAGCGCCTGATCGACTGGGGGTTCCGCGAGTTCGAGCTGGTCGACCTGTTCGCCGCGGGACAGGAGGTCCAGACCGCCGAGGTCTGGATGGGCGACGCCCGGACCGTTCCGCTGACCGTAGAAGACAACCTGACGCTGACCCTGCCGCGCAGCGCCAGCAGCAACCTGACGATCGTGGCCAGGGTGGAGGAGCCGATCCAGGCGCCGATCGAGGCCGGGGCCCGCCTGGGAACCATGGTCATCTCGGCCCCGGACATGCCGGCCCACGAGGTCCCCCTGCTGGCCGGTGCCGCGGTCGAGCGTCAGGGCTTTATCGGCCGCATCGGGTCGACCTTGAAATATCTCGTGCTGGGCCAGGGTAGCTGACCGGCCCACGGGCACCCTATGTCTGATTCAGACCACTAGTGTCCATGCCGCGCGGCCGGTTCATTACCCTGGAAGGCGGGGAAGGGGCGGGCAAAAGCACCCAGATCGCGCGTCTGGCCCAACAGCTCCGAGACCGGCGCATCGACGTTGAAATCACGCGGGAGCCCGGCGGGTCGCCGGGTGCGGAAGCCATTCGCGGCCTGCTGGTCACCGGCGCTCCGGACCGTTGGGATGCCATGACCGAGGCGCTGCTGCACTATGCGGCCCGCCGCGACCACGTTCGCACCACCATCGAGCCGGCGCTGGCCCGAGGGAGCTGGGTGCTGTGCGATCGCTTCGCCGACAGCACGATGGCCTATCAGGGCTATGGCCACGATTTGGGCCGTGACGTCATCGAGCGCCTGCACGCCCTGGTGCTGGGCGCCCTTCATCCCGACCTGACCCTGATCCTGGATCTCGATGAAACGACGGGTCTGGGCCGCGCCGTGGCGCGCAGCGGCGACGAAACCCGCTATGAGCGGATGGATCCGGCCTTTCACGCCCGCTTACGCGACGGCTTTCGCGACATTGCCCGGCGCGCGCCCGACCGCTGCCGCCTAATCGACGCGGCCAGTGACCGCGACACCGTCGCCGCCTTGATCCTGGCCGAGGTCCGGCGCACATTCGCCTTGCCATGAGAAAGCCCGCCCCATGACCGACGGCGTGGCGGCCGCCCCGCCGCCGCCCCGCGCCAATCCCGTGCTGATCGGCCACGAGGTGGCCGAGGGCACCCTGCGCGATGCCGCGGTGTCGGGCCGACTGGCCCACGCCTGGATGATCGCTGGTCCGCCTGGGATCGGCAAGGCCACGCTGGCGTTCCGGTTTGCCCGGTTCATGCTGTCCGGGGGGGCGGAGCAGGGGACGGGCCTGTTCGGAGGCGACGGCGACGGTCCGCCCGGCACCCTGGAACTGGCGCCCGATCATCCGGTGTTCCGGCGAACCGCGGCCGGCGGCCACGCCGATCTGCTGACGGTCGAACGTCCGATGGACGATGCCCGCAAAACCCGGTCGGCGGAGATTCCCGTGGCCGAGGTCCGCCGGGTGGTTCCGTTCCTGCGCCTGACACCGGGCGAGGGCGGCTGGCGGGTGGTGGTGATCGACGAGGCGGAACGGATGAACCGCAACGCCGCCAACGCCCTGCTCAAGATCCTGGAGGAGCCGCCGCCCCGCGCCCTGCTGCTGCTGGTCACCAACGCGCCTGGACGGCTGCTGCCGACCATCCGGTCGCGCTGCCGGCGTCTGGTTCTGGATCCGTTGAGCGAGGACGCGGTGCAAGGGTTTCTACGCCGCGCCGCGCCCGACCTGTCGGACACCGATCTGGTCTCCCTGGCCCGCCTGGCCGACGGCAGCCCCGGCCGGGCGCTGGCCCTGTTGGAAGAGGAGGGACTGGATCTGTTCCGCACCCTGATCGATCTGATCGAGGGACTTCCCCGCCTGGACCTGCCCCGCATCCATAAGCTGGGCGATCAACTGGCCCCGCCGGCCGCCGAACGAACCTACCGCGCCGTCACCGAGCTGCTGGTCTGGTGGCTGGAGCGCCTGGTCCGGGCCCATGCCCACGGCGCTCCCCCGTCCGAGGTGGTGGCCGGCGAGGCGGCGCTGATGCGGCGATTGGCGGGAACCCGCGGGCTTGATCCCTGGTTGGAGGTATGGGAAAAGTGCCGCCGCCTCTTCGTTCGGGCCGACAGCGCCAATCTGGACCGCAAGCAGACGGTCCTGCAGGCCTTTCTCTCGCTGGAGGCCGCCGCCCGGAGCTGAGCCGGCGGCAATCACACGGCGGGAGAATGAGATGGTCGGCAGGCCGTACTACGTCACCACACCGATCTACTACGTCAACGACAAGCCGCATATCGGCCATGCCTACACGACCCTGGCCTGCGACGTGCTGGCCCGATTCATGCGCCTGGACGGGCGCGACGTGCGGTTCCTGACCGGCACCGACGAGCATGGGCAGAAGGTCCAGCAATCCGCCGCCGCCGCGGGTGTCGATCCCCAGACCTTCAGCGACCGGGTCAGCCAGAACTTCCGCGATCTGGGCCAGGCCTTGAATTTTTCCTATGACCAGTTCATCCGCACCACCGAACCGCGCCACCACGCCGCCTGCCAGGCCATTTGGAAGGCCATGGCCGAACGCGGCGATATCTATCTGGGCAGCTATGCCGGCTGGTACTCCGTCCGCGACGAGGCCTTCTACGCCGAAAGCGAGCTGAAGAAGACCGCCGACGGGATGGTCGCGCCCAGCGGGGCGGTCTGCGAATGGGTGGAGGAGCCCAGCTATTTTTTTCGTCTGTCCGCCTGGCAGGACCGGCTGCTGGCGTTCTATGACGACCATCCCGATTTCATTCGCCCGGAGGCCAAGCGCAACGAGGTGGTGAGCTTCGTCAAGGGCGGTCTGAACGATCTGTCCATCAGCCGGACCACGTTCGACTGGGGCGTCGCCGTGCCCGGCGACGAGAAGCACGTGATGTATGTCTGGCTCGACGCGCTGACCAACTACATCACCGCGCTCGGCTATCCCGATGTCCAGGGCGACGCCTACCGGCGGTTCTGGCCCGCCGACCTGCATATGGTCGGCAAGGACATCCTGCGCTTTCACGCCGTTTACTGGCCGGCCTTCCTGATGGCCGCGGGGCTGGAGCCGCCGCGCCGCGTGTTCGCCCACGGCTGGTGGACCAACGAAGGCCAGAAGATCTCCAAGTCCCTGGGCAATGTCATCGACCCGCTGCGCCTGGTGGCCGAGTTCGGTCTCGACCCGGTGCGGTACTTCCTGATGCGCGAGGTGCCGTTCGGCAATGACGGCGACTTTTCGCACGGCGCCATGCGGCAGCGGATCAACAGCGACCTGGCTAACGATTTCGGCAATCTGGCGCAGCGGGTGCTGTCCATGATCGCCAAGAACTGCGACGGCGCCGTGCCGCAGCCGGGGCCCTTCGAACCGGCCGACCGGACGCTTCTGGACCAGGCCGCCGGTCTCTTGGACCAGGTCCGCGACGACCTTGACCACCAGGCGTTCCATCGCGCCCTCGACCATGTCTGGACGGTGATCGCCGAGGCCAACCGGTATGTCGACGATCAGGCGCCTTGGGCCCTGCGCAAGACGGATTCGGCCCGCATGGGCACGGTTCTCTATGTCGTGGCCGAAACGGTGCGCCACCTGGCCATCCTCATCCAGCCCTTCATGCCCGAGGCCATGGCCGCCATGCTCGACCAGCTTGGCGTCGGGGCGGAGGAGCGGGCGTTCGATCGGCTGAGCGGGGACCATGCCCTGGTGCCCGGCGCGTCCCTGCCGAAGCCCCAGGGCATCTTCCCCCGCCTGGCGGACCCGACCGCCTCGTGATGCTGGTCGACAGCCACTGCCATCTGGACTTTCCGGATTTCGCCGAGGACATGGACGCGGTCATGGACCGCGCCCGGCAGGCCGGGGTTGCCCGTCTGGTCACAATCTGCACCCGGCCGAGCAGGCTGCCTGGCGTCCTGGCCATCGCCGAGCGGTTTGACGATGTCTATTGCGCCGTCGGCGTCCATCCCCATGAAGCCGAGGCCGAAGGCGATATCACGGCGGCGGATCTCGGCGCCCTGGTCCGTCATCCCAAGATCGTGGGCATCGGCGAGACGGGTCTCGACTACCATTACGACCACAGCCCGCGGGCGCGCCAGCAGCACAGCTTCCGCACCCATATCCGCGCCGCCCGGGATACCGAGCTGCCGCTGATCGTCCACACCCGCAGCGCCGACGACGATACGATCCGGCTGTTGCGGGAGGAGGGGACGGGGGGGTCCGCGCCCGACGTTCGTGGCGTGCTCCACTGCTTCAGCGGCGGCCGGGCTCTGGCCGAGGCGGCGGTGGAGATGGGGTTCTATATCTCGTTTTCGGGCATCCTGACCTTTAACCGGTCCGACGATCTGCGCGCCATCGCGGCGGACGTGCCGGTGGACCGGTTGCTGGTCGAAACCGACGCGCCCTACCTGGCGCCTGTGCCCAAGCGTGGCAGGCGCAACGAACCGTCCTTCGTTGCCCACACCGCCGCCAAGCTGGGCGAGGTGGTGGGTCTGGATTCCGAAACGGTGGCGGCCCGCACGACCGCCAACTTCTTCAGCCTGTTCGACAAAGTGCCACCGCCGTGAGGGAATCCGACGGCAAGCCGACCGGGACGGGGCTGTGCGTGACGGTGCTGGGCTGCGGCGGGTCGATGGGGATGCCCCTGGTCGGCGGCCATTGGGGGGCCTGCGATCCGGCCAATCCGCGCAACCGGCGCCGCCGGCCGGCCATCCTGGTGCGCCAGGGCGATATCACCATCCTGGTGGATACGGGTCCCGATCTGCGGCAGCAGCTTCTCGACGCCGAGGTCACGCGGCTCGACGCCGTGCTCTACACCCACGGCCATGCCGACCACCTGCACGGCATCGACGATTTGCGGCCTCTGACGTTCGGCCATGGACCGATCCCGGCCTTCGCCGACCGCGCCACCATCGACGAGTTGGAGGCCCGGTTCGCCTATGCCGTTTCGTCGGTGACGATGGAGCGGGGGATCTACAAGCCCATTCTGGATATCCGCCCGATCGAGGGGCCGTTCGACGTGGACGGCGTTTCCGTCGTCCCGTTCGCCCAGGGTCACGGCCCCACCGATTCCCTGGGGTTCCGGTTCGGGCCGTTCGCCTATTCGACCGATGTCGTGGCCTTGGACGCGGCCGCCTTCGAAGCGCTGGAAGGTGTCGAGGTCTGGATCGTCGACGCCCTGCGGGAGGAACCCCACCTGACCCATGCCCATGTGGGATTGGCGCTGGAGTGGATCGAGCGCCTAAAGCCCCGCCAGACCTACCTCACCCATATGAACCAGAGCATGGACTACGACCGTCTGATGGCCATGCTGCCCAGGGGTGTCGAACCGGCCTATGACGGGTTGGAAATCCGCCTCTAACCTACCGCGGGCAGGCCGGACCGGTATCAGCATTGCAAAATGAGCGCTGGACTTGATCGCGCGGCGGTTCAGACTTGTTAGTAATTGTCCTTTATAGGAGTCATTTGAATCCGGGAGGCGGGCGATCGTCACCCATCGCCCGATGCTTCAGTTCGGACCCGTCATGCCAACCGCACGCAAGCCGCTTCAGACCGCCGCCGGAGCCGACAACGTCCCGCAAGGGATGATGTACATGATGGCGGCCGTGCTCGTCTTTTCGGTCCTGAACATCCTTATCAAATGGTGCTCGACGCGTTACTCCGTGGTCGAGGTCGCGTTTTTCCGCAATCTTTTCGCCCTGGTGCCGGCGGCCGTGCTGATCGCCACCCATGGGGGCCCGGGTCTGTTGCGCACCGCGCGCCTGGGCAGCCACGTGACTCGCGGGCTGATCGGCGTCGCCGGCATGACCCTGACATTCGTGTCGTTCCAGCTGCTGCCCATCGCCGACGCGGTGGCGTTGGGTTTTGCCGCGCCCTTGTTCCTGACGGCGCTGTCGGTGCCGCTGCTGGGCGAGCGGGTTGGCATCCATCGCTGGTCGGCGGTGCTGGTCGGGTTCGCCGGCGTCGTGATCATGGCCCGGCCGACCGGCGCGATAATCAACGCGGGCACCTTGGCGGCGGTCGGGGCCGCCATGTTTTCAGCCCTGGCGATGATCAGCGTACGGAGGTTGAGCCGAACCGAACATCCGGCGACCATCATCTTTTACTTCGCGCTGACCGGGACCGTCGTCACCGGGCTGGCGTTGCCGTATTTCTGGACTACACCGGACATGCTTGGCATGGCGGTGATGGCCACGATCGGCCTGGCCGGCGGCGTCGCCCAGTATTTCGTGACGCTGGCATTCCGGCTGGCGCCGGCTGTCGTGGTCAGTCCGCTGAACTACACCGCCATCGTTTGGGCCAGCGTTCTCGGCTTCGCCATCTGGGGCGAGGTTCCGTCGCTGCCGGTGCTGGCGGGGGCCGCCATCGTGATCCTCAGCGGCATCTATATCCTGTACCGAGAGACGCGCCGCGGCGTGTCCGTCGTCAGGGTCGCGCCGACCCACAGCGGCCACGCCTGATCTCGCCAATGGTGATCATCGGAACACGGCGTTTATTTTCCATAATATATATTATCCGACTTTTGTTGCCTGGTGGCGGAGCGGGCCGCCCGCGCTCAAAGCCCGCTGGAAACCCCGCCCGGCTTCCTTATAAAGAGACCGGATGACGGCAATACCAACCCTTGAGACTGAGCGACTTCTTCTCCGTCCACCCAAGACGGAAGACTGGCCCGCCTACGCGGCGCTGATGGGGTCCGCGCGCGCGGTCTACATGGGCGGTCCCTTTTCGACCGATGCGGCCTGGGGGATGTTCTGTCACGACGTGGCCCAATGGACGCTAATGGGGCACGGCGCCCTGATGATCGAGGACCACGCGACCGGACGGTGTGTCGGGCAAGTCGCCGTCAATCACGGGCCCCTGTTCCCGGAGCACGAGTTGGGATGGCTCGTCTATCCCGAAGCCGAGGGACAAGGCTATGCCCACGAGGCGGCCAGGACGTTGCGGGACTGGGCCTTCGACGTCCGTGGTCTTGAGACCCTCGTCAGCTACGTCCACCCCGGCAATGTGCGGTCCCGCAGGCTGGCGGAACGGCTCGGGGCGACGCTGGACGCAGCCGCACCGCGCAAGGATCCGACCGATCTGGTGTTCAGGCATCCACACCCGTGAATACGGTCTCTCGGGTCGGCTAGGCAGTCGATGGCCCCGCCGGTATGGTGGTGGCCGTTTGGTCTTCCCCTTCACCGGACGCGCCCGCCATGTCCGATCCCATCGACCCTTCCGATCCCGGGCGGCCCGGCATCGCCCGCGCGCTGGCCGTGATGGCCCGGCTGCGCGACCCGGATCGCGGCTGCCCCTGGGACCTGGAGCAGACCTTCGCCTCCATCGTGCCGCACACCATCGAGGAAGCCTATGAGGTGGCGGACGCCATCGCTCGCGATCACCCGGCGGATCTGAAGGACGAGCTTGGCGACCTGCTGTTCCAGACACTGTTCTATGCACGCCTGGCCGAGGAACGCGACCTGTTCGATTTCAACGATGTAGCGGCGGGCCTTGCCGACAAGATGATCCGCCGTCATCCCCATGTTTTTGGCGACGACGTGGTGACCAGCGCCGGCGAGATGACCGGCCGGTGGGAAGAGCACAAGGACGCCGAACGCACGGCCAGCATGGATGCGGACCAGACCGCCAGTGCCCTGGACGGTGTGATCGTCGCCCTGCCCGCCCTCACCCGTGCGGTGAAGCTGCAGAAGCGCGCGGCGCGGATCGGGTTCGACTGGCCGGACGCCTCCCAGATCCTGGACAAGATCGAGGAAGAGGTCAGCGAGCTTCGCGCCGTCCTGGCCGACGGCGGGAATCGGCATCGGCGCCTCGACGAGCTGGGCGACCTCCTGTTCGCCGTCGCCAATCTGGCGCGCCGGCTCGACATCGACCCGGAGGACGCCACCCGCCACACCAACGCGAAGTTCGAGCGGCGGTTCCGCCAGATGGAACGGTGGCTGCGCCAGGATGGCCGCACCGCCGCCGACCTGTCCCTCCAGGATCTCGAGGATCTCTGGCAGCGCGCCAAAAAGACCGATATAGATCAGCCGGTTGAGACGGAACGCTCCCACCTCGCCTGACATGCGCCGGACTCTGTCCGACGATACAGGGCACTGTCCCGTCTCTCTCCACCGCCAATCCGACATGACGGCGCCGCTTCAGGATTGAAAACGCGCCCTATCCATCGGCAGGAAAAGCTATTTTTCCGACTCGTTGAGAACCGTCATGACCTCGTGCCACCCCGCCTCGTCGGGTGCCAGGACCAGTGGGCTGTCGCGGTGGGTCGGCCGATAGGGCCGACCGTCCAGGCAGGCGCTGTAGCCGCCGGCCTCGGCATGGATGAGAACCCCCGCCGCGTGGTCCCAGGGTTTCAGCTTGCCGTCGATCATGATATGCGCCGCGCCGGCGCCCAGACCCATATATTCAATCCCCGAGGAGCCGAGGATGTAGTGGCGGGCCAGGCGCTTTCCCAGGCGGGCCAGGTCGTCCCGCCGCCCGGTCCCGAGGCTGGAGGACCGGTAGATGCCGGTCATCTCGGCCAGCGGCGCGGGATCGGCCACCCGGATCGGCTGACCGTCGACAAACGCCCCGCCGCCCCGGACCGCCATGGCGGTCACCGCTTGGACCGGGTCGTGGATCCAGCCCATGATCGTCTCGCCGCCCTGGGTCAGGGCGACGATGACCGCAAAGCATTCGACGCCCTTGGCGTAGTTGGCGGTGCCGTCGACCGGATCGATGATCCAGACCGGCGCGTCGGACTCACCGATCCGGGCAACGATGGAGGGATCCTTCTCGGCCCCCTCCTCCCCCACCACCACCGACCCCGGCAGAAGACCGGCCAGACCGGCAATCAGACGCGCCTCGCTGGCCTCGTCCGCCACGGTCACCAGGTCGCCCGGCCCCTTCTCCCGGATCTCGTGATCCTGCAGATCGGCGAAGCGGTCCATGACCTCCTCCCGCCCGATCGTGGCGATGAGGTCTGCGACGCGCTGGGGATCGATATCGGGATAGGGCATTTCGGTCCGTGATGGATGTAAGGGGACGGCCGCGCCGTCCGTACGACGGTCGAGGCGAGCTCAGGCGACGCCCGGGCTTAGGTGTTGATGAACCGCCTGGATGACGACGGACCCTTCGCCGACGCCCGAGGCAACCCGCTTGACCGACCCCGACCGCACGTCGCCGACAGCAAACACGCCTGGCCGGGTGGTAGCGTAGGGCGAGGCCAGGGGCATGCCGTCGGCATTCATTCCGGTCCGCACGAAACCCTTGTCGTCGAGGTCCAGACACCCGTCGAGCCAGTCCGTGTTGGGGATCGCCCCGATCATCACGAAGACATGCCCGATCTCGCGCGTCTCGTCGTCGCCGCTGTCCCGGTTCGTCCAGGTGACCCTGCGCAGGCGCTCGTCGCCGTCGACGGAGGTGATTTCCGTCCGGGTGTGGAGGGTGATCCTGGGCGACTGCGCGATGCGCTGAACCAGATAGTCCGACATGGTGGCCGCCAGACCGTCCGACCGCACCAGCACATGCACATGGGACGTCGTCCGGGACAGGAACACCGCCGCCTGGCCGGCCGAATTGCCGCCGCCGACCACGATCACCTCCTCGCCGCCGCACAGCTGTGCCTCCATGGCCGTCGCGGCGTAGTGGATCCCCTGGCCCTCGAACCGCTCATAGTTCGGCACGTCCAGCTTGCGGTAGCGGGCCCCCGTGGCGATGACCACCGCCGACGCCGACACGCTGTTGCCATCGTCAAGCTTGAGGCGGTAGGGACGGTGGTCGCACTCAATGCCCGCGACATGCCGCGAAATGGCGAGCCGCGCGCCGAACTTCTGCGCCTGGACCTGGGCTCGGCCGGCCAGGGCCTGGCCGGAGATGCCGGTTGGGAAGCCCAGATAGTTTTCAATCTTCGACGAGGTTCCGGCCTGGCCGCCCGGGGCCATGCCCTCGATGACGATGGTATCGAGACCTTCGGACGCGGCGTAGACCGCCGCCGCCAATCCCGCCGGCCCGGCCCCGACCACCGCCAGAGCATAGACGTGCCCCGCATCGATGGTTTCGGTCAGCCCAAGATCGTCGGCCAGCATCGCGGTCGTCGGGTTCCGCAGGACCCGCTCGTCGGGCGTGATGACGACCGGCAATTGCTCGGTGGCGATATCGAACCCGTGGAGAAAACCGCCGGCATCGGGATCGGCGTCCGTGTCCAGCAGTCGGTGCGGATAGCCGTTGCGCGTCAGAAAACGCTGCAGCCTCAAGGTGTCGCCCCCACGGGCCGGGCCGATCAGGACCACGCCACCCTGTCCGTGACGGATGAGCCCCACCCGCCGCAGGATAAAGGCGCGCATGATGATCTCGCCGATGTCGGATTCACCGGTGACCAGCTTGTGGAAATCCTTGCGCTTGACCCGAACGACGCGACTGTCCGCACCGGTGCGTCCCGACACCAGGATCTCGCGATCGTTGAACAGATCCAACTCACCGGTGAATTGGCGTTCGCCGTGCACCGTAAAGACATTCGGCTGCCCCTTGTCGTCGAGGTCGAAGATCTCGATGGATCCGTCGAGCACCAGGAAGAAATCGACCGACCGTTGGCCTCGTTCGAAGACCAGGGCGCCGGCCTTCAGATGTTCCTCGGTACCATAGGCCGCCACCCTCTCCGCCATCTCGGGGCTCAAATGCGGGAAAATCTGTGCCTCGCGCGCATACGGATCGGTCTGATCGATACTCAAAACCCTGTCCTCACATCGGGTTGCCGTCGACCGCGTTCACCGGGTCGGATCGCGGACCTGTTCGAAACGGGCAACGTCGGCCTGGTCGAGCCGGACGCGCAAATGGGCGAAGCGGTCGTCGTCCCGCCGATCCAGAATCTCCCCCCGGTCATGCAGCCAGGCGATCGCCTTGCCGTCGCTCAAGCGCACCTTCAGCCGCACCGTCGCCCGATGGGCGGCAAGTTTTTCCCGGACCAGGTCGAGAAGCGTGTCCACCCCCTCCCCCGTCACAGCCGACACGGCGACTTTGGCCTCGTGCCGGCCCGCCCCGTTCAGCGTCGCGGCGCGCGCACCCTTACCGAGCAGATCGACCTTGTTCAAAACCTCGACCATGCGGGGATCGCTGGCGGCGTCGATCCCCAGATCGGCCAGGACCGCCACCACGTCGGCCCGCTGGGCCCCGGTATCGGGGTGCGAGATGTCGCGGACATGCAGAATGATGTCGGCCGAGGATACCTCTTCCAGGGTGGCGCGGAACGCCGCCACCAGATGGGTCGGAAGATCGGAAATGAACCCCACCGTGTCCGACAGGATGACCCGCCTGCCCTGCCCCAGATCGATCTGACGCATGGTCGGATCGAGCGTCGCAAACAGAAGATCGCGGGCCATCACGTCGGCCCGGGTCAGCCGGTTGAACAGCGTCGACTTGCCGGCATTCGTATACCCCACCAGGGCGACGACGGGATACGGCACGCGCGACCGGGCCGCGCGATGCAGCCCACGGGTCCGGGTGACGTCTTCCAGATCCTTTTTCAGCCGAACGATGCGTTCGTCGATCAGCCGCCGGTCGATTTCGATTTGGCGCTCGCCGGGACCGCCCATGAACCCCGCGCCGCCGCGCTGCCGCTCCAGGTGCGTCCAGGACCTGACCAGACGCGATCGCTGATAGGTCAAATGGGCCAGATCGACCTGAAGCTGACCCTCGCGAGTGCGTGCCCGTTCACCGAAGATCTCCAGGATCAGACCGGTGCGGTCGATGACCTTGCGTTTCCAGGCCTGCTCGAGATTGCGCTGCTGGACCGGCGACAGCGCCGCATCGACCACGACCAGATCGGCCCCGACCGCTTCGCCGGCCTCGCCGATTTCCTCCACCGATCCGCCACCGAACAGGGTTGCCGGCGATGGCCGGTTGACGCGCACGCATCGTTTGTCCGCCACGCTCAGGCCGATGGCCGCGGCCAGGCCCACCGCCTCCTCCAACGCCGCTTCGGGCGCACGCGCACCCGCATCCGCCGGGCCGCGTCCGCTGCGCAGCACCGGGTGGACAACCAGGGCGACCCCTGTTTCCGAGCCTTCAGCGATGGGGGCCGTCACGGGCTATTCTTCTTCCTTCGGCGGTTCAAAAAGCTGCACGGGCTGGCCCGGCATTACGGTTGAAATAGCATGCTTGTAGACAAGCTGAGAATGCGCATCGCGGCGCAGCAGAACGGAGAAGTTATCAAACCAAGTTATTATTCCTTGCAGCTTAACGCCATTCACCAGAAACACTGTTACTGGCATCTTATTCTTCCGGACGTGATTTAAGAACACGTCCTGGACGTTTTGGCTTTTGTCGTTCATGAAATCGCCCCGCTCTTGCTGTTGTTGACTGCGGATCTAACCGAATGACAGTCGCTGAATGCTTCCGTCGCGCTGGGGGGTCGCTGTCGGCTCATCAGCGATATGGTGGTCCGAACCGAACACGCCAAGTGACAACTATCGGGTATTGCCGCCGACCGGTATCACACGCGGCCGAATATGCTCATGCAGCGGCACCGGCCGCGCGCCCTCCGCGCGCGTAGTCGACATAGTGCCGGCGCAGCGCCAGGGCCAGGCCGCCGGGCTTTCCGTCGCCGACGGGGCGGCCGTCGATCCGGGTGACCGGCGTGACATAGGTCGTCGCGCTCGACAGAAATGCCTCGGCCGCGTCATAAGCCTCCGCCACCGTGAAGGCGCGCTCCTCGACCTCGATGCCCTCGTCGCCGGCAACGCGCAGAATTGTCTGCCGCGTGATGCCGTTGAGGATGTCGTGAGTGGGGGGACGTGTGATCAGGGTCCCTGCCCTGTTGACGATCCAGGCGTTCGACGAACACCCTTCGGTCACATACCCCTGGTCATCGACCTGCCAGGCCTCGAACGCGCCGGCGTCCGCGGCCTTCTGCTTGCCCAGAACCTGCGGCAGCAGCGACACCGATTTGATGTCCCGTCGTCGCCAGCGGATATCGGGGATGGTGATCACGTCCACCCCCTTCTCGATCTGCGCGGTCGGATTCAGGTTCATCCGCCGCGTCGTCATCACCAGGCTTGGCGCGGCATGGGCCGGAAACTTGAAATCGCGCGCCGCAGTTCCCCGGGTAATCTGCAGGTAGATGATCCCGTCGCGGATGCCGTTGCGCCGGATCAGTTCGCGCATGATCAGTCGCAGCACCGCACGGCTCACCGGGGCCGCGATGGACAGCTCCCCCAACGACCGCTCCAGGCGGTCGAGATGCCCGGCTTCGTCGACCAGGCGGCCGCCCTGCACGGCCACCACCTCGTAGACGCCGTCGGCGAACTGGAAGCCGCGGTCCTCGACATGAACCGCCGCTTCGCCATGAGGCCGATAACGGCCATTTACATAAGCAAGCCGCGCCATGATCCCTATTTTCCTTATTCTTGCGGGGTCCGAGCTGTCACTCGACGGTCATACCGCACTGCAGCAAAAATCTCAAAAGAATTCCAGGCGAACGGCGAACATCTTTTCGACCTTCTTGACCGACGCTGAGGCGGACAGCAGGACGACCAGATCGTTGGGCCGGATCACCGTGCTTGGCCGGGCGATGATCACCTCGTCATCGCGCACCAACGCGCCGATGATGACCCCCGACGGCAGTTTGACGTCGCGGATCGGCGTGTTGACCATGCCCGACGTTTCCAGCGCCTCGGCCTCGATGATCTCGGCAAAACCGTCGCGCAGGGAATGCACCGATTTGATCCGGCCGCGCCGGACGTGCTGCAGGATGGTGGACGCGGTGATCGAGCGGGGGCTGACCACGGCATCGATGCCCAACGTGTTGATCAATGGGCCATAGGTGGTCTTGTTGATCAGGGTGATCGACCGCTGGCAGCCATACCGCTTGGCCAGAAGCGAGCCGAGGATGTTGACTTCGTCGTCGTTGGTGACGGTCACCACCGTCTCGGCGGCGTGGACATTCGCCTCATCGAGGAGTTCGGGGTCCAGCCCGTCGCCATACAGAACCGTGGTCCGGGTCAGGCGCTGCGCGATCGTCTCTGCCCTGTCCTTGTTGCCTTCGATGATCCGGGCGGTCACGCCAGGATAGTGCGCCTCGATATCCTCGGCCAGGGTCAGGCCGATATTGCCGCCGCCGACGATGATGATCCGGCGGGCCTCCTGTTCCTCGTGGCCGAACGCCGACATGGCGCGGCCGACATGGGAAGTCTCGGTGACGAAATAGACTTCGTCGCGGGGCAGCATCTGATCGTCGCTCGACGGCACGATCGGGCGATTGTCGCGGACAATCGCCAGGATCTCGATGTTGAGATCGGGAAACAGGCCGGTGAGTTGCCGCAGGGGGGTATTGATGATCGGCGTTTCATCGGTGCAGATGACGCCGATGACACGGATCTTGCCGTCGGCCAACGGGATCATGTCGAAGGCGCCCGGGACCTGGAGCCGGCGCGCGATCGCCCTGGCCACCTCGATTTCGGGCGAGATGATAAAATCGATCGGCATGTTGTCGCGGCTGAACAGATCGGCCCAGATCGGATCCAGATAGGCCTGATTGCGGATCCGGGCGATCTTGGTCGGCACGCTGAACAGGGAATGGGCCACCTGGCACGAGACCATGTTGACCTCGTCCGACTGGGTGACCGCGATGATCAGGTCGGCATCGGGCGCCCCGGCCTGTTCCAAAATCGGCGGGCTGGAGGCGTGCCCGACCACGACCTGGACGTCCAGGGTATCGGCAAGCTTGTGCACCAGCTCGGCCGACTGGTCGATCATGGTGACATTGTTGCTTTCGGTCGCCAGGTAGCGGGCAATGTTGGCGCCGACCTGCCCGGCGCCGCAGACGATGACTTTCATGAGTTTCCTGCCTGGTTAATCCGCAAGCGCCCGATGCGCGCGTTCGGTGCCGTTGACACCCAGGCTTTTGAGTTTGCGGTGAAGCGCCGACCGCTCCATCTCGACGAATTCGGCCGTCCGGCTGATGTTGCCGCCAAACCGTGTCACCTGCGCCATCAGATACTCCCGCTCGAACACCTCCCGCGCCTCGCGCAGGGGCAGGCCCATGATTTCGCTGCCCTTGTCCCACCGCAACACGGCGGGCGCGATGGCGCCGATTTCCGGCGGCAGCATCTCGGCCCGGATCGGTGTTCCGGGATCACCGGGTGCCATGATCAACAGCCAGTCGACAACGTTGCGCAGCTGCCGAACGTTGCCCGGCCAATCGTAGCTTTGCAACGCGGCGACGGCGTCATCGCCCAGCACCCGCCGAGGCAATCCCTGACTTTCGGCCGCCTGCTCCATGAAGTAATGCGCCAGTTCGGCGATGTCGTCGCGGCGTTCGGCCAAGGGCGGGATGCGGATGGGCACCACGTTGAGACGGTAGAACAGATCCTCGCGGAAACGGCCTTCCTTGATTTCCACGGGCAGGTCGCGGTTTGTCGAGGCGATGACCCGGACATCGACCTCCACCGGGATGGCGCCGCCGACCCGAACAAAGGTCTGATCCTGAAGAACGCGCACGATCTTGCCCTGGGTGGCCAGTGGCATGTCGGCAACCTCGTCCAGCAGCAGGGTGCCGCCATGGGCCAGTTCCAACGTGCCGATCTTGCGCGGACCGTCGGAACCGTCGACCCCGTCATCCACCCCGAACAACTCGATCTCCAGCCGGTCGGGGTTCATGGCCGCGCAATTAAGCGCCACGAAAGGACCGTCGGCGCGCCGCGACAGGGTGTGAAGCTGGCGCGCCACCACCTCCTTGCCGACACCGGCCGGACCCGTGATCAATACCCGGCTGCCGGTCGGCGCGACCCGTTCGATCTGCTGGTGCAGCTGGCTCACCGCCGACGACCGGCCGACCAGCTCGGCCTCTCCCCGGACGCGAAGCTTCAGTTCGGCGTTCTCGCGGCGCAGGCGCGCGGCCTCGATCGCACGCTGGATCAGCAGTAGAAGCCGATCGGCCTTGAACGGTTTTTCGATGAAGTCATAGGCCCCGTCCTTGATGGCGTTGACGGCCATTTCGATATTGCCGTGGCCGCTGATCATCACCACCGGCAGGTTCGGGTAATCGGCCTTGATCACGTCGAGCAGTTCCAGACCGTCCAGGCGGCTTCCCTGCAGCCACACGTCCAGAACCACGAGACTGGGCTGGCGGGCCCTCAGCGCCTCGAGCGCGGCGTCGGCGTCGGCCGCATCGCGGCAGCCGTACCCTTCGTCGCTCAGGATGCCGCTGATCAGAAGCCGGATATCGGCCTCGTCGTCGACGATCAGGATGTCAGGCCCCATAGGTCACCTGTCCAGATTTGCTCTCAGCCTTGGCACCATCATCGGCTTTGTCGTCCGGCTGCGCCACCGCCGCCCCGTCCGTGCGCGGAAAAACCAGAGTGACACGGGCCCCGCCGCCGGGTCGATCCTCAAGCACCAGACGCCCATTGTGATCTTCCATGATCTTCTTGACGATCGCCAGGCCAAGACCGGTGCCCTTGGTCCTGGTGGTTATATAGGGTTCGGTCAGGCGATGACGTTCTTCCGCCGGCAGCCCCTTGCCATTGTCCTCGACGATGATCATCGCCTCGCCATTGTTTGTCGCCAGCCGAACGGAAATCTCGCCGACGGGAAGCGGCACACCGGCGATAGCCGTACGGCCGTCGATCGCATCCAGCGCGTTCTGGAGAAGGTTGGTCAGGGCTTGGGAGACGAGGCCTCCGTCACACGCCAGTTGTGGTCGCACGCCTGTTTCGTCAAGCTTGAACCGGATCTTGCCATGGGCAGACCGCTGGAGGAACACGGCCTGACGGCACAGCGTAAAGAGATCGTGGGGCTTCATGACCGGTGCCGGCATCCGCGCAAAGGCCGAAAATTCGTCGACCATCCGACCGATATCGCCGACCTGGCGGACGATCGTGTCCGTGCATTCCACAAAAGTCTCAGGATCTTTGTCTATTTGCTTGAGATATCGACGTTTTAGCCGTTCAGCCGAGAGCTGAATGGGCGTCAGGGGATTCTTGATCTCGTGCGCGATCCGGCGGGCGACATCGGCCCAGGCGGCCTTGCGCTGAGCCGCCAGCAACTCGGTGATGTCGTCGAACGTAACCACATAGCCACGCACCTTGCCGTGCAGGCGCTCGGCCACGATCCGAACCAGCAAGGTACGGGATTCCGCGCCCCGGGCGACCACCACATGGGCCTCGACCAGCCGGCTGGGCGCCTTGCGGACCAGGGACATGGGTTCGACCATCTCCGGTACGGCGTCGATTAGGCGCCGGCCCACCAGGGCATCGAGATCGACCCCCAGCAACTCGGTCGCGGATCGGTTGGGAAGATGGATGCGCTCTTCCTCGTCAAGCCCCAGAACGCCGGCCGACACCCCCGACAGGACCGTCTCGGTAAACCGCCGTCTGAGATCGAGCTGCCGATTGGCCTCAATAAGCTCGCGGCGCTGGCTCTCCAGCTGGCTGGTCATTCGGTTGAAGGCCCGCGACAGATTGCCGAGTTCGTCGCCGGTCGAGGTGGTGGTGACCCGGGCCGCCAGATCGCCGCTGCGCACCCGTTCCGCGGCGGCGATCAGCGCGCTGACCGGCCTCATCAGACCGTCGGCGAACAACAGGCCGAAGCCGATGGAGGCGAACAGCAGCAGGACGGCGACGACCACGAAGATCAGGAAGAAGGTGATCTGCAGGGTCGACCGGCGGCCCTCGAGCTGCCGGTATTCCGACACCGCGCCCTGAACCCGTTCCATATGGCCGATGACCTGGGATTCCACCAGCCGTCCGACCAGCAGGTAGGTATCGACAAAGCGGTCGAGACGGATGAGGGCCCGCACCCGGTCGTCGCTGTCGTTGGTCAGCAGGATCACATCGCCGCCTCGCGCCTGCGCCATCAGATCCTCGGAGATCGGCTCGAACTGTAGCGCGAAGGTCAGGCTGGACCGGGCCAGGGTCCGACCCGACCCGTCGAAGACCAGCGCTTCGGTGAGGTTGCGGACGATGGCCTGGGTCGAGACGAACTGGTTGAAGAAGGCCTGTTCGGAAATCAGACGCGGCGCCTCGCGGTTGAGGTCGTTGGCCATGGAGAGCGCATCGGCGCGCAGCGTCTGTTGATGTTCGGAGAGATAGGCCTGGGCGACGGAAAGGGACTCGTTCACCGCCGTGCTGATCCGGTCGGAGAACCACGACTGAATGCCGAAATAGAAGAACAGCGCCGAAAACACGGCGACCAGAATGGCCGGCACTACCGCCACGATGCTGAACATGGCGACGACGCGGACATGCAGCCGCGACCCCGCCTGGCCGCGCCGCCGCTTGACCCACAGGGTGACCAGCCGGCGGGCGATCAGGGCCCCCAGCAGCAGCAGGATGGCCAGATCCAGATTGAGCAGCAGAAAGACCGTATCGGGGTCCTGGCCGAATGGCGGGCTCTCGCTGAGCGCGGCATAGGTGGCGACCCCGGCCACCAGCGCGGCCAGCGTCAGCGCCATGGCAAGCTTGTTTTCCAAGCCGCGACGCGCCGCCCATACCAAGAATTGTCGCCACAGACCCTGGGGTCGATCCGCCATGCGGGTGATCATCTCGCCTCGACCTGGGAGCCGAACGTCGCGGCCTCGAATCCGCGATCTCAGCCTCTATTTTAGGCCACGCACCACTTGGATGTCTAACTCGCGGATTTTCTTGCGCAATGTATTGCGGTTGAGACCCAAAAGCTGCGCCGCCCGGATCTGATTGCCCTTGGTCGCCGACAGGCTGAGCGCGATCAGCGGCCGCTCCACTTCGTGCAGCACACGGTCGTAAAGCCCGGCGGCCGGCAGGGCGTCCCGATGGGCCGCGAAATAATCCGTCAAATGGCGCTCCACGGCTTCGGTCAGGCCTTCGGCGGGCGGCTCGCCCTCGTTGACGGGCTCGGTCGACACATCGTCCAGTTCCGCCCCGACGATGGCCGCATCGATGGTTTCCTGGCTGTAGAGAGCCGCCAGACGGCGCACCAGGTTCTCAAGCTCCCGCACGTTTCCGGGCCACCGGTGCGACCGCAAACGGTCCAGCGCCGCCCCGTCGATGGTCTTGGGCGGCAGCCCCTCGTCCGCGATCTTGACCAGGAAGTGCCGGACCAGATCGGCGATGTCCTCGGCCCGCTCCCGCAGCGGCGGCAGACGGATCGGCACGACGTTGAGCCGGTAGAACAGATCCTCGCGGAACAGCCCCTGGCGAATGGCGTTGCGCAATTCGCGGTGGGTGGCGGCGATGATACGCACATCGGCCTTGATCGCCACCCGGCCGCCGACGGCGGTGTACTCGCCAGACTGCAGCACGCGCAGCAGCCGCGTCTGCGCCTCCATGGGCATATCGCCGATTTCGTCCAGGAACAGCGTGCCGCCATGGGCCTGCTCGAACCGGCCCGTGGACCGGGTGGTGGCGCCGGTGAAGGCTCCTTTTTCGTGTCCAAACAACTCGGACTCGATCAGTTCGCGCGGGATCGCGGCCATGTTGATGGCAACGAACGGCCCGTTGCGCCGCTTGCCATAGTCGTGCAGCGCGCGGGCCACGAGTTCCTTGCCGGTGCCGCTCTCCCCGGCGATCATCACCGTCAGATCGGTGCCCATCAGCCGCGCCATGACCCGGTAGATGTCCTGCATCGCAGGCGACCGGCCGATCAGCGGCAACTGATCCTCCGGCGCGTCGGTCGCCTTGACGCCGCCGGGGACCGCGCGCGGGGCGCTCAAAGCCCGCTCCACCATCCCAACCAGGAGTTTGAGATCGAACGGCTTGGGCAGATATTCGAAGGCGCCACGTTCGGTCGCCTTGACCGCCGTCAGCAGGGTGTTCTGCGCGCTCATCACGATGATCCGCAGATCCGGGCGAATGCGTTTGATGCGCGGGATCAGGTCCAGCCCGTTCTCGTCCGGCATGATGACATCGGTAATTACCAGATCGCCGTCGCCGTCCGCGACCCAACGCCACAGGGTCGCGGCGTGGCCGGTGGTGCGGACATCGTGGCCCAGCCGGCCCAACGCCTGGGTCAGCACGGTGCGGATGGCGCGATCGTCGTCGGCAATCAGGATGGTGGCGGCCATCAGTCGTGCCCCTCGCCCGCCGGCGGCGCCGGCCGCTCGACGTGAATCGGCAGCGACAGTGTGAATTCCGTCCGCTGGGGGCGGCTGTCGAACTCGATGACGCCGCCATGGTCGCCGACGATCTTGGCCACCAGCGCCAGACCCAGCCCCGTGCCGCGTTGCTTTGTGGTCACGAACGGGTCGAACAGATGGGCTCGCAGATCCTCCGGGATGCCTTCGCCGTTGTCGCGAACGCTCACCGCGATGGGCAGGTTCATGCGGCCTTCGGTGCCCGGCACGGCCACGCTGACGCCCCGCCGATAGGCCGTCGACAGGACGATCTCGCCACCGTCGGCCGGAACGGCCTCGGCCGCGTTCTTGACCAGGTTCAACATCACCTGGACCAGATGGTCGCGATTGCCGAAAACCGGCGGCAGGGACGGGTCGTAATGCTCGACGAAACGGACATGCCGGGCGAACCCCGACTGGGCCAGGCGCCGCACATGTTCCAGGACCATGTGAATGTTGACGGGCCCGCGCTCGGTCGGCCGCGATTCACCGAAATCCTCCATCCGGTTGACCAGCGCGACGATCCGGTCGGCCTCGTCGCAGATCAGGCGGGTCAGCACCTGATCGGCCTCGCTGGCGTCCTGTTCCAAAAGCTGGGCCGCGCCCCGAATGCCGGAAAGCGGGTTCTTGACCTCGTGCGCCAGCATCGCCGCCATGGCGGTCACCGACCGGGCCGCGTTGCGGTGGGTCAGCTGATTGTCGATACGGCGGGCGATCGACACCTCATGCAACGCCAGCACCACCGCCGTCGGCGGGTCGCCCATCGGTCCGACGGTCACGGACACCGCCCGTCGTCCGATCCGGGGGGTCTCCAGGGTCACGCCGAACTCGGCCATGCTGTGACCCTCGACGAAGACCTTATCGATCAGCGCGAACATGGGGCTGTCGGCGGGGACGAAGCTTTCCAGCCGGCGCCCGACCAGGGCGATCTCCCCCGCCTCGAAGAAGTGCTGGGCCTGAACGTTGACGAACACGATGGTGCCGTCGCCTTCGACCGCCAGAATGGGCTCCGGCAGGGACTGCAGGATCTGGAAGGCATCCACGCCGGCAAGACCCGGCTGGACGATCCGCTGGGCCAGCGCCGCCATCAGGCCGCCCGATCCTGGCGTTGACCCGGCGCCCCGTCATAGTGCCGCGCCAGCAGGGCATCCACCTGGTCCGGGTCCGCGGCGCCGTGAAGGGCGGCCCGCAGCGCCGCCGATCCCGGCCGGCCGCCGACATACCAGGACAGGTGCTTGCGGGCGATGCGCATGCCGCTGTCGCGGCCGTAATGAGCGAGCATCGCGCGGTAGTGATCGCGGACCAGCCGGCCCTGCACGGCCAACGCCAGCTCCGGTGGCTGGCGGCCGGTCCTCAGATACTCCATCGCCTGGGCGACGAACCACGGCCGGCCCTGGGCGCCGCGCCCGATCATCACCCCGTCGGCGCCGCTTTCGGCCAGGCACCGATCGATGTCGTCGTAGGACTTGATGTCGCCGTTGGCGATGACCGGGATCGTCACCGCCTCCTTCACCCGGGCGATAAACCGCCAGTCCGCCGACCCGTTGTAAAGCTGGCACCGGGTCCGGCCGTGAACGGTGATCATGCGGATGCCGCTGGCCTCGGCGATCCGCGCCAGCTCGGGCGCGTTGCGGCTGCCATCGTCCCAGCCGGTGCGCATCTTGAGGGTCACGGGCACATCGACCGCCCGCACAGTCGCCTCCAGGATCCGGCCGGCCAGCGCTTCGTCGCGCATCAACGCCGAACCCGCCAGCTTGGTGACCACCTTCTTGACCGGACAGCCAAAATTGATGTCGATGATCGCGGCCCCGCGATCGACATTGAGCCGCGCCGCCTCGGCCATCATCGCCGGATCATGGCCCGCCAACTGCACGGCCATGGGATATTCCTCGGCGCAATCCCCCATCGCCCGCAGTCTCTGGCGGGCGGCGCGCACCATTTCGGCGCTGGCGATCATCTCCGACACCACCAGCCCGGCGCCCAGGGACCGCACAAGCTGGCGGAAGGGGCGGTCCGTGACACCGGACATGGGGGCGAGGATCACCGGGACGTCCAGCGCCACCGGCCCGATTAAAATGCCCATGGGTTAGGCAAACCATCTTGATGATGAAGTTTTGTGCATATTATCAGGCTTTTTAGTTTTATCAAGCACCTGACGCGGTGCCGCCATCCCGTTTCGTTGGCAATCCCGGGAGGGCCCTGACATAAGTGCATCATGTCCAGATGCGCCGTCCTTCTTGTCGCCGCCGGGACCGGCGTCCGCTTTGGCGGCCCGGTTGCCAAGCAATACCGCCTGTTGGGCGGGCGGGCGGTGTTGTGGCGGACCGCGAGGACATTCCTGAGCCACCCGGCGGTCGGCAGCGTGCGCGCGGTCATCGGGCCGGGTCAGGACGATGCCTATCGCCACGCCACCGCCGGCCTGGCCCTGGAACCGCCCGTCGAGGGAGGCGCGACCCGCCAGGAGTCGGTCCGGCGGGGTCTGGAGGCGTTAAGGGCCGAAAACCCCCGCCTTGTCCTGATCCATGACGCGGTCCGCCCCCTGATCGACGCCGACACCATCGGGCGGGTGTGCGCGGCGCTGGACCGGGGACCGGCGGCCATCGCCGCCGTGGCGGTCATCGATACCCTCAAACGGTCGGCGGCGGGCGAGAACACGAGCGCGGGCACCGTCGACCGCGCCGGGCTGTGGCGGGCCCAGACACCCCAGGGGTTTCGCTACGGGGAAATCCTGGAGGCCCATCGGGCGGCGGCGGGCGCCGATCTGACCGACGACGCGGCGGTGGCCGAACGATACGGGCTGCCGGTGGCCCTGGTGCCCGGAAACGAGGACAATTTCAAGGTGACCACGGAACAGGATCTGGACCGCGCCGAGCGGCTGTTACGGGCGGACGGTGGGGAGACGCGGGTGGGATCGGGGTTCGATGTCCACCGGTTCGGGCCCGGCGACCATGTCATGCTGTGCGGCGTCGCCGTGCCCCACGACCGGGCCCTGGTCGGGCATTCCGATGCGGATGTCGGTCTGCATGCCCTGACCGACGCCCTGTTGGGCGCGCTTGGCGCCGGCGACATCGGCCAGCACTTCCCGCCGAGCGACCCCCGCTGGCGCGGCGCGGATTCCGCCCGCTTCCTTCGGCATGCCGCGTCCCTGGTGGCCGAGCGCGGCGGACGGATCGTTCACGTCGATCTGACGTTGATATGCGAGACACCGAAACTGACACATCATCGCGCCGCCATGACTACTCGCATCGCCTCCCTGCTTGGCGTCGCCGACCATCGGGTCGGCCTGAAGGCCACGACCACCGAGGGGCTGGGATTTGCCGGACGTGGCGAGGGGATCGCCGCCCAGGCCACGGCCACGGTGCGTCTCCCCTTTGGTCAAGAGTAAGGACCGGCCAATGGCCTTTTTAAGACCCCTGCCGCCAGGCGTCGGTCTGTGGCATCCCGGCACGCTGTTGGCGACCTGGTTCGGCATCGGGCTGATCCGCATCGCCTCGGGTACCTGGGGGTCCCTGGCCGCCCTGCCCGTGGCCTATCTGCTGGTCTGGGCCGGCGGACCGGTGGCTCTGCTGGCCGCCACGATCCTTGTCTTCGTCGTCGGCATCTGGGCGTCGAACCATGTAGGGCGCAGCGGCGAGAAGGATTCGAGCAGCATCGTGATCGACGAGGTGGCGGCCCAATGGCTGACCCTGATGCCCTTGGCCGTGACGCCGCTGGCGCTCGACATCGTCTACTATCTTCTGGGGTTCGTGCTGTTCCGGATCGCCGACGTCGCCAAACCGTGGCCCGTCTCCTGGGCCGACCGCCGGGTCGCCGCGGGCCTGGGCGTGATGCTGGACGATGTTTTCGCCGCTCTCTATGCCGGCGGAGTTCTGTGGGTCGTTCTCGCCGTGCTTGCCTGACGGGGAATCGCACCGATGCTCTCTCCGGCCCTGATCGCCACGACCGAGGCGCTTCTCGCCGCCTACCGCGATGCCGGCCGACGCATCGCCACGGCAGAGAGCTGCACCGGCGGCCTGGTGGCCGGCTGCCTGACCGCGCCGGCCGGGGCATCGGACGTGTTCGAGCGGGGCTTCGTCACCTATTCCAACAAAGCCAAGACCGACCTGCTTGGCGTGCCGGCGGCGCTCATCGTCGCCCATGGCGCGGTCAGCGGGCCGGTCGCCGAGGCCATGGCCATGGGCGCGCTGGCCCGGTCGGACGCCCATGTCGCCGTGTCCGTCACCGGGATCGCCGGCCCCGGCGGCGGGTCCCGGGAGAAGCCCGTCGGGCTGGTGTTCCTGGGCCTGGCGCAACATGGCAAGGACCCGGTGGTCCGCGAGTACAGGTTTTCCGGCGATCGGAGCGCGGTCCGCGCCGCCACGGTCGAGGCCGCCCTGACGCTTCTGGAAGGTGCCGACTTTAGACCTGTTTAAGCCTGAGCCCTTATAAAGGGCCATGGTTGGATCGAACCCTAAGAAAATCCACGCTCTGTTAACCACGATGCGGCCTTGGGCGGTCATTCTCGTGGTCATGGTCGCCGTGTGCGGAGGAACCGCCGGGGGACGGGAACCGTCCTGGCATTCGACGCGGTGCTGGATCCAGGTCGCGCCTCCGGAGGTTGTGGAGTGCGGCTACGTCGAGGTGCCGGAGCGCCGCGACCGCGACACCCGCCCCATCCACCTCGCCGTGACCATTCTGCGCAGCCCGTCGCAGTCTCCGAAAGCCGACCCGATCCTCTATCTCAACGGCGGCCCGGGCTTTCCCGCCTACGCGTCCTGGCACGAACTGGATTGGTGGATCTTTCAAACGCGGGCATTTCGCCAGGATCGAGATGTCGTGATCATCGATCAGCGCGGTCTCCGGCGATCTTTCCCCGCCCTGATCTGTCCCGAACTGATCGACCTGCGAGGTGACGTGGTCGACTGGCCGGACGGGCTGAAACATTCGAAGAAGTCGGCGGTCAAAGCGCTGTTGGGATGCCGTGAGCGCTATCTCGATCAGGGCATAGATCTCGCGGCGTACACGACACAAGAAAGCGCGCCGGACGTGGACGCCGTGGCCACCGCGCTGGGCGTCGAACAGTACAATTTGATCGGCGCGTCCTACGGCACCCGGCTGGCCCTCGAGGTGATGCGACGGTTCCCCGAGCGTGTGCGCAGCGTCGTCCTGGACGGTGTCTACCCGCCCCACATTCGATCCGATATCGACGACCTTCCGGCCACCAAGCGGATCTTCCTGAAATTGCTGGACGATTGCGAGAACGACAAGGAGTGCGCCGCCGCCCATCCCGATTTCAAGAACCGGGTGCTGGATTGGGTGGACGGGCTGAGCCTCTCTCCCAGACGCTATGGGCCCATCTCCTGGTCCCATAGCCGGGTCATGGACGCCGAGGGTCTGATGGCCATGCTCCTCATCGCGTTTCGCGACGTTGAGGAGGTAGCCTTCGCGCCGGACATTCTCGCCCACGC
This sequence comes from Inquilinaceae bacterium, assembly GCA_052168355.1. Taxonomy (GTDB): domain Bacteria; phylum Pseudomonadota; class Alphaproteobacteria; order DSM-16000; family Inquilinaceae; genus JBQLZQ01. The sequence continues at coordinate 72,901 of JBQLZQ010000009.1, forward strand.
CATCAACGGGAATTACAAGCCGTTTAGCGAATACTTCTCGGGCATCAGCTATGCCAACGCCGTGGAAGCAAGCGGCCAACACTTTTCCGTGCAATGCGCCGACAACTGGTTTCCGGACATCAGCGAAACCTTCGAGGCGGCGGCGCGCGAGTACTATCCCTATGGCGGCACGGCGCGCACATACCTCTACAGCGCGGTCTGCCACAACTGGTTCCCGGAGGGACCGCCGCCCGTGGATCTGAGCCCGGTGTCGTCCGATATCCCCACGCTCATCCTCAATGGCGGCTATGACATCGTCACGCCGATGGAATGGGGCGTGGACACGGCCCGGCGCCTGCCCCGGTCGCAAACCATCACCATCGACGCCGGCGGCCACATTCAGTTGTTCGACGTATCCTGCGTCATTAAGGCGGCGGTCACGTTTCTCAACGATCCGTCCGCCGACATGGGGGCGTTCTGTCCCGACCGGGACGACGGGATGCGATTTCGCATCAGGGCCAAGAGCAGCGCTGAAACCGCCGACTAGGAGCCTGTCCGAGAATTCGCTAGGCGATGCGAGGGGTCTCTGATTCACTGC
>JBQLZQ010000010.1:0-2618 GCA_052168355.1 Inquilinaceae bacterium
TGGCCTGGAAGCGGTCGGCCAGCTCGTTCATGGAGCGCTTCTTCTCCTCGATGGCGCGCTGCTCGGCCGCCTTCTGCTCGGCCTGCAGCCGCTCCATCTCCAGGGCGTTGTCCTTGAACACCTGGACGGACTTGGCCATGTCGCCGATCTCGTCGCGCCGCTCCGTGCTGGGAACCTCGACGGTGTTGTCGCCAGCGGCCAGGGTCTGCATGGCCTGGTTCATGCCGATGATCGGACGCGTGATGCCCCGCCCAATGATATAGGCGCTGGAAATGCCGAGCAGCAGAATCACCGCGGTCAGAATCACCTCCTCGAGGTTGGCGTTGGAGACGGCGTGATGAGTCTCGTCCGAGAGACGTTCTTCGTCGACCAAGGCCGACTGCTTGACGGCCTCCACGTCCGTCGCCATGTCGTTGCCGAGGGCCAGCATCTCGGTGTCGCGGATCCTGTTGCGCTCAATGATGATGTCGGCCAGCTCGTTGAAGGCCTCCTCGTAGAGCGGAAGGTCCGCGACGACCCCGGCCAGAAGCTGCCGCCGGCCATAGTCGGAAAGGCTTTGATCGAGCCGTTCCAGCGCCTGTTCGGTTTCGGCCATCTCTGCCCGCGCCCGCTCGATCTCGCCAACGTCGTTGGTGTCCAGGAACTTGCTGACGTACAGCCGCGCGGTCAGGAAATCCTCCTGGACGATGCCCGCGTAATTGGCTGCCTGATAGTCTCCGTCGGCATAGGCGCTTTCGTTGATCTCGGTCAGCATTTCTCGGATCTCGGGACCCAGGACATTGAGCACCTCGTTGACCACCTGATTGCGCCGGTCGATCAGCGCGACCACCCGTTCCAACGCGTCGCGATAACGGACCGAACGCTCGTCGATGTCGTCAATCAGTGCCGCCCGCTCCGGATTGTTGATCTCGGTCTGGGCGATTTCGATGCCGTGACGAACCTGATCGTAGGCCGCCATCGCCTCTTCCAGCTCGACGGCCTCGTTGGAGCGAAGGTAGGCGCCGACATTGACCTGCAGATCGGCCAGATCGGAATCGATCTCGGCGGCCAGCAGGGAGTTGCCAGCCATATCGCTGTAGGCGTCGAAGTTCTTTGCGAGGCCGGCGATGGTGATCTCCGTCACCGTGAACATGACGCAGACCAGCGCCAGTACGATACCGAAGCCGAGATAGATGCGATGGCCAACCTTGAGACCGCCCATAAGGGAAAAGGACCTCTTCTTGGCGGGCTTGCTGTCCTTCGCAACGCTGGAAGCAGCGTGGGACGAATTCGTCGAAGGCATATGAGTTACTCCTTGGAGACGCCGCCGTATCCTTGTGGCAACGGACGGCACAATTTGGAAATCATCCGGCGGAAAGGCCCTATCGCGGACCCAGCGCCATGCGGTCGTTGATCGGCTGGATCGGCCGGGCGTTCTCGCCCACGGCCTCGGCAAAGGCGGCGATCTGCGCCGGCGACGCCTCGACCGGTTCCGCCATGACATACCAGTTGACGCCCTCGCTGCAGGGCGGGGTGGTCAGCGACCCCATGTAGCGGTAATAGCCCTGACCGCGCGGCAGCAGATCGCGGGCGTTCAGCAGGATGCGGGGCTGGGCGCGCTCCGGTCCTTCCTCCCGCGGCATCTCGTTCCACATCTCCTGCAGAGCCAGGTTCTCGTCGCCCGCCTCGATCAGGATGCCGACGACGGCCAGCTCGCCGCTCTCGCTTTTGTGCACCAGGTGGGCCTCCATGGCCGCCCGCCGTCCCGCGACGCTGTGCTCGCTGGGCGTGTGGAAGTGAAGCTGCAGCAGCTCGAACCGGTCGCCGTTCACTTCGATGCCGCTGCCCGGCTCGTAGTTGAGTTGCACCGTGTGGCCGTTGTGGAGAATCCGCAGCGGGGTCAGGCCATAGTCGAAATCGATCTCGTGGACGACGGCGCCGTCGGGGTCGGCGAGGTCGATCGGCGACTGCGACGCTCCCTCGCGGCACAGGTGATAGTCGGGCGAAAGGCTGCCCCACCGGTCCGGCCCGGTCTCGCCCTCATAGGCCCAGTGCGGCGCCCCGCCGCCGCGATCCGCCGGCTTGGCGTCATGGCCGGTCGCGGCCGCGGCCGTCCGGGTCGCGGTGCCGGAGCGGGAGGAGGTTTCGGCGTGCGCGCCGACGGCGACAACAGACGACGCCAATACAGCCGCGACGATGGGCGAGAACTTCATTGTTTACTCCGCAATTGACGGCAACGCCATCGGGGACGTTTCCGTGAATGGTCAATTCGATGAAAGAAAATACTCGGCAGGTCTTTATCGTTAATTAATCATAATTAGATGTTTAATGTTTAGATATCTACTTGAGAGGCGGCGATCGGTACTTCGGCTGAACCGGACAGCCGAACCCCATCGTCTTGCCGACGCGGCCGGGGCGGCGTGGGCCTTGGGGGTTGGGCAGAAAAAAGGGCCGCCCGGTTGGGGCGGCCCTTGAGGTTTGGGTTGGTGGTGTGGGTCAGGCGGCGCGGACCTCGGAGAGGAAGCGCTCGACCTCGCCGCGCAGGGTCTCGGCCTGACGGGACAGCTCGCCGGCGGCCTGGAGGACCTGGCTGGCGGACTGGCCGGTCTCGCTGGCCGCCTGGGTGACGCCGGCGATGT
>JBQLZQ010000011.1:0-5201 GCA_052168355.1 Inquilinaceae bacterium
ATCTGGAGGTCCATCAATCACACATCAGCCCAATTTTGAATCCTGAATGTCGATTCAGCCTAGGACAAGCCGTACACCGGGGTCCCCCCGGCGACGACGGCGGTGATGTGCGGCAGCGATGGATCGGCATCGTCGACGACGACGATGTCGGCCCGCCTGCCGGGCTCCAGCACGCCGCGATCGGCAAGACCGGCGACATCGGCCGCGTTGCGCGACACCAGGGCCCAGGCGTCGGGCAGGGCCATGACCTTGTCGCGAACCAGCGCGAACGCAGCGTGGAGCGGCGCCGGATAGAAATAATCCGAGGCCAGGACGGTGCACAGCCCGTCGCGGATCGCGTCGGTGGCGTCCAGCGCCCCGGTGTGACTGCCGCCACGGATGACGTTGGGCGCGCCGAGCACCACATGCTCGCCCGCGTCGCGCGCCGCCCGCGCGGTTTCCAGGGTCAAGGGAAACTCCGACGCAATGGCACCCCGGTCGCGGAACGCGGCGCGTTCGGTGGGACATCTCTCGTCGTGGGCCAGGAGTATGACGCCGGCCGCCCCGGCATCCGCCGCCATGGCGTCGATCGCCGCCGGCGTCTCGTGCCGCCGGGCCCACACCCGCTCCACCAACGTCCGGTATTCGTCCGGGGTCACGCCGGACCGGGCCGCCATCGTGTCCAACTTCCGCGCGATGGCCCGTTGTTGAACGGTACCCGTGGTGTGGTCGTTGAAGGCCAGGATCGACCCCGTCTCCCGGCGAAGCCAGTCGAGGATTTCCGCCCGCGCGTCGAGCGCGAACGTCTCCCACCGGACGTGCAGACGGGTATCGCAGCGCAGGCGCGGGCGAATCGCCCGCAGCGCCGACACGAACACCCGTGCGTTGTCGACGCTGCGAAGCCCCGGTTCCCACGACACGCTCAGCCCGTGAAACGCCGTCGTCACCCCGTGCGCGATCAATTCGCGGTCGGTGGCGGCGAGAGCCAGGGCCACGTCGAACCCGACGCGCGGCCGGGGCATGACGTTGCGCTCGAACGCGTCGCCATGGACATCGACGATACCGGGCAGCACCAGGGCGCCGCGCGCGTCCAGGACCGCGGCCCCGGACGGCCGGTCCGGGACGATCCTTCCGCCGAAAACATGGATCGACCCTGGCTCCAGCCCGTCGGGTGTCAATATCCGGCCACCGACGATCGACAGCGGCCGGTCGGGAACATCGCGCATTCATCGGTCCTTCACGTAACGGACATCCAGGAGTCACGGGCCAGGCGTAGAGCTTGACCTCGAGCGAACCCCCTACCCTATAGGAGCTATGTGACATGTTTCGGACACTGATTGCCCTGGGTGCCGTGATCGTGGCCGGATCGGCCTTGGCCGAGGAGCTGACATTCGCGGTTACCGATGTGGAAGGCCTGGAAGCGCTGCACCAGGAATTCGGCGCCTTCGAGGAAGCCCTGGAGGCGTCCACCGGGCTCGATATCGCGCTGTTCCCCGTCAGTTCCCGCACGGCGGCGGTCGAGGCGATGAACAGCGAGCAGGTCGATTTCGTCCTCACCGGACCGGCCGAATATGTGGTGATCAAGGAGCTTGCCGACCCGCGCATCGTCGTCGCCTGGCAGCGGCCCGACTATTTCGCCCAGATCGTCACCCTGGCCGACGGGCCGATCCGGGAGGTGGCGGACCTGGAAGGGCAGAAGGTCTCCTTCGGGTCGGTCGGCTCGACATCCCAGCATCTGGGACCGGCCCAGGCGCTGGCGGACCTGGGTCTGGACTACGGCACCGACTACGAGGCCAGCATCATCTCCCGCAATGTCGCCGTCGAGGCGCTGATCCGCGGCGATCTGGCCGGCGTCGGCATGAATTTCAGCCATCTGCAGGGCGTCCGCGAGGCCTTTCCCGACCATGCGTTCACCGTCATCGCGCGCGGCCGCGACCTGCCGAACGACATTCTGGTGGCCCGCAACGGCGTCGATGACGCGGTGTTCGCCAAGGTCCGCGACGCTTTCCTGAACGACGGCGACACCCTGATGCAAAGCGTTCTCCAGGGCGACGACAACCAGAAATACAAGGGCGGCTTTTTCCTGACCGACATCGACGATTCCGATTACGATTATGTCCGGGACATGTACCGGACGATCGGCGTCGACACGGTCACGGCCTTTGTCGAATAGGCTGCAGACAAGCCGCCGGTTCGCCGCGGCGGAGCCGGCTCCACGGTCCGAGCCCCGGACCGTGGCGCTGGACGCCAGGGGCGTGTCCAAGACCTACGGCGCCGGTCCGCCGGTGCTCAGGGGGATCGATCTGCGCATCGTGTCGGGCGAGCGGGTTGCCCTGATCGGGTCCAACGGGGCGGGCAAATCCACCTTGCTGCGGGCCATCATCGGCCTGACGCCCATGAGCGACGGGCAGATGACGACCCTGGGCGAAACCTTCCGGGGATCGCCATCCGCCGTCCAGCGCGCCAGGCTGCGCCGCCGTACCGGGTTCGTGTTCCAGCGCCATGGCCTGGTGCAGCGGTTGACCGTTCTGTCAAACGTGGCGCACGGGCTGTTCGGCGAACCGGGAAGCTGGCGCGGCTGGAACCAGGCCCTGGCGCCCCGGTCATGGCGGGACCGGGCGATGGCGGCGCTCGACGATGTCGGCCTGGCGGACAAGTGCGGGTCCCGCGCCGACCGCCTGTCCGGGGGGCAGTCCCAGCGGGTGGCCATCGCCCGGGCGCTGGTCCGGGGTCCGTCGTTGATCATCGCCGACGAACCGGCGGCCAGCCTCGATCCGGCGGCGGGAACCGACATGATGACCCTGTTCGCCGATCTTGTCCGGGATCGGGCGATCACCTTGATCTTCACCTCCCACGACATGGATCACGCGGTCCGCTTTTCGGACCGCATCGTCGCACTGAAGCACGGACGGGTCCTGTTCGACAGGCCCAGCGCCGCCGTCCGGTCCGGAGACCTGGCCGGGGTGTTCGATGGCTAGCGATCCGAATCAGACCACCCGGCCGGCGATGATGCCCCGCGCCAACCGCCTGTCGCCGGCCGCTTTCACCCTGGTCGTCGCCGGCGCGGCGGTGTTCATCGTCTCGGCCGCCGACGTGGCGCCGTCCCTTTCCCGCTTGGCCGACGGCGTGCCGCGCATCGGCAATCTGATCGACCGGATGACGCCGCCGAACCTGGAACCGGCGTTTCTGTCGCGGATCGGGCTGCGCCTGATCGAGACGTTTCAGATCGCCCTGGTCGGAACCGTGTTCGGCATCCTGCTCAGCCTGCCCATCGCCTGGCTCAGCGCGCGCCGCCTGTCGCCCATCGGCCCGGTCCGCTTCCTGTTCAAGGCCCTGGTTTCCCTGTTCCGCACGGTGCCGGACCTGGTTTGGGCACTGATCTTCGTATCGGCCGTGGGGCTCGGCGCGATGGCCGGCACGCTGACCGTCATCGTCGACACCATCGGGTTCTGCGGCCGCTTCTTCGCCGAGGGCATGGAAGACGCGGATCGGGAACCGCAGGAGGCGCTGTCGGCCATCGGGGCCAACCGGTTTTCGATCCTGTGCGGCGGCGTGCTGCCCGACATTCTGCCGTCGATGATCAACACCGCCCTGTTCGCGCTGGAAAAGGCCGTGCGGTCGTCGGTCGTCCTTGGCCTGGTCGGCGCCGGCGGCATCGGCCAGGAACTCAAGGTCGCGTTCGACCTGTTTCAGTATCACAACGCTTCGACCATCATTCTTGCGATCTTCGGGCTGGTCCTGATCATGGAGACCGTGTCCGACCGTCTGCGAACCCGGCTGGAATAGCCGCCGGCGTCCCTCGGCCACCGATAGTGCAGTGCACAAAATCCCTTGACTTCCAGGGCTTATGGGTGCATTTACAGGTTCCGATCGCTCGGGATCGCGCGTCGTGCCCCTTGCCGGGGTGCTTCATTCCGGGCCATATCTCCCAGAAATCCGTCAGTTCCAGATGCGCGTGGACACCGGCGAAACGCCAGGTTTGTTTGCGCGTGCCCGCATGGCGGGACGCACCATCCTGGCGCGGAAGGAATGTTCTTAACGTGACCGAACCCACTTTTGCCGCGCTCGGCGTCGCCGAGCCGCTGTTGCGAGCCCTTGCGGCCGCATCGTATACCACTCCCACTCCCATTCAGGCGCAGGCCATCCCGCTGCTGCTGAATAAGCGCGACCTTCTGGGCATCGCCCAGACCGGCACCGGAAAGACGGCTGCCTTTACCATTCCCATCCTGCAGCATCTGTCGCAGGACCGGACACCGGCGGGCCCCCGCCAGGCGCGGGCCCTGATCCTGGCCCCGACGCGCGAGCTGGCGGTCCAGATCGGCGATGCCGTGAAGACCTACGGACGGCATCTGTCGATGCGCCATACCGTGGTCGTCGGCGGCGTCGGCCAGAACCCTCAGGTGCGCGCCCTGTCGCGCGGCGTCGACATCCTGGTGGCCACCCCCGGCCGCCTGCTCGATCTCGTCAATCAGCGGCATTTCCGCCTGGACGGCACCGGGATCCTGGTGCTGGACGAAGCCGACCGGATGCTCGACATGGGCTTTATCCGCGACGTCCGCAAGATCGTCGCCGCCATGCCCGCCAAGCGCCAGTCGCTTCTGTTCTCGGCCACCATGCCCAAGGACGTGGAACTGCTGGCCCGCGACATGCTGAACAACCCCGAGCGGGTGGAGGTGACCCCGCAGGTGGTGACCGTCGACAAGATCGACCAGCGGGTCTTCCATGTCGACGCGGCCGCCAAGCGGACCCTGCTGACCAACCTTCTGGCCGCGCCGGAACTGGCGCGGGTCATCGTCTTTACCCGCACCAAGCATGGCGCCAACCGGGTCGCCGAACAGCTCGACCGGGCCGGCATCTCGGCCGACGCCATCCACGGCAACAAGTCGCAAGGGGCGCGTCAGCGGGCGCTGGACAATTTCCGCAGCGGCCGGGCGCGGGTGCTGGTGGCCACCGACATCGCGGCGCGCGGCATCGACGTGCCGGACATCACCCATGTGGTGAATTTCGAGCTGCCCAACCTGCCGGAAAGCTATGTCCACCGCATCGGCCGGACGGCCAGGGCCGGCGCCGCCGGCATCGCCCTGTCGTTCTGCGACGCCAGCGAGCGCGGCTATCTGCGCGATATCGAGCGGCTGACCAAGCGCCGCATGACCGTCGTCGGCGACCCGCCGCGCGGCGCCGACCTGCCGCCGCCGGCCAATGGCGGTGGACGCCGGTCGAAC
>JBQLZQ010000012.1:0-58488 GCA_052168355.1 Inquilinaceae bacterium
CAGTGAATCAGAGACCCCTCGCATCGCCTAGCGAATTCTCGGACAGGCTCCTAGCCCCCGCCTTTGCCTGGGTCATGGTTGTCGCCGTCCTTCGGGACCAGGCGGTGGAGAACGATGGCCTCCGAGCGGCCGCGCAGGACGTGGCTGCCGACCGGCACGAAGCGCGCCTCGGCCGCCGCTTCCCGGACCGTGTTCTCGCTGACCAGCACGCAGCTTTCGTCGTCGCCCTGGAAGGACGACGCGATGCTCTCGATACGGGCGGTGGCGTTCACAGTGTCGCCGACGACGGTGTAGTTGAGCCGGTTGGACGGGCCGATATTGCCGACCACCGCCGGCCCGGTATGAAGCGCGGCGCGCAGCTGGATCGGGGCCAGGCCCTGTTCGGCGCGCATGGCGTTGTCCTCGGACATGGCCCGGCTAATGGCGGCGGCGGCACGCACGGCCCGAGCGGCATGGTCCGGCTGATGCTCCGGGGCGCCCCAGAAAGCCATCAGCCCGTCACCGATGAACTTGTCGACGGTCCCGCCCTCGGCCTCGATCTGCCGGGCCAAAAGCGAGAAATGACCGTTGAGAAGATGCGCCGTCTCCGACGGGCTCATATACTGGGTCAAGGTGCTGAACCCGCGGATATCGGTGAACAGCACGGTCAGATCCCGCTCCTCGGAAATCAGAACGTCCTGCGGATTGTCGCGGATCAGGCGGGCAACCAGGGCCTTGGGGACATAGGCTTCGAACCAGCGCAACGCGTTGATCATGGCGTTGAAGGACGACGCGGCGTTGTCCAACTCGCGAAACCGGCTGTCGGGCACGTCCGGCACGGCGTCGAGATCGAGGCGCCGGGCCGCTTCGGCGGCGCCGGCGAACTGGCGGATGCGTCGGCTCAGCCGCAGGCCGATGAGAAGCGCCAGGGCCACCGACACCAGAAGAATGGCCATGCCCGCAGCCAGCGCCCACATTACCCTTTGAATTTCGACGGACACCTCATCGGCCGCAAAAACGATTCCGATGGTCCAGGGGCGGCCTCCGTAGCCTGGGGTCTGCCGCATCAGGATGATGTTGTCGGGTGGACCGTGCTGGTCCTGCTGCTGTTCGACGAGCGTGAATTCACCAAGCCCGCTGACCACGCGTTCGCGCGTGTTCGACCGGTCCCACAACCCGGCGACCACGGGGTCCCCGATCTCGTCGATCCGCGGCAGCGGCGGTTCGCCTCGCCGGCCGGACAGGTCGATGTGGAGGTCGGCGAGGGCGCGGTGGGCGACGATGTGGCGCTCGTCGTAAAGGACGAAGGCGTTGAGCGCATTCTCGCTGTGGAGATCGGCCAGAAAAGTGGACAGGTCGCTGAGCGAGACGGCAATCGCCAGGACCCCGACCAAGGTTCCGTCACGATAGATCGGGCGGTGGTGGGAAATGATCGAGACGCTGAGTTCGGGCAACCAGACCGGGTCCGCCCAAACCGGGAACTGCCGTGCCTGTGCCTCCAAGAAAAGCTGGCGCACCAGCCTGTCGTCCGCCGCGTTGTCCGCGGCGTCCAGGATCTCGCCGTCGATACGGCCCGCCCGCACGGTATCGAAGTTGGTATCGATGAACAGGATGCCGGTGATCTGCTGCACCGAATCGAGGGCCAGACGCAGGCTTCGCGCCATATCGTCGGTGTCGGACATGTCCAGATCGCCGCTCGCAATGGCGGATGCCAGGGAGTCGGACAGGGCCGCGACCGGGTCGAGGTGATGCTCCAGGCGCAGAATCACATTGTCGAGCGCCAGGTTTGCCTTGTCGCCGAGCAGCGAGATGGTGTTGCGGGTGCCGCTGCCGACACCCAGCGCCAGCACGCTGGCCACGGCGATCATCATAAGACCGCCGAAACCGGCGACCAGAACCCAGGCAACAGGCAGGCGAACCCGCCGCTTGCCGCGTGGTCTGGCAGGCATCGCCGGGGCTGCGGTCGCGCCTGAATTTTGCACTGTATCCGCCATCGGTGTTTCGGCCATGGGCGTGCCGGCCGCAGGCTTACCTGCGCGCGCGCCGACGTTTACATGGGGGTAGGGACGATACCATGGGATCCGGTGTCAAGGGCAGATCCTTGCCGTATAAGCCCGCGCCAGGGCGGCGAACCCGGCGACATCGATCTCCTCCGCCCGGGCGGTCGGTTCCAGACCGGCGGCATCGAGCAGGGCGGCGGCGTCGCCCAGCGGGCGCAGGCTGGCCCGCAACATCTTGCGCCGCTGGTTGAAGGCGGCCCCCACCACTGTCTCCATGGAGGTCCAGTCGGCCGGTTCGCGCTCCGCACGCGGCGCGAAGCCCACCACGGTCGAGTCGATCTTGGGCGGCGGCGTAAAGGCCCGGGCCGGCAGGGTCAGGAGCGGTCGCACCGTCGCCCGCCATTGGGCCATGACCGACAGGCGGCCATAGGTCCGACCGCCGGGGACGGCCACCAGCCTGTCCGCCACCTCCTTCTGGAACATCAGCGTCAGGCTTTGGAAATCGTCGATCCGCGCCAGCCACGCCAGCAGCAGCGGGGTGGAGATATTGTAGGGCAAATTGGCCACGATGGCCCGTGGCGCGGGAACCAGGTCGACCATGTCGATGGCCAGGGCATCGCCGTCGACCAGGATCAATCGGCCTTTGGCGTGCGTGTCGAGGTCGGCCAGGGCCGCAAGGCAGCGGGAATCGCGTTCGACGGCAACCACGGTGGCGGCGTCGCTGGCCAGCAGCGCGCGGGTCAGGCCACCGGGGCCGGGACCGACCTCGATGACGTTGACCCCGGTCAGGTCGCCGGCGGCTCGCGCGATTCGGCCCGTCAGGTTCAGATCGAGCAGGAAGTGCTGTCCCAGCGACCGCCGGGCCGCCAACCCGTGCTGGGCGATGACCGTACGCAGGGGCGGCAGGGTGTCGCCGCCGGGCACGGCGGGTCAGACCCTCACATCGATAAAGGCGGCATTGCGCAGGTCGCGCAGATAGCGGCGCTGCAGCATGTCCATCCGGTCCTGGCCCAGACTCTCGAGGATCTGGTCTCGACTGGGCGTGCCGTCATTGGCCGGCGCCTGCCGGTCGCACACCATCAGGACGATGACGCCCTGGTCCACCCGTTGCGGGGGGCTGGGCTCGCCGACCGGCAGCGCTTCGACGATGCTTCGCAAGTCGGGACGCAGGTCGCCAAGCCGGCTTGTTGTCCCGTCGTTGGCGCTATCCAACCCCAACTCGTCCGCCTTGGCCTGCAAGGCGTCGCAGCCGTTGACGGTGCGGCTGGCATCCTGCGCGATGTCGAACACCCGTTGGCGTTGAGCCTGGCCGGCGCCGGGCGGATAGCCCAGGGCAAGCTGTCTTATGGTCACCACGGCATCGCCGGGATCGGCCATCAGCGCCCGCCTGCGGTCGCGCAACAAGATAACATGGTAACCGGTCAGGGTGCGGATCGGGTCCGAGACCTGTCCGGTGCCAAGGGTGCGCACCACCTGCTCCAGCTCGGGATCGAGCTGCCCTTCCACCACCCAGCCCAGATCGCCGCCATTGGCGGCACCCGCCGCCTGGCTGAACTGGCGTGCGACGGCGGCGAACGACGCCCCGCCGCGAATCTGTTGGACCAAATCGTCGGCCAAGGTCGCGACTTCGGCTTCCCGCGCCGGATCATCGACGGTCAGGAACAGTTCGGCCACCAGATATTCCGGCTTGCCTCGGTTGGCTTCGATCCGGGCCAGCGCTTCGTCGACTTCCTCGTCGCCGATGGCGACGGTCGGCATCAGCCGCCGCTGTACCAGCCGGGCCCACGCGATGTTGTTGGCGATCTGGGTGCGCAGGCTCGAGATCGGAATGTTGTTGCGGGCCAGCAGGGCCTCGAGCTGTTCGGGCGTCATATTGTTCTGACCGGCGATGTCGGCGATCGCCGCGTCGACATTCTCCTGCTCCGCCTCCACCTCGAACCGCTGGGCCTCCTGGGCGCGAAGTCTCTCGTCGATCAGTGACCGGATCACCTGGGGCATAAGTCGGTTGCGGTTTTCATCGGTGGGCGCCAGACCGGCGGCGAACAGGGACAGGCGCAGTCTTGCCTCCAGGTCGGAGGCCGAGATCACTTCGTCATTGACGACGGCGGCGATGCCTTCGACCGATTGGGCCATGACCGGCGGCGCGGTCGCGGACAGAACCACCGACAGGGCGATGGCGCCGGTCAGCACGGCAAGACCGGTGCGAAACATCTGGAACGGCGTTGGGAGGGGACCCGGTTTTTGTATCATGAATGAGTTGAGAATCTCTGGTCTGTGAATTGTTCGGAAACGGAAAACTATAGATCGGTTAGCCATCTTCCAGATGCAAGGTGGCGGCCACGCCGATCAGGGCGCTGACCCCCGCCGGGGCCCATGCGGCCAGATCCGGCGGGATGCTTTGAGCCAGGCCCAAAGCCAGAATGACGTCACTGGACACGAAGACCACGAACGCCGTGACGATGCCGGAGATCAGGAACAGCAGGGTTCCGCCGCGCCGGGTCTGGCGCAGCGAGAACACCGCGCCGAACAGCACCATAGCGGCCATCATCAGGGGCTGAGCCAACAGGGATTTGAAGTAGAGCCGATGCTGCAAGGCCGAAAAACCGGTGCGCTCCAGATCCTCGATGAAATCCGGCATGTCCCAGAACGACAACGTCTCGGGCGATGCGAAACTCTCCTGGATCCTGTCCGGCGTCAGGTCCGTCGGCAATCGGTACAGCGGTTCCAGCCGGGCCTGTCCGTCGGCCATCTGGATATGGGCGTCGGTAAGATCCCAGTATCCGGCCTTGAGCGCCGCCATGCGCGCATCGATCCTACTGGTAAAGCGGTCCCTTGGGTCGAACAGGAAGACGATCACGTTTTCCAAAACCAGGTCCTGCGGCGCGGCGCGCTCCGCGAAGATCACGGTGGGCCCGTCATCGTTGCGCTGGCGCAGCCAGATGCCGCCGCCGGAAATGTCCAGCACGCTGGTGCGGCCCCTGAAGTGCTGGTTCTGCAGTTCCTCGTACTTCCCGTACATCATGGCGCCGATCGGGTTGACGACGCCGACCTTGGCGACTCCGATCAAAGCGGCGGCGACCACCACCGGCAGCAGAAACTGCCAGGCCGAGACGCCGGACGCGCGGGCCACCACCAGCTCCTGGCTGCGGGTCAGCCGCCAAAAGGTCAGCATCGCCGCGAACAGCACGATGAAGTGGAACACGTACTGAACCGTGAACGGCATTTTCAGCAACGTCATCTCGATGGCCGCGGCAACGCCGACATCGTCCCGGTTGCCCGCCCGGCGCAACATTTCCAACAACTCGAACAGCCCGATCACGGCAATCAGGATAACCAGCAGGCTCAGGAAGGAGCGCAGGAACTGCCGCGTGATATAGAGGGGAAGCGTCGAGGGCATCATTGGAGCAATGTCGTTCCCTAACGGTCAGGCCGCGGTCGGCAGGGCCGCCGGCATGGCGCTTTGCCGGGGGCGACGATGCATCAGATACAGCCCGACGGCGACCCCCAGGGCGGGTACCGCGTAAATCATCCCATAGGGCACGATGGTTTCGCGTGCCAGGCCGCTGACGCCCAGCGCCATGGATTGCAGGGCGACGACACTGACGATCGCCGCCACCAGCCTCCGGGTCTGGCTGCGCCGGTTGAACTCGCCCGACCACAGCATCCCCAACGCGAGAAAGACCAGACCGAAGGCCAGCAGCGGTCCGGCAAGGCGGTCGTGCCCCTCGGTGATCAGCCGCGGCGCGATCGACGCTTCGTAGGAGTTGGACATATCGGGGTTCAGCAGTTCGCCCACGAACCGCTCCCGCGGGTCGCGCTGGCGCTGGCTGAGATCGGGGGTCAGGACCTCGAGGTCGATGGCGTACTGATCGAAAAACAGAAAGCTCACCTGGCCCGTTTCCCGGTCAGCTTCCTGCCGGCTGCCGCCGAACATGACCACCCGCGGTCCGGTGTCCGTGGTCAGCAGCAGGCCGCGGTCGGCGATCACGGTCACCGGCTTTTCCGTCACCCTGCCGTCATGAACCAGGATCCCCAGCAGTTCGCCGGATCGGGATCGCTCGCGAAAATACACCGTGATGTCGCCGCCGGCCGAGTTGAACTGGCCCTCACGGAGAAAGGCGGTGGAATACTCGGTATCGGCCAGGCCTTTCATGGCGCGAAATTCCAGGTTGGCCAATGGCAGGAAGAAGAAATTGAGGGCATAACCGGCCAGTGCCACCAGCGCCGCCACCGCAAATGCCGGCGCGGCCAAGGCCAAGGGCCCCAGACCGGCGGCGCGCATGACCACCAGCTCACTGTCGATCAGCAGCCGGTTGTAGACGAAGATCGCGGCGGCCACGACGGCCAGCGGCATCACCACGACCAGGAAATTGGGCAGCGACAATCCGACCAGCTTGACGAACAGCCCGAAGGGCGCGGCGCCGTCGATGATGACTTCCAGCAGCCGCAGGGACTGCGTCATCCAGATGGCGAAGGTCAGCACCACCGTGACGATCACCGTGGCGACCGCAAGGTGACGGAAGACATAAAGGCTGATACGGTTCATTCCCTCGCACCCTGGTCCGTCCGGCGCGGCGGTTAGCGGCGATCACATGACAGACGCCACGGCGCCGGTGTTCCGTCCCTTTCGCACCGATGGTTCAGGGTCTTTCTAGGTGTTAGCCGCCAAATGCTCAAGGGAATGGACCTCGTTTCATGAAGATCACTTTCGCCAAGCCCGGTCTGCCGAAATCCGGCGCCCTGGCCGTGGGCATCCTTGCCGATGGCAAGATGACCCCCGCCGCCGCCGCCCTCGACGCCACCACCGGGGGCACGGTGGCGCGGGTCCTGTCGGGGTCGGGCCGGTTCACCGGCAAGGCGCAAAGCTTTCTGGTCCTGCCGGCGCCCACCGCGTTGGATGCGTCCCATCTGATCCTGATCGGCCTTGGCGACCCGAAAAAGCTGGATGCAAAGACGTTGCGCGACATCGGCGGCGGTTTGACCGTGCAGTTCAGTCAGACGCAGGTCGCCTCCGCGTCGATCCATCTCGACGGCTTGGACAAGGCGCCCGTCCCATCGCCACAGGCCCTGGCGGAGCTGGCCCTGGGCGCGCGTCTTCGGTCCTACCGCTTCGACAAGTACCGCACGACCCTGAAGGACGACGCCAAGCCGAAACTCACCAAGCTGTCGATCTTGACCGACGAGGCGGCGGCGGCGCGGCGGGCGTTCGAACCGCTCGACCGATTGGCCGACGGCGTGTTCTTTGCCCGGGACCTGGTGTCGGAGCCGGCCAATGTCCTTCATCCGGAAAGTTTCGCCGAACGGTGCCGGGAGTTGGAGACGCTGGGTGTCGAGGTCGAGATCCTGGACGAAAAGAAGATGCGCAAGCTGGGCATGGAAACCCTGCTTGCGGTCGGCATGGGGTCGGTATGGGAAAGCCGGCTGGTGGTCATGCAGTGGAAGGGCGGGTCCAAGGACCCAAACAAGAACAAGGGGGCGGCGCCGGTCGCCTTCGTTGGCAAGGGCGTAACCTTCGATACCGGCGGCATCTCGCTCAAGCCGGGCCAGGGCATGTGGGACATGAAGTTCGACATGGCCGGGGCGGCGGCGGTGTGCGGGGTCATGAAGGCCCTGGCCGGGCGCAAGGCCGCGGTCAACGCGATCGGCGTGATCGGACTGGTGGAAAACATGCCGGCCGGCGACGCCCAGCGGCCGGGGGATGTGGTCAAGTCCATGTCGGGCCAGACCATCGAGGTGCTCAACACCGACGCCGAGGGGCGGTTGGTCCTGGCCGATGCCCTGTGGTACACGCAAGACCGGTTCAAGCCCCAGTTCATGATCAATCTGGCGACGCTGACCGGCGCCATCCTGGTGGCCCTGGGCGGCCACCGGGCCGGCCTGTTCTCCAATGACGACCCGCTGTCCGACCGGCTGATGGCGGCGGGCGAGGTGACCGGCGACCGGGTCTGGCGGCTGCCGCTGGGCGAGGAATACGACCGGGAGATCGACGGCGATATCGCCGACATCAAGAACATCGCCAGCGGCCGCAACGCCGGATCCATCGTCGCCGGTCAGTTCCTGCAGCGCTTCGTCAACAAGGTGCCCTGGGCGCACCTGGATATCGCCGGCACGGCGTGGACCTACAAGGATACCCCCACCGCGCCCAAGGGGGCGACGGGCTATGGCGTCGCGCTGCTGGACCGCCTGGTCGCCGATCATTATGAGGGGTGACGCGCGGCCGGCGCGGTAGGGACCCTCCATGGGCGAGATCCGCTTCTACCATCTGACGGCGCGCCGGCTTGAGGACGCGCTGCCCCAGCTTCTGGAAAAGTGTCTGGAGCGGGGCTGGAAGGCGGTGGTGGCGGCCGGGTCGGAGGAGCGGGTGGAGGCCCTCAACCGCCATCTGTGGACCTATCGCGACCGGACCTTCCTGCCCCATGGCAGCGCGGCCGATGGCGACGCCGCCTATCAGCCCGTGTGGCTGACGGACAGGATCGAAAACCCCAACGGCGCCAGCGTGCTGTTCCTGACCGACGGCGCTGAGGGCGGCGGTGACGCGGCCAACGGTCCGGAGGGGTTCACGCTGGTCTGCGACCTGTTCGACGGCACCGACGAGGCGTCGGTCCAGGCCGCCCGGCAACGGTGGCGAACCTGCGCCGACGCCGGCCACGCCCTCACCTACTGGCAGCAGGCCGAAACCGGCCGCTGGGAGCAGAAGGCGAGCGCCGGCAAGGACGATTAGGCCGACAAGGCCTCGATGATCGGGCAGTCCGGCACCCGGCCGTCCTCGCACGTGGCGGCCATGTCGGCGAGCACCGTCCGGAGCCGGTCCAGATCGGCGATCTTGCGTGCCACCGAAGCGGCGTGGGCCAGGGTGATCGCCTTGACGTCGCCGCAGGTGCCGCCGTCCTCGGCCAACCTCAGCAATTCCCGCACTTCCCCCAGCGAGAACCCCAGTTCCCGTGCCCGCCGGACGAAGGTCAGGCGTCGGACATCCTCGGCGGGGTAGACGCGATGGCCGCCTTCGGTGCGGGGTGGGGCCGGGAGGATACCGATCCGTTCATAATACCGGATGGTCTCGATCTTGACCCCGGTGTCCCGCGACAAGACCCCGATCGTGCGGTCGCCGCCTCGCGAGCTCGTGATCCGCGCCATGGCGAATCTCCTTGAACCTGTAGTCGCTACAGCAATCACCTTACCGCGTAGAGGCGATCGGGGGAGGTCAAAAGCCGGTGAGTCTGCGGGGCTATCGAGCGGAAGACGGCAACGTGGTGCTTCGGGCCGGGGATGGGGATGTCGAAAAGCGGCGCGTGGCGGCCGTGGGCGGCGTCGTGGGCGCCATCCTGGCCTCGGCCTGCTGCATCGTGCCGCTGGTGCTGGCGGCGCTTGGGATCGGCGGTGCCTGGATCGGCTCCCTGACCGCGCTGGAACCCTACAAGCCGTACACGATCGCCGCGACGCTGGTGTTTCTCGCCTTCGGATTCCGGCACGCTTATGCCCGGCCCAAGACCGTCTGCGTCGAGGGCACCTATTGCGCCCGCCCGGCGGCCGGCCGGATCACAAGAACCGTTCTGTGGGCGGCTCTGGTCGTGGTGGTGCTGTCGGCCACCATCGATCTCTGGGCGCCGCTGTTCTATTAGATGAGGCCAATTTCTCGAGGAGAGTCAATGCGATGAGCCGGATTCTTATGGCACTCGCCGGGGCGATGTCCCTGGTCCTGGCCGGCCTGCCCGGTGCGCCGGTGGCGGTGGCCCAGGAGGATGCCGCGACGGCGGTGGCGGACGTCCAAAGGCTGACCTTCGCCGTCGACAACATGACCTGCGCGCTCTGCCCGATCACCGTCAAGACGGCGATGGGTCGGGTCGACGGGGTGCGGGACGTGGAGATGGACTTCGCCGCGCGCACGGCCACGGTCACCTTCGACCCTGGGCTGGCGACGCCGGAGGCCATCGGCGCGGCGTCGGCACGGGCCGGTTATCCGGCCCATCCGGTGGAGGGCTAGGACGACACAATGGACCGCTTTGAGCCGAAGGGCGGCTTGGACCGCTACGACCTGGCCGTCGTCGGCGCCGGATCGGCGGGCTTTTCCGCCGCCATCGCGGCCGCCGAGCAGGGCGCGCGGGTGGCGCTGATCGGCCACGGCACGATCGGGGGCACCTGCGTGAATGTCGGCTGCGTGCCTTCCAAGACCATGATCCGGGCAGCGGAGGCGCTGCACGGCGCCAACGCTGCCGCGCGGTTTGGCGGCATCGCGGGGACCGCCGGGGTCACCGATTGGGGCGATGTTGTCGGGGCCAAGGACGCGCTGGTGGCGACGCTGCGCCAGAAGAAGTACATCGACCTGCTGTCCCGTCATGAGGGCGTGACGTACATCCCCGGATCAGCCCGATTGAGCGACGGCGGCGTGACGGTGGACGGACGGGCCGTGACGGCGGGGGCCGTGATCCTCACCACCGGGTCGTCGCCCGCGCTCCCGACCATCGCCGGCATCGCCGACGTGCCCTTTCTCACCAGCACGACCGCGCTGGCCCTCACGGAGTTGCCGCGATCGCTGCTGGTTATTGGCGGCGGCTATGTCGGCTGCGAGCTGGCCCAGATGTTCGCGCGGGCCGGTGTCACGGTCACATTGGCGACCCGAAGCCGCCTGCTGCCCGACGCCGAGCCGGAGATTTCCGAGGCGCTGGCCGCCGTCTTCGAGGTCGAGGGGATCGCTGTCCTCACCGGGATCGCCTATGGCGAATTCCGGGCCGACGCGGGGGGTGTTGCCCTGACGGCGGCGCGCGACGGGCGGACCGCCACCGTGTGGGCCGAACAGCTTCTGGTCGCTACCGGCCGCGCCCCGAACACGGGCGGGCTGGGGTTGAAGGAGGCGGGAGTCGCGGTGGGGCCGGAGGGCGGCATCGTCGTCGACGACCGGATGCGCACGACCCGCCCCGGCACCTATGCCGCCGGCGACGTCACCGGCCGCGACCCGTTCGTCTACATGGCCGCCTACGGCGCCCGGCTGGCGGCCCTCAATGCCCTCAACGGCGACGGCCTGGTCTACGACAATGCGGCCGTGCCCTGGGTGGTCTTCACCGATCCGCAGATCGCCGGCGTCGGCCTGAGCGAGGCCGCAGCCGGGGCGGCGGGATACGCGGTCAAGGTTTCGACCGTGCCGCTCGACCAGGTGCCGCGGGCGCTGGCCGCGCGCGACACGCGCGGGCTGATCAAGCTGGTCGCCGACGCCGCCACCGACCGCCTGCTCGGCGTCCAGATCATGGCGCCGGAGGGGAGCGACAGCATCCAGACGGCGGTCCTCGCGCTGAAGCACGGGATGACGGCCAAGGCATTGGGGGAAACCGTGTTTCCGTACCTCACCACGGTTGAGGGTTTGAAGCTGGCCGCCCAGGGATTCGAGCGCGACATCGCCACCCTGTCGTGCTGCGCCGGGTAGGGTTGGCCGCGATCAGTCCACCATTTCCAGCTTCTCCTGGGCCTCCAGCCAGGTCGCCTCGGCCGCCGCCAGACGTTTGTCCAGGTCGGCCAGGGCGCGCCGGACCTTGGTCACCGCCTCGGCCGGCTGCTGGTACAGGGACGGGTCGGCCAGGCGCGCCTCGAAGGTCTTCTTTTCGGCCGTGAGGCGGACGATGGCGGCCTCGGCCTCCTTGGCCTTGCGGCTGACCTCGGCCAGGGCGGCGCGGGCCTCCGCCGCGGCGCGGCGCTGCTCCTTGCGGCTGAGCGTGGGTTCCTGGCGCTCGCCTCCGTTGGCGCCGGATCTGGCCGATGCCCGCTCGCTCCGCCGCTGTTCGATCAGCAGCCGACGGTAATCGTCCAGGTCGCCGTCGAAGGGGCGGCAGGCGCCGTCGGCCACCAGCCACAGCCGGTCGGCGCTGAGGCTGATCAGGTGCGGGTCGTGGCTGATCAGGATGACCGCGCCGTTGAAGGCGGCCAGGGCCTGGACCAGCGCCTGGCGGCTGTCGACGTCCAGATGGTTGGTCGGTTCGTCCAGCAGCAGGACATGGGGGGCGTCCAGGCACATCAGCGCGAACAGCAGCCGTGCCTTCTCGCCGCCCGACAGCGAGCCGATGGGGGTGCGGGCGCGGTCCTGGGAAAACCCGAACCGCCCCAGATGGCTGCGCAGTTTCTGTTCCGCCGATCCCGGCCGCCACCTTAGGGCCTGGGTCAAAGGGTCGATGGCGACATCCAGCTCGTCGGTCTGGTGCTGGGCAAAATAGCCGATCTTGAGCTTGCCCGACCGGCCCATGTCCCCGACGAGCGGCTGAAGGCGTCCGGCCAGAAGCTTGACCAGGGTCGATTTGCCGTTGCCGTTGGCGCCCAGAAGGCCGATCCGGTCGTCGGTGTCGATGCGCAGGTTCAGCCCCTTGAGCACCGGCGTCCCGTTATACCCCACGGCGACCCCGTTCAGGGTGATCAACGGCGGCGACAGGGGCTCGGGCTCGGGAAAGTCGAACTGAATGGTCCGGGCCTCGGCGACGCTGGCGATCGGCTCCATCTTGGCCAGGGCCTTCAGCCGGCTCTGGGCTTGGCGGGCCTTGCTGGCCTTGTAGCGAAAGCGGTCGACAAAGGCCTGCATGTGGGCGCGCTGGGCCGTCTGGCGGGCCTGCAGGGCCGCCATGTGGGCCAGCCGCAGCCGCCGCGTCTCCTCGAACCGGTCGTAGCCGCCGCCATAGGGCACCAGCTTGCCGTCCTCCAGATGGATGGTGGTCTCGGGGATGGCGTTGAGCAGATCCCGGTCGTGGCTGATGATCAGCAGGGTGCCGGGATAGGATTTGAGGTAGGCCTCGAGCCACAGGGTGGCTTCCAGATCCAGGTGGTTGGTCGGCTCGTCGAGCAGCAGCAGATCGGGCTGGGCGAACAGGGTGGCGGCCAGGGCGACACGCATCCGCATGCCGCCGGACAGGGCACCGCAGGGCCGCTGCTGGGCCTGGTGGTCGAACCCCAGGCCGGCCAGGATGGACGCGGCCCGGGCCGGCGCCGCATGGGCATCAATATCCACAAGGCGGGCATGGATATCGGCGATGCGCGTCGGGTCGGTGGCCCGGTCGGCCTCGGCCAGCAGCGCCGACCGTTCGGTGTCGGCGGCCAGCACCGTGTCGATCAGGCTGCCATTGCCGCCGGGCGCCTCCTGGGCCACCGTGCCGACCCGCCACCGCCGCGGCATCGAAACGCCGCCGCCATCGGGATGCAGGTCGCCCAGGATCAGGCGCAGCAGCGTGGTCTTGCCGGCGCCGTTGGGGCCGATCAGCGAGACGCGATGGCCCTCGGGCACCGACACCGTGGCGTTGTCGAGCAGGATCCGTCCGGCGATCCGGTATGTCAGGTCGGCAATCTGGAGCATGGGGCAGGGTGATACCACGCCGCCCGCGGGTCCGGAAGGCCGGTTGCCGCTGACGCGCCGGGCGTCTATAAGGCCGCGGCGATTTCCTTCATTCTGCCAGCCAAGGAACCCTCATGGCCGTCGAGCGTACCCTGTCCATCATCAAGCCGGATGCCACCCGGCGCAACCTGACCGGCAAGATCAACGCCCTGTTCGAGGAACAGGGGCTGCGGATCGTTGCCCAGAAGCGGCTTCAGCTCAGCCGTCAGCAGGCCGAGCGGTTTTACGGTGTCCATGCCGAACGGGCGTTTTTCAACGATCTCTGCGCGTTCATGACATCGGGGCCGGTGGTGGTCCAGGTGCTGGAAGGCGAAAACGCGGTCCTCAAGAACCGGGAGATCATGGGCGCCACCAACCCGGCCAACGCCGATCCCGGCACCATCCGGGCCGAGTTCGCCGAATCGATCGAGGCCAACTCCGTGCACGGATCCGACAGCCTGGAGAATGCCAAGACCGAGATCGGCTACTTTTTCAGTGAATGCGAGATCGTCGGCTAAGGCCGACCGGGGAATGCGAGATCGTCGGCTAACGCCGCCGGGGAATGCGAGACCGTCGGCTAAGGCCGACCGGGCCGGTCGCGATCAGAGCAGGAACAGGGCCATCAGAACCAGAATGGCCGCCACGCCGACGATCGACAGCGTGCCAAAGCGCAGGAAGCCGGCCCAGGCGCCCGACTTGGCTCGCATCAGGTCTTGGTCGACTTGCCCGTTATCATCGCCGGCCATCAGCACTCTTCGAACTCCGTTACGACGGGACGTTGCACCCCCACGCTCTTAGAGCGACGGGGCCCGCCTGACAAGCGGAATCCGGGTTCTGCCGGTTGCATCCGACCTTAACAAAGCGGGCCGGGAAGGGGCGGATTGATGAGCGGACGGGCCGGGTCGTGCTGTGCCTTTGGTCCGTCGATCCGGGCAATCCCGCCCGTCAGGTGAACCCGTCCCTCGGCGACCAGGCGCAGGGCGTGCGGGTAGCACAGATGCTCGGCCGCCAGCACCCGGTCAGCCAGACGGTCGGGGTCGTCGTCCGGCATCACCGGGACCGCCGCCTGGATCAGGATCGGCCCCGAATCGACCTCGACATCGACGAAATGGACCGTGCAGCCGGTAACCCGGACACCGGCCTCGATGACCCGCCGGTGGGTATCCAGGCCACGGAAGGCGGGCAGCAGCGACGGGTGAATGTTGAGCATCCGGTGACGCCAGCGGGCCACGAACCCCGGCGTCAGCAGCCGCATGAACCCGGCCAGGCACACCAGCTCCACGCCGGCGGCCCGCAGTTCGGCGTCCACGGCGTCGTCGAAGGCGGCGCGATGGTCATAGCCGCGATGGTCGATGGCCTTGGCCGGGATGCCGTTTTGCGCGGCCACCTCCAACCCCGGCGCGTTTGGACGGTTGGAGATGACGGTGACGATTTCGGCCGGAAACGCGGGGTCGCTGCACGCCGCGATCAGAGCGGCCATGTTGCTGCCCCGGCCGGAGATCAGCACCCCGACCTTCAGCCGCGCCACGCCGCCTCCGCATGGTCGATGATCGTGCGCGGGCCGTCGGTCCGCACGACGGTGCCGATGGCGCGCACGGTATCGCCGTTGCGACCGAGCGCCTCGACCGCCGCGTCGGCCCGCTCGGCGCCGACGATGGCGACCATGCCGATGCCGCAGTTGAAGGTGCGCGCCAATTCGTCGTTGGACAGGCCACCCACCGCCTTCAGCCATCCGAAGACCGAGGGCAGCGTCCAGGCGGTGGCATCCAGGCGAACCCCCAGACCGTCGGGCAGGACCCGGGGAATGTTCTCGACCAGACCGCCGCCGGTGATGTTGGCCAGGGCCGAAACGAGGCCGGCTTCCAGTGCCGGCCGGGCCGTCGCCGCGTAGATCCGGGTCGGCGCCAGCAGCGCTTCCGCCAGTGTCTGATCCGTCGCAAACGGGGCCGGTGTGTCGAGCCCGTAGCCTCCGTCCGCCACGATTTTTCGAACCAGGGAAAAGCCGTTGGAATGTAGGCCGTTGGACGAAATTCCTAATACGGCATCTCCGGACGACACATGGGCGCCGGTGAGAACCCGGTCGCGCTCCACCGCGCCGACGGCAAAGCCCGCCAGATCGTAGTCTCCGGCCGCATAGAGCCCCGGCATTTCCGCCGTCTCACCGCCGATCAGGGCGCACCCGGCCTGGCGGCAGCCCTCCGCGATGCCGGTCACCACCGATAGCACGACCTCGGGACGCAGACGGCCGGTGGCGTAATAGTCGAGAAAGAACAAGGGCGTCCCGCCCTGAACGATCAGGTCGTTGACGCACATGGCGACCAGATCGATGCCGATGGTGCCGTGCACGCCGCTGTCGATCGCCAATTTGACCTTGGTGCCGACGCCATCGGTCGACGCGATCAGGATGGGGTCGACAAAGCCGGCCGCCTTGAGATCGAACAGCGCGCCGAACCCGCCCAGACCCCCCATCACGCCGGGTCGGTCGGTGCTTTTGGCCAGGGGCTTTATGCCGTCGACCAGATGGGAAGCGGCGTCGATATCAACGCCGGCGGCGCGATAGGTGTTTTGGCCCGCCGGGTTCGGCGATGATGGGTTTGGGGGGGTGTGGGTGATGGCAACCTCGCCTGGGCTGGCGTATAACCGGGCAAACGGGAAGGTCCGATGGCGGGACCATAGCCAAAGCGGAAGGTTTTGCAATGTTACACCGCCCTGTCTTGCGGCTTGTCACGGGGGCCTGGCTGGCCGCGATCGCCCTGGCGATGCTGGTGGGCGCCCCGGCCTGGGCTCAGGTCGAACCGCTGCCGGAGGTGGAGCAGGCGCCGCTGGTTGAGGAAGCACCGCCCCCGGCGGAGCCAGCCCTGGCCCCGGAGGGACCCGAGATCCAGGCGCAGCCCGGTGCCGTCGTCGGGGAGCCGGTGGAAACCCCGCAGGCGCCGGTGATCGCGGCACCAACGGGCGCCGACATCTACACGGTCAGCGGCATCGAGGTGGAGGGCACCGGCGCTACCTCTTCCGCGGCCCGCGATTCGGCGTTCGCCCAAGGTCAGCGGCTGGCGCTTGCGGCGCTGATCGATCGGGTCGCCGGGCCGGGGGCGGCCCTGGACGTCGCCACCGTGTCCGACCAGGATGTCGGGAACCTGCTGCGCAGCTTCCGCGTCGAGGAGGAGCGGGTTTCGGCCGGGCGCTATGCCGCGACCTTGAGCTTCGACTTCTGGCCCGACGCGGTGCGCGACCTGCTGCGCCAGCGCGCGGTCACCTATACCGACACGCCCAGCCGGCCGATCCTGGTGCTGCCCATCTACCGCTCCGAAGGCGGCCAGCAGCTTTGGGATGGCATCAACCCGTGGCTGGACGCCTGGCTGGACGTGCCGGCCCGGCAACGGCTCGTGCCCCTGGTCGTGCCGTTCGGCGAGCTTCAGGACGTCTCGACCATCAGCGTCGGCCAGGCCCTGTCCGGCGATCGGGAGGCGCTGCGCCGGATCGCCGACCTGCATCGGGCGGGCGACGTGCTGGTGGCGGTGGCGGATCCAGGCCCCGACGGTGTCGCCGTGACCCTCAACCGCTACGGCCAGGACGGTGATCTCACCACCGGGGTCCTGACGGTGGCGGAACCCGAGGCGCTGGAGGATCGGCTGGCCGGCGCGGTGGAGCAGGTGGCGGGAGAGTTGGAGGACCGATGGCGCACGGAAACCCAGGTGGCCGCCACCGGGCCGACCAGCGGCCTGTCGATCCTGGTCCCGATCGTCGACGCCGAGGACTGGTTCCAGACCCGGGCACGACTGGACGGGATCACCGCCATCGCCAATGCGCGGGTGTTGTCCCTGACGCCGGCCGAGGCGGTGCTGGCGCTGGAGTATCGCGGCACCGAAAGCCAGCTGCGGCTGGCCCTGGCGCAACAAAACCTGACCCTGGACCAGGGACCGTTCGCCCCGATCCTGCGGCGCACGGACCGCTGATGGCGACACCAATGACGGCTCATAACCGGTCGGCGCGACGGCGCGGTGTCCTGGGCGACCTTTCCCTTGCGTCTGTGAGACGCCCGTGATGACGGCAACCCGGCAAATGTGGTTCTGGCTGGGCGCCCTGGTGGTTGCCGGGGTCCTCATTTGGATTCTGGGCGACATGCTGTTGCCGTTCGCCGCCGGCATGGCCATCGCCTATCTGCTCGACCCCCTGGCCGACCGGCTGGAGCGCATCGGGGTGCCGCGCTGGCTGGCCACGACACTGGTGCTACTCGCCTTTTTTGTCCTGGTGTCGCTGCTGCTGGTGCTGATCGTTCCCTTGATCCAGCAACAAATCTCGTCGTTCGCGAGGGCCTATCCCAATTTCCGGGAGGCCTTCGAGGAATGGCTGGGGCCGCTGATCGAACGGCTGCCCGAAGAACTCGGTCAGCCCGTCGGGGACCTCCCGACCGCGCTTGCCCAATATGCCGGCACGGCGTTTGAGTGGGCCCTGTCGATGCTGGGCGGCCTGTGGCGCGGCGGCATGGCGCTGATCAACGTCGTCTCCCTGCTCGTCATCACGCCGGTGGTGGCGTTCTACCTGCTGCGTGACTGGGACCGCATGGTGGCCAGGATCGACGACTATCTGCCCCGCCAGCACGCCCCGACGATCCGCGACCTGGCCGCCAAGGCCGACGATACGCTGGCCGGGTTCGTCCGGGGCCAGGGCACCGTGTGCATCATCCTTGGCGTCTTCTACGCGGTCAGCCTGACCCTGGTGGGGTTGGATTTCGGTCTTCTGGTCGGTCTCATGGCCGGTATCCTAACCTTTATCCCCTATGTCGGCACGATCACCGGGTTTATCGCGTCGATGGGCATCGCCTTGGTGCAGTTCGACTCCTGGCAGATGTGGGCACTGGTGGCCGGCATCTTTATCTTCGGTCAGGTCGTCGAGGGCAACTTCCTGACCCCCAAGCTGGTCGGATCGTCGATCGGTCTGCATCCGGTCATGGTCATCTTCGCCCTGCTGGCCGGCGGCACCCTGTTCGGGTTCACCGGGGTGCTTCTTGCCATGCCGGCGGCCGCCGTCATCGGCGTTCTGGTGCGGTTCTTTCTCGGCCGCTATCAGGAAAGCGGGTATTACCGCGGGCCATCGACGCCGCCACCCACGCCGCCGGAGCCGCCCAAGCCTGGATGGGAACGCCGGCCTTGATCGCGCGACGACAGCTGGGACTGGACCTGGCATATCGCCCGGCATTCGGCGACCGGGATTTTCTGATCGTCGACGGCAACCGGGCGGCGATCGGCTGGCTCGACCGGTGGCCCGACTGGCCGGCGCCGGCGCTGACCATCCACGGGCCGGCGGGCGGCGGCAAGTCGCACCTGGCGGCGCTCTGGCAGGCCCGAACCGACGCCCATACGGTCACCGCCGCCATCTTGATGGACACGGACCCCCAGGTGCTTCTGGACCGGTCCTCGGCCGTGGTGCTGGACGATGCGGATCGGCTGGCCGGGACGGCGGCGGAACCGGCCCTGTTTCACCTCTACAACCAGGCCGCCTCCGTCGGCGGCCATATCCTGCTGACGGGGCTTACGCCGCCGGCGCGCTGGCCGATCGGTCTGCCCGATCTGGCCTCGCGTTTGCGCGCCGCGCCGTCGGTCGAGCTGGAAAAGCCGGATGACACGCTGTTGGCGGCGGTGCTGGTCAAGCTGTTCGTCGAGCGGCAGATGCCCGTGGCACCCGGGGTGATCCCCTATCTGGTGGACCGCCTCGAGCGTGACTTCGCGACCGTCCAGGCGGCCGTGCGGAAGCTTGACGCCGCGTGTCTGGGCGCCCGGCGATCGACGATCACCGTGCACTTCGTGCGCGACGTTCTCGGATTCGAAAAAACAAAACAGGAAAGGTGATCGGATGGATTTGGGACTCGAGGGCAGAACGGCCCTGGTGTGCGGGGCCAGCAAAGGGCTGGGCCGGGCATGTGCGTTGGCATTGGCCAAGGAAGGCGTGGCCGTGACCATCACCGCCCGCACGGAGGCGGCGCTGGAGGAAGCGGCCGCCGATATCGGCAAGATCGCCGGCATTCCCGTCCGCACCGCCGCCGGCGATATCTCGACGGAAGCGGGGCGGCGCATCGCGCTCGATACCTGCCCGGACCCGGACATCCTGGTCAACAATGCCGGCGGTCCGCCGCCCGGCGACTTCCGAAACTGGTCGCGCGACGACTGGATCGCCGCCCTGGATTCCAACATGCTGGCCCCGATCTTCCTGATCAAGGCGGTGGTGGACGGCATGATGACCCGCCGCTTCGGGCGCATCGTCAACATCACTTCCGGCGCCGTGAAGGCCCCGATCGCCACGCTGGGCCTGTCCAACGGGGCGCGCACCGGGTTGACCGGGTTTGTCGCCGGCCTGTCCCGGCAGACCGTGGGCCGGGGCGTGACCATCAACAACCTGCTGCCGGGCCCCTTCGACACCGACCGCCTGCACGCCAACATAGCCGGCGCGGCGAAGGCCAGCGGCCGCTCCGTCGAAGAGGAAACCGAACGGCGGCGGTCCGCCAATCCGGCCGGACGGTTCGGCGATCCCGATGAATTCGGTGCCGCCTGCGCCTTCTTGTGCAGCAATCAGGCCGGGTACATCACCGGCCAGAACCTGCTGCTCGACGGCGGCGGGTTTCCGGGCACGCTATAGAGCGCGATCGTCATTGGTGGAAGCGGACCCGCTTCCACCCAAGGCGATCCTGCTCTAGGCGGGGAGCGGCGGGCCGTGGCGGGCGTTCTCGCCCCTACCCGCCGCCCATGATCACCTGCACCGGCCAAAGCGATATGGCCGGGATGTAGGTCACCAGCATCAGGCAGCCAAAGACCACCAGCACGAACCAGATCAGATATGGGATGATCCGTTCGACCGGGATGTTGGCGACCGCACAAGCCGCGAACAGGTTCACGCCAAGCGGCGGGGTTATCATCCCCAGCGCCAGGTTGACCACGACCATGATGCCGAAATGAACGGGGTCCACGCCGTAGAGAGCGGCGATGGGGGCGAAGATCGGCGCCAGCACCAGGATGGCGGCCGAGGTTTCGATGAACATGCCGACGATCAGCAGCAGGATGTTGATGGCCAGCAGGAAGGCGATCTTGCTCTCGAACACGGATGTGAACCAGCCGGCGATCTCGTTGGGCAGGCCGGACCGGCTGATCAGGAAGGAAAACAGGGAGGCCGCTGAGATGATCAGCATGATCACGCTGGTCGATATGACCGTCTTCTTCAGAATGGCGGGCAGGGATCCGATCGACAGTTCGCGATAAAGTCCGAACCCGACGACCAGGGCCGAAGCGACGGCGGCGGCCGATGCCTCGGTCGGCGTGAACACGCCGCTGTAGATGCCGCCGATGATGACGACGGGGATCGCCAGGGCCGGCAGCGCCCCGATAAAGGCGCGCGATACCGACGGCCGGTCGTCGCCGTCCTCCTTGCCCAGGCCCTTGATGCGGCACCAGATCAGCACGGTGGCCATCAGTGCGGCGGCCACCAGAAACCCGGGCCCGATCCCCGCCAGAAACAGCCGGGCGATGGAAGTCTCGGTGGCGACTCCATACAGGATCAAGGGGATCGAGGGGGGAATCAGAACGCCCAGCTCCGCCGAGCTGGCCTGGATCGACGCGGCCATGGGGGTGGGATATTTGTGCTTCACCATGGCCGGGATCAGGATGGATCCGATGGCGAAGGTGGTGGCCACGCTGGATCCCGACACGGAGGCGAAGATCATGCATGTCAGGACGCAGGTGCAGGCCAAACCGCCCTGAACGCCGCCGACGATGGATTTCGCCAAATCCACCAGACGGCGTGAAATTCCGCCTTCCGACATCAGGTTGCCCGCCAGAATGAACAGCGGAATGGCCATCAGCGGAAACGAGTCGATCCCGGCAAACATGCGCTGGGCGACCAGCAAAAGCGGCAAGCGATCCTGGATCTGGATGCCGACGATGCTGGCCAGTCCGATGGCCACGGCGATCGGCACGCCGACGAGAAAGAAAAGGAGGAGCGACAGCGCGATGGCGGCGTTCATCGATGGACGACCGGTGTGTCGTGGGCCATCTCGATCGCTTGCGGATCTGACTCAGACCGGCGCATGATCGGCCGTCTCCCCGCGCGCATCCGGGTCGTCGACCCGCAGCAGTTCCCGTCCGATACACGCCAGGATGGCGATGATGGCAAAGGCCGATCCCACCGGCAGCGCCGCGTAGACCCAGGAAATGGAAATCTCCACAGCCGCCAACGCTTGTCCGGCGACTCTGCGGGTCATGCCGATCCCTTGCCAGAATAGGATCGAGAAAAAAACCAGCGACAGCCCGTTGGCGAACAGATTAAGAGCCTTGCCCCACAGACCGGGCAGAACTCGCTGCACGATTTCCATGGCAATCATCGATCCGCCGCGAAACGCCGGAGCGGCGCCCAGGAAGACCGACCAGATCATCGCCGACCGGGTCAAGACCTCAGACCAGGTCGACGGCTGATCGAACACAAAGCGGGTCACGACCTGAAAGAACGCCAGGGCGGCGGCGGCGATCAGGGTCACGATGGCGCCGGTCAGGGCGACTCGGGTGGTCCAGGTTTCGAGTCGAAAAAAGACGTGCATCGGCGTTCAGTCCCCTCGGTTCACGCCCTCCGCGAAAAAATCGGGGCAGCCTGGCTGCCCCGAGGAGTGACCGATGCTCCGGTCGGATGGCTTACTCGACGGCCCGGATCCGCTCGACCATGTCCGTGCCGTATTCATCCGTGTAGACGCTGTAGGACCTTTCCGCCAGGGCTCTGAAGGGCGCCTTGTCGATATCGGTGATGACTTCCATGCCGTTCTCGCGCAGCATCGCCACGCCGGCGTCCTCCAACCGGTTGACCTCGGCGCGGGTGGCGGCCGCGGATGCCCTGGCGGCTTCGTAGAACCAGCCCTTTTCCTCGTCCGACAGCCCGTCCATGAGGACCGGCGAGGCCAGCACCACGGCCGGCGAATAGACGTGCCCCGTCAACGAGACATAGTCCTGGACCTCCCAGAATTTCGTCGCCGTGATCACGGTCACCGGGTTTTCCTGGCCATCGACCACGCCCTGCTGAAGGGCGGTGAAAAGCTCGGGGAAGGCCATCGGCGTCGGTGACGCGCCCATTTCCTGAAAGGCCGCCATGTGAACCCTGTTTTCCATGGTTCTCAGCTTGAGGCCCTCCAGGTCCGCGGGCGCGTTGACAGGGCGTCGGGAGTTGGTCACATGCCGGAACCCGTTTTCGGACCAGGCCAGGCCGACCAGATTGTTTTCGTCGATCTTGGCCAGAAGATCCCGCCCGACGTCGCCGTCGAGGGTCCTGCGCGCGTGATCGTAGTCGCGAAACAGGAAGGGCAGGTCGAGCGCGTACACTTCCGGAACGAAATTGCCCAGGGGACCGGTCGATGTGATCACCACGTCGATGGAGCCGATCTGGAGACCCTCGATCATGTCCCGCTCGCCCCCCAGAACGCCGGCAGGCGACTGCTCGCCCGTGAAGGCCCCGCCGCTGAGCTCCTCCAACGTGGTCAAAAAGGCTTCCGCACCGACGCCGTAATGGGATTCGGCCGACAGGCTGTGACCCAGCGTGACCGTCTGCTGTGCCTGCGCGCCGGTGGTGCCGGTGGTGCCGGTGGCGACAAGGGCCGCTGCGACCAGGCCACCAAATAGGTACTTCATGGTTCCTCCCGTGGGATTATATGGGGTGATCTACTGTCGGCGGTCCGAACCCGATCGCCCAGACCCTCGATCGTCTTCAAGACCGAACGACAGAAGCATCAGATACCGTTAGAATCAAAAAATTCAAGGTGCGGACCGGTTAAACGAGGTCCTTGGGCGTGACAAAGCCCACCAGCCTTGCCGACCCCTGGGCCAGGTCGCCCCAGCGGTCGATCGGCAGGTCGAGAATCACCAGTCCGGCGGTCGGCAGCCCGGCCGCCAAACGGTTCAGGAGAGCAGGCTCGTCCTGGCTGGCCAGAGCCACGGCAAGCTTGTGAAAATCGGGGTTGTGCCCGACCAGCACGGCGCTTTCCAGGCTGTCGTCCAGGCCCTGAACGTAGGTCCACAAGGCCTTCGAGCCCGGCAGGTAGAGCGCCCTGTCGGGATACACCATCGGTTTGCCCGGCCACTGGCCGAGAACCAGATCGAGGGTCTCCTGGGCGCGTTGCGCCGTCGAGCAGAAAACGGCATCGGCCTGATAGCCTTCCTGGGCCAGGTACCGCCCGATGACCAGCGCGGCGCGTTCTCCCCGCGGGGCCAATGGCCGGTCGTGGTCGGCAAGGTCGGGATCGTCCCAACCCGACTTGGCATGACGGAGCAGGAAAAGGCGTTTCATGGCGCGGGATCCTGGGGCTGGCGACGCTGCGACAAAGGCGTTCGAGGGACCTGCGGGCGATTCCGTGAATGACGCGCCGCGACGATGGCTTTATAAGAGGAAATCGTATCGTTGATTGGTAACCACTTGTAATTTCATATTTGTTACGTTGATCGCCAGAAAGAGCAAGCGGGATCCCGCCGTGGACGTTGCCGTCGAAATCGACCATCCAACCATCGATACCGCCACGCCGGCGCGGTTCATCAACCGGGAGCTGTCCTGGCTTGCGTTCAATGAACGGGTTCTCGACGAGGCCCGCAACGAGGCCCATCCGTTGCTGGAGCGGGTGCGGTTCCTGTCCATTTCGGCCAGCAATCTCGATGAATTCTACATGGTGCGCGTGGCTGGGCTGAAGGCCCAGGTGGCCATGGGCGTCAAGTCGCCGAGCCAGGACGGCATGACCCCGGCGGAACAGCTGACCGCCATCGCCGCCCGCGTCGGCACCCTGATGACCGACCAGCAGGCCTGCTGGCGCGACTTGCGGGGGAAGCTTGTCGACGAGGACATCATCGTCCTGGATCCCGACGCCTTGACCCCGCAGCAACGGAAGTGGCTGGAGGACAAGTTCCTCAGCGACATCTTTCCCATCCTCACGCCCCTTGCCGTCGACCCGGCCCATCCCTTTCCCTTCATCCCTAACCTCGGCTTCGCCCTCGCCCTGCGGCTGGTCAACAAGGAGGAGGGGCTCGATCTGAAGGCCCTGGTACCGTTGCCGTCCCAGCTCGACCGCTTTATCCGCGTGCCTGGAAAGGAAATCCGGTTCATTCTGTTGGAAGACCTGGTGCGGATGTGCCTGGGCCGGCTGTTTCCCGGCTTTGTGAGTACGGAGCACGGCGCCTTTCGCGTTCTTCGCGACAGTGAGATGGAGATCGACGAAGAGGCCGAAGATCTGGTCAAGACCTTCGAAACGGCTTTGAAGCGGCGGCGGCGGGGCAGCGTCATCCGCCTGACGGTCAATGCCGACATGCCCGAGCCGCTGTTGCGGTTCGTGCAAAAGGAACTGGGAACGGGTGCCGAGGACGTGTTCCGGCTGGACGGGTTGATCGGCCTGTCGGGCACCGCGGAGATCATCGTCGACGAGCGGCGGGACCTTCTGTTCTCGCCTCACGATCCACGGTTTCCCGAGCGCATTCTCGATTTCGGCGGCGATTGTTTTGCCGCCATCCGGGCTAAGGACATTATCGTCCACCACCCCTACGAAAGCTTCGACGTGGTGGTCCAGTTCCTGCGCCAGGCGGCCGCCGATCCAGATGTGGTGGCGATCAAGCAGACGCTCTACCGGACGTCCAAGAAATCCCCCATCGTCCAGGCGCTGATCGAGGCGGCCGAGGCCGGCAAGTCTGTGACGGCGATGGTCGAGCTCAAGGCGCGGTTCGACGAGGAAGCCAATATCCGCTGGGCGCGGGATCTGGAACGGGCCGGCGCCCAGGTCGTCTACGGTTTCCTCAACCTCAAAGCCCACGCCAAGGTGTCCCTGGTGGTGCGGCGGGAGGTGGACGGGCTGCGGCCCTTCGTCCATTTCGGCACCGGCAACTATCATCCGATCACCGCCCGGATCTACACCGACCTCAGCTATTTTACCTGCGATCCCAAGCTGTGCCACGATGCCGCGGCCATGTTCAACTACATGACCGGCTACGCCAAGCCGATTGCCATGGAAAAGGTCAGGATCGCCCCGCTGGCCCTGCGCAGCACGCTGGTGGAATTGATCGAGCGCGAGATCGCCAACGCCAAGGCCGGGAAACCGGCCCATATCTGGGCCAAGATGAATTCCCTCGTCGACGGCGCGATCATCGATCTTCTGTACAAGGCCTCCCGCGCCGGGGTGGAGATCGATCTGGTCCTGCGCGGCATCTGCTGCCTGCGGCCGGGAGTGCCCGGCCTGTCGGAGAACATCCGGGTCAGGAGCATCGTCGGGCGGTTTCTGGAGCATTCCAGGATCGTGTGTTTTGCCGACGGGACCGCCTTGCCGTCGGCCAACGCCAAGGTCTTCATTTCGTCGGCGGACTGGATGCAGCGCAATCTGGACTGGCGGATCGAAACCTTCGTGCCCATCGAGAACCCGACCGTGCACCGGCAGATCCTGGAAGAGATCATGGTCGCCAATCTGAAGGACGAGGCGAACAGTTGGACCCTGGCGTCCGATGGGGCCTATCACCGGGTGAAGTCGACCGTGGACTCGTTCAGCGCCCATCGGTATTTCATGACCAATCCCAGCCTTTCCGGCCGGGGCAGCGCCCTTGCCGCCGTCCCCAAACCCCGCCCCCGGCCGAGGCCCCAAAAAGGCGCGCGATGATCCATGCATAGCAGCCGGTCCGACACACTGTCCTTCTCCGATCCGACCCCGGCCCGGTCCGGCCCGGGTCATGTCCCATTCTGACATGGGATCCAGGGGACGCTTCGCCGCAAGCCCGATCACGCCGGCCTGGCATCAGCGGGTGGCCGTCATCGATATCGGATCCAATTCGATCCGGCTGGTCGTCTATGACGGGTTGGGGCGCGCGCCGCTGCCCATCTTCAATGAAAAGGTGCTCTGCGGCCTGGGTCGGGGCCTTGCAAGCACGGGCCGCCTGAACCCCGACGGCGTGAAATCGGCGCTGGAGAGCCTGGCGAGGTTCACCCGGCTGCTTTCGGGAATGGAGGTCGACCATGTCGATGTGCTGGCCACGGCGGCGGTGCGCGAAGCCGCCGACGGCCAGGACTTTATCGAACAGGTCGACCGGGTCTGCGGTCTGGCCGTTTCCGTCGTCAGCGGCGCCGAGGAAGCCCGGATCTCCGCCATGGGCGTGCTCTCGGGCATTCCCGGCGCCGATGGCGTGATCGGCGACCTGGGCGGCGGGTCGCTAGAGATGGTGGGGATCGACAAGGGGGTGATCGGCGATCAGGTCACGCTGCCGCTGGGCCCGTTCCGGCTGATGGACGCCAAGGGCGGACGCGGCACGGCGCGCAAGACCGTGGACAGTGAGCTGCAGGGGCTGGATTGGCTGGAGACGTTCCGGGGTCGGACATTCTATCCGGTCGGGGGGGCCTGGCGGTCCATCGCCAAGCTGCTGATGGCCACGCGCGACCATCCCTTGCACATCATCCATCAATTCGCCGTCGATGGCGACGATTTGCTGGACGTGGCGCGGCTGATCGCCGGACAGGGCAAGGCGTCGATGGACCGCATGCCCGGCGTGTCCAAACGGCGCCTGGAAACCCTGCCGTGGGCGGCACTGGTGCTGGAAGGAGTGCTGCAGCGGTTGCGTCCGGAACGGGTGGTGTTCTCCGCCTTCGGTGTCCGCGAAGGACATCTATTCGATCTGCTGACACCGGCGGTGCAAGCCGAGGATCCGTTGATCGCCGCCTGCGCGAAGGCGGCCAAACGGATCGACCGGTTCAGCAATGCCGAACGGTTTTTCGCCTGGCTGGACCCGCTGTTCGAGGGTGAAAGCGCCTGGCACCGGCGGCTGCGCCAGGCGGCAAGCCTGCTCAGCGACATTTGCTGGGCGGAGCACCCGGACTATCGCGCCGACCATGCTTTCCTGCGCGTCCAGCGGCTGCCCTTCGCGGGGTTCGACCATGTGGAGCGAGTGTTTGTCGCCGCCGCCCTCTACGCCCGCTATGGCGGGTCTCTCGGCGGCAACGCCACGGCGGCGGCCAACGATCTGCTGGATGGCGACCAGATGGGACAGGCGGCCGCCCTCGGCGCGGCGCTGCGTCTGGCGCACACCCTGACCGGCGGCGCGACGGACGTCCTGGAGCGGACGCGGCTGTCGCTCGACTCCGACAAGGTGACCCTGTGGCTGCCCGAGCAGGAAGAATGTTTGGGGGGCGAGGTGGTGCGCCGTCGCCTCAACGCGGTGGCCAAGGCGCTGAGCCGAACGGCCGAGACCGCGGTGGCCATGGCAACGGAGGTCCGTACCGGGACGTAAGCGGCGAGGCCGTCAAGCCGGCCCTGTCAATGGCCTTAACGTGCCTTTCCGCCCTTCATCGGCACCGCCTTCAGACGGCGTCCATTGATGGCCAGCGCCAGTTCACCGCGTTTGAGCGCCTCGGCCGCTTCGCCGAACACTTCGCGCCGCCAGCCGTGCAGGGCCGGGACATCGGCGGCCTCCTCGCTGGCGATCCGCTCCAGATCACCGGCGCTGGCGACCAGCTTCTGGGCCACGTCATATTCCTCGCAGCGCATCTTCAAGAGCACCCGCAGCAGGTCCATGGTCGGGCCGATCCCGGCCGGCGGGTCGCGCCGCACCGGCGGCGTCGGCCGCTGGTCGGGCGGGGTTTCCTGGCCCCGACGGACCGCGTCCAGCAGCGCGGCCCCCTGGCGGCCCGAGGCCATGCCCTTGCTCAAGCCCCTGGTGCGGGCCAGATCCTCCGGCGTCGCCGGGGCATTGGCGGCGATCTCCAGCAGCGCTTCGTCGCGCAGCATCCGGCCTCGCGGCAGGTCCCGGGCCTGGGCTTCCTCCTCGCGCCAGGCCGCCAGTTCCCGCAGGCGAGCCAGAAAACGGGGATCGCTGGAGCGGGTCTTGAGCCGCTTCCACGCCGTTCGAGGCTCGGTGACATAAGTCGCCGGATCGGTCAGCACCGCCATCTCTTCCTCCAGCCATGCCGCGCGGTCGGTGCGGGCCAGCCGCTGTTCCAGCTTTTCGTAGACGGGGCGCAGATGGATGACGTCGGCGAGGGCGTAGGTGATCTGCTTTTCGGTCAGCGGCCGCCGTGACCAGTCGGTAAAGCGCGAGGACTTGTCGATGCGGGCGCCGGCCAATTTGGTCACCAGGGTTTCATAACCCACCGAGTCGCCGAACCCGCACACCATGGCCGCGATCTGGGTGTCGAAAACCGGCTTTGGGACCGCGCCGGTCAGCTTCACGAAGATTTCGACATCCTGGCGGGCGGCGTGAAAGACCTTGAGAACCTTGGGGTTGGCCAGCAGGGCGTAGAGCGGATCCAGGCTCAACCCCTCGGCCATCGGGTCGATCGCCGCCGATTCGTCGGGTCCCGCGACCTGAACCAGGCACAGGATCGGCCAATAGGTGTTCTCCCGCATGAACTCGGTATCGACGGTGATGAACGTGGCCTTTGCCTGACGCTTGCAAAAGGCGGCGAGGGCGTCTGTGTCCGTGATCATGGTCATGGGGCGGGTCTGCAGGGCCTGTCTGGCAAGGAAGCGTGCCCGACCGCGCTGACGCGGTTCGGGGCTGGAAGGACAAGGCGCGGGAACGCCGACCGCATGGTAGGCCATGCCCGACCCCGCCTCAAGGCCGTGCCGTGCCGGGGATTGGCGGCTTGACAATGGGTTCCGGTCCGTGCGCTCTTGCCGCCCGGCTGGCGCGGCCGGGCGCCGCACCGGGCCCTTCGATTCCGGCCAGAGCAGCGAGAGACCCCGCCCCATGCACCCATACCGCACCCACACCTGCGGCGCCCTGAGCCGGGAGCACGCCGGCCAGACCGTTCGCCTATCGGGATGGATCCACCGCAAGCGGGATCACGGCAACCTGCTGTTCGTCGATCTTCGGGACCATTACGGGCTGACCCAGGCGGTCATCGACGTCTCGAACCCTCTGTTCCCCCGGATCGAGGAAACCCGGCTGGAAAGCGTGGTGATGGTCGGTGGCCGGGTGGTCGAGCGCAGCCCCGATACCCTCAACGACCGGCTGCCGACGGGCGGGATCGAAGTCCAGATCGCGGAATTCGACCTTTTGTCCGCGGCCGAGATGCTGCCGCTCCAGGTCAACGCCGACGCCGATGCCGGGGAGGAGGTCCGCCTGCGCCACCGGTTCCTGGATCTTCGGCGGCTGAAGATGCAGCGCAACATCATGCTGCGCGCCGGGGTCATCGCCTCGATCCGGCGGCGCATGATCGACCAGGGTTTCACGGAATTCCAGACGCCGATCCTGACCGCGTCCAGCCCCGAGGGAGCGCGGGACTTCCTGGTGCCCAGCCGCCAGCATCCGGGCAAGTTCTACGCCTTGCCCCAGGCGCCCCAGCAGTTCAAGCAGCTTCTGATGATCGCCGGGTTCGACCGGTACTTTCAGATCGCGCCCTGTTTCCGCGACGAGGACAGTCGTGCCGACCGCTCGCCGGGGGAGTTCTATCAGCTCGACCTGGAAATGAGCTTCGTCACGCAAGAGGATGTTTTCGCGGCGGTTGAGCCGGTCCTGAGCGGGGTGTTCCAGGAATTCGCCGATTTCACCGGCAGCCGCAGGGCGGTCGATACCGCGCCCTTCGCGCGCATCCCGTACGTCGAGGCGATGCTGACCTACGGCACCGACAAGCCCGATCTGCGCAACCCGCTGGTCATTGTCGACGTGTCGGCGGTGTTCGGCCGCGACGATGTGGAATTCAAGGCCTTCAAGGGCGTGATCGCCCGGGGCGGGGTGGTCCGCGCCATCCGGGCCCCCAAGGTGGCCGACCGCCCCCGCAGTTTTTTCGACAAGCTCAACGGCTGGGCCCAGGAACAGGGCGCGCCCGGCCTGGGCTACGTGCTGTTTCAGGACGGGGCGGGGAAGGGACCGATCGCGAAATTCATCCCCGAGGCGGCGCAGAGCGCGCTGCGCGACCTGACGGGGGCAGAGGACGGCGATGCGGTGTTCTTTGTCTGCGACCAGCGGCCCGCGGCCGAGAAGATGGCCGGCCTGGCCCGGACGCGCATCGCCGAGGATCTGGATCTCGTCGACAAAAACCGTTTCGCGTTCTGCTGGATCGTCGACTTCCCGATGTTCGAGCTGAACGAGGATACCGGCCGGGTGGATTTCAGCCACAACCCGTTCTCGATGCCCCAGGGCGGGCTGGAGGCGCTGGAAACCCAGGACCCCCTGACCATTAACGCCTATCAGTACGACATCGTGTGCAACGGCGTGGAACTGTCGTCGGGGGCCATCCGGAACCACCTGCCGGAGATCATGTACAAGGCGTTCGCCATCGCCGGCTACTCGGCCGAGGATCTGGAGACCAAGTTCGGCGGCATGCTGACGGCCCTCAAGTTCGGCGCGCCTCCCCATGGCGGATCGGCGCCCGGCGTCGATCGCATCGTCATGCTGCTGGCCGATGAACCGAACATCCGGGAAATCATCGCCTTCCCCATGAACCAGAGGGCCGAGGATCTGTTGATGCAGGCCCCCGCCGTGGTGGAACCGGCCCGGCTGCGCGACCTGCATATCAAGCTCGATCTACCGCCGGTCGTGAAATCGGCGAGCTGATACCGGCGACGGCAGGATGTCGCTGGCCCCAATAACGCCTCATGGCTCTGCCAAAACTGGCCTATGCTTGGGATCCGACCCCGCCGACCCCAACCGGGAGCTTGTCTCTTGACCTGCCGTACAGCCTACGTTTTCGCCCTGATCGCCAGTTTTGCCGGCTTCACCGCCGGCCTGTCGTCCGCGTCGGCCTGGGAGATCGCTCCGCACCGGGCGATCTACAAGCTTGGCCTCGCATCGGCCACGGGCAATGGCGGAGGCGGTGTCGCCGACGTCAGCGGACGCATGCTGTTCCAGTGGGGTGACGAGTGCGACGGGTGGTCCGTGGAGCAGCGCTACAGCATGGACTTCCTTTATGCCCAGGGCGACTCCCTGGAGGTTCGGTCGATCTACGCGACCTGGGAAGCCAAGGACGGGTCGGAGTTCAGTTTCAACCTGCGCAACGCCACCAACGGTCAACCGGACAAGGAAGTGCGCGGACACGCATCCATGGGCGGCAACGGCCAAGGTGTGGCCGAATTTCGACTGCCCGAGGAGGCGACGCTGGATCTGCCCGCCGGCACCCTGTTCCCCACCGCACACACCCTGCGGCTTCTGGAGCGGGCGGAGGCGGGTGACCGCCTGTTCGTCGCCCCCCTGTTCGACGGCACGGAACTGAACAAGCTGACCGACATTTCGGTTACCATCGGCGATCCGACCGAGGCGCCCAAGGCCGGCAGCCGGCAGTCGGGCCTTTTGGAGCGCCGGTCCTGGCCCACCAGCATGGCGTTTTTCGACCGGATGTCGACCGAGGCCGAACCCGAATATGAGATGGCGGTGCGCCTGTACGACAACGGCGTCATGGACGAGATGCTGATCGACTACGGCGATTTCACGGTGCGGGCCACCCTGACCGAGGTGGAGGCCCTGGAACCGGCTGCCTGCTGAAACCCGGTATTACCATTTCAGCGCCGCCGGTCGGCGCGCAGACCCCTTCCCTTGCCGATCGCGTCGGGGCCAAGCTTGGCCCGCACGGCGTCGATCGTGCGTTCCACGGTCTTGCGGCGCTCCAGGTCGGGGTCCAGCAGATCGGGCGGGTCCGCGCCCTCTTCGGTCGATAGGTCGCCGCAGCCGACGCCGATCAGCCGAAACCGGGTGCCGCCCGTGGCTTCCGCCTCGATCATCGGCCGGGCGGTCCGGAACAGCGTGTCCGCCAATTGGGTCGGCGCCGGCAGCTTGTGGCTGCGGCTCAGCAGGCGGAACCGTTCGGTCTTGAGCTTGACCGTCACGGAACCGCCGGCCAATCCCTGCGCCTTCAGCCGCGCCGACACCCTTTCGCACAGCGGCCACAGGCGGGCGACAAGGTCTTCGGCCCGATCCAGGTCCTGGTTGAAAGTGGTTTCCGCCGAAACGCTTTTGGCCAGGCGGGTCGGCTGGACGGGGCGCGTGTCGATACCCCGGCACAGATGCCACAGTCGCGAGCCGATGGAGCCGTACCGGGCCATCAGCGCCGCCTGGTCCTGACCGCGCAGGTCGCCGATGGTACGGATGCCGTCGGCCACCAGGCGCGTATGAAGGGCGCGCCCGACTCCCCACAGCAGGTTGACCGGGCGATCGGCCAGGAAGGTCATGGCGTCGGCCCGCCCGATCACCGAGAAGCCCCGCGGCTTGTCCAGGTCGGAGGCGACCTTGGCCAGGAACTTGTTGTAGCTGAGGCCGATGGACACGGTGATTCCCAACTGGGCCTCGATCCGTGCCGCCAGCGCGATGCAGGTGGCGGCCGGGCTGACACCGTGAAGACGTTCGGTACCGGACAGATCGAGAAAGGCTTCGTCGATCGATACCGGCTCCACCAACGGGGTGGTGGCCCGC
This sequence comes from Inquilinaceae bacterium, assembly GCA_052168355.1. Taxonomy (GTDB): domain Bacteria; phylum Pseudomonadota; class Alphaproteobacteria; order DSM-16000; family Inquilinaceae; genus JBQLZQ01. Next base: position 32,697 of record JBQLZQ010000012.1, read on the forward strand.
ATCAGGGCCCTCACGTCCCGGGCCACGGCGACGTATTTGCCCATATCCGGCCGGATCACTACCGCGTCGGGGCAGGCCGCCAGCGCCTTGAACATTGGCATCGCCGAATGCACGCCGTAAAGACGGGCGACATAGCAGGCGGCGGACACCACTCCCCGACGGCCGCCGCCGACGATGACCGGAACCGCCGCCAGTTCGGGCCGGTCCCGTTTTTCGACGGTGGCGTAGAAGGCATCGCAATCGAGGTGCGCAATGGTTAACAATTCCAGCTCGGGATGTGCGATAACCCGGCTCGACCGGCACACGGGACAGCGGCGGCCTGCCTGCGGGACGGAGGCGCCACAGCTTCTGCAGCGGGAACGGGGGACGGAGATCATCGTTTGTTAACATGGTTTAGAGTAAACTTGGGTCCGAGTCCCGCTCTTCCGACAGAGAGTCCGGGTCGTTTTCTTTGAGACACAACTAAGGTGGTCGGAGCTTCCAAGGCATTGGATGCATTCGCCCTAAATGAAATAAAGGCCGAGTCCATGGCGAAGACTGTCCTTATTGTAGAAGATAACGAGCTTAACATGAAGCTCTTCCACGATTTATTGGAAGCCCACGGCTACAATACACTACAGACCAAGGACGGCATGGAGGCCTTGAAGATTGCAAGGCGGGAAAAACCCGATCTGATCCTGATGGACATCCAGTTGCCTGAGGTTTCGGGACTTGAAGTCACCAAGTGGATCAAGGAAGATGACGAATTGCGCGGTATCCCCATCATCGCCGTCACGGCCTTCGCGATGAAGGGGGATGAAGAAAAGATCCGGGAGGGCGGTTGTGAAGACTATATCGCCAAGCCAATTTCCGTAGCGACGTTTCTGCAGACGGTGCAACGATACCTGAGTTGAGGGTCTATGTCCGCTCGCGTCCTGGTCGTTGACGACGTTCTTCCGAACGTCAAGTTGCTTGAGGCGAAGCTGTCGCGGGAGTATTTCGACGTCCTGACGGCGGCCGACGGTTATCAGGCGATCGAAAAGGCCGAGGCGGAACTCCCCGACATCATCCTGCTCGACGTCATGATGCCCGGCATGGACGGGTTCGAGACATGTCGGCGCCTGAAGGCCAGCGTGACGACCCGGCATATTCCCGTGGTCATGGTGACGGCCCTCAGCGATACGGCGGACCGGGTCCGCGGGCTGGAAGCCGGCGCCGACGATTTTCTGACCAAGCCGGTCGACGACACGGCGCTGTTCGCCCGCGTCCGGTCGCTTGTGCGCCTGAAGATGATGATGGACGAATGGCTGGTGCGCGAGCGCACGTCGGGCGAACTTGGCGTCATCAGCACCGAGACGTCGGAGATGGAGGCCTCGTCGACCGGGGCGCGCATCCTGATCGTCGAGGACAGCGTCGTCGATACCGAAAAGGTCGTGGACACCGCCAAGATCGACCATAACGAGATATCCACGACCACCACCACCAAAGAGGGAATCGAGCGGGCGTTGGCCGAGGACTTCGACCTTGTGGTGATCAGCCTGACTTTGCTGGACGAAGACGGGCTGCGGGTCTGCTCCCAGTTGCGCAGTCATGAAAACACGCGGCAGACGCCGATCCTGCTTCTGACCGACGACGGCGACCTGTCCAGGACCGCCAAGGGTCTGGAACTGGGCGCCAACGATTATCTGGTCAAGCCGATCGACCGCAACGAGCTGCTGGCACGGATGCGCACCCAGATCCGCCGCAAGCGGTATCAGGAGCAGCTTCGCTCCAACTATGAGCAAAGTCTGTCAATGGCCTTGACCGACAGCCTCACCGGCCTGTTCAACCGGCGCTACCTCACCAGCCATATGGAACGGACCATCGCCCGTATCGACGAAACGCGGCGGCCGGTGGCGTGCGTGCTGTTCGATATCGACTTCTTCAAGAAGGTCAACGACACCTACGGTCATAGCGTCGGCGACGAGGTGCTCAAGGAGATGGCCCAGCGGGTCAGCCACAATCTGCGCAATTTCGACATGGTGGCGCGGTATGGCGGCGAGGAGTTCGTGATCGTCATGCCCGACGCCTCCATCGAGGCCGCCGCGCTGGTCGGCGAGCGGTTGCGGGAAAGGGTCGCCAAGGAGCCGTTCCCGGTGTCGCACCCCATTGGCACTCTCGATGTCACCATCAGCCTGGGCGTGGTGACGACCGAGGACCCCAAGGAAAGCGTCGAGTCGCTGATCAAGCGCGCCGATATCTTGCTCTACGAGGCCAAGGGCCGGGGCCGGAATCGCATGGTCGCAGAAGGGATCGACGAATTGCCCGCCGATCTTCTGGCCGCCGGTGGTCTTCGCTAGCCCGTCGTTACAGCTTGAAGACCGTCAGAAGAAAAAACCTCCAGACAAAGTCTGGAGGTTTTTTTATATTGGTGGCCGCCCTGTTCTCGACCGTCGGGTTCAAGATCTTAAGAGTCCGGCACCGCTAAACAGCGCCAGCATTCTTACTTGATCTTTGCTTCCTTGAATTCGACATGCTTGCGGGCGACCGGGTCGTACTTCCGCAAGGTCATCTTTTCCGTCTTGGTCTTCGGGTTCTTCTTGGTGACGTAGAAATATCCGGTGTCGGCGGTGCTGACCATGCGAATCTTTAAGGTACTGGGCTTTGCCATCTGTCTTGGTCCGTCTGTCGGCAGGGCAGCCCCAACGGCGCCCCGTCCCCTGTGGATCGGGGGCGGACATTACCCAAGTCGGGACGCTAAGTCCAGACTGGGGCGATCGCTCCCGCGGCGGACCCTTATCCAGTCATCGATCTGACGTAGGCTTCGTCGATGTGCCGCAAACCATTTGACATGTGGTTTGACGTTGAACGATACTGGTTTGACGTCAAACTAGATAGGTGGAGCAAGACGATGAGCAGACGGAAATTCCTGATGGTGGCGGGTGGCGGCATCGTGCTGGCCGCGGGCGGAACGGTCGGCACGATCGCGACCCGATCGCCCGAACGGGCCTTGATGCCTTGGACCCAGGCCGGATCGCTCTACGACGAACCCCGCCGGAAGGCGCTGTCCTACGCGATCCTGGCACCAAACCCCCATAACCGTCAGCCCTGGTTGGTCGATCTTTCCCGTCCCGATCAGGTCGTGCTGACGGTCGACATGGAACGGATGCTGCCCCATACGGACCCGTTCAACCGACAGATCACCATCGGGTTGGGCTGTTTCCTGGAGCTTCTGCGCATGGCGGCGGCCCAGGACGGCTATCGGGTGGACGTCGACCTCTTTCCCGAAGGCGATGATCGAAAAACCTTGGACAATCGTCCGGTTGCCGTTGCGACCTTCGTCCAGACAAACGCCATCGAGGCGGATCCGCTGTTTGCGCAGGTCCTCGCCCGCCGCTCGTTGAAGGAGCCGTTCGACCTCGACAAACCGGTCCCCGACGCCGTTCTGGCCGACATCCGCTCGGCCGCGATCAACGGGGGAGCGGTCGGCGTCAGCAATGAATTGGCGCACGTCCAGGCTCTTCGAACACTTACCCACGACGCTTTGCTGGTGGAGATCCACACGCCGCGCACGTTCAAGGAAAGCGTCGATCTGTTTCGCATCGGGAAGGCCGAGATCGAGGCCAACCCCGACGGCATCGATTTTTCGGGCCCGTTTTTCGAAACCCTGCACTTCTTTGGCGCGATGACCCGGGAAGGAACGCTGGATACGTCGTCATCGATGTTTGCGGAGGGTCGGAAGGCGGTGCTGGAAAACGCCGATACCGCGATGGCCCATCTGTGGCAGGTCACCGCCGCAAACGGTCGGGTGGACCAGATCAATGCCGGTCGGGATTGGGTTCGCCTCAATCTGGCGGCGACCGCCCATGGGGTTGGCGTTCAGCCCTTGAGCCAGGCCCTGCAGGAGTACCCGGAAATGAAGTCTCTGTATGATCAGATCCATGCGATGCTGGCATCGGATGGCGGAACGGTGCAGATGCTTTCCCGTTTGGGATACGCTGCGTCCGTTCCTCCAAGTCCGCGTTGGCCGTTGGAGGCAAAGATCCTCAAGGGGTAGTCTTGGACGATATCGGAAAGCTCGTATTTCAGTTCTTCAACGAAGTGGGGATCATCCAGCAGCTTGGTTCGACGATGTTCAACAAGCGGCTGCCGGATGGTCTCCACGTCTCTCATTTTTCGGTCCTGAATCATCTGATCAGGCTTGGCGACGGCAAAACGCCCCTGTCGCTGGCACGGGCGTTTCAGGTCACCAAGGGCACGATGACCCACACCCTGGCCACGCTATCCAAGCGCAACCTGATCAGACTGGCGCCGCACGAGACCGATGGGCGAAGCAAGGTCGTCTTTCTCACCGAGGAGGGCCGCCTGTTTCATCGGCAGGCGATCGAGAACCTCGGTCCCGCGATCATGGCGCTCGACGACAAGATCGACTGGGAGAAGGTCGTGGAACTTCTCCCCGAACTTCGCCGAATTCGGTCGGTTCTGGACAATAATCGCGGCGTCTAGAGCGCGATCGTCATTGGTGGAAGCGGACCCGCTGCCACCAATGACGTGAATCGCTCTCTAACTCTATGAATAGAGTAGGATTCACGCTTTGGGTGGAATCGCCGAAGCGATTCCACCCAAAGCGATCCTGCTCTAGACGTTGGATCACCGGTTATCCGGTAACCCTTTCCATCAAGAAGTTTGTCATGGGCACGCCGTGCGGGGAAACGGTCTGTTCCTTGACCACGGACCAGCCCTGGCGCTCAAAGAAGGGCCGGGCGAGGTGGCTGGCCTGGGTGTGGAGGCGCTTCACCCCCAAGGCCGCCGCTTCCGCCACAATTGACCGGTAGAGATGCCGGGCGACCCCCGTGCCGATGAAGGCGGGCGCGACGAAGGCCAGATCGATGTATCCGTCGGCCCTGAGGGCCATGAACCCGATCACCCGCCCGTTCCGTTCGGCCACCAGCGTCGTCTGCGACCGCAGCCTGTCCAGCCAGCCGGCGCCTTCCGGTACGTCGGGCGCCCAGGCCCGTCTCTGCGCGGCGTCGTAATGGTTCCGCGTCCCGAGATGGATGGCGTCGAAAAAGATCCGGGCGGCGACGCCGGCATCGTCGTCGCGAAACCGGCGGATCGAGATGTCGTCCATGCCTTCGTCCATCGCTGGCCTATTGGCCGACGGCAAGGATAAGGAAGGTCATGGCCAAAATGCAGGCGGCCGCGCGGATATGGTTCCAGGCCGTCCATCGGACGCGGTAGTCGGCCCACCGGTCGGCGCCGTCGGGGTCGCCGGTACGAACACCGGCCAGCCGGTTGTTGAGGGGGACGTTGACGGTCGCGGTCACCAGCACACCGCCGCCAAGATAGGCCGCGCCGCCGAGGACCAGAAACGCCGCGCCGGGGGCGGACCATTGCCACGAACCGACGGCGACGCACAGGGCGCACCCCGCCGCCGTTCCGAAAAAAACGATGAAGAAGAGCGGGTTGAGGATGACGAGGTTGATGGCCTGCATCACGGCCATGCCCTCGGCCGGCGGACGCCGCCCCAGCGCCCCCATCACGCACACGGAAAAGGCGAAGAAAAGCCCGGCCATCAGGCCGCAGCCGATCGCCGTGCCTACGGTGAGAAGCTGAAGGGAGCCGGTCATCGGCGAGTACTCGTCGGGCTGGTCGGTGTTGTTCGGCGGATGGCCGGCCGCCGAAACCGTACCAGATGGGTCGTCACCCGAGAAGGGCGCCGCCGCCTGTCACCATATTGGCTTCTTATCGGATCGGCTTCTTATTGGGTCCTGACGGCCGCCGCGATCCGGTCGTGTCAGCGCTGGGCGACCGTGCGGCTGCCTTCGGCCAGGGCCGGGCCATAGAGGTTGGGGTCCAGCAGCAGCCGCTTGGCCACCATGATGTCCAAGGCCTCGTCATGATCCTGCCAGGGGCAGGCGGCGCGCAGGATGTCCAGCGCCGCCTGGCTCTCGGGGGCGGCCAGGCGCCAGGTCGACAGCCGGGTCGGCACCTGCAGCGCCCCGGACTGGTACTGATCGATCAACTCGTCCGAATCGGCCGCGCCGTTGCTGGTACACAGGGTGGGCAGCACCCCCTGCAGGTGGAGCGTGTAGCCCGACGGCGCGAAGATCCGGCTCCACGTCAGGAACAGCTCGCCGTCATTGGGGAGGCGGGTGACCGTCTGGACGCTGCCCTTGCCGAAGGTCGACGCGCCCACCAGAACCGCGCGCCCGCTGTCCTGGAGAGCGGCGGCGACGATTTCCGACGCCGAGGCCGAACGGCCGTCGATCAGCAGCGCCATGGGCAGACCGTTGGCGATGTCGTCGCTTTGCGAATAATAGTGCTGCACGCTGTCGGGGTGGCGGCCGCGGGTCGAGATGATCTCGCCGCGCGTGATGAACAGATCGGCGACATCGACGGCCTGGCCCAGCAGACCGCCCGGGTTGCCGCGCAAATCCAGGATAAGCCCCCGCGCGCCGCCGCCCAGGACATCGAGTTCGGCTGTCACCGCTTCGGACACCTTGGCCGCCGTGCCGGCGTTGAAGCGACTGATGCGGATGATGAGGATCCCGTCTTCCGTTCGGGCGGTGACCGGGTTGGGGACCACCCGTTCGCGAACCAGGGCCAGGATGCGGGTTTGGCCGGACGGCGCTTCGAGGGTCAGCCGCACCTCGCTGCCGATGGGGCCGCGCAACGCCTCGCCAAGCTGATCGAGGGCCAGGCCCAGCACCGGCTTGCCGTCGACCGCCAGGATCACGTCACCGGCCAGCACGCCGGCCCGGGCCGCCGGTCCGTCGGAAAAGACTTCCCGGATCCAGGGCCGGTCGGTCTCGTCTTTTTCCAACAGCAGCCCGATCCCGCCATACCCTTCGCGATAGGCCCGTTCCTGTCGGGCCTGCTCGGGGCTGACATAGCGCGAATAGGGGTCGAGTCTGGCGGTGATGGCGTTGAACACCGCGGCATGGACATCGTCATCCGTCGCCGCGCTCAAGGCGGGCGAGACCGCGCGGGCGGCGGCGATACCGTCGACGACGATCCGTCCCCAACCCGCCGCGTCGCGGTCTTCCGGCGCGGCGAAGGCGGCCACCGGCGTCCGGTTCGCCAGGACCCGTACCTGGCCGTCGACCCGGTCGGCGCGGATGCGGCGGTCGATGGTCGCCAGTCCGGAAAGCCCCGTGACGGTCAGCTCGCTAAGGTTCACCTGTTCAAGATAGACGGTCGAAATACGGTTGTAGCCGACCGAAAACAGGGTTGAACCGGCCCCGTCCTGCTGGAACAGCGGCAGCGGCCCCGGCGCGTTCAGGTCAAGGCCACAGCCGGCCAGGAAAGGCAGGCCGATCAGGATTGCCGCGGCACGCCGATAGACGGGGCCACTGAACGAAGATCGGATCTGTGTCATAGGGTTAGTATGTAGTGCCGTTCGTTAAGGATTCGATATCGCTTTTCTCCAACCCAGTATCCCTCTCTAAACGGGCTTGTCTTATGATTTGCGGCGCTTTCCCGGTTTTGCCGTCCTTTTCTTCAGCCGGGCCGCGCCTTTCGCTTGCCCGGGCCGCCGCCCCGGCGGTCCCTTGCCCGGCCGGCCGCCGGCGCGCCCGTCGGACGGTGCGCCCGCGTCGCGAATCGCCAACAACGTGCTGCCGCTGATGGGGTCGGCTTCGATCAGTTCGACCTCGACCCGGTCGCCCAGCCGGTAGGTCCGACCCGATCGCCGGCCGACCAGCGCGTGAGCGTGCTCGTCATGGTCGTAGAAATCGCTGGGCAGGGTCGATATCGGCACAAGACCGTCGGCGCCGCTGTCGTCGAGAGACACGAACAGCCCAAAGCGGGTGACACCGCCGATCCGGCCGCCAAAGATCTCGCTGATCCGGTGGCTGAGAAAGGCGGCGACATAGCGGTCGGCGGCGTCGCGCTCGGCTTCCATGGCCCGGCGCTCCGTCACCGAGATGTGCTTGCCGATCTCGTCCAGCCGCTCCAGCTCCTCGTCCGGGCTGCCGCCATCGCCCAGCCCCATGCGGCGGATCAGGGCGCGGTGGACCGTGAGGTCGGCATAGCGGCGGATCGGCGACGTGAAGTGGGCATAGCGCGCCAAGGCCAGGCCGAAATGGCCCAGATTGTCGGGGCTGTAGGATGCCTGGGACTGGCTGCGCAGCACCATCTGGTTGACCGCCGGGGCCTCGGGCCGGTCCCGCGCCTGCTCGAGGATCTGCGAGAACAGGCGCGGCTTGAGCACCTGACCCTTGGCCAGCCGGTACCCCATCGGCTCCAGAAACTCCCGCAGGGCCTCGATCTTGGATCGGTCCGGTTCGTCATGGACCCGAAACAGGCAGGGCATGGAACGGTCGCTCAGCGTCTCGGCGGCGGCGACATTGGCCGCGATCATGAATTCCTCGATCAGACGGTGGCTGTCCAGCCGCTCCCGCACGCCGATGGATGCCACCCGCCCGTCGTCGCCCAGCGTGATCCGGCGCTCGGGCAGGTCGAGTTCCAGCGTTCCGCGCCGGGACCGGGCCTGGGCCAGGGCCGCAAAGGCGCCATACAGGGGGGCGATGACGGGGTCGACCAGCGGGCCGGTCGTATCGTCGGGCGTCCCGTCACGGGCCGCCTGAACCTGCTCATACGTCAGTCGCGCCGCCGACCGCATCAGCCCGCGCTGGAACCGGTGGCGCAGCAGCGCGCCGGCCCGGTCGATGGTCATCTCGGCCGTCAGGCAGGCGCGGTCTTCCCCCGGACGCAGCGAGCACAGCCCGTTGGACAGCGCCTCCGGCAGCATCGGCACGACCCTGTCGGGGAAATAGCAACTGTTGCCGCGCTTGAAGGCCTCGCGATCCAGCGCCGATCCCGGCGAGACGTAGTGCGCGACATCGGCGATCGCCACGGTCAGGCGCCAGCCGCCCTTGTTGGCGGGGTCATCGTCCGCCACCGCCAGCACCGCGTCGTCGAAATCGCGGGCGTCGGCGCCGTCGATGGTCACCAGGGGCAGGGCGCGAAGATCGACCCGTCCGTCGGGCCGCGGCGGCTGGGCCGCCTCCGCCTGATCGATGGCCGACCGGGGAAAATCGACCGGGATACCGGCCGCGTGGATGGCGATCAGGCTGATGGATCTGGGATCGTCCCGATCGCCCAGCCGTTCGACGATCCGGGCCGCTCGTGGGCCGCGTCCCCGGCCGCCGGGCATTTCCGCCGCCACCAGGTCGCCGTCGCGCGCCCCGGCCAGATCGGCTGTGGCCACGAACACACTGTCCTTGCGGCCGCGCTCGGCGGGCTCGATGACGCCGCCGCCCGGACGGGCATGGAAGGTGCCGACCACCCGCGTGGTCTCGTCTTCCATGATCCGACGCAGGGTCCGGCCCTCATAGATGCCGTCCTCGCCACGCTGCAGCCGGGCCAGGACCCGGTCGCCCGGCTGCAGGGCGGGGTGGCCCCGCCGCTCGGGCGCCATGAAGATGCGGGGCGGCTCGCCGGTCCCCTCCCACGTTGTCGGCCGGGCCAGCACCTCGCCGTCGGCGTCGATATCGATGATGTCCACGGGCGCGACGGGGGGCAGGCTGTCGGGCGGCGCGACCTTGCGGCCCCGGCCGCGCTCGATCACGCCGTCGCGCTCCAGTTCCTTGATCATCGCCTTCAGCGGGATGCGCGCCGCGCCGGTGATATGAAAGGCGCGGGCGATTTCCCGCTTGCCGACGGGTGCCGTGCTGCCGCGGATAAAGGCAACGACCTCGTCCTTGGACGGGAATGGTGCGGCTCGCTTGGCCAACGGTTCTGTCGCGCTCCTAATCGGCCGCGGCGCTGGTTGTCTTTTTTACCGATTTTTTCTTGGCCGCCGGTTTTTTCTTCGCCGGCGGCTTGCCTGTCTTGGACGCGGCGGTGGACTTGGCGGCGGCGCGCTTGGTGCCCGCCGGTTTGCGCGCGCCCGTCTTGCCCTTGGCGCCCTTTGCGCCCTTGCCGCCCTTCGCCGCCTTGGCGGCCAGAAGTTCGACGGCCCGCTCCATGGTCAGGTCCTCGACCAAAGCGGCTTTCGGCAGCGACGCCATGGTGCGGCCGTGCCGCACATAGGGTCCGTACCGGCCGGAAAAAACCGCCACCGGTTCCCCATCCGTGGGGTGGGCGCCGAGCTGGCGCAACGGTTCGGCCACGGGCCGCTGCTTGGCGCCGGCCAGAAGCTCGACCGCGCGGTTCATTCCGACGGCCAGGATATCCTCGTCGGCGGGCAGCGAGACGTAGGCGTTGCCGTGCTTGAGATAGGGACCGAAACGACCGATGCCGGCGGTGATCGTATCGCCGCTGTCGGGGTGGCGGCCGACCTCGCGCGGCAACCCGAGTAGGCCCAGCGCCCGGTCCAGATCGATCTCGCCCGGCGAATCGGCCTTGGTCAGGGACACCCGCTTGGGCTTCTCGTCGGCCGCGGGGTCCAACTGGATGTAGTAGCCGTAGGGCCCTTTGCGGACGCTGACAGGTCGCCCGGTTTCCGGATCGGCGCCAAGCGTCCGCGGGAAGGCGGCGGCTTCCTGCATGCTCTCTTCGGTCAGGACTTCCAGCGGGCGGGTAAACCGGCATTCGGGGTAGTTCGAGCAGCCGATAAAGGCGCCGCTGCGGGCCAGCTTCAGACCCAGCCGGCCGTTCGAGCAAGAGGGGCAGAGGCGCGGGTCGGCATCTCCGCCGCGCGGCGGGAAGAAGTGGGGGCCCAGATCCTCGTCCAGCGCGTCGATCACCTGGGTGATGGTCAGGTCCTTGGTGTTGGCCACGGCGTCGGAGAACGCGGTCCAGAACTCCCTGAGCACCGTCTTCCAGTCCAGCCGGCCGCCGGACACGTCGTCGAGCTGGCCTTCCAGCTTGGCGGTGAAATCGTATTCGACGTACCGCTCGAAAAAACTGCGGAGGAAGGCCGTCACCAGCCGGCCCCGGTCCTCGGGGAAGAACCGCTTTTTCTCCAGCCGGACATAGTCGCGGTCCTGCAGGACCTGAAGGATCGAGGCGTAGGTGGAAGGCCGGCCGATGCCTAGATCCTCCATCGCCTTGACCAGGCTGGCCTCGGTATAGCGGGGCGGCGGCTGGGTGAAGTGCTGCTTGTCCTGGGTACGCTGGCGGGTAACGGCGTCGCCGGCCTTGACCGGGGGCAGGCGGCCCGAGGCCTCGTCGTCGGCGGCGGGGTCGTCGCGGCCTTCCTCGTAGACCTTGAGAAAACCGTCGAAACGGACGATCGAGCCGGTGGCCCGGAACACCGCCGCCCGATCGGGCGCGGCCACGTCGACCGTGACCTGATCCATGATCGCGCTGGCCATCTGGCAGGCCACCGTCCGTTTCCAGATCAGGTCGTACAGCCGCCGTTCCTCGCTATCGAGCACCTTGGACAGGCTGTCGGGAAGGCGGGTGACATCGGTGGGGCGGATGGCCTCGTGTGCCTCTTGAGCGTTCTTGGCCGTGCTCTTGAAGAAGCGGGGACTGGCCGGCATGTAGTTCTGGCCGTAGCGGCTGCCGATCAGCGACCGGGTGTCGGTCACCGCGTCCTGCGCCAGCTGCAGACCGTCCGTCCGCATATAGGTGATCAGGCCCACGGTCTCGCCGCCCAAATCCACGCCCTCGTACAGCCGCTGGGCGATCCGCATGGTCCGCGAGGCGCCCAGACCCAGCTTGCGCGACGCTTCCTGCTGCAGGGTCGAGGTGGTGAAGGGCGGGTAGGGGTTGCGCCGGACCTCGCGCGGCTCCACCGTCTCGACGGCGTAGGTCAGGGCGTTGGCCTTGGCCAGGGCGGCACGGGCCGAAGCTTCGTCGGGCAGGGCGAACTTGTCGAGCTTCCTGCCGTCCAGATGGGTCAGGCGGGCGGTGAACTCGGCCCCGTCCTCGGTGCGGAACACGGCCTCGATGGACCAGAATTCCTGCGGCCTGAACAGCTCGATCTCCGATTCGCGGTCGCAGATCAGCCGCAGGGCGACCGACTGCACGCGGCCGGCCGAACGGGACCCCGGCAGCTTGCGCCACAGCACCGGCGACAGGGTGAACCCGACCAGATAATCCAGGGCCCGGCGCGCCAGATAGGCGTCGATCAATTCCCGATTCAGGGATCGTGGGTTGGCCATGGCGTCGAGAACGGCGCGCTTGGTGATCTCGTTGAAGGTGACCCGCTGGAAGTCGATATCCTTCAGCCCGCGCTTGGCCCGAAGCACCTGCTGGACATGCCAGGAGATGGCCTCGCCCTCGCGATCCGGATCGGTGGCCAGATAGATGCGGTCGACGTCGCGGGCCGCCTTGGCCAGTTCGTCGACATGCTTCTTGGCGCGGTCGCCCAGCTCCCAGTCCATGTCGAAATCGTCGTCCGGACGGACCGACCCGTCCTTCGGAGGCAGATCGCGGACATGACCGTAGCTGGCCAGAACCGTGTAGTCGCTGCCCAGATACTTGTTGATCGCCTTGGCCTTGGCCGGCGATTCGACGATGACCAGACTGTGACCCGGCAAGGATGCCCCGCTTTCTCGATTTGGTCCGCTTCCGCGGTGTGAATGCCCGGACCGACGGGCCCGTCCTCAGACTGAGATCAGGCTGACCCGGTTGCCGGGGTGCCGCGCGATGCGTCCGGCCAGCTCCATTTCCAGGAGCACGGTGAGGACGTCTGCGGCAGACAATTGGCAGTCCCGCATCAGTTCGTCAACCGGTGTGGCCGTCGGGGACAGCCGCTCGAGCACCAGCGCACGGACCGTCTCGGGTGTCTCCGGCGGCGGTGCGAGATCTTCCAGGGGCAATGCCGGTGTCGTGATTTTGGGGGTCGGGCGGGTGCCGGCCATGGCGGCGATGGCCTCCAGCACGTCGTCGGCGGTCTCGACCAGGGTGGCGCCGTCGCGGATCAACCCGTTGCAGCCGCGCGCCCGGGGATCGAGGGGCGAGCCGGGGATGGCCAGCACCTCGCGGCCCTGCTCGGCGGCCATCCGGGCGGTGATCAGCGATCCCGATCGCGGCGCCGCCTCGACCACCAGGACGGCCAGGGACAGGCCGGAAATCAGCCGGTTGCGGCGGGGGAAATGCCGCGCCTGAGGCTGGGTCCCCAGCGCGCATTCGGCCACCACCGCGCCGTCCGCCGCGATCCGCTCATACAGCCCCGCATGCTCCGGCGGATAGACCACATCGACGCCGCCGGCCAGCACCGCGATCGTGCCGGTGGCCAGGGCGCCCTCATGGGCCGCCCCGTCGATGCCCCGCGCCAGCCCCGATACCACGGCAACCCCGGCCGCCCCCAGGTCCCGGGCCAGACCCGTCGCCAAGCGCCTGCCGTTGGCCGAGGCGTTGCGGGCGCCAACCAGCGCCACCGTCCGCCGGTCGGCGGCCGGCAGGGCACCCAACACCGCGATCAGCGGCGGGGCGTCGTCGATGGCGGCCAGCAGCGGCGGATAATCGGGATCGTCCAGGGCCACGAAGCGGCCGCCCAGGCGGGTCAGGGCGGCCCATTCCGCCTCGGCCTCCGCCAGGGGCGGGGGCGCCAGCGGCCGGGTCCGGCCGCCCCGGCGCGCCAGATCTGGCAGGGCTTCCAGCGCCGCCGAGGCGGAGCCGTACCGGCGCAGCAGCGTGCGGAACAGGGAAGGGCCGACCTGATCGGTCCGGATCAGCCGCAGCCAGGCCAGCCGCTCGCCGTCGGTCAATGCACGGGTGGGTTGCATTTCCAGACCATGGCGTACTCAGGATTGCGGGTCAACCGGAGCCGGCCGGCGGGGTCTCCGATCCCGACCCCGATCGGCCGATCCGGGGCTCCTTTCCGGTCAGCAGCCGGCGGATGTTGGCGTGGTGCCGGATGATGACCAGGACCGCGATAAACAGCGCCAGTTCCATGCGCTGCGGGTCGGCCAGATAGCGGCCGGCGACGGGGAAATGGGCGAACGCCCAGGCGTACAAGACGCTGCCGCCGACGGCCAGCAGCGCGGCCAGGGACGAATAGCGGAACAGGGCGGCGACGGCGAGCCAGGTCAGGCAGGCCAGGGCCCCCACCGCCGGGGCGATGGCCAGCAGCACGCCAAGCGCCGTGGCCACTCCCTTGCCGCCGCGAAACCGCAGCCAGATCGGAAAGATATGGCCCAGCATGGCGCCGCCGCCGGCCAGAACGGCCATGTCCTGACCGAAGCGCAGGGCGACCAGCACCGCCAGGGCGCCCTTGCCGCCGTCGAGCAGCAACGTGGCCGCCGCCAGCCTCTTGTTGCCGGTGCGCAGGACGTTGGTGGTGCCGATATTGCCCGACCCGATGCTTCGGATGTCGCCATACCCGGCCAGCCGGGTCAGCACCAGGCCGAACGGGATCGACCCCAGCAGGTAGCCGAGCACCGCCGCGGCGTAGAACGGCCAGGTGAAGGCGAGGCTGCCGAGCAGGTCGGGCATGACGGTCAGTCGGCCTGGAACATGGCGCGGCCGTCGACCACGGTGCGGTGCACCCGGCCGGTTACCGGACGGCCGTCGAAGGGCGAGTTGCGCGACTTGGACCGGAACGCCTCGACGTCGATCCGCCAGGGCCGGTCCGGGTCGAACAGCACCAGATCGGCCGGCGCGCCCACGGCCAGCCGCCCGCCCGGCAGACCGAGAAGATCGGCGGGCCGGCTGGTCATGCAGGCCAGGACGTCGAGCAGACCGGCGCGCCCCTTGTGATGAACGTCCAGCGCCAGGGGCAGCAGGGTCTCCAGCCCGATCACGCCGGGCGCGGCCTGGGCGAAGGGCACCCGTTTGCTGTCCTGGTCCTGCGGACAATGGTCGCTGGCGATGATGTCGATGGTGCCGTCGGCGATGCCGTCGACCACCGCCCGCCGGTCCATCTCCCCGCGCAGGGGCGGCGACAGCTTGGCGAAGGTGCGGTAGTCGCCGACATCGGTCTCGGTCAGCGCGAAATAGGGCGGGGCGGTGTCGCAGGTGACCGGCAGGCCGTCGCGCTTGGCGGCGCGGATGGCGTCGATGGCCGCCGCGGTCGAGACGTGGGCGACGTGGTAGCGGGCCCCGGTCATGCGCACCAGGCGCAGATCGCGCTCGATCATCATCACCTCGGCCTCCGTCGGGATGCCGGGCAGGCCAAGGCGGGTGGCCGCCTCGCCCTCGGTCATGGCGCCGCCCTCGGCCAGCCGAGGCTCCTCGGGGTGCTGGACCAGCAGCAGGCCGAAGGTGCGCGCATAGGACAGGGCGCGCAGCATGACCAGGCTGTCGGCCACGGCCCGGCGGCCGTCGGTGAAGGCCACCGCGCCCGATTCGGCCAGCAGCCCCAGCTCCGCCAGGTCCTGTCCGGCGCCGCCGCGGGTGATGCAGCCATAGGCGAAGATCTTGACCTTCTTCATCTCCCGCGCCCGTCGGGCGATGAACTCGATCCCGGCCAGGCTGTCGAGCGGCGGGTCGGTATCGGGCAGGCAGACCAGGCTGGTGACGCCGCCGGCGGCGGCGGCGGCGGCGGCCGTGGCGATGGTTTCCTTGTGCTCCTCGCCCGGTTCGCCGACCCGGACGCGGATATCGATCAGTCCCGGCGCCAGGCACAGGCCCCGGCAGTCGACGACGGCCAGGTCCGACGGGGCGCCGTCGGCGAACAGACCGGGCGCAAGATCGACGATCTTTCCGCGTTCCGCCAGCAGACCGCCCGGCGCGTCGAGCCCCGTCTCCGGGTCCAGCAACCGCGCGTTGACGTAGGCGGTGCGCCGCGTGGTGCCAGCGGCGACGTCGGCCTCGGGCAGGGTCGCGGTCACGACGCCCGCCGTTCCGCCGGCGCGGTCTCGTCGTCCTCCAGCAGCCACGCCAGGCAGGCCATGCGCACGGCCACACCCAGCTCCACCTGATCCAGGATGGCGCTGCGGTGAATGTCGTCGGCGATCACCGAGTCGATCTCCACACCCCGGTTCATCGGACCGGGATGGAGGATCAGGGCGTTGGGCTTGGCCACCGCCAGCTTGTCGTAGTCGAGCCCGAAAAAGTGAAAATACTCGCGGATCGACGGCACGAAACTGCCATGCATCCGCTCGACCTGAAGGCGCAGCATCATAACGATATCAGCGTCTTCCAGACCTTTTCTCATGTCATGAAAGACCTCGACGCCCATCCGGTCGATGGCCGCGGGCAGCAGCGTGGGCGGCGCCACCACGCGCACCCTGGCGCCCATGATGTTGAGCAGGTGGATGTTGGACCGGGCGACCCGGCTGTGGCGGATGTCGCCGCACAGGACCACCGTCAGCCCGGCCAGAACCCCCACCCGGCGGCGGATGGTCAGCGCGTCGAGAAGGGCCTGGGTGGGGTGTTCGTGGCTGCCGTCGCCGGCGTTGATGACGGCGCCGGTGACCTTCTCCGACAAAAGCTTGACCGCGCCGGCATCGCCGTGGCGCACCACCAGGGCGTCGGGGTGCATGGCGTTGAGGGTCAGCGCCGTGTCGATCAGCGTCTCGCCCTTTTTGATGGAACTGCTGGCCACCGTCATGTTGATGGTGTCGGCGCCCAGCCGCTTGCCGGCCAGTTCGAAAGACGTCCGCGTGCGCGTGGAGCTTTCGAAGAACAGATTGATGACGGTGCGCCCGCGCAGGGTCTGCAGCTTCTTGTCGCGCTTCCGGCTGACCGCGACATAGCCGTCGGCCCGGTCGAGAAGGGCGGTGATGTCCGACTCCGTCAGCCCCTCGATGCCCAACAGGTGGCGGCGAGGCGTTTCGAGCGGCATGGGGTGTGCGGCGGTCATCAAAGCGGCACTATAAGAGCAGGAGCCGAGTCGGACCAAGAGGCTATTCCACGTCCGCGTCCGGTGCGCCTTCGACGCCGAATTGCCGTAATTTCCGAATACGATCCTTTCCGATCGCTACCCGTCTGCCCGCCCTGGGTCATTGCCTGGAAAGGAAAACCATGATCGCCACGCTGCGATTCGCCCTACTTGCCATTGCCGTCGCCCTGGGGGGACTGGCGGCCGGCCCCGCCACCGCCCAGACCCAGCCGAATGCCTGTACCTTTTCGTTCAACGGGGTCTGCGATCACCCCGGCATCGGCACCGGCGCCTGCGCGATGGGCACCGATACGGCGGACTGCGCGGCGGTCAGCGGCATTCCGGACGCCGACACCAACGTCGTCTACCAGATCCAGACGATCCTGAAGCGGCACGGCTACGATCCGGGTCCCGTCGACGGCATCGCGGGGCCGCGCACGCGGTCCGCCATCCGCCGGTTCCAGACCGATTACAACAGTCCGGTCACCGGCCAGCCCACCCCCGACCTGCTGACCCAGCTCCGCTCCCTGCAATAGGCGGCCGGACACTCGGATCGCGGCCTTCAGATCAGCGCGACCACCGCGTGCAGGATGGCCGGGATAGTCACCGCCGCCAGGATCGTGGTGGCGGTGATGATGGCCGCGATCAGCCTGGCGTCGCCGCCCATCTGGCGGGCCAGCACGTAGGAGGAGGCGGATGTGGGCAAGGCATTGAACAGGACCGCCGCGGTGGTTTCCAGGCTGCCGGCGCCCAGCGCCGTACAGGCCACCCCGGTGATCGCCGGCGTCAGCAGAAGCTTGCCGGCCGCAGCCGTGCCGACCGCTTTGCCGGTCCGCCGCAGGGCCCCGAACTCCAGCCCCGCGCCGACGCACAACAGGCCCAGCGGCAGGGCGGCGCGGCCCAGGATGGCGACGGTTTCGGTGGCGGCCATCGGCAGGGACCAGCCGACCTGCACGACCACCAGCGCCGCCACCACGGACAGGATGATCGGGTTGCCGGCGATGCGCAGGAGGATGCGGCCGATGTTCGGGCCGCCGCCGGCCCCGTGCCGGGCCAGCATGGCGATGGCCAGCATGTTCACCAGCGGGATGGAGATGGCCACACAGATGGCGATCAAAGCCACGCCGGATGGACCGTACAGGGTGAGCGCGGCGGCCAGGCCGATATAGGTGTTGGGCCGGATGGCACCTTGAAAGACGGACGTGAAAGCCGGCCCTCCCAGGCCCAGCCATCGTTTGAACGCCAACGTCAGCGCCGCCGTGCTCAGGATCCCGACAGCCAGCCCCCCGGCCATCGGGCCGGCGGCGGCCAGATCGGGACCCGACGCGATCAGCGTCGCGAACAGCAGGCTGGGGAACAGCAGGTAGTAGGTCAGCCCCTCGGCGGCCGGCCAGAACGCGTCGGGCATGCGCCCGGTCTGGCGCAGGCCGTAGCCGATGGCCACCACCGCGAAGATCGGCGCCAGCGCGGTCAGGACCGCGATCACGGCGCCGTGCCGAAGCCAAGCCTGTCCAACGCTCCTTGCAGGATATAGGCGGCGGCGGCCTCATCGATCTTCCGGCCCCGCTTGGCGCGGCTCATATCGGCGCCGATCATCGCCCGTTCGACGGCGCGCGAGGACAGCCGCTCATCCCAGAAGACCAGCGGCACGTCGCGCAGATCCAGAAGACTGTGGGCGAACTGCCGGGTCGATTGGCAGCGCGGACCCTCGCTGCCGTCCATGTTGACCGGCAGCCCCAGCACCAGCCCGCCGACATCGCGTTCGTCCATGATCTTGAAAAGGGCCTCGGCGTCGACCCGAAACCGGGTCCGCCGGATGGTGCCGATGGGCGAGGCGATACGAAATCCGGAATCCGACAGGGCCAGGCCCAGGGTCTTGGAACCGAGGTCCAGGCCCATCAGGCGGTATCCGGGGGGCACCGTTGCGAGCAGCCCGTCGATATTGCAGATTGGCATGGCGAATGCTAACTTCCGCGCCGTTTTCCCAGTATTTCCCGCATGTTTGCGCCGGCCGGACTCAATCGCTTGAGGGTCCGGCGCAGCCGGACGAAGAGACGTACCATCATGTCGCTCGACAAGGCCACCGTGGCGAAGATCGCCCATCTTGCCCGCATCCGGATGCCCGACGAGGTGCAGACCTCGATGACCGCCGAACTCAACCAGATCCTGGAGTGGGTCGAGCAGTTGAGCGCCGTGGACACCGACGGCGTGCCGCCGATGACCAGCGCCGTCGCCCAGGGCCTGCGCTGGCGGCCCGACGCGGTAACCGACGGCGCGGTGCAGGACAAGGTTCTGGCCAACGCGCCTGACGCGGTGGGCGGGTTTTACGCCGTGCCGAAGGTGATCGAATAGACATGACCGCACCCACCCATATGACCCTGGCGGAGGCCCGTGATGCCTTGAGCCGCGGCGATCTCAGCTCTGTCGATCTGACCCAGGCCCATGTCGACGCTATGGCGGCGGCGCGGCCGCTCAACGCCTTTATCACCGAGACGGCGGAGCGGGCGATGGACATGGCCCGGGCTTCCGATTCGCGGCGGTCCCAGGGCAAGGCCGGTCCGCTGGACGGCCTGCCGCTGGCGATCAAGGATCTGTTCTGCACCGAGGGTGTGCAGACCACCGCCGGCAGCCATATCCTGGAGGGCTTCAGGCCCACCTATGAAAGCACCGTGACCGCCAATCTGTGGCGGGATGGGGCGGTGATGCTGGGCAAGGCCAATCTGGACGAGTTCGCCATGGGGTCCAGCAACACGACGTCCTATTACGGGCCGGTAACCAACCCCTGGCGGCGGCGGGACGATCCCCAGGCGGCGCTGGTCCCCGGCGGCTCGTCCGGCGGGTCGGCGGCGGCGGTGGCGGCGCGGTGCGCCCTGGGCGCGACCGGAACGGACACCGGCGGCTCGATCCGCCAGCCGGCCAGCTTCTGCGGCATCGTCGGCATGAAGCCGACCTACGGCCGCTGCTCGCGCTGGGGCATCGTGGCCTTTGCCTCGTCATTGGACCAGGCCGGGCCGATGGCGCGGACGGTGCGCGACACGGCCATCCTGCTGGGCTCCATGGCCGGTTTCGACCCCAAGGATTCGACCAGCGTCGACCGGCCGGTGCCCGACTACGAGGCGGCGCTGACCGGCGACATCCGGGGCCTGAAGGTGGGCATCCCCGCCGAGTACCGGGTCGAGAACATGCCGCCGGAGATCGAAAGCCTGTGGCAGCAGGGCATCGCATGGCTGCGGGACGCGGGCGCGGAGCCGGTGGAGATCGGCCTGCCCATGACCCGCCATGCCCTGCCAACCTACTACATCGTCGCCCCGGCCGAGGCGTCGTCCAACCTGGCCCGCTATGACGGCGTGCGGTTCGGGCTGCGCGTTCCCGGTCGCACCCTGATCGAGATGTACGAGAACACGCGGGCCGAGGGGTTCGGCGCTGAGGTCCAGCGGCGGATCATGATCGGCACCTATGTGCTGTCGGCCGGCTATTACGATGCCTATTACCTCAAGGCGCAGAAGCTGCGCACGCTGATCGCCCGCGACTTCGAGCAGGGGTTCAAGCAGTGCGACGTGATCCTGACGCCGACGGCCCCGTCCACCGCCTTTGCCGTGGGCGAGAAGCAGGACGATCCGATCGCCATGTACCTCAACGATGTGTTCACCGTGCCGGCGTCCCTGGCCGGGCTGCCGGGCATTTCGGTGCCGGCCGGGCTGGGCGATGACGGGCTGCCGCTGGGGCTGCAGCTCATCGGCCGGCCGTTCGACGAGGAGACGATGTTCCGCGCGGCGGAGGTGCTGGAGCGGGCCGCCGGGTTCGACGCCACGCCGGCGCTGATGCAAGGGGCGTGACGATCGATGGCCGGCCGGTCCGTGATATCCACGGCCGATCAATAGGTTGTAGGAATTGTCTGCAAGGGACGGTGACTTTGTGAGGGACAACGACAATGAGCGGTGACGCCGCGACGCGGACATTCGCCCAGCCGGTGGTTCAGGGATCGACCGGCGCGTGGGAGATGGTGATCGGGCTGGAGGTTCATGCCCAGGTCATCTCCGAGGCCAAGCTGTTTTCCGGGTCCTCGGCCACCTTCGGCGCCGCCCCCAACAGCCAGGTCAGCCTGGTCGACGCGGCCATGCCGGGGATGCTGCCGGTCATCAACGAGAAGTGCGTCGAGCAGGCGGTGCGCACCGGCCTTGGCTTGATGGCCGAGATCAACCGGCATTCGGTGTTCGACCGGAAGAACTATTTCTACGCCGACCTGCCCCAGGGCTATCAGATCAGCCAGTACCAGCAGCCGATCGTCGGCAAGGGCGAGATCATCCTGGATCTGCCCGACGGGTCCATGCGCACGGTCGGCATCACCCGGCTGCACCTGGAGCAGGACGCCGGCAAGTCGCTGCACGATCAGGACCCGGCCCGCACTTTCGTCGATCTCAACCGGTCCGGCGTGGCGCTGATGGAGATCGTGTCGGAGCCGGACCTGCGCGGACCCGAGGACGCGGCGGCGTATCTGCGCAAGCTGCGGGCCATCCTGCGCTATCTGGGCACCTGCGACGGCAACATGGAGGAAGGCTCCATGCGTTGCGACGTCAACATCTCGGTCCGGCGGGTCGGCGACAACGACCTGGGCACACGGTGCGAGGTCAAGAACGTCAATTCGATCCGGCACGTCATGCAGGCCATCGAGCACGAGGCCGCCCGCCAGGTCGAGATCCTGGAGGCCGGCGGCAGCATCGACCAGGAAACCCGGCTGTGGGACCCCAACCGGGGCGAGACCCGGTCGATGCGCAGCAAGGAAGAGGCGCACGACTACCGCTACTTCCCCGATCCCGACCTGCTACCGCTGGAACTGACCGAGGATTTCGTCGCCGCCATCCGGGCCACCCTGCCGGAACTGCCGGACGAGAAAAAGCTCCGCTTTATCAACCATTACGGCCTCGGCGCCTATGACGCGGGCGTGCTGGTGGCCGAGCGGTCGCGGGCCGACTATTACGAGCGGGTGGCCAAGGGCCGCGACCCCAAGATGGCGGCCAACTGGCTGATCACCGAACTTCTGGGCGCCCTCAACCGCGGCGGCCACGACATCGTCGACAGCCCGATCACCGCCGACCAGCTCGGCGGGCTGATCGACCTGATCGCCGACCAGACCATTTCGGGGCGAATCGCCAAGGATGTTTTCGCCGAAATGCTGGAGACAGGGCAGGACGCGGCGACCATCGTCGAGGCCAAGGGTCTGCGTCAGGTCACCGACACCGGCGCCATCGACGGGCTGATCGATCAGGTGCTCACGGCCCACCCCGACAAGGTGGCCGAATACAAGGCGGGCAAGGACAAGCTGTTCGGGTTCTTCGTCGGACAGGTCATGAAGATCAGCCAAGGCAAGGCCAACCCGGCCCTGGTCAACCAGGCGCTCAAGGCCAGGCTGGACGGCTGAGGCGGAACCCGGTAGCGCGTTGGTCGTTGAACGCCGGGGTTGTCTTGCGTTAGCACCAAGGAGACCGTCAGGTCGGCCAGCCGGCAGGCCGCGGCACCGAAGACAGAAAGGCGTCCGTCCCATGGGTATCATCGCGTGGATTATTTTCGGCCTGATCGCGGGGGCCATCGCCAAATTGATCATGCCGGGCCGCGACCCCGGCGGCTTTATCGTCACCATCCTGATCGGCATCGCCGGCGCGGTCATCGGCGGCTTTATCGGCACCCAACTCGGCTGGGGCGGCGTCAGCGGCTTCGACCTGCGCAGTTTCGGCGTTGCCATCGTCGGCGCGCTGCTGTTGCTGCTGGTCTTCCGCATGATTCGCAAATAGGCCGGCGGCGGGCGGGGCATGGCGGGCCGGCGGGGACAGCGGTCGCGGCGCGGCGGTCAGGCGCCCGCCAGCCGTATCGCGCCTGCGGCCGCCACTTCGGGTCGAGCGACCCTGTTGGCGGCCGGCGACCGGGTTCCCGATTTCCTGCTGCCCGACCAGAACAAGGCCGTCGATCCGTTCTACGATCTGGTGGGCGGCGGTCCGGTCGTCCTGCATTTCCATCCGGGCGGCGGCCGGCCGGAATGGCGGGCGGCGCGGGACGGTCTGGCCGCGCGGTTCGATGTCCTGCGCGACCGGGGCGTGGAGGTTTTCGCGGTCAGCACCGACACGCTGGCCGCCAACTGCGTCCAGGCGAAGGAGGACGCCCTGCCGTTTCCCCTGCTGACCGACCCGGCCGGGCGGGTGCACGGGCTGTGCGGCGTTCCGGTCCACGAGCCGGGATCCGGCGATGCCGACGTCTCCATCGTGACCTTCGTCCTTGATGCCAACCAGCGGGTGGAGCACGTGTTCCAGGGCGACGGGCCCGGCCATGCCGACCGCGTGGTGGCGGCGCTGGAGGCGACCGTCCCCGCCGACGCGCCGGCGCTGGTGACAAGGGCGGCGCCGGTGCTGCTGATCCCCAACGTCCTCGACCGGGCCGCCTGCCAGCGGCTGATGACGCTGTGGCGGACCGGCGGCAACCGGCCCAGCGGCACCCTGACCATGGGGCAGGGCGGGGCCGAGGCGCGGGCCGACCGCGCCGAGGTCAAGCGCCGGCGCGACCACCACGTCCAGGATCCGGCCCTGTTCGCCGAACTGACACAGCAGGTGTTCGGCCGGGTGGCGCCGGAGGTCAAACGCGCCTTCGACTGCGATCTGGAGCGGGTCGAGGAGTTCAAGATCGTTCGCTACGACTCTGAGGAAGGCGGCTTTTTCCGTCCCCACCGCGACAACTCCATCCCGGCCCGGGCCCAGCGGCGCTTTGCCATGACTCTCAACCTCAATGACGGCTACGAGGGCGGCCATCTGCGGTTCCCCGAATACGGACCGCAGCTTTACCGGCCGCGGCCGGGGGAGGCGGTGATCTTTTCCTGCGCCGTGCTGCACGAGGCGACGGACGTGACCGCGGGCGAGCGCTTCGTCCTGCTGTCGTTCCTGCTGGACGGCACCCCCGACCACTGGCGCCAGGAACGCCGCCAATGGTTCCAGAACGGCATCACCACCCTGGAAAAGGACCTGGCGCGTCAGGCCGGCCGCGGGGCCTCCTGAGCGGCTAGGGCGTAATCAAGCGTTATCCTGGCGATTTCGGTCCTGTTACGGACGCCGAGCCGCTTGAGGATGTTCGAGACGTGAAGCTTGACGGTACCCTCCGTCAGCCCGGTCTGGTCGGCGATGCGGCGGTTCGAATGGCCCTGGGCCACGAGGCGGGCGATGGCGATTTGTCGCTTGGTCAGCCGCGGACGGGTTGCCTGGACCTCCATGTCCGCCGGCGACGCCAATCCCAGGGCGCGTTCGACGTCGGCCAGGGCCTCGCGCGCATCCCGCACATTGGCGACATCGCCGTTTCCGCCCAGCGCCGCGCGCAGCCGCTCGACAGTGCCGACAAGCGCCGTGAACGCCACCCGCGAGACGTCGGACGCCGAAACCTCCGCCAGACGCGAGGCTTCCATCGCGCGCTCGACCTTTTCCAGCGCCTCGCGCCGGTCGGTGATGTCGAGAGCGACACCGTCCCAGACGACGGTGCCGTCCGGCAGTCGGCGCGGATCGCCAAGCGACCGGACCCATTTCACGGTCTGGTCGGGGCGCACGACGCGGACCTCCTCGTCGAGCGGGCTCAGATCCGCTGCCGACCGCTCCAGCGCCGCTACGAACCGGTCCCGGTCGTCGGCGTGGATCCACTCATGGCGCACGGCCTTGAGGGCGACGAGGTAGGCCGGGTCGAGACCGAAGCTCTCGGCCACCGCCGGGCTGACATAGGCATAACGGTAGGTGCCGTCCGGGGATCGGACACGCTGCATGACATGGCCGGGAAACCGGGCCGGGAAGCGGTCGAGCAGGGCGCCCTGCGCGAGGGGGCCGTCCTCGACGGCTGGAAACGAGGTGTTGGACATGCGGATTTATATCACTAAAGATATAGAAAATAAAGAAAAATTGACACTGAAAACGCCGAAAAGTATAAATTATACCTAAAGACATAAACGCCTGGGAGGGTCGATCTTTGGACAAGATCATCATCGAGGCGCGGGTCAACGAACTGGCGCCGCGCGACGAAAACCCCAACGTGCCCTGGCTGCCCGCCGAAATCGCCGGCGATGCCAAGGCCTGCTTCGATGAAGGCGCGGCGATCCTCCACTACCACGGGCGTACCGCGGATGGGGCGCCCGAACATGGCGACTGGTTCTACCGCGAAACCAACCAACGGGTTCGCGATCTCTGCCCCATCCTCATCCATCCGACGCTTGGCTATGTTGCCAACGATGCCGACGCCACCACCCGCTTTGCGGCGATCGAGGCGTGCATGCGGGACGCCAGGACCGCGCCCGACTTCGCGCCCATGGATGTGGGCAGCGTCAATGTCGACTGGTGTGACCCCGTGGCCGGCCGGTATGCCACGACGGATCTGATCTACAAGAATTCCACGGCGACGCTGATGCACTTCGCCGACCGCATCGCGCATTTCGGCCTCAAGCAATATCTGGTGTCGTGGAACGTCAGCTTCACCCGGCAGATCGAGGCCTTCATGAAAATGGGGGTGATCCCCGAGCCGGCTTACGTCTGCTTCTGCCTGACCGACGGGATCATGCTGTCGGGTCACCCCGGGACGCCCGAGGGGCTGGACGCCCATCTGATGTTCCTGCCGAAGGACCGGCGCTTCGTTTGGACGGTGGTCAACTACAAGGGCGACCTTCTGAGGCTCGCCGACAAGATCATTGCCGCCGGCGGACACATTTCGATCGGCACCGGCGATTACCCCTATGCCGAATACGGCCAACCGAGCAATGCGTGGCTTGTCGCCAAGGTCGTGGAAATGGCGCGGGCCCACGGGCGCGAACCGGCGAGCGTCGAGGAGACCCGTCGGCTGCTCGACATGCCGAAACTGAAGGTGGCCGCCTGACCGGACAGACGGTGCCGCGCGGCGCAACGACGCCGACCCCGCGCAAGGGTCGGGCTTAGAACGACATCAAAAGGGAGGACACGATGACAAAGTTCGCAACCGCGGGGGGAGCCGCCGTCGCTGCTCTGCTGCTGACATCGGCCGCGTCGGCCGAGACCTTGAAGATGCAGACGTTTCTGGGCGCCAATGCGTCGACCACGAAAGCGTTCGAGGAGATGGCGGCCGGCCTGAAGGAAGCCACCGCGGGCGAGGTCGACATCGAGGTGCTGCCGGGCGGATCGGTGG
>JBQLZQ010000013.1:0-8370 GCA_052168355.1 Inquilinaceae bacterium
ATCTGGAGGTCCATCAATCACACATCAGCCCAATTTTGAATCCTGAATGTCGATTGAACCTAGAGCAGGATCGCCTTGGGTGGAATCGCTTCGGCGATCCCACCCAAGACGTGAATCCTACTCTATTCATAGAGTTAGAGAGCGATTCACGTCATTGGTGGAAGCGGGTCCGCTTCCACCAATGACGATCGCGCTCTAAACGCCTTCTTCGGTGCCCTTGCGGCGATCCTGAAGATCGACGATACGAGCCGCGGCCAGCAGCCCCACGACGATCAACACAGCCACCAAAGCCAGAACGCTTGGGGTCATGATCCGTCTATGCGCCCCACCCGGTCACCATCCGAGCGGTTCCTGCGCCCTCCAATCGATGACATAAGCTTAAAATACAATCATTATACAGTTTGGCAACGCAATCAAGCCATTACATGAAAGTATTGCAGAAAAAATTGAAAATTCTCTAAAGGAGGCGGGCGGATGGATCGTCGACCGGGGCCGGTCAGGCGGTGCCCCCGGTGTCCAGACCGGCTTCCGGATCAAGGGGATAGATCGGCCGCCGCACCTTGGAAAAGGACAACGCCCCGTAGTCCGACGTGGTCACGCCCTCGCCGCCGCACTCCACCACGTGACGGACCACGGGAAGGAAGCCGGCGCGCCAGTGCACGCGCGATTTTAGCATGATGAAGCGTTTGGCCGATGGCTCCATACCCAGGCTGCGCAGGCAGCCGACATCCCAGGGTTCGTGGTGCCGTTCGATGATGACGATATCGACGCCGCCCACGCCCAGAACCACGGTCCGGCCCATGCTGACCCGAACCCCGGTATACATCGGTCCCTCGATGGTATAGCCGCCGTCCGAAACCAGCCTGACGGTACCGGTCACCGTCAGGGGCCGGCCCTTGAGCCCAATGCTGGGCATGTCCATCTTGCCGCCGAGGTCCAGGGTGACCTCCGCCCCCACCCCGGCCGCGGCCAGTTCCGTCACCGCTTCCGGATCATGCACGGCGAAGGCGACCGCGTCTTCGAGCTTCCGCGCCAGCATCTCCGCGATGACTGTCATCACGTCCTGGGTGCCGCCGGATCCGCAATTGTCGCAATGATCGAGCAAAAGGATCGGGCCATCGGCAAGATCCGTGGCCCGGGCGATGGCCGATGCCGCGTCTTCGCCGCGATAAACGAAATCCTGGCGCGCTTCCCACGCCCGGTCGAGGATGCCGGCGCACAGCGTGTCGGCCCGGCCGGTATCGCCGTCGGTTACCGTCACGACACTGAAGCCGGCATCGGCGATATCGGCGTGGGGGAAACCGCCGAACACGGAAACGGCCAGCGCGCCCGCGGCCTCTGCTTGGCGCGCCGCCTCGATGAGGTCGGCCATCGGATATTCGGACGTCGCCTGGCGCATGATGTGGGGCAGCATCGGCCGGTTGCCCCAGACCATGGCGGGCCGCGCCGTTCCCTTCACAGCGGCCAGGGCGATCCGGCCCGCCTGGGCACCGGTTTCGTACATGTCGGTGTGGGGGTAGGTCTTGAAACCGACCACGACGGTGGCGTTGCTGACCAGCTTGTGGCTGAGGTTGGCGTGGAGAT
Source organism: Inquilinaceae bacterium (assembly GCA_052168355.1). GTDB lineage: Bacteria > Pseudomonadota > Alphaproteobacteria > DSM-16000 > Inquilinaceae > JBQLZQ01. The sequence continues at coordinate 1,585 of JBQLZQ010000013.1, forward strand.
CCAGGGCGACGCCGATGGGCGTTTTTGGCGCCAGCGCCCGCAGCCGGGCCACCAGCTCCCCCTCCCCGTCGTCCAGGGTCTGGGTCACCATGGCGCCGTGGAGATCGAGCAGGATCAGGTCGCAACCCTTGGCCACCTCGTCCTCGATGGCCTGTGCGAGAGCCTTGTAAGCAGTGTCTTCCACGGGACCGCTGGGCCACGCCTCGGCGGCGACCGGTGTGGCGATATCCGCCCCTTCCCGGCGCGCCAGATCGATAAAGGCGGCCATCGGCGTGGCCGTGCCCTGATAGGCTTCCAGCGCCGCCTGGCCCCACGCCGGGCCGCCATCGCCGAACCGCTCCAGCGGCGTGGGCACCGGCGAGAATGTATTGGTTTCGTGCTTCATCATGGCGATGACGACGCGCATGGCGGCTCCTGGGATCAGAGTTTGGCCATTCCTTCTCCTAGGATAATCCAAGCCGACGGATCGACGGTCACAAAAATGGGTGCCTACGGCCCGGCGCCTGTGGCACGGTTACGGTAAGGGCGCACGGAAACAGGCCATCGGCCTTTCGGCGGCGCCGAGCAATAGGGAGGCATGACATGACCACACTGGTTCGTCTTTCCATCGCCGCGGCGGCGGCCTCCGTCTGTTTTTCCGCCGTTACGGCGGCCGAGGCCCAGTCGACCCGGCTGACGGTGCTGCACGTCAACGACATTTATGAAATCTCGCCCATTGATGGGATCGGGGGCTTTGCCGAACTCATGACCCTGCTGGAACGCGAACGGGAGGCGGGTACGGAGACGGTGACCACGGTCGGCGGCGACTTTCTGTCGCCGTCGCTGCTCTCCAGCCTGACCCAGGGCGCCCACATGATCGATCTGTTCAACCAGATCGGCGTGGACTACGCGGTCTTTGGCAATCACGAGTTCGACTTCGGCCCGGAGGTGGCGGCGGCGCGGATCGCCGAATCGTCCTTTCCCTGGCTGGGCACCAATGTCCTGGGCACCGACGGCACGCCCTTCGGGGGCTCGGTGTCCACCGCGACGCGGGAGGTCGGCGACTACACGATCGGCTTCCTGGGGGTGCTGACCGAGGAAACCGACACTTTGTCGAGCCCCGGCGACGCCGTCACCTTCACTCCCGTTCAGGAGGCGGCGGCCGAAGCGGTTGCCAACCTCGAGGCGGAGGGCGCGGACGTGGTCATTGCCCTCACCCATCTGACCTTCGCCCAGGACCGCGAACTGGCCCGCGCCGTATCCGGCATCGACCTGATCCTGGGCGGCCACGACCACGACCCGATCACCTTCGAGGAAAGCGGCACGCTGATCCACAAATCGGGCAGCGACGGCCACTATCTGGGCGTCATCCACCTCGACATCTCCACCTCCGAGGGGCGCAGCGGTCCGGAAGTCGATGTCCTGCCGAGTTGGGCCATGGTGACCACCGCCGGGGTCGAACCGCAGGCGGAAATCGCCGCCGTGGTCAAGCAGTACAACGACGAGCTGGACTCGGCTCTGAACATCGTCATCGGCCGCACGGCGGTCGAGCTGGACAGCCAGCGCTCATCGGTCCGGTCGCGGGAAACGGCCATGGGCAACCTGATCACCGATGCCCTGGTCGACGCGCTGGACGCCGATCTGGCCATCACCAATGGCGGCGGCATCCGCGGCGACAAGGTCTATGCCGCCGGGACGGAGCTGACCCGGCGCGATATCCTGACGGAGCTCCCCTTCGGGAATGTCGGCGTCCTGATCGAACTCAAGGGCAGCGACCTTCTGGCCGCCCTGGAAAACGGCGTCAGCCAGATCGAGGATGGCGGCGGACGGTTCCCGCAGGTGTCGGGGGTCAGCTTCACCTTCGATCCGGCGCAGCCTGTTGGGTCGCGCATCGTCGAGGCCAAGGTCGGCGACGCACCCGTCGATCCGGCGGCCACCTATCGGGTGGCCACCAACGACTACATGTTCGGCGGCGGCGACGGCTATGCCGCCCTGGCCGCCGGCACGCCGATCATCGATGCCAGCGGGGCCAAGCTGATGGCGTCGACCGTCATGGGTTACATCGAGGCCAAGGGCACGATCGAGCCCAAGATCGAGGGCCGCATCTCCCAGTCGGAGTAACCGATCAAAAGCGCCGCCTTCGCCCGTCATCAGGTGGGGGCGGCGCCCTGGACGCTCCGGGCGAAGCGTGGCACACCATGATAAGGCTGCCTTTGCGACAAACGGAGCCGTTCCCACGCCCGTGCTGACATCCGTCCTTGGCGAACGCGCATGGCACCGCCGGGTTTGGCAGCTGGCCTTCCCGATGATGCTGTCGAACATCTCCACGCCGCTGCTGGGCATGGTGGACACGGCCGTTGTCGGCCATCTGGACCACGCCTACTACATCGGCGCGGTGGCCGTGGGGTCGATCGTCTTCAGTTTTCTGTTCTGGGGGTTCGGGTTCCTGCGCATGGGCACCACCGCCCTGACCGCGCAGGCCCTGGGGGCCGAGGACGGCGACGAGGTGCGGGCGACCCTGGCCCGGGCGTTGGCGCTGGCCGCCCTTTTGGGTCTGCTCCTGATCGGGCTGCAGGCGCCCATCGGGATCGGCGCCTTTGGCCTGTTGGACGCCAGCGCCGATGTCGAGCGCTATGCCCGCCTCTATTTCGAAATCCGGATCTGGGGCGCTCCCGCGGCCCTGGGCAACTACGTGATCCTGGGCTGGCTTCTCGGCACCCAGCGTCCGGTCCACGCCCTGGCGCTGCAGCTGCTGCTCAACGGCCTCAACATCGTCCTCAACCTGGCTCTGGTGCTGGGCCTGGGCTACGGCGTCGCCGGGGTGGCCCTGGCCACCGCCCTGTCGGAGGGCGTGGCCCTGGCGGTCGGGCTGCTGCTGGTGGCCCGGATCCTGCGCGGGTTGGGAGGAACCTGGCAACCCGGCCTGATCCTGGATTGGCCGTCGCTGCGGCGCCTGATGCAGGTCAACCGCGACATCTTCCTGCGGACTCTCTGTCTGGTCGCGGCCTTTGCCTGGTTCACCAACCGGGGGGCGGCCATGGGCGATGTCATCCTTGCCGCTAACGCCGTGTTGATGAATTTCCAACTTTTTATGAGTTACGCTCTGGATGGTTTCGCCCATGCGGCGGAATCCCTGGTCGGCGGCACGGTCGGAGCCAAGGATCGCAAGGGCTTGAGCCAGGTGGTCAGGGCATCGACGATCTGGGCCGCAATCGTCGCATCGGTCTTTGCCCTGGCCTACCTGGCTGGTGGTGGGGTTCTGATCGATATCTTGACCGGGATCGAATCGGTGCGGCAGGAAGCGCGGCGATACCTGCCCTGGAATGTGCTGCTGCCGCTGATTTCGGTGTGGAGTTTTCAATTTGATGGAATTTTTATCGGAGCGACGCGGACAGGTGCCATGCGCAACGCCATGATCGTATCCTTGGCGGCGTTTCTGGCCGCGGCCTGGTTGTTTGTGCCGGCCCTCGGCAATCACGGGCTGTGGCTGGCGTTTGCCCTGTTCATGGCCATGCGCGGAGTGACCCTGGCCCTGGCCTATCCCGGCCTGCTGCGATCGGTCCCATCCGGTCCGTCCGAGAGACCGGCATGAAGCACCACGATCCCCGTCCCAAATTGGGACTGGCGCTGGGCGGCGGGGCCGCCCGCGGCTGGGCCCATATCGGCGTTTTGCGCACCCTGCAAAAGGCGGGGATCGAACCCGATATCGTGGCAGGCACGTCCATCGGCGCCCTGGTCGGCGGCTGCTACCTGGCCGACAAGCTGGACGATTTGGAGCTTTGGGCGCGATCGCTGAACCGGCTGCGACTGGCCACCTATCTTGATTTCCGGGTGCGCCAGCCCGGGCTCATCGGCGGCGAGCGGCTGGCCAAGCTGATGAATCGGCATCTGGGAGAGTTTCGGGTCGAGACCCTGCCCCGGCCCTTTACGACCGTGGCGACCGACCTGGTCACCGGCCACGAAGTGTGGCTGACGGAAGGGCCGCTCGTCGACATGATCCGGGCGTCCTTTGCGCTGCCCGGCGTGTTCCCGCCGATGACGCTGGGACAGCGGCTGTTGATCGACGGCGCGCTCGTCAACCCGGTGCCGGTTTCGGTCTGCCGGGCCCGTGGCGCCCACATGGTCATCGCCGTAAACCTTCAAGGCGACATCATCGGCAAGGCCAAGGCCCCCGGCCAGAACTACCAGACCGTGGCGGGGTTCGACCTGCTGGACCTGATGACGGCGCAAGAGCAGGAACGCGGCATGGCCGCGGGCTTCGGTGGCCTGGTCAAGCGGGTGTTCCGGCGTGACCAGGATACCCCGAGCATCTTCGGGGTCATGATGTCGGCGCTGGGGATCATTCTCGACCGGGTGACCCGCAGCCGGCTGGCCGGCGACCCTCCCGACGTTCACATCGCTCCCCTGATCGGCCATGTCGGCATGGCCGAATTCGGCCGGGCGGAGGAACTGATCGCCATCGGCGCCGCCGCCGCCGAGGCCGCGCTTCCGGAAATCCGTGCCGCCATGGCGGTGTTCGGAATTCCCCTCAACGGACACGCCGACAGCGTGGCGCCGCCACCGCCAGCCCTCGCGGCGAAAGCGGAGCCGCCCAAGCGAGACCGCCTCAGCCCCGCCCGCAGGCTGGTTCAGAGACGTCGCAAAAAGGATCGGTCCGCATAGGGCCCGACCGACCGATGGTCACCCGGCCGACGGGATGCTCAAAACGGTCGCCTGCACCCGAGGTCCGCTTTGTCCGGCCGCGGTCGGTTCGGTCATCACCCGGTTTCGTCCGGCTTCCTTGGCCGCATACAGGGCGATGTCGGCTCGGCGCAGCAGATCCTCCGGGGCGCTGTCGGATTCGATGCGTTCGGTCACTCCGAAACTGGCGGTGACCCGCAGGTCCGGCGCCTCCTCCCCCAACTGGATCGCGGCGATCTTTTCCCGCAGCCGATCGGCCAGAATGGTGGCGCCTTCGGCCCCTGTTTCGGGTGTCAGGATGGCGAACTCCTCGCCGCCCAGACGGGCCAGACAATCCTGTCCGCGAACGGTCTCGGCGCACACCTTCGCCACAGCCTTGAGAACGGTGTCGCCGACGGCATGGCCATAGGTATCGTTGACCGCCTTGAAGAAATCGATGTCGAGCATGGTCACCGACAGCCGGCGCTCATAACGCCGAGCGCGCGACAGCTCGTTGGCGGCAATCTCGAGAAACCGCCGCCGGTTGAGCAGGGCCGTTAGGGGATCGGTCGCGGCCTGCAGGTTGAGTTCCGCTTCCAGCCTCTTGCGATCCTCGATCTCGCGTTCCAGCCTTTCCTGGGTGGCCTCGCGCTCCCGCACCATCTCCGTCAGCTTTGCGGCCTGCCGTTCGAGATTGCGGTTGATCTGTTCCATCTTGCGCTGCTGGGATTTTTGCTCGCTGATGTCGGCGAGGATGACGGTCACGCCGTCCCCTGTCTTGACCAGGTTGACGCGGAACCAGGCGTCGAGACCGTCCAGATTGTAGTGGGTTTCGGTCTGGTGGGGCTTTCCCGTTTCGGCGGTGTGGCGGTACAGGTCGAACAGGCCCGACGCCATGAGGCCGGGAAACACACCGAGCAGGCGCTGATCGATCAGATCCTCCGGTGCCCGGCCCACGATACGCCCGGCCGCCGAATTGGCCGTCGTGATGATGAAGTCCTCCAGAACGCCGTCGGCGTCTCGAATCGCGCGCAGGTTGAGGATCCCCTCCATCACCGCCTCCATGATGCTTTCCAGCATGGCGTGGCGCAGCTCGAGCGGTTTGTTGTAGACGATAAGGAGGCGATCGCCGTCGGCTCCGCGAACCGGCATGATCAGACGCTCCCAGATCAGGACCGAGGCGGCGTGTTCGGCCCGATGGACGGTATAAAGCGGCCGCCCCACCTCCAGTGCCTTGTCGTAGGCAAAGCGGAAAAAATCGCCCAGCTCGCCGGTGAAGTCGCTCGATCGTCGGCCGGTCATGTTGAGTTTTGAGGCGCGAGCGATGGCATTGCCGTAATAGAGATAGATATAGTCTCCATCGGCCAGCCGGCTCAGCTCCATTATATTGTCACAACACCAGTAAACAGCGTCCTTGTTAATCGTAAAAATATGTGGTATCTTATTATTTATCGTGTAATCATCCATCCACATTCTGTATAATCGTGCAATATCGTTATTCTCGGTAATATCGAGAATATTTTCTCTAAAAATCTGCTTGAAAAGAGGCATTCCGCAAAACCTAATGGCAGAGATGGCCGGCCCAAGGTCCGGCACCAAGCGGGCCGTTTTCCGTTTTGGAGCGGCGTTTGTCGTCTTTCCCTGCGCATATTAACGCATCGGTCGGACCGCGCGTACCCAGCTGGTGGCGGCCCACTCGCACTGTACCTCCTCAGCTCCTCCCAAACCCTTAACGCGGGCCGGGCGGATTTCCGCCGTTCGTTAGATTTGTATACGAACGGTTGACAGGCTGGTCGGCGGACGCCTGGCAACAGGATCGCGGCCTCGGCCGGTCACCAGGTCATGTTCAACGGCCGCCGCTTTCGAGAAGTTCTCCGACCACAGATCGTTGAATTCGCTGACGCGGCCTGAAGGGTGGAGACCCTGTCAAAGATCACTCGCTCGCCGTCTAAACCCGCTCACGGCGCTTGGTCGTCTTGGCCCGGGATGGCCCCGGCTTGATCCCGAGTGGTACCCATGTGGTGCCCGACACCATTTCCCTTTCATAATCCGAGAATGAAAGCCCGCTGGATCGTTGATCCAGCGGGCTTTAATTGGTTGCGGGGGCAGGATTTGAACCTGCGACCTTCAGGTTATGAGCCTGACGAG
>JBQLZQ010000014.1:0-14035 GCA_052168355.1 Inquilinaceae bacterium
CCGGTCGATCCGGACCAGCGCACCGCCCTGGTGCGCGGCGTCTTTGGCAGCGTCGCCGGCCGCTACGACCTGATGAACGATCTGATGAGCGCGGGGGTCCACCGGCTGTGGAAGGCCCATCTGGTCGACATGGCCCGGCCCCGGCCGGGCATCCGTCTTCTCGACGTCGCCGGCGGCACCGGCGATATCGCCTTCCGGTTCCTGGAGCGGGCGGGGCCCGGCGCCGAGGCCGTGATTTGCGATCTGAGCGAACAGATGGTCGCCACGGGACGCGACCGCGCCGCTGACCGCGGCTTGGTTTCGGGGCTGTGCCACGTTGTCGGCAATGCCGAGGCGCTGCCCCTGCCCAGCCGATCGGTCGAGCTTTTCACCATCGCCTTCGGGCTGCGCAACGTGACCCGCATCGACGCCGCGCTGGCGGAGGCGCATCGGGTCCTGAAGCCCGGCGGCAGGTTCCTGTGCCTGGAGTTCAGCCACGTCGCCCTGCCCTCGCTGCGGCGCCTTTACGACGCCTACTCGTTCGGTGTCATTCCGCTGCTGGGCCAAATCGTCGCGCGGGACCGGGCCAGCTATCGCTATTTGGTGGAGAGCATCCGCAAATTCCCGACCCAGACCGACCTGGCGGCGCGCATGGCCGACGCCGGTTTTGCCCAGCCGACCTGGCGGAATCTATCGGGTGGCATCGTCGCCATCCACAGCGGTTGGCGGGTTTGAACCGGCCCCCAAAAGCGCGTTTCGAGAGGGGACACTTACATTCTGTAGCTTCGTCCGCTCGCCTTCACTACATTTGAGGCTGTCGGCTGCGGCTCGACGATTTTTGGATCCATCATTGACGAGGAGCATGGACTGTGCGGAGCGTACTTCGAAACCTGAGCATTCCCGCGGCGTTGCTGGGCATCCTGCTGGCAGTGTCGGCGTGCGACAACACCATCCGCGGCATCGGCGCCGATGTGAAGGAAACAGGCGACGCGGTCGAAGACGCGACAAGCTGACGCGCGCCCGATGGAGCGAGCGCGAAAGCGCAGCCCCGGAATGTCGGGACTGATTGTTGCTTTTTCCATCGGTTGGTTGATTGCGAAAGCCAACCGGCCCATCCTCTTGAGTGCATGATGGTCAAGAGGAGATGAAGATGGTTCGACTATGTTCCCTCGTGATCGCTGGCGGTTTTGCCATCGGGATGGCGGCGCCCGCGTTTGCCGAAGGCGGTTGTTCGGGTTATGGGCAATCCGTCTGGGTACCTCCGGTTGAGGAACCGGCGGTGACCGCGCAGACGCTGGCACCGACGACACCTATCGTTGTCCCGGGCGATTCCAGCTTCGACGGCTGAGCCAAACGTCCGACGTCCGTAACGGGCGCGGCCTACAGCCGTTATCGTTGTTGCGACTTCAGGCTGGTTTCCCCGGTGGGGGATCCAGCCTTTCTTGTGCCCCTATTCTCTTGCAGCGTCGAGAGGTGCATCCTACTTTTCCGATCTCCCGATCGGTTTGGAGACAAAGGGTCGACGCCGAAGGTGTTGAACAAGAAAAAAATCCTGCTCGTCGTCTCGGGTGGTATCGCGGCCTATAAGGCGCTGGAACTGATCCGCCGCTTGCGTGAGCGCGGGGCCGCCGTGCGGTGCGTTTTGACCGCGGGTGGATCGCAGTTCGTGACACCCCTGTCCCTGTCGGCACTGACGGAACAAAAAGTCTACACGGATCTCTGGTCCCTGACCGACGAGGCCGAAATGGGCCATATCCAGCTTTCCCGGGACGCCGATTTGGTGCTGGTTGCCCCGGCCAGCGCCGATCTGCTGGCCAAAATGGCCGCGGGGCTGGCCGATGACCTTGCCACGACGGTGCTTCTCGCCACGGATAAACCCGTTCTGGTGGCGCCGGCGATGAATGTGCGCATGTGGGAACACGCGGCGACCCGGGCCAACATGGCCACGCTGCGGAATCGCGGCATCGGACAGATCGGGCCGGATGACGGCGACATGGCGTGCGGTGAGTTCGGCCCGGGCCGGTTGGCCGAACCGATGGACATCGTGTCCGCGGTGGAGCGGCATTTCAGCGGCACCGGCCGGCTGACCGGACTCCGCGCCCTGGTGACCAGCGGCCCAACCCATGAGCCCGTCGATCCGGTTCGCTATCTCGCCAACCGATCGTCGGGCAAGCAGGGACACGCCATCGCCGCCGCCCTGGCGGCGCTGGGCGCGTCGACGGTTCTGGTCACCGGACCGACTGGGGAGCCGGATCCCGCCGGCGTGACCATGGTCCGTGTGGAAACCGCCAGGCAGATGATGGACGCGTGCCGGAATGCCTTGCCGGCCGATGTCGCGGTCTGTGCAGCGGCCGTGGCCGACTGGCGGCCGGACCGGCAAGCGGGCACCAAGATCAAGAAGGGCGACGGCCCGCCGCCGACCCTGACCCTGACCGCCAACCCCGACATTTTGGCGGCCCTGAGCAGCCCCGGCGCCGACCGTCCGGCCCTGGTCGTCGGGTTCGCCGCCGAAACCGGCGCGGTGGTGGAGCGGGCGCGCGACAAACTGGCGCGCAAAGGCTGTGACTGGATCGTCGCCAACGACGTGTCCACGGGGTCCGGCACCTTCGGAGGGGACGACAACACCGTGTATCTGCTGCGCGGGGAAACCGTCGAATCCTGGCCGCGCCTGTCCAAGCGTCAGGTCGGCGATCGCCTGGCCGCTTCCATCGCCGACCGGCTTGCACCAAGCCACACCGATGATGACTCATAGAAATCGCGGCGGCTTCCCGAGACTATTGGACCGCGTCGCACCCGCCTCGCGATGCGCCGCATCGCGGCACCGGACGCTTATGGCCAAAAATCTCGGGAAACCGTCTCTATGGGTCATAATCGGTGGGACTTGGTACTGAATACCAGAGGAACACCGATGACCGACGTGACCATCCCGGTGCTGCGCCTTGCCCATGGCCGCGACCTGCCCCTGCCCGCCTATGCCACGGACGGCTCGGCTGGCGTCGACCTGATGGCCGCCATCGACGATACCCGCGAACTTGTGCCCGGTGAGCGGATGCTGGTCCCGACCGGTCTTAGCATCGCCCTGCCGCGTGGATACGAGGCGCAAATCCGGCCGCGATCCGGGCTGGCGCTCAAGCATGGCCTGACGGTGCTCAACAGCCCCGGCACCATCGACGCCGACTATCGCGGCGAAATCGCGGTCTTGCTGATCAATTTCGGCCAAAGGCCGGTGTCGCTGACTCCCGGCATGCGGATCGCCCAGATGGTCATCGCCAAGCATGCCCTGGTCGTGTGGCGGGAGACCGCCACGCTGGACGAGACCGAGCGCGCCGTCGGCGGGTTCGGGTCTACCGGGACCGCACGCTGAATGTTCCGCCTCTCCAAGAAACTTCTTTTTGCCATCGAGGCGGTGGTCGATATCGCCTACAACGCCGGCGACCAGACCGTGCAAAGCGGCGACATCACCGAACGCCAGGGTATTCCGCGGCGCTATCTGGAACAGGTGCTTCAGCAGCTGGTTCGGGCGGAGATCCTGTCGGGCGTGCGCGGGCCGCACGGCGGCTATCGGCTGGCCCGGGAACGACGGCGGATCACCCTGGCCGACATCGTACGGGTCGTCCGCGCCATGGACACGACCACCGACCCGCTGACCGAACGGGCCGGGTCCGATCTGGGCCACAAGGTGGTGCGGCCGCTGTGGCAGGCCCTGCAGGACGAGTCGATCGAGCGGCTTGGCCAGGTGACCATTGACGACCTGTGCCAGCGCGCCCAAAACCTTGGTATCGAACGGAATACAAAAAAGGACATTGATTTTTCGATTTAACTGGAAGTGAAACGCGCCTAAATTCCCCAACCTTGGTGTGGAACAAATCAAACTACATAAGGAGTGTGTGAAATGGTAGCGTCAGCGCGATCCTCGCCCGATCCGTCACCGGAGTTTCGAGGCCGGATCTATGAGTCGATCCTCGACACGATCGGCGCCACCCCCCTGGTGCGGGTCAAACGCCTGCAGGCCGAATACGGGGTCAAGGCGGATATTCTGGCCAAGCTTGAGTTCTTCAACCCGCTGTCCAGCGTCAAGGACCGGATCGGCCTGGCCATGATCGAGTCGCTTGAATCCTCCGGCAAGCTCAAGCCCGGCGGCGTCCTGATCGAGCCGACATCCGGCAACACCGGCATCGCGCTGGCCTTCGTCGCCGCGGCCAAAGGGTATCGGCTGATCCTGACGATGCCGGAGAGCATGTCGGTCGAGCGACGCAAGATGCTCAAGCTGCTGGGCGCCGAACTGCATCTGACCCCCGCGCCCCTGGGCATGAAGGGCGCCATCGCCCGGGCCGAGGAACTGATCGCCGAGACCCCCGGCGCCCTGATGCCCCAACAGTTCAAGAATACCGCCAACCCCGAGATCCATCGCCGCACCACGGCCGAGGAAATCTGGCGCGATACGGACGGTGGCGTCGATATCTTGATCTCCGGCGTCGGCACCGGCGGAACGCTGACGGGCGTCGGCTCGGTCATCAAGGCGCGCAAGCCGTCGTTCAAGATCGTGGCGGTCGAACCGGAGGACAGCCCGGTCCTGTCCGGTGGACAGCCCGGCCCCCACAAGATTCAGGGGATCGGCGCCGGGTTCGTGCCCGACATTCTGAACGCGGACCTGATCGACGAGGTCGTGCAGATCGGCAACGCAAGATCGTTCGAGATGGCCAGAAAGGTGGCCCTGCTGGAAGGCCTTCCGGCCGGCATCTCGTCGGGCGCCGCCCTGGCCGCGGCGATCGAGGTCGGCAGCCGGCCTGAAAACGCCGGCAAGCAGATCGTCGCAATCATTCCGTCGATCGCGGAACGGTACCTGTCGACGGCCCTGTTTGACGGTTTGGATTGATGTCCCTGACGGTTGCGGCGATCATCGGGCTGGAACCCCGTGATGGAGTAAGGCCGGCCGACGGCCAGCCATGATCTTCGACGAAAACCAGATCCAGCGCTACGCCAGGCATATCGTCTTACCCGAGGTCGGTGGCGACGGGCAGAGCCGCCTGCTCGACGCCAGCGTCCTCATCGTCGGGGCCGGCGGGCTTGGCTCGGCTCTCATCCTCTATCTCGCCGCCGCGGGGATCGGGCGCCTTGGGATCGTCGACGAAGACGTCGTCGACCTCAGCAACCTGCAACGCCAAATCGTTCACGACACGAAATCCGTCGGGATGTCCAAGGTCGACAGCGCGGCGCTTCGGGTTGGGGCCCTGAACCCCGACGTCCGGGTGGACCGGCATAAGGAGCGGCTGACGGCCAGCAATGCCATGGCGCTGATCGGTGCCTATGACGTGGTGGCGGACGGCAGCGACAATTTCGATACCCGCTATCTGGTCAACGATGCCTGCTATCTGTCGAACCGCCCCCTGGTGTCGGCGGCCATGCTGCGGTTCGACGCCCAGATCGCGACGTTCAAGGCCCATGAGGGGCCGGGCCACCCCTGCTACCGCTGTGTCTTTCCCGACCGGCCGCCGGCGGGAACGGTGCCAAGCTGCGCCCAGGCCGGTGTGATGGGGGCGCTGGCCGGGCTCGCCGGTTCCGCCCAGGCGCTCGAAGTGATCAAGGAACTGCTGGGCATCGGCGAAAGCCTGTCTGGCCACATGCTGATGATCGACGCGCTGGGCGGGACCATGCGCAAGCTGACGATCCGGCCCGACCCCGCGTGCCCGCTGTGCGGCAGCCATCCGACCATCGCCGATCTGTCCATCCATGCCTGACGGCCCCGAGCGGCTGTCGATCGTCGTCTTCGATGGATCGTTCGCTCGGGTCCACTACGCTCTGGTGCTGGCCAGCGCCGCGGCCGCCACCAACCGGTCCGCCACCCTGTTTTTTACCGGCCCTGCCGCGACCGCTCTGCGGGCCGATGGGTGGCGCGCCCTCGACGGCGATCCTGAGACCGCGGAAGCGACCCTGGCGGCGCGCGGCGTCGCCACCTTTACCGATCTTCTGGAGGCCTGTCGCGAGCTGGGTGTCCGCTTCCTGGCCTGCGAGATGGGGCTGCGCGCCGCCGGTCTGACCCCGGACGCGCTGGACCCCGGCCTGCACGTTGAGATCACCGGTGTCGTCACCTTCCTGAACCAGGCGGAAAAGACGGGCGCCATCCTGTTTATCTGATCGACGGCTCGTCGCGAGGGATCAGAATTCCGTTGCCAGCACCCTGTCCGGCGGCGCGTGACCATCGACAAAAGCGCGAATGTTGACGATCACCTTTTCACCCATGTCGATCCGGCTCTCCAACGTTGCCGATCCCATATGCGGCAACAGCACGACATTGGACAGGGACAAAAGCTTCCGCCCGATCGCCGGTTCGTTCTCATAGACATCGAGCCCGGCCGCCCCCAGATCGCCCTGCGCCAGCAACTGGGTCATCGCCTTCTCGTCGATGACGTCGCCGCGCGCGGTGTTGACCAGAATCGCGTGGCGGGGCATCAGCGCCAGCCGTCGGGCCGAAAGAAGATGATAGGTGGCCGGTGTGCGCGGACAGTTGATCGATACGATGTCCATGCGGGCCAGCATCTGGTCCAGGCTCTCCCAATAGGTGGCCTCCAGCTTCGCCTCGATCTCCGCCGGCACCCTTCGGCGGTTGTGGTAGTGTATCGACAGGCCGAACCCCTTTGCCCGCCGCGCCACCGCCTGCCCGATCCGTCCCATGCCCAGGATGCCAAGCCGCTTGCCGGCCAGGCGCTGGCCCAGCATCGAGGTCGGCGACCACCCCTCCCACTGGCCCGACCGGGTCAGCGCGTCGCCTTCCACAACCCGGCGGGCGGCGGCCAGGATCAGCGCCAGCACCATGTCGGCCGTGTCTTCCGTCAGCACGCCGGGCGTGTTGGTCACGGCGATGCCCCGGGTCCGCGCGGCATCCAGATCGATATGATCGACCCCGGCGCCGAAATTGGCGATCAGCTTCAGCCGGTTCCCCGCCCCGGCGATCAGGCCGGCGTCGACCCGGTCGGTGACGGTGGGCACGACCACGTCGGCGTTGCGAAACGCATCTTCCATGGCATCGGGCGACAGCGGACGGTCGTCGACGTTGAGCCGCGTGTCGAACAGCTCCATCATCCGCGTCTCGACCAGGTCGGGCAGTTTTCGGAATACGATGACAAGGGGCTTGCGGCGTTCGGCCATCGAACGGTCGTCTCCTGTCGACGGCGCCGGGCGGCGCATTCCCTTGGCCATAGCAAGCCGTCTGCGCTATTGTCCAGCGAATCGCGGGGCGGCAGTGCCCCGCCTACCGCTCCGTACCAAAGCGGCGGCTTCAAAGGGTTTGTTTCGAAAAGCTCTGGGGTCGTGCATCCCGTCCCGAATTGGGAGCTTTGGCCATGATTCGTCTGACTGGCGTCATCCTGATCTGCGCGGCCATGATCGGCCATCCCGTCACCGCATGGGCGGAAGGACAATTGCCGCGTTTCGTCTCGGTGAAAACCGGTGAAGCCCGCATCCGATCGGGACCTGGCACCCAGTATCCCATCGAATGGGTTCTCGTCCGGCCCGACCTTCCCATCGAGATCACCGCCGAATTCGACGTTTGGCGCAAGGTCCGCGACTGGGAAGGGGTCGAAGGCTGGGTTCACCGCCGAACGCTGACCAGCCGGCGAACGGTGATGGTCATCAACCGGTCCGTCGTCCCGCTGCGCGCCGAGGCCGACGACAAGGCCGCCGTCGTCGCCCGGGCCGAGCCGGGCGTCGTCGGACCCGTCCTAAAGTGTCCACCGCCGGAGGACGCCGCCCACGGGTGGTGCTATGTCGATCTGGACGGCCACCGGGGATGGGCGCCGCGCACGGCGCTGTGGGGCGTCTACCCCGACGAGATCATTCAATAGCCGGCCAGCCGCGCGCGCCCGATCCGCGGACCTCAGTCGAGATCCTTGGCCAGTTCGGCGCGCATGGCCTCCGGCAGGACCGCCATGTGGGCGTAGTGCGGGTGGCCGATGCCCAGCACCACGCGGGTGCCGGGCTTCTTGAAGGCCGCCGCCTGATCCGGCGTGAACGGGAAATGGACGAACTGTACCGATGACGCCTTGCCGTCGGCGTTGGTCCGGTCGACATCCGGCTCGGCCTCGGAGGTGATGACGTTGCCGTCGAACTCCAGGCTCATGGTCTCCTCCACGCCGCCCAGTTGGCTCAGCACCGCCTGGCGCCGCGCCTTGTCGTCGATCTCGAACATCACCGTGGCCACCAGTTCGTTGCCCTTGGGCACCAACGGGTTGTAGGCCTCCAACTCGTCGGGGATCTGCTCCTCGCCGCCCCGCTCGATAAACAGCATTTCATGAACCTGCAGCCACATCGTGTCGTAGGTTTCGAAGTAGAAGGTGGCGTCGGGACCGACGGCAAGTCGTCTGTTCTGCTTGATCGGCAGCAGCGCCCGACGGCGCTCGGCACGCATCGCGCCGTATTCCTCCATCGACAGAATATCGGCGCGGGTGATCTCGTGCTTGCTGGGCATGGAGGATGCTCCTGACTCGAAGGTGACGGTCATGGCGTCAGGCCATAGGCTCTGGCGAACAACTCGATGGGATGCGGTGTTTCCCGAGGAACCGGGGCGTCGCCGCCCAGCCGCTCCATCCCCTGGCGAATATGCGTGGCCGCCAAGGGGCATTCCGAGGAGACATGGGTGCCGGCGGCCTTTGCCGCCGAACGCGCCACCGGCTTGCCGACCTTCAGCGCCGTCTCGAAATTCTCCGCCATGAGCCCCCAAGACCCGCCATGGCCCGAGCAGCGCTCGATCGCCGTGACCGGTGTATCGGGGATGAGGCGCAGCAGTTCCGCCGCCTTCTGCCCCATATTCTGGGCCCGCGCATGACAGGCGATGTGCAGTGTCACGCCGCCGTCCAAGGGGCCCAGGCCCGGGGCCAGCCCTTCCTTGCGGGCGATATCGACGAGGTATTCCGAGGCATCGAACGTGGCCTTGGACAGACGCTGCACCTGATCGTTGTCCGGCACGATCAGGGGCCATTCGAACTTGAGCATCAGCGCGCAACTGGGGACCGGGGCCACGATCGCATAGCCCTGATCGATCCAGGGCGCCAACGCGGCCGCCACTTCCGCTGCGCTGTCGGCCACCCGGGCCAGATCGCCCTGCTCCATGGCCGGCATCCCGCAGCAGCGGGGATAGACGATCTCGGTCGCCACGCCGTTGTGGGCCAGCACGGTGTTGAGCGCCATGCCGATGCCCGGATTGTTATAGTTGACGAAGCAGGTGGCATACAGCACCGCCTTCCGGCCAAAGGCCGGCGCCTCGGCATTGACGGAAGGCGGCTCCTGCGCCGCGCGCACGGAAAAGGTGCGGCCGTGGAATTTGGGCAGCGCGGCGTCGCGATGGATGCCGGCCGTGGCCTCGATGACCGGGCGGGTCAGCCCGTTGCCCTCGCGCGAGGCCCAGTTGGCGATCGGCGCCACCACCCGCGCGGCCATGCCGTTGCGGTCGGTGCGGGACAGTTCGCGCGACGCACGCGGCATCTGGCCCTTCTTCGCCTCCACCGCCCGGTAGCGCAGCATGAGGTGCGGAAAGTCCAGGTTGAATTCGTGGGGCGGCACGTAGGGGCACTTCGTCATGAAGCACATGTCGCACAGCGTGCAGGCATCGACGACCGGCTTGAAGCCGTCCGAAGACACTTCGTCGAGCTCACCGGTCGGGCTCTCGTCGATCAGGTCGAACAGGCGGGGAAAACTGTCGCACAGGTTGAAGCAGCGGCGGCAACCGTGACAGATGTCGAACACCCGCCGCAATTCAGCATCCAGCTTCGCCTCATCATAGAATTCGGGATTCCGCCACTGGATCGGATGCCGAATCGGGGCGTCGAGGCTACCTTCGCTCATGATCTGCGCCTTGAAACGAGGTGAAGCGCCTGTCGGGTCGCGACAGGGCTGCGGGGCACGCCGGGGTCGGCGCTGCCGGCGTCACACCGGAAAAGTGCGGGGACCCGGCCGCGGATCCCCGCATCGTGGGCTCGCCCACGGCGTGCCTTCACACATGGACCGGGCCGGCTCTCCGACCCGATCGGTCGTCGACCGCAATCGGTCCTAGGCCATCGTCTCCAGGGCCTTGGTGAACCGGCCGGCATGCGATTTCTCGGCCTTGGCCAGGGTCTCGAACCAATCCGCGATTTCGTCGAACCCTTCCTCGCGGGCCGTGCGCGCCATGCCCGGATACATGTCGGTGTATTCGTGCGTCTCGCCGGCGATGGCCGCCTTCAGATTGAGGTCGGTGGCCCCGATTGGCTCACCGGTGGCCGGGTCGCCGACCTCCTCGAGGAATTCCAGATGGCCATGGGCGTGGCCGGTCTCGCCTTCGGCGGTCGACCGGAACACCGACGCGACGTCGTTGTAGCCTTCGACATCGGCCTTCTGCGCGAAGTACAGGTAACGCCGGTTGGCCTGGCTTTCGCCGGCGAAGGCCTCCTTCAAATTGTCTTCGGTTTTGCTGCCTTTCAGCGACATCTCTGCTTTCCCCTACTGTCACGGACAATGAGGCATGCACCAGGACAGACTGTCCGGACATGCCCGATGGCTTCAAGGGCCGGCCGCGCCGGCCATCGAAAAGCGTGATGAACATGTGGCACCCGGCGCGTCGCATGTCAACAGTTTAGAATTGTTCTAAAAGAAGGGGTTGATCCAAGTCGGGCGCGGCTTGGAGACAAGCCGACTAGGATGCAGGATCGGTATCGCCGGACGCCTTGAGCCGGATGATCACATCGACGCCCGAGATTTCCGTGCCCGGCGGCGCCAGGGGCAGCCGGGTCAACTCCACTTGATCCTGCGGAACGTCCTTGAGTTCGCCGGTATCGTCGCGCCAGAAATGATAGTGATCGCCGACATTGGTGTCGAAGTAGGATCGCCCGGAGTCGATCACCACTTCGCGCAGCAGCCCCGCCGTGGTCAGCTGATGCAAGGTGTTGTAGACGGTGGCCAACGAGACACTGACCCCGGCCGACCCCGCCTCGGCGTGAAGCTGCTCGGCCGAAACGTGGCGGTCCTCGCCCCTTGGATCGAACAGCAGGCGGGCAAGCGCCAAGCGCTGACGCGTCGGTCGCAGGGCGACGCGCCGCAACAGATCTCGCGCATGGGACTGGGCGTGCGATCTCGACATGACACTTATATGGCCCAAAACAGCGCCGATATCCAGACCATCGCGGAATGGTGATGCAGGAGTCGCCATGGGGACGGGGATCCCGACGCTTACCGGGCGCGAAGCGGTCAGGCCCCGCCACTGCGACCTTGTACCCACGGCGAATTTCGTTAAAGTCGCGCAAACTTCGCGAACAGGCGCCAAAAATCGGGTCGAGGGACCGTGTCCGGAAAGAACAGCTACGATTACGAGGACCTACTGAAATGCGCCCATGGTGAGCTGTTCGGACCGGGCAATGCTCGACTTCCCCTGCCGCCCATGCTGATGTTCGACCGTATCCCCAGGATTGCGGACACGGGCGGCGCCAACGGCAAGGGCGAGGTGGAGGCCGAATTCGACATCCGCCCGGACCTGTGGTTCTTCGCCTGCCATTTCGAGGGCGATCCGGTCATGCCGGGCTGTCTGGGCCTGGATGCGCTGTGGCAGTTGCTGGGCTTTTTCTGCGGCTGGACCGGTGCGCCGGGACGCGGGCGCGCCTTGAGTGTCGGCGAGGTCAAGTTCAGCGGTGAAATCTTGCCCACCGCCAGCCAGGTGTCCTACCGTCTCGACATCAAGCGATTCATCAATCGGAAGGTGGTTTTGGGCATCGCTGACGGGTCCGTTTCCGTGGACGACAAACTCATTTACGAGGCCAAGGATTTGCGGGTCGGCCTGTTTGCCGCGCCGGACCCGGCGGCGGCGGGCTGAAGACCCATGCGGCGAGTCGTCGTCACCGGTCTCGGCATCGTCTCCAGCATCGGCAACGATGCGGCGGAGGTTCTGGACAGCCTGCGTCACGGCCGGTCGGGCATCGTCGCGGCGGAGGAATACAAGGAGCTTGGCTTCCGCAGCCAGGTGCACGGCGCGGTCACCCTGGACCTGGACGCCCACATCGACCGCAAGCTGCGGCGCTTCATGGGCGAGGGCGCGGCCTACAATTACGTCGCCATGACCCAGGCCATCGCCGATTCGGGCTTGGCCGACAGCGATGTCTCCAACGAGCGGACGGGTCTGATCATGGGCTCCGGCGGGCCGTCGACAGCCAATCAGGTGGCGGCGGCCGACATCGCCCGGGACAAGGGACCAAAGCGGGTCGGTCCCTACATGGTGCCCCGGGCCATGTCGAGCACCAATTCCGCCACCCTGGCGACGCCGTTCAAGATCAAGGGCCCCAGCTATTCGATCAGCTCGGCCTGTTCGACCAGCGCCCACTGCATCGGCAATGGGGCCGAACTGATCCAATGGGGCAAGCAGGATATCGTCTTTGCCGGCGGCGGCGAGGAACTGCACTGGACCCTGTCGGTGCTGTTCGACGCGATGGGGGCGCTGTCTTCGAAATACAACGACACGCCGGCCACCGCCTCGCGGGCCTATGACCAGGATCGGGACGGCTTCGTCATTGCCGGCGGCGGCGGTGTGGTGGTGCTGGAGGAGCTGGAGCATGCCCGCGCCCGTGGCGCCAAGATCTATGGCGAGGTCACCGGATACGGCGCCACGTCCGACGGCTACGACATGGTTCAGCCGTCCGGCGAGGGCGCGGTGCGGTGCATGCGCCAGGCCATCGCCACGCTCGACCGGCCGGTCGATTACATCAACAGTCACGGCACGTCGACACCGGTCGGCGACGGGCGCGAACTGGACGCGATCCGCGAGGTTTTCGGCGACCGGATCCCGGCGATCAGCTCGACCAAGTCGCTCACCGGACATTCCCTGGGCGCCACCGGCGTGCACGAGGCGATTTACTGCCTGCTGATGATGCAGCACGACTTTATCTGCGCCTCCGCCAACATCGAGACCATCGATCCCGAAGCCGCGTCCATGCCGATCGTTCGCGAACGGCGGGACGATGCCGGGCTTGCGTGCGTGCTGTCGAACAGTTTCGGCTTCGGCGGCACCAACGCCACCCTCGCCTTTTCGCGTTTTACGGAGTGACCGGATGGCCCCCGTGGTTCCCCGCCCCGTCGTCGAGAGCTATGACGCCGTCTCCCGGAACGGCGCCCGGGCGACCCCCGGCATGACCCCCGAAACCGGACTGATGGCCGGCAAGCGGGGCTTGGTGATGGGGGTCGCCAACAACCACTCCATCGCTTGGGGCATTGCCCAGGCCCTGGCCCATCACGGCGCCGAGCTGGCGTTTACGTATCAGGGGGACTCCTTCCACCGCCGGGTGGAACCGCTGGCGCAGTCGATCGGCAGCGACCAGATCCTGCCCTGCGACGTCGAGGACGAGGCCAGCATGGCGGGCGTCTTCCAACGGCTGAACGATACCTGGGGCAGCATCGACTTTCTGGTGCACGCCATCGCCTATTCCGACAAGGAAGAACTCAAAGGCCGGTATCTGGACACGACGGCCGAGAACTTCACGCGGACCATGCGTATCTCGTGCTTCTCGTTCACCGCCCTGGCCAAGCGCGCGGCGGCGATGATGCCCAACGGCGGCAGCCTGTTGACCCTCACCTATCTGGGGGCCGAACGGGTGATGCCGAACTACAACGTCATGGGCGTGGCCAAGGCCGCGCTGGAGGCCAGCGTCCGTTATCTGGCCGCCGATCTGGGGCCGCAGGGCATCCGGGTCAACGCCCTGTCGGCCGGGCCGATGCGCACATTGGCGGGCAGCGCCATCGCCGACGCGCGCTACGTCTACAAATACAATCAGCAGAACGCCCCCCTGCGCCGCAACGTGACGCTGGAGGAGGTCGGATCCGCCGCCTTCTATCTGCTCAGCGGTCTGTCGGGCGGGGTTTCGGGCGAGGTCCACCACGTCGACGGCGGATTCCACGCCATCGGCATGCCGCCCGCCCCACGCGGCGACGCCGACGACGCCTCCTGATCCGTCTTAGAGCAGGGTCGCTTTGGGTGGAATCGCTTCGGCGATCCCACCCAAAGCGTGAATCCTACTCTATTCATAGAGTTAGAGAGCGATTCACGTCA
>JBQLZQ010000015.1:0-4536 GCA_052168355.1 Inquilinaceae bacterium
GTCGAAATCGATCATCAGCACCCGACGCTCGATGATCTCCGGCTCGAAAAAGGCCCTCTGCCGCGTCCGCTGGCCGATGTAATACCAGACGTCGGGCTCGAAGGTTGAGATGGTGGTCGGCGTCCCCAGCAGCGTCGCCACCTCGTCCTCGGTGGTGAACCCGACCTCCAGCGCCGCCAGCCGCTCGTCCTCGACCAGATTGCCGCGCGTGGCGATCTGCGGCGCGCAGGCGGTCATGGTCATCAGGCCGGCGATCGCGATACACGGCCCCAGTGTCGTTCTGCGTGTCTTTGGTCTTGTCGCCATGTGTCTTGTCGACCTCCCGGTCCAGCAACGGCCAAGCCTCGGTTCGGCTGGCTTTTCCCTGGCACAATGCCATATTCAATGTGGTCAGGCACCGGCCACCGTCGCGTGGCCGGTCGATTGCGCGTCATCTTCGACATCGCAGGGCCGGTGTCAACGTCAACCAAGAAGGCCATGCCGCCCATGTTTGCCCGTTTGCTCCGCCCCCGTACCGAACGCGCCGCGGCGGCGCAGCTCTATCTCACTCTGGTCGAGCAGGCGCGTCATCCGGACTTCTATGCCCGATGGGGGGTGCCCGACACGACCACTGGCCGATTCGATCTCATCGCGCTGCATGCGTTTCTGGTCATGCACCGGCTGAAGGCGGCGGGGACGGCCGGTCTGGACATGTCCCAGGCGTTGTTCGACTACATGTTCGCCGACATGGATTTGAGCCTGCGGGAGATGGGGGTGGGCGACTTGAGTGTCGGCAAGAAGATCAAGAAGATGGCCGAGGGCTTCAACGGTCGGGCGACGGCCTTCGAGGAGGCGCTCGGAGACCCGCCCCTGCTGCGCGAGGCCCTGACCCGCAATCTCTTCGGCAGCGCCACCCCGCCAGCCTCGAACGTCGATGCGATCGGCCGCTATGTCGAGCGGGAGGTCGCCGCCTTGTCGGGCCAGCCCGACCGGGACCTGCTGGCAGGAACCGTGACGTTCGGTCCGCCGCCGGAGCCGGCGGATCGGGCCGCCGACGAAGGAGGGGCGCGTCATGACGGTACCTGAGTTTTCCCGAACGCTCAGAACCGAGGAAATCGGCGACCGGACCATCGACTTGTCGCTCAAGGCCGAGCCCGAGGAGCGGGCGGCGCTCGCCCGCCGGTTCGAATTGCAGGCCATCGACGACCTCACCGCGGTCGTTGCGGTGCGGCGGGAGGGCGGTGGGGTGATCGCCGCCGATGGCCACCTGGAGGCGGCCGTCGTTCAGACCTGCGTGGTGACCCTGGCACCGGTTCCCGCCAAGGTTTCCGAGTCGTTCTCGGTTAAATTCCGGCCTGGCGACCGGCTGGCCGACGGCACCGACGTGGATATCGACGTCGATGCCGAGGATTGGGAGCCGATAACCGGGTCCACGATCGATATCGGGGAGGTCGTGGCCCAGCACCTGTCCCTGGCCCTGGATCCCTACCCCAGACTGCCGGACGCCGCCCTGGAGGGCCAGGGAGACACTTCCGACGGGCCCGAAGAAGAACGGCAACGGCCCTTCGCGGGGTTGGACGGGCTTCTGCGCAAGCGCTAAGGATACCGGCGCTTTCGGCCCCGTGGGGCCTGGGGCCGGGCCGGCGCGACAGCGGCCGGCCGGGCCGGGCATTCGCGCCACTGCCACCGAATCCCTTGCCCCTCGATCGTTTTTACATTAAATAACCGGGCCGTTAAGGCGGCTTCATCGGGGGCCGCCTTTCCTATAAGAAAGTCGATGTTATGGCAGTTCCTAAGCGCAAAACCTCGCGATCCAAACGGGATATGCGACGGTCTCACCACAGCCTGTCCGCTGGGGCGTATGTCGAATGTTCGAGTTGTGGCGAGCTCAAAAGGCCCCACAATGTCTGCGCGGCGTGCGGTCACTACAACGGTCGCGAGGTGGTCAAGGCCGCTGAAGCCTGACCGGCACGCCCAATGACGCCCCTCAAGCCGAGGACAGCGGCATCATGAGCGACCGGAAACGGGCCGGCGGTTTGACCATCGCGCTTGACGCCATGGGCGGCGACGCCGCACCGGCCATGGTCGTCGCCGGGGCGGAAGTGGTGCGCAAGCGGCATCCCGACGTATCGTTTCTGATTTTTGGCGACGAAGCCCGGATCACGCCGTTGTTGCGGCGGCGGGCGAAGCTGGCTGCCGTCACCACCATCCGCCATACGGCGGACGTCGTGACCAACGAGATGAAACCGTCCGTCGCGCTTCGGGCCGGGCGGTCGTCCAGCATGCGCCTGGCCATCAACGCCGTATCGGATGGCGAGGCCGACGCCGTGGTATCGGCCGGCAATACCGGCGCCCTGCTGGCCATTGCCAAGTTCGTGCTCAAGACGGTGCCGGGTATCCACCGGCCGGCCATCGCCACGTTCTTCCCGACCATGCGCGGCGAAAGCGTGATGCTGGATCTGGGCGCCAATGTCGACTGTCGGCCCGAGCATCTGGTTCAGTTCGCCATCATGGGCGCCCTGTTCGGCAAGGCGGTGCTGGGCCTGGTCGACCCCACGATCGGGGTTCTCAATATCGGCGCCGAGGCGCTCAAGGGAAATGATGTGGTCAAGGAAGCGGCGGCCCGCCTCAGGGAAATAACTTTGCCCGGTACCTTTCACGGGTTTATTGAGGGCGACGGGATTCCGGCCGGGGAGGTGGACGTCATCGTGACCGACGGGTTCACCGGCAACGTGGCGCTGAAGACCGCCGAAGGCACGGCCCGCCTTTCGGGGGAATGGCTGCGCCGCACCTTCAGGTCGTCGCTGATGGCCGGGCTGGGATATCTGTTGGCGCGCCGGGCGCTGCAGAAATTGCGCAAGCGCACGGATCCCCGCCAGTACAACGGCGCCATGTTCCTGGGCCTGCGCGGCATCTGCGTCAAGAGCCACGGCGGCACGGACGGCAAGGGGTTCGCCAATGCCATCGATGTCGCCATTGACCTGGCCCGCAACCGGTTCAACGACAAGATCAAGGAGGAGTTCGCGCGATTCGCACCGGCCGCGTCCGATAACGGTTCGGACCTGTCGCCGCTGAGCGCCGGGTCCTCCGCTACATGACCGTCGTCCGGTCCAGGATCATCGGTTGCGGCAGCTATTTGCCCGAGCGGGTGGTGACAAACGCGGAACTGGCCTTGACGGTCGACACCTCCGATGAATGGATCGTACAGCGGACCGGCATTCGGGAACGGCGCATCGCCGCCGACGGAGAGATGACGTCGGATCTGGCCGTTGCCGCTGCCCGCCAAGCATTGAGCAACGCCGACGTTCAGGGACCGGAGATCGACCTGATCGTGCTGGCCACCAGCACCCCGGACCGGACCTTTCCGGCCACCGCCGTGCGTGTCCAGGCCGCCATCGGGATGGCCGGCGGGACGGCGTTCGATGTCCAGGCGGTATGCTCGGGCTTTGTCTATGCCCTGTCGGTGGCCGACAGCATGATCCGGTGCGGCCAGGCCAAGCGGGCCCTGGTCATCGGCGCCGAGACGTTCTCGCGGATCATCGATTGGCAGGACAGGGGCACCTGCGTGCTGTTCGCCGACGGCGCCGGTGCGGTGGTTCTGTCGGCGGCCGACGGCGAGGGGACGACCGCGGACCGCGGCGTGCTTTCCACACACCTGCATTCCGACGGCCGGCAGGAAGATCTGCTCTATGTCGACGGCGGCGTGTCCTCCACGGGCACCGTCGGCCATCTGCGCATGCAGGGACGGGAGGTCTTCAAGCACGCGGTCCAAAAGCTGGCCGACGTGGTGGAGGAGGCGCTGACGGTCAACGGCCTGGCCCCCGCCGACATCGACTGGCTTGTGCCCCACCAGGCCAACCGGCGGATCATCGACGCCACGGCGAAGAAACTGGGGGTGCCGGCCGAGCGGGTGGTGATGACCGTGGACCGGCATGCCAACACCTCCGCCGCGTCGATCCCCCTGGCCCTGGCCGAGGCCGCCGGCGACGGACGGATCCAGTCGGGCGACCTGGTCCTGATCGAAGCCATGGGCGGGGGCTTCACCTGGGCGTCGGCCCTGCTCCGCTGGTAGCGACCCCAATCCACGGTAGAGGGCCGAAATGGGGCCGCGCCTGGGTGCGCCTTAAAGACCACGGTCAACTCTTTGGAATTGACGGGTTATTCCCCACAAAGTACGGTTCCGCTTGAACTGACTAGCAGCCGTGCAGTCGGGAGGGGGTGGAATGACCGAGACCACGATAACGCGCGCCCAGCTGAGCGAGGCCGTTTACGAAGAAGTCGGCCTATCGCGCAACGAATCGGCGGAGCTCGTTGAAACGGTGCTTGAGGAAATCTCGGGCGCCCTGGCTCGCGGGGAGGCCGTCAAGATCTCCTCGTTCGGCAGTTTTTCCGTTCGCCAGAAGGGCGAGCGGATCGGCCGCAATCCAAAAACGGGGGAAGAGGTGCCGATCCTGCCGCGCCGGGTTCTGGTGTTCCGCGCCTCGCATGTTTTGAAAGATCGGATCAACGGCCTGAACGGCGCCGGTGACGGGAGTATGCTTTGAGCATGGCGGTGGG
>JBQLZQ010000016.1:0-87065 GCA_052168355.1 Inquilinaceae bacterium
GGCAACGATCTGATGCCGTTCTACCAGCGCGCCGCCCTGTGGCTGACCGTCAACACCGTGCCGGGCCTGATCGTCGACGGCGGCGGGTTCGACATCGTGCCGTCGGACAATATCGAGATGCTGCGGGCCCTGTCCCGGGACCCGCTGGTGCTGAAGGAAAATCGGCTCGACACGGTGGCCGGGCTGGTCGACCTGATGGGGCTGGGGCTGGACCGGGCGGCGGTGCTGGAGACGCCGTCCCTGGTGCTCTATGGCGAGCGGGAAGAGGTGCTGCCGCCCGACGCCGTCGATGGGCTGCTCGCCCAATTGCCGGCCGACACGGCGCGGGTGGCGTTTTATCCGGACGGCTACCACATGCTGTTGCGCGATCTGAACCGCGCCGTGGTGCTGGACGACATCGCCGCCTGGGTCGCCGATCCGCAAGCCCCCCTGCCGTCGGGCAACGACGACCGCGCCCGCCGCCGCCTGGAGGCGGCGCGCCGCGGCGGGTGAACGGCGCCGCACGGGGCGACCCCGAGCGCCCAATCTCAGTTTGCGGGCGGCCGTCTTTGGCGCTAAGGTCCCGCCCGCGGGACCCGTAGCTCAGCTGGATAGAGCGCTGCCCTCCGAAGGCAGAGGTCACAGGTTCGAATCCTGTCGGGTCCGCCATTTCTCTTGATAAATCAAAGATTTATGGCCCGGCCTCGGCCGTGCCGTAGTCACCCGACTCGGAGCGGACCTGGACCGATCGGGCTGACGGTTGCCGTGTCTTCGGCAATGGAAACCACGCCGGCCGGCGCGGCGTTGCGTCCCAGTGTCCAGTTGCTCTGCAACCGCGCATCGGGATTGGGGACGCACCAGATCTCGCCGCTCTTGTCCAAAGCTGTGACCCAGATGAGATGATGTTCCGGGCCATAGTCGATGACCCCGAATGCCATCCCGCTCCCTTTGGACAGGCTGAGAATGGGCAGGGGTGGATTGATCTGTGTAAACACGGCGAGACGAGTCCTCTAAACAGTCAGGCCCGGGACGAGCCACTTCCGACGGTCCCGGGCCTGGGTATGCGTTAGGCGCGGTCGACGGCGTCTTTCACGGCACCCTTGGCCTTGCCGATGCCCTCCTGAACGTCGCCCTTGGTTTCCTGCGCCTTGCCTTCGGCCTGCATGTCTTTGTCGTCGGTCGCCTTGCCGACGCCCTGCTTGACGTTGCCGGCGGTCTGGTTGGCCTTGCCCTTGGCCTTGTCGCTGAATTCACCCATGTCTTCATCCTCCACTGCGCGGGATGCGCATGAGGGGTAAACACTCGAAGGGGAAACGGGTTCCAGGGCCCAGCGCATTGTCGACAAGGGATGACGGCATCGCGCCTCAATCCATACAGATGCCCGGCGGATCATCACCGCTGGCGGGCGTTGCCTCTCGTTCGGGCCGCTTGGGCGCGGTTCAGACCTCGGCGCCGAAGCTGGTGCCGGCGGGGCGGATGTAGCGGTGGAGATCGGGGTTGTCCTGGGCGGTTTCGGGCCGCGGCACGAAGCCAAAATGGCGCAGTACGCGCATCAGCGCCTCATTCTGCGGATCGGCGGCGATGTGGAAATGGCGGTCGAAGAAGCGCAGCGCCAGGAACGCCAGCAGCCGGTACATCAGTCCCTCGCCGCGCCGGTCCGGCCGGGTCATGCACATGCCGATGTCCAGCGCGTCCGGCCCAAGAGCGGTGAAGTCGAGATAGGCGCACAGACGCCGGTTCTCGTCCTCGAAGGCGATGGCATACCGCGCGCCGTCGCCAAGGCCGGCGGTCAGCAGCGGGCCGGCGTCCGCCGGCCACGGCCTACTCGGCGGGAACCGGATCTCGGCCGCCAGGTCCAGGATCGACGGCACGTCGTCGACGCCCAGAAACCGGATGTGCGGCGGCGTATCCAGGCGGCGCAGCACGGCCAGGCTGCCGCCCGGCGGCGGCAGCGCGCCGGCGTCCCGGTCGGCCGCGAACTCCACCGCCAGGGTGTCCTCGGCGACCACGTGGGACAGATCGGCGAACGCTGTGGCGGTCACGTCGAGATTGGGGGCGGTGGTCACCGGTTGGCGGGCCGGGTCGTCGGCCAGACGCACCACCATGTATCCGTCCGCCTCGGTCCGGGCGGCGATCTCGGCCATCAGTTCGGCCCGCGGCGTACCGCAATCCGACCGTCCGTCGGCGTTGAGCGACAGCACCTGCACGGACTCGTCGGGCAACTCCGGCGGGCGGGCAAGGGGAATCTCTGCCGAGATCGGCCGGCCCTGGGTGGGGCTTTGCTTGGTTTTCCGGGATTTGGCCGGACCCGTCTTGTGCGGGCGGGACGGCCGGCCGGATACAGCACGCGGCATGACGGCTCTTCCGCTTTACGGACGTTGACGAGGGGGCCGATGAGAGCGTGACGATCCAGCTGCCCCCGGCGACAGGCCCACACGTTACATCCGCCTCCCTTTAAGGGGCGTTAATCCTGTCGAAACGGGTGCTCCTGACCCCCGCGACCACTGGTCCGTCGCGGCGTCCCTTGGGAACATTCCCCGGCGCCGCCCGTTAACCAACCTTCAGACCACAGTGAAGCGGACGGAGGCTCCCATGGCTACCCTCGACGGAAAGAAAATCGCCATCCTCGCCACCGACGGCTACGAGCAGTCGGAATTGGTCGAGCCGCTGAGACGGCTGCGGGAGGCCGGCGCGTCGGTCGATATCGTCTCGCTGGAGACGGGTAACATCCGTGGTTGGCAGGGCAAGGACTGGGGCGATGCGGTGCCGGTCGACAAGACCATCGACGACGCGCATGTCGGTGACTACGACGCCCTGGTGCTGCCCGGAGGTCAGATCAATCCCGATATTTTGCGCACGAGCAAGGCCGCCGTCGATTTCGTGCGCATGTTTTTCGACAGCGGCAAACCGATGGGAGCGATCTGTCACGCGCCCTGGATGCTGATAGAGGCCGACGTGGTGCGCGGCGTGAAGGCCACGTCCTACCATTCCATCCGCACCGACATGATCAATGCCGGGGCGCTGTGGACCGATCGGGAGGTCGTCACGGATCGTGGTCTGGTCACCAGCCGCAAGCCCGACGATCTGCCGGCGTTCTGCGCCAAGCTGATCGAGGAGATCGCCGGGGGCCGCCATAACCAGCGCAGGGCGGCGTGACGATCGGTCGCCCGACGGCTGTTGCCCGTCGCCCCGCGATCGATATCCCGCGGGATCAGCCGGAAGCCTAGAGCAGGATCGCCTTGGGTGGAATCGCTTCGGCGATCCCGCCCAAGGCGTGAATCCTACTCTATTCATAGAGTTAGAGAGCGATTCACGTCATTGGTGGAAGCGGGTCCGCTTCCACCAATGACGATCGCCATCTAGAAAGGATTTGAGCATGACAAACCCGCAGTCGGATGGCGCCAAGCTGTGGTCCGTGATCAAGGATCTCCGCTTTGCGATGCTTACGACATCCGAGCAGGACGGCACCCTGAACAGCCGGCCCATGGCGTCGTCGCAGGACAGCTTCGACGGCACGCTTCGGTTCCTGACCAGCGCCAGTTCCCATAAGGTGGAGGACATCCGGCAGGACCGGGACGTCAACGTGTCCTATTCCGATCCGGACTCCCAGACCTTCGTGTCCGTCTCCGGCCGGGCGCGCCTCACCCGCGACCGGGCCAAGGCGCAAGAGCTGTGGTCGCCGGTCGCCAAGGTGTGGTTCCCCAAAGGTCTCGACGATCCGGATCTGGCGGTGATCGAGATCGCGGTAAAGCAGGCCGAATACTGGGACGGGGCCGACACCGGGTTCGGTCAGGCCGTGGCGTTGATCAAGGCCAGCCTGACCGGCGACGGGTCCAGCCTGGGTGACAACGAAAAACTCTCGTTCAGCACCGGCGGCGTTTAGAGACGGGCTATTAGGTCGCGCCGGGCATCAGGGACAGGGAGCCGATGACCTGCTGCAGCGTCCGGTCCAGGGTCTCGGGCGTAAACGGCTTGTTCAGGCAGACGGCTTCCCGGCCCAGCATTCGCGCCTTGGCCGGCCGGCGGTTTTCATAGCCGGACATGAACACGATGGCGGTGTTCGGGTGCCGCTCGGCGATGGCGGCGGCCAGATCCGGACCGCTCATGCGCGGCATCAGGACATCGGCCAGGACCAGGTCGATGGGCTCTTGGGACCGTTCGATCATCTCCAGCGCGTGCTGACCGTCCACGGCCCGGTAGGCGCGATAGCCAAGCTCCGTCAGCAGCAGGGCCACGAAATCGCGGATCGGCGCTTCGTCGTCGACGACCAGAACGGCGGCCGTCCGGCGCTCCGCGGGTTCCGACAGCTCTGGCGCGGGAAAGGCGAACGGGGCGTCGGGGGCGAGCGGCGGCGTGTCGTGTAAGTCATCCGCTTTGATGAGGGCGGCCAAGGCCTGTATGTGCGCCTGAACCCGCTCCGGTTCGTCCTTGTCGGCAACCAGCGTGTGAAGCAGGGCGGTGATGTCGGGAGAGTGCGGCGCGGACGGCGGTGCCGTGCTCACCGCGGTCGCCGCTTGGCCGGTCGTACGGATCGGCCGGGAGGCCGGCGTGGCGTCGATGATGACCCCGCGATATCCCGTGAACTCACCATTGGCGTCGAAGATCGGCTTGCCGCTCAGGCGCAGGCGCCGAACATCGCCGAACCCATCCTCGACGGTCACCGCCATGTCGCGAAACGGGATACGTCCGGCCATGGCCGTCAGGGCCGATTCCGGCTCCGTGTCCGACCGTTCCGGCGCCAACTCCGCCCATCGGCGGCCGATGCTGTCCGCTTCCTCCAGCCGCAGGGCCAGGACGGCTTCGGGCGACAGGAATGTCAGCCGCAGGTCGGCATCGGTTTCCCAGCATCCCTCCGCCGCCGCCTCGGCGAAATCGACGAGGCGCTGAATCGAGTCGGAAGCACCGGGAACCGTCGCCGCGCCGTGCCGCCGTCTGGCCAGCATCAGGGCGCTGGCCAGGCTGGCCGTCAGGAAACCGGCGATCATCAGGCCAAGAGCCATCATCATTGGGGGTGGGGTATCCTCCGTCCTTGGCCTCCGTCGCGCCGGCTATTGTCTATCCGGTCGGCGGAGAACTCAAATCCTAGCAGCGACGCGTTTAAGAAAGCCTGAAATGGATCACTCTCTCATGGTAAACTAAATATTACCGCCCACTCAGGCCGTGCTTTCTTAGGTATCCGCGGATCTGGTCGTAGCTAAGGCCAAGAGACGCAGCGGCTTTCTTTTGATTATGTTTGCTTTTCTCCAGAGCGTTTGTAAGCATCTCCACTTCAAGAGCCTCCAGACGAGCTTTGAAGCCTGTGGCGGCGGCGTGCGGTTCGCCGTTGCCCGGACTGCGAATCGAATCGCCTGGGGCCGTCCCCTCCCGGCCGGCCGGCGCATCGGCCCCGCTGTCGGGACGGAAGGGCGACTCGAACGGGTCCAGCACCAGGTCCGCGACCAGCTGCCGCGCGCCGGTGCGATAGACCGCCCGCTCCACCGCATTCTTGAGCTCGCGGACGTTGCCCGGCCAGTCATGGGACTTGAGCGCCTCGACGGCCGAAGGCGCGAAGCCGGAAAACCGCGGCCGCCCCAATTCCGCCGCCATGGCCGACGCGAAGCTTTCGGCCAGCAGCACGATGTCGTCGGGGCGCGCCCGCAGCGGCGGCAGGGTCACCACATCGAACGCCAGGCGATCCAGAAGATCGGCGCGGAACGCACCGGCGGCGACGCGGGCGGGCAGATCGACATTGGTGGCGCCGATCAGCCTGACATCGACATTCAGCGTGACGGCGCCGCCCACCCGCTCGATCTCGCCATACTCGACCGCCCGCAGCACTTTTTCCTGCACCCGCAGCGACGCTGCCGCGATCTCATCCAGGAACAGCGTACCGCCATCGGCCCGCTCGAACCGTCCGACATGGCGTCGGGTGGCGCCGGTGAAGGCCCCGGCCTCATGACCGAACAGCTCGCTTTCCAAAAGCTCCTCGGACAGTGTGGCGCAGTTCAGCTTGACGAACGGCCGGTCCCAGCGGCGCGACAGGTAATGCAGCCGCGCGGCGATAAGCTCCTTACCCGTTCCGCGCTCGCCGATGATCAGCACCGGCTTGGACAGCGGCGCAACCGCTGACACGTGCTCCAGCATCTGGGTGAAGGGGACGGATGCCCCGATGAGCGGTGGAAGTTCGGCAAGCACGGAAAAGGGCCGTTTTTCGGTGTAATATACTACTTAATGGTTATTTTCACCTTATGGCACAAGAGGAGATCCATAGACATCGATAAAAAACATTAATTTTCAATAAGTTAAGATAGATTAATAAGTTGGCATGGTTCGTGCGAAGTCGGAGACATCCCGATGGGGGACCGAAAGAGAGGATGAAGGTCGATGACGATGCACGATGACAGACGCTGGGACGAAGACGGTCGCCGGCGCCAGGGCGGATCTCCGTTCATGGACGATGTCCACCGGCTGTACCACAGGGCGCGCGCCTATCTGGCCGCCCAGCCGTCGGTGCATTGGAAGTTTCTGGCGGTCGGTGTCGTCATCGGCGCGGTCCTGCTTTAGGCGCCGCCCCCACTCCGAAGATCATTATTAGAGGATTGCGATCATGGGTATGTTTTCCCGTCTTGGGGACATCATCAACTCCAACATCAACTCCATGCTGGACCGGGCCGAAGACCCTGAGAAGGTGGTCCGGCTGATCATCCAGGAGATGGAGGACACGCTGGTGGAGGTGCGCACCGCCGCCGCCCGGACCATCGCCGAGAAAAAGGACCTGCTGCGCAAGATCGAGCAGTTCACCACGGCGCAGGAAGACTGGCAGAAAAAGGCCGAGCTGGCCCTGTCCAAGGACCGTGAGGACCTGGCCAAGGGGGCGCTGGTCGCCAAGACCCGGGCCGCCGAAACCGCCGAGCTGCTGAAGAAGGAGCTGGTCAGCCTTGAAGAGGGTCTGGCCAAGGCCAATGACGATCTGGGCAAGCTGCAGGCCAAGCTGAGCGAGGCCAAGGCCAAGCAGAAAACCATGGAGCTTCGCCGCAAGACGGCGCACGACAGGCTGCGCGTCCGTACCCAACTGCACGATGGCCGCATCGATCAGGCGCTGGGCCGGTACGAGCAGATCGAGCGCAAGCTCGACGAGATGGAGGGCAGGGTCGAAGCCTTCGATCTGGGGCAGCGCCGCGGCCTGGCCGAGGACATCGCCGAACTCGAGGCCGAAACGGCGATCGAGAGCGAACTTGCAGAAATGAAGGCGCGGCTGGCGGGGAAGGCCTAGTCACGCGTTCCCGGCCCGCTAGCGGAAAGCACCGATCATGGATCTCTTCTTCGTCCCGCTCGTCCTGTTCATGGTGGTTGTCCTGCCGCTCTGGCTGGTCCTGCACTACATCACCCGCTGGCGGTCGACCAAGGGCCTGACCGCCGAGGACGAGAAGATGCTCGTCGATATCTGGCAAAGCGCCAAACGCATGGAAACCCGCATCGAGACCTTGGAAGCTATTCTCGATGCGGAGTCCCCGCACTGGCGACGGAGGCACGAATGACCACTGACGCCCGGAGCGGCGATCCGCTCTACACCTCGCAGAACCCGCACCGGCTGTACCGCGACCCCGCCAACGGCGTGCTGTTCGGGGTGTGCGCCGGCCTGGCCGACTATCTGGGCGTGCGCCGCGTGCACGTCCGGTTGGGGGCGTTCGTCGCCCTGTTGATCTTCACCCCGCAGACGCTGTTCGTCTATGTCCTGGCCGCGATACTGCTCAGGCGCAAGCCGGCGCAGATATACCGGACCGACGACGAGGAAAGGTTCTGGCGATCGGTATCGAGCACGCCGCGCGAAACCTTCGGCACGCTGCGCCACCGGTTCCGCGAGCTCGACCAGCGCCTGGCGGCGATGGAGGGGCACGTGACCTCCGACGAATACCGGCTGGACCGGGAAATCCGCGACCTGAACAAGTAAGGACTCCCGTTCTATAGAGGGGCTCCAAGAGTTCGCTCCGGTTTGATGCAGGTCAAGGCGATCTGACGCCAACCGGCCTCTACTGTCGCCTCTGGACCCGCGCTGCCGGCGGGTTCCGGGGCGCGGTCTGGCGGGGGCTTCGTCCGTCGCCAATGCCCCGCCCAGCGGGGAGCGGTTTCTTGGAGTTGGGAACGATCCCGTCGACGGAGGCCGTTTCGGCGGGTGCGCAGGGTGGCGACGCGACGCTGAGCGTGCGCGGGGTCACCAAGATCTACCGGAACGGCGCGCTTGAGGTGCAGGCTCTGCGGGGCGTGGACTTCGACCTTCTGCCGGCCGAGCTTCTGGTGCTTTTGGGACCCTCGGGGTGCGGCAAGTCCACGCTGCTCAATATCCTCGGCGGGCTGGATGTTCCCACCGCGGGCGAGGTCCTGTTCCGCGGTCGACCTTTGGCGGCGTCCAGCGCCGGCGCGCTGACGCGGTTTCGCCGGCGGCATGTCGGCTTTGTCTTTCAGTTCTACAATCTGATGCCCAGTCTGACCGCGCGGGAGAACGTGGCTCTGGTGACCGAAATCGCCACCGCGCCGATGACCCCGCAGGACGCGCTGGCGATCGTGGGACTGCAGCAGCGGCTCGACCATTTCCCGGCCCAGCTGTCCGGCGGCGAGCAGCAGCGCGTGGCCATCGCCCGGGCCATCGCCAAGCGTCCCGACATCTTGCTGTGCGACGAACCGACCGGCGCCCTGGACAGCCAGACGGGCATCCTGGTCCTGGAGGCGATCGAGCGGGTCAACCGGGAGCTTGGCACGGCCACCGCCCTGATCACCCACAACCGTACGATCGCCGACATGGCCGATCGCGTCGTGACCATGGCCGACGGGCGGGTGGTGGACATCGGCGTCAACGCGGCGCGCCGTCCGGCGCGGGACCTGCAATGGTGATCCCGCTGGGCGCCCTGGAGCGCAAGCTGGTCCGCGATTTATGGCGTCTGCGCGGCCAGGTGCTGGCGGT
Source organism: Inquilinaceae bacterium (assembly GCA_052168355.1). Taxonomy (GTDB): domain Bacteria; phylum Pseudomonadota; class Alphaproteobacteria; order DSM-16000; family Inquilinaceae; genus JBQLZQ01. The sequence continues at coordinate 8,918 of JBQLZQ010000016.1, forward strand.
CGGCCTGGTGATCGCTTCGGGGATCGCCCTGCTGGTCATGGCTCTGACCTCGGTGGAAGCGCTGCAAGGGACGGCCGACGCGTATTACGAGCGCTATCGCTTCGCTCAAGTCTTCGCCACCGCCAAGCGTGCGCCCGAGCGGCTGGCCGACCGCATCGCGGCGATCCCCGGCGTCCAGACGGCCGACACGCGGATCGTCGGCTTCGCCACCCTCGATATCGCCGGCTTCGACGAGCCCGTCGCCGGGCAACTGGTGTCCATTCCCGAGCGCGGGGCGCCGCTGCTCAACCGGCTGGCCTTGCGTCAGGGCCGCTGGGTCGAACCCGGCCGTCCCGACGAGGTCATCGTCAGCGAGCCTTTTGCCGAGGCGCACGGCCTGGCCCCCGGCAGCCGTGTCGGCGCGGTCATCGAGGGCCACCGGCGCAGCCTGGAGGTGGTGGGCGTCGCCCTTTCGCCGGAATTCGTCTACGCCATCGGCCCCGGTGCCCTGATGCCCGACGACCACCGCTACGGCGTGCTGTGGCTGGGGCGCGAGGCGCTGGCCGCCGCCTACGACCAGGACAGCGCCTTCAACAGCGTCACCCTGTCGCTGCTCCGCGGCACCGACCCGATCCCGGTGATCGAGCGGCTGGACGCGCTGCTCGAGCGCTATGGCGGCACCGGCGCCATCGCCCGCAAGGACCAGATCTCCAACTGGTTCCTGATGAACGAGATCGAGCAGCAGAAGACCATGGCCTGGATCCTGCCCACGATCTTCCTGGCGGTGTCCGCATTCCTCACCAACATGGTGCTGGCGCGGCTGATCGCCACCGAGCGCAGCGAGATCGGGCTGATGAAGGCGTTCGGCTATTCCGATTTCGAGGTCGGGTGGCACTATGCAAAGCTGGTCATCGCGATCACCAGCGTGGGCATCGCCATCGGCTGGGCGGCGGGCGCCTGGCTGGGGCTCTACAACACCCAGGTCCGGGCGGAGTTCTACCGGTTCCCCTTCCTGCTGTTTCGGCCCGGCCCGTCGGCCTTCGCCGTGGCCGCCCTGGTCAGTCTGGGCGCCGCCCTGGCCGGCACGCTGGGCGCCGTGCGCCGGGCCGCGCGGCTGCCGCCGGCCGAGGCGATGCGGCCGCCCGCACCGCCCTACTATCGCCGGTCCCGGCTGTCGGGCAGCCGGCTCGGGCTGTGGCTTGACCAGCCAACCCGGATCGTGCTGCGCCAGATCCTGCGCTGGCCGGTGCGGGCGTTTCTGACCGCCGCCGGCTTTGCCATGGCGGTCGCCGTGCTGATCGCGTCGCTGCAATGGCTCGACTCGATCGACGAGATCGCGGAGATGGCGCTGGTTCGCGCCCAGCGGCAGGACGTGATGATCGCCCTGGCCGAGGACCAGGGGCCCGCTGTGCTGGCGGCCGTCGATCATCTGCCGGGCGTGCTGGCGTCCGAACCGATGCGTATCGCCGGCGCCGACCTGCGCGTCGGGTCGCGCAGCCATCGCGGCTCGGTTCAGGGCGTGCCGTCCCATCCGCGTCTCCAGGTGGTGTACGACGCCTCCGGTGACGAGCGGCCGGTGCCGCCGGACGGGCTGATCCTGTCCACGGACCTGGCCGAGAAGCTGGGCGTGGAGCGCGGCGACCGGGTGTGGATCGAGGTTCTCGAAGGCCGCCGGCCGCAGCGGGCCGTGCCCGTCGTCGACATCTTCGAGACCTATATCGGCATGATGGCCTACATGAACCTGGACGCCCTGAACCAGCTGCTGGGCGACGGTCCGCGGGTGGAGCATATCAGCCTTCTGGTCGATGAGGCGCGCATGCCCGAGTTTTTCGCCGAACTCAAGGGGCTGCCACAGGTGGCCGCGGTGATGATCCGCCGCGCCGCCGTCGACACGTTCCGCGACACCATGGACGAAACCCTGCTGGTGTTCGTGTCCTTCTTCATCGTCTTCTCCTCCACCCTGGCGTTCGGAACCGCCTACAACAGCGTGCGGATCGCGCTGTCGGAGCGCGGGCGGGAGCTGGCCACGCTGCGGGTGCTGGGTTTCAGCCGGGGCGAGATCTCCTATATCCTGCTGGGCGAGGTCGGGCTGCTGATCCTGGCGGGCCTGCCGCTCGGCTGCGTGGCCGGCTACCTTCTGACGCTGGGGATGGCTGCCAGCTTTGCCACGGAACTGTTCCGCGTGCCGATGGTGCTGCTGCCGGCGACCTACGCAACCGCCGCGTCCATATCCCTTGCCGCGGCGATCGCGGCCGCCGCGGTCGTCCGTCGCCGGGTCGACCGGCTCGATCTGGTCGCGGTTCTCAAGACGCGGGAGTGACGCGATGACAGCGGCGTGGCGACGGGTGACGGTGTGGGGCGTTCTGGCCGCGGTTCTGGCGGCCGCGCTGGCCTACGGCTTTTGGCCGGGATCGCTGCCCGTCGATCTGGTAACGGTCGGCCGCGGTCCCCTGGTGGTGACCATCGACGAGGAAGCCGAGACCCGGGTGCGCGACGTCTTTGTTCTGTCGGCGCCGGTCACCGGGCGGGCCCTGCGGATCGGGGTCGACCCGGGAGACCGGGTGGTGGCCGGGGAAACCATCGTTGCCCGCATCGAACCGATCGATCCGGCTTTCCTGGATGCCCGAACGGTGGCCCAGGCGCGGGCCGATGTCGACGCGGCCGAGGCGGCCATGACCCTGGCCGAGGCGGAACTGGGCGAAGCGCGCGCGGCGCTCAACTTCGCCACCCTGGAACTCGAACGGGCGCGGCGGCTGGTGCGCAGCGATACCATCGCCCAACGCGCGCTCGACCAGGCCGAGCTGGAGTTCGAGGTCCGCTCCGCCGCGGTCGCGACAGCCGAGGCATCTGTGAGGATGCGCCAGTCGGAACTGATCCGGGCCCAGGCCGAACTGGTATCGCCGGCCGAGACACGGTCGGATGGCGCTGCGTGCGACTGCGTGCCGATCCGCGCGCCGGTCAGCGGGTCGGTCCTGCGCGTGTTCCATGAAAGCGAGGGCGTGGTGGAGGCTGGCGAAACGCTGATCGAGATCGGCGATCCACGGGATCTCGAGATCGTCGCCGATCTGCTGTCGTCCGACGCGGTGAAGGTGCAGCCCGGCCAGCGCGTCATGATCGAGGATTGGGGCGGGGACCGGACGCTGGACGGACGGGTCCGGCTGGTCGAGCCGTACGGGTTCACGAAGGTCTCGGCGCTCGGCATCGAGGAGCAGCGGGTCAACGTCATCATGGATTTCACCGAACCGCCCGACCGATGGCAGCGTCTGGGCCACGGATTCCGGGTGGAGATCCGGATCGTGCAGTGGGAGGGGGATGACGTTCTGACCGTGCCGCTGACCGCCCTGTTCCGCGACGGGACCCGATGGGCGGTGTTCCTGATGCAGGACGGCCGCGCCATGTTTCGCCACGTCGAGGTCGGACAGCGGACCGGTTTCGACGCCGAAATCCTGGACGGTCTGGCGGAGGGAGACCAGGTGGTGCTCTACCCCAGCGATCGGGTGGCGGACGGGGTGCGCATCGTCAGCCGCGACTGATCGGCGGCGGGCGGTCTGGTCAGGCTGCCGCCTTTTGCGATGCCCCGACCTTCTTGAGATCGAAGTTCGGCGGCGGCAGGCCGCGCATGCTGGTGTCGGCGGCCAGCGCCTCGATCTCGCCCAGCTTGGTCTTCAGATAGGCCGCGATCTGGGCCTGGACCGCCGTCACACCCGTCATCTGGATCTGGGCCGCCGCCTTGCCCACCCGGCCGGACTTGACCGCCGCCATGATCTTGGCCCGCGCCCGGTCGGGCGCCGTCAGATCGATCGGCGCCAGCCCGCAGGCATTGGTGACGCGGGTGAGGATAGCGTGGATATCGTTGGACGGCAGGCCAACGAAGAACCCCTCCAGCGCCGACGCCTCGCCGGCCAGGATGGCGCGATGGAAGATGGTGTTGCCGTCGCTGTCATACTGCAGCAGCAGCGACAAGAGCGGGTTGGCCGGGGCCGGCGAGTCCCGGTCTATGATCACCGGCTGGCGGACGGGTTCGCCGCGGACCAGCTTTTTCACGGCCAGATCGTCGTTGATCATCAGCGCCGTCATCTTGCGCAGGTGGGCAACCTTGCCGGCCGCCAGACCCTTGAACAAGATCCCTTCCCGGCGGCAATCGCGGCGCAGCAGCTTGCGGCAGATATAGGCCTGACGGAACGCCTTGGCGGTCGCCGCGTCGGGCGGCGCCATGGCCTTGACCGCATCGTTGGCGTGGGCGATCAGCAGGCGCAGCAGATCCTCGAACATGCCGTGATTGGTGACCGTGATCAGCGTGAAAAACGCGGTCGCCCCGTCATCGGGGTCGCAATAGTCGAAGAACAGGCGGCAGGTGGCGGCGCGCAGCGTGGGGTCGGCATTCGGTGCCAGGGCCTGCTTGAGCACGTGCTGGGACAGGAGGCCGCGGTTGCCGTCCAGATCTTCGCGGAAGATCAGGCTCATCATCTGGTTGCGGGTTGCCTCGTCGCCGGCTTTCTCGGAAATGGCCGCTTCGATGTTCTCGATCGACAGGTGCTTGGTCTGCACCAGGGCGTTGAGCGACTGCCATTTGGGCGACGGCGTCAGCATCTTGCCCAGCGGGCTGACGCCGTGCTTGTTCCGGCGCGAGAAATCGACGTCGAGCGACAAAAGGATGTGCGCCATCTTCAGGGTCTCGGCGCCCTCGTTCTGGCGCAGGCTGTCGGCCAGATAATGCCAGATCCCGTTGCCGTCCCCGTCCTCGTGGCTCAAAAGACCGTAAACCCGTTCCGGGGCGCCGGCTTCCCAATGGGCCTTGGCGACCTGCAGCACGGCCAGGGCCTCGCGCACGTCCTGGCGGGCCAGCCGGTACTGCAGGTAATTTTCGCCCTGACGCCCGATGGCCCGATACAGCCGGTCGGAATTGTCCTCGAACTTGATCCAGTCGGCCAAGAAGGATGCGAACTTGCCCGTCCGCTTGGCGAACCGGTCGGCAATGTCGCGATCCACAAGCTCCAGCGGGATGGATTTGGGCGCGGTGGCGGTCTGGGGCATCGGCAAAACCCTTCGGCCTTCATGGCGGGACGGCGCTGACCGCGCGGGGGTGGCGGAGCGCGTCGGTCTTACGCCTGGCGAGTAAAGAACTTCCTTAGAGATATGGTTACCGCCGAAAGACGCCGACCAGCTCCAGATGCGGCGACCACAGGAACTGGTCGACGGGCGTCACCCGCTCCAGCCGGTACCCGCCATCGCACAGCAAGCGCGCGTCGCGGGCGAAGGACGCGGGCTGGCACGATACCGCCACCACCAGCGGCACGGCCGACGCTGCCAGGCTGGCCGCCTGGTCGCGCGCGCCGCTGCGCGGCGGATCGAACAGCACGGCGCCAAACCGGTTCAACTCGGCCGGCGTCAGGGGGACGGCCATCAGGTCCCGGGTCGCGGTTTCGACCGGCCGCGGGGGAGAGGCCCGGCGCGATGCGGCGGTCAGGGCGGCGACCGAAGCGCCGTCGCTGTCGACGGCGAAAACCCTCGCGCGCGACGACAGGGGCAGGGCGAACGTGCCCGATCCGCAGAACAGGTCGGCGACCGGGCCGGCGTCGCCGACCGCCGCGGTCACCAGGCCGGTCAACGCCGCCGCCCCGGCCGCGGTGGGCTGCAGGAACCCACCGGGCGGTACGGTCACCGGCACCCCGCCGATATCCAGGGTTCCCGTGCGGCGATGGGCGATCGGTTCTGCCGGACCGGATCCCGACCGCCAGGACAGCCGGGCCAGGTCCGCGTCGGCGGCGAACCGGGCCAGCGCCTCGCGGCCCTTCAAGTCGGGTGCGGAGTCGCCGATCAGCAGAACGTCCAGACCGTCGTCGAGCAGGGTGACGGCCGCGTCCAGCCCGCCGCTCCGGTCCAGCACCGATGCCATGGCGGGGCGCAGGATCGGCAGCAGGGCCACGATCTCGGGCCGGAGAACCGCGCAGGTCTCCAGGTCGACGATGCGATGGCTCCGATGGGCATTGAATCCCAGAACCACGCCGTCGCGTCCGTGCCGGGCGGCAAAGGTGGCGCGTCGCCGGCTGCCCGGCTGCATGGCCATGACCGGTTCCACGACACCGGCAGCCAGCCCCGCCCGCTCCAGCGCCCGCGTGACCATCGCGCGTTTCCACCGGCGGTTGGCGTCGGCCGACAGGTGCTGGGTCAGGCAGCCGCCGCACCTGCCGAAATGGGGGCAGGGCGGCACCACCCGGTCGGGACCGGGCTCCAGGACGGTCACCAGGTGCGCGGCGATGCCGTCCCCCCTGGCGGCACCCAGCCGGCCCCGGATCCGGTCGCCGGGCGCCGTCAGGGGCACGAACACCGTTCGTCCCTCGTAAAGGCCGATCCCGTCGGCCCCGTCTCCCAACCGGTCGATGGCAAGCTCGATCTCGGGCCCACCCTGCCCCGGGGGGCGGGATCCGGGCCCGGCCGGGCGTCGTTTCCGGGGCCGCCGTCTGTGGCGCGGTCGCGTCATGAACGGACAAGTGCCATGGTGGGCGATGCGGGGCAAGCACGGGCGGACTGGCGGGGCGTCGGGCGATTCCCTATCTTTATGGGGGTCGGCCGCGTGTGAGGCCGAAGCGCGCGGGATCGGGGACAAGCAACGTATGGTCGATGTGACCGGCCTGGCCGGAAGAATTCAGGGCATGCTGGTGCGGCCGGACGCCACCCTGCTTGAACACGGCCGGCCGGTGCCCCCCTGGCCCGTGGTGGCGCGGGAACATGCGGCGCCGCTGATCATCGCCAGCGCCTCGGTGTCCTTCGTTCTCTATTGGATTTTCGGCATGCCCGCCGTGGGTGTCGTCGAAGCGCCCAGCCTGACCGAGGCGGTGTTGGGCTTTGTGCTGAGGGTCGTCGTCAACTTCGCCGGCCTGGCGCTGATGGCTCTGGTTGTGCGGGTGTTTTCCGCCATGTTCGGCGGGTCGCCGGATTTCAATGCCAGCTATGTGCTGGTGGCTTTGGCCATGACCCCCTATTACGTCGGCGAGGCGGTGCTGCCGCTGCCTGTCGTCGGTGGGCTGCTGGCCTTTGGTGGGATGATCTTCTCGCTGATCATCCTGTACAAGGGGGTGCCGCCGCTGCTCCGCGTGCCGCAGGAAAACCGGTCGAAGCATTTCGCCCTGACCCTGGTGTCCCTGTTCCTGGCGACGATGGTCGCGGCCCTGATCCTGGGCCCGTTCCTGCTGATGGCGCCGACCTGAAGGGCGTCATGCCATCAGCTTTAGTAGAGTCAGCAGTTTCCTGAGATCGTGGTCGTAAGCGGCCGCGCGGCTCAAGTCGTCCAGGGAGAACCGTCTCTCGAGATCTGCGGCGGGCGCGACCTTCGCGTAGTTGGGCCAAACCTTTTTCAGCTCTCTCTCCGCGATGTCCCTTGGAACCTCGCGCGTCGCCTGGCCCTCGTGGAGTCGGAGCAGAAGCCCTTCAAGACTGGGGCGCTGGCGGATGACGCTGAATGCCGAATTGTCCGTCAGCGCAAGCGCCGTCGTAACGCGGTTCGCCGACTCGCCATGCTGTCCGCTGAGCAGGTCATCGTCGAAGAGGAGGATCGCGTGCTTATAGTCACCCTTCCTCGTCGCTTTGGTGTTTCGTAGTCTGATAGCATCCTCGACTCGCCGTAGGACGTCACCGCGGTGCAGAACATGGACGTCCAGATGAAATGGCAGGCTCTTCCCGTCAATCAGGCGCTGCAGCCATGCAGCAAAGGCTTGTTCGCCTTCTCCCTCGCAACCCACGAAGATGCGCGCGCGTATAGGACGGATCGGTCGGCGCGTCATCGTGAGATCGACGCAGGTCCTAGCCGATATGCGGCACGGCACCCAGCTCGCCGCCTAGATATTTCTTCATCAGGCTAGGCTCACGGCGGAGACCGAGGATGTCGCGTACGCCGAACACGGTGGTGGCACCGGTGCTGTCTTTGTTTGTCAGGAAGATCTGTTCCTTTTCCAAATCGTCCAGAACACTCGGGTTGTGCGCCGTGAAGAAAAGCTGAGCGCCATGGGGGTTGCGATCCTCACTGTCGAACCATCTGAGCAGTTCGGGTATGACCAGAGAGTGCAAGTCGGCGTCCAACTCGTCGATCACCACGACGTGGCCCGATTGGAGAGCGTAGTGGATACGCATGAAGACTTCCAGAAACCGGATCGTCCCATGGCTTTCATCGGCAGGTTGGATCGGCCGATGAAGTCCGTCATGGATGAACTGCCCCCACGGGCCGGAAGGTCCTTCGACGATCTGAAGCTCGTTCAAGCCGATGTCCAACCTCTGAAGTTCTCGGTTCAGGGCCAACAACGCGTCCGGGTTGTCGGCGTAGAATGAGAAAATCGCCCCGAGCTCGACAGCCTTTTTTTGGCCGACCAGATTTGTGCCGAGCCTCCGTACGTCTTCCCAGATCGTTACGGAAAGAGGGTGGTTTAACGTCGCCAAGGTGGCGATGACGGAGGAGTTCGGCTTGATCGCCTTGAACCTGGGATCGCTTGAGGAAAGTTCGAACTCATCGCCTACCTGAACCGATTGTTCCTGACCGGCAACACGCTTGAAAAGCCGCCGCAGCCTTTTCCCGGGCCTATAGGAAAGGGATTCGTAGCCAACGACCGCTCGGCGGTGATGTCCGCTGTCTCCATTTGCCCAACGGTATGCGATGGCAAGGTCGTATTGGAACCAGAAATCAGTATTTCCGATCCACCGGGCCTCGAACTCCATAGAGATCCGAGTAGGGTGCGAGGCACTGTTCTCGGTCATGAAGGGCGAAAAATGAGGGATCATCTCGTCAGGCTTGAGGGCAATGCTATTGGTGACGAAATCGATCACCGACGTGATCGCCCTGATGACCGTCGATTTCCCCGAGGCGTTCGGACCGTAGAAGGCTATCGTCGCCGGAATTAGCTCGCGCGCCCCCGAGCGCGAAAGCCGGAATGCAGGGCGTGACGGAGCGTTCTTTGGAACCCTGAACGTCAAATCCACCCGATCCCGAATGGAATAAAAGTTTTCGATTGAGAGCGACCGGATCATGAGTTCCTCGCCGGGTTGCAGACGGCGACCCTATCACAATATGTGAATTCAGCGCGCTGTTTAAACGACAAGTCGACGTTTTTTTGTCGAAATTCGGTTAATAAGTCTGCACTTACGCTCTTAAATCTCCCTTTCGTCAAAGAAACGCCGTCAGCCGTTCCTTCTGCCCGTCGGTCAGGGCCTTGCCGGTGCGGGCCTTGAGGTCGAACAGGACGCTCACCGTTTCGGCCGTGGAGATGCAGACATCGCCGTGGAAGATGGCCTGGCTGTAGGTGAAGGAACTGCCGCCCACCCGGACCAGGCGCGTGCCGATGTCCAGGGCCGCGGGGTGGGTCAGTTCCCGGTGAAAGTCGATGGTGAACCGCACCACCACCGTCGCCGTGTCGCGCATTCCGTCCAGCAACGCGGCGGCGTTGAAGAACTCCAGCCGGCCGGTCTCGAAATAGACCCCGATGGCGTTGTTGTTGACGTGTCCCAAGGGATCCAGGTCGGCGAAACGCGTCTGCTCCCGGCACCAATGGGGATAGGGCGCCCGGGTCCGGGCGTTGGGGGCGGTTCTGGTGTCTGACACGGGCGGGCGGTCCTTGGCTGTCGTGCGCCTGGGCGCGGGGCAGGGCCACCCATAGCCCATCGGATGGGGCCGTGGAAGGGGGCGACGGAGGGATTATACGGCCGTGAGGCCGGCGGCCGCGTCGCTCAAGGTGCGCGCGCTTTTCTCAAGCGCGGCTTCTTCATCCGGCGTCAGGGCGGGCCACAGGGTCTCGACGATGCCGCCCGCGCCGACCAGCCGCGGCACCGACAGGGCCAGCCCGGTCACGCCCAGGACCGAGTCCTCCATCATCGAGACGGTGATCAGGGACCGTTCGTTGCCGAGGATGCTCTGGGCGATGCGGGAGATCCCGCCGCCGATGCCGTAATAGGTGGCGCCCTTGCCTTCGATGATATGATAGGCGGCGCGTCGCACGCCATCATCGATCTCGGCCCGGACGGTGTCCGTCAGCGGCCGGCCGACCTGATCCGCGAACCGCTCAACCGGCAACCCGCCGACGCTGGCCCCGGACCAGTGCAGCACCTCGCTGTCGCCATGCTCCCCCAGCACGTAGGCGTGGGTCGACCGCGCCGACACGCCCAGATGCCGGCCCAGAAGGGCGCGGAAGCGGGCCGTGTCCAGAACGGTGCCCGACCCGATGACGCGGGCCGCCGGCAGGTCCGATATGCGGGTGGCGACCAGGGTCATGATGTCGACCGGGTTGGTCGCGATCAGCAGGATGGCATTGGGCGCGTACTTCAGAATGCTGGGAATGACGGCGGCAAAGACGGCGGCGTTGCGGTCCAGAAGTTGAAGCCGGGTTTCCCCCGGCTTCTGGCTCACGCCGCACGCCAGCACGACGATGGCGGCGTCCTGGAGATCGGCATAGTCGCCGGCCCGCACCGATACCGCCCGCGCGAACGGTACCGCGTGGCCGATGTCCTGGGCCTGTGCCTTGGCCAGAGACTCGTTTTGATCGACCAGCACGATGTCGCTGGCGACACCCTGCATGACCATGGCATAGGCGGTGGTGCTGCCGACCATGCCCGCTCCGACGATGCCGATTTTCATGGCGTCACGTTCCTACTTCTCGAAAGGATTCTCAGGACCCGCTTTGCCAGAACGGCGAGGCGTCCGCGAACCTGTTCCAGTCCCGCAGCAATTCCGGTTCCGCGACGTTGAGCCGTTGGGCGTGCCAGCCGACCACCAGCCCCGCCGGGTAATCGATCGCGTCGCCGCCGGTCCGGCGCAATATGGCCATCAGCCGCTGCGCCGTGGCGATATCGTTGAGGTGACCCAGATCGTCCTGCAGCGCCGCCATCGCCTTGAGGTACGGCTTGGCCTTCTTCTTGGGATAGAGGGCGCTGAAGAACCCAGCCGCGTAGCGCATCTTCTTGAGCGCGATCCGCACCTGGTGCCGGCCGTCGGTATCCAGGGATGCGAACCGCCGGCCCAGCCGGGCGACCTTGCGCTGCCGCTTGGCCAACAGGTGCAGGGCGAGATCGGCGACCGGCCGGTCGTGCCACGCCGATGTCCGCGCCCGCCAGCCGCCGCTTTCCAGCCACAGCCCCAGGCGCAGCAGAAAGGTCGTGTACCGGGGCGACTCGATGGCGGTGCGCGCCGCCTCATATCCAGCCGCCCGCGCGACCTCGGCGGCCTCGCGCAGCCGGACCAGGGCCGTATCCTCGATGCTCTGGGCTTGCAGCGGTGCCAGCGTTTCGGAAAGGAACACGTCCCAGTCGCGTGCCGCGCCCAGGCTGCCGGCGGCCCATTGCGCCTCCGCCTTGAAATAGGCCGCGTCCGCTTCGGGGATGACGCCACCGAAGATCGACAGGGCCGACCGGAAGCGCCGCAGGCCGACCCGCATCTGATGCACGCCTTCGGGGTGGCGTCCATCCAGGGCGGCCGCCTCGTTGGCGGTCCAGTGGGCCATGCAATGGCGCAAAATCGCGGCCATCGCCGTGTCGACCGTCAGCCTTGGCTTGAGTTTCAGCCGATCAGGCCCGTGCCAGTCCGGCGGGCCGCCGTCGGCCAGGGCGTAGCCCCGGTCGGATTTGCTGCGCCATTCTATCCGCAACGGCGCCTGCTCGTGGAGCGCCAGGGCCAGCCGGAAGATTGCGGCGGTCGATCCGCCCTTCAGTTCCAGCTCGATTTCCGACACCGGAATCCGGTCGCCCGCCGCGGCGATGGTCCCCTCATCGAAGGCCAGTTCGATATGGCTTGCCGACCCGTCGGGTTCGGACGACTCCAGAGTCCGGGTCTCGCGTTTGATGCTGCTGGAGAAAATCGGGCGCAGCGCCGTTTCGCTCAACGCAGTGATTTTGGCCAGGGCCGTGGTGTGCAGGAGAGCGTTGATGTCCGGATCGGCCGATCCCAGCGGCGTTTCCCATTCCGCCCGGTCGAACCCGTCGGCACCCACGCCGCCGGCTTTCACCGTTTGCACATATCGGCGCCCGGACTTGCGGACCCGGAACGCGATCTTGCGTTGGCGCAGATCCATGTCAACGGTGTCGTAGTAGGTGTTTTCCAGGCGCTTGGGCCGTCCGCGCGGCTGGCCCTCGCCGGCGATCATCGGCGCGGCGCGCACGGCTGCCAGGGATTCCGGCGATCCCACCAGCTTCAGTTCGATCTCCCGGTTGGCGGGCATCGCCCCCTTCTTTCGCTCGGCTGACTTGGTCATCACCGACAAATTGTTTTGTTTACTATGATTTTCCATGTCTTTTCGTCGATGGCGTTCGCCCTTGCGACCGCGCGTCGCAACGACCCACAGAAACAAACACGGCCGCAAGGGGTTTTCGCACCGGCGCGGCTCACCTATGTGTCGTCTGTGACGCGGCCGATGGTCTAAAACAAGCTTGGCCAAAACAAGAGGGAGCCCGATCAGCCCATGTCCGCGCACGCATCCGACTTCAAAACCCTGGACGACATCGATGTGGCCGGCAAGACGGTGCTGGTCCGCGGCGATCTGAATGTTCCGATGAAGGACGGAGCGGTGACCGACGCAACGCGCCTGGAGCGTCTGGCGCCGACCCTGATCGAGCTGGCGGACAAGGGCGCGCGGGTCGTCGTCCTGTCCCATTTCGGTCGGCCGAAGGGAACCGCCGATCCCAAATACTCCCTGCGTTCCGTCGTGACCGCGCTGGAAAAGGCGGTGGGCGGCCGTTCGGTCGCGTTCGCGGAGGATTGTGTCGGCGCCAGGGCGGAAGCCGCCGTCGCGGCCGCCGCCGGCGGCGACATCGTGCTGCTGGAGAATTTGCGCTTTCACCCGGGCGAGGAGAGGAACGACAGCGACTTCGCCGCGCAACTGGCCGCGCTTGGCGACCTCTATGTCAACGATGCGTTTTCCGCCGCCCATCGCGCCCACGCCTCGACGGAAGCGATCGCGCGTCTGCTGCCGGCCGCGGCGGGCCGGCTGATGCAGGCCGAACTGCAGGCGCTGGGCCGGGCCCTCGACCGGCCCCAACGGCCGGTGGTGGCCATCGTCGGCGGCGCCAAGATCTCGACCAAGCTCACATTGCTGGAGAACATGGTGCGCCGGGTCGACGTGCTGGTCCTGGGCGGCGGCATGGCGAACACGTTTCTGCACGCGTCCGGTACCGATATGGGTGCCAGCCTGTGCGAAAAGGACATGGCCGACCAGGCCCGCCGGATTGCCGATACGGCCAAGGGGGCGGGGTGTGAGATCATGCTGCCCACGGACGGCGTGGTGGCCCGCGAGTTTGCCGAGAACGCGGCCAACGAGGTCGTCGCGGTCGATGCCATTCCGGCGGACGCCATGATGCTGGACATCGGGCCCGGCAGCGTCCGGCGGGTGGTGGACAAGCTTTCCGATTGCCGCACGATCGTATGGAACGGGCCGCTGGGTGCGTTCGAGATCGCCCCGTTCGACGCCGGCACCAACGATGTGGCCCGCCACGCCGCCACCCTGACCCAGTCCGGGCGGGTGCTGACGGTGGCGGGCGGCGGCGATACGGTGGCCGCCCTGGCCCGGGCCGGCGTTCTGGACAAATTCAGCTATGTATCGACCGCCGGCGGTGCTTTCCTGGAGTGGCTGGAAGGCAAGGACCTGCCGGGCGTGGCGGCGCTGAAGTCAGTTTGAATTTATCCGTGCGTGTCGGACCCATCGGAGCCGTAGCCATGACCCCTATACCGCCGATCCGCCTTGCCTTGGCCATGACGGCCGGCGCCTTGGCGCTTGTGACGGCCGGCATTGCCGGTGCGCAAAACCAGGTGCCGGGGACCCGCATTCATGTCACGCCGGCGGACATGCCCCCGCCCTTCGCCACGGACAGCGTCTCCAACGGCCCCGATATCATCGACCGGCCGGCCGATGCAACGCTGGCGGTGCCGCCCGGGTTCACCGCCTCCCTGTTCGCGGAGGGGCTGGAGCGTCCGAGGGAATTCGCCATCGCGCCCAACGGCGATGTGCTGGTGTCCCTGCCCCGGGTCGATCGGATCATGTTGCTCCGCGACGCGGATGGCGATGGGCGGGCCGAGACGGTCGGCACCTTCATCGACGATTTCGACCGGCCTTACGGTCTGGCGATCCTCGACGGCCATCTGTATGTCGCCGATGCCGACGGTCTGTGGCGGATCCCATATGCCGCCGGTGACGAGACGGCCTCGGACAGGCCGGAGAGACTGACGGCGCGGTCCGCGCTGGGCAGCGCCAGGGGCCATTGGACCCGAAGCCTGGCCATCAGTCCCGACGGCACCCGGGCCTATATCGGGGTCGGATCCCGCGACAACATCGACGACGAAGACCCGCCACGGGCCACGATCCAGGAATTCGCCCTCGACGGCGGAGAGGGTGCCGCGCAGCAGAGCACGCTGGCCAGCGGCCTGCGCAACCCCGTCGGCATGGCCTTCGCGCCGGGCACGTCCGATCTGTACACCGTCGTCAACGAACGCGACGGGTTGGGCGACGGGCTGGTCCCCGATTTTCTCACCCGTGTGGAGCGGGGGGCGTTCTATGGCTGGCCCTACGCCTATATCGGCCCGAACCCGCAGCCCGACTATGCCGAACGGCGGCCAGACCTGGTGGAGCAGACGGTGGTTCCCGATGTGCTGTTTGAGGCCCATTCGGCGCCCATCGGGCTGGTCTTCTACGACGGCGACCTGTTTCCCCCGGACTATCGCGGCGACGCCTTTGTCGCCCTGCGCGGGTCGTGGAACCGGTCAGACCCGACCGGATACAAAGTGGTGCGGGTGCCGTTTACCGATGGGCGGCCCGAAGGCTGGTATGAAACCTTCGCCAGCGGTTTCTGGACCGACGGGACCGATCAGGCGCGGGTCTGGGGGCGGCCAACGGGTCTGGCGGTCATGCCCGACGGTGCCTTGCTGATCGCCGATGAAATCGGCGGCACGATCTGGCGGGTAACCTACGGCCAATAGGCCTCATGGCCTCGGATTTCGGCCGCATAACCTCTTGTTAACACCTGGCGGCCCATGATGCGGCCAGGGCGGATCCCAGGGACCCGCCCGTTCCTGTCATGGACTCGAGGTCGTTCGATGCAGGTTTCCCCGTCCGCCGGCGTTTTTCAGGCCCTTTCCGCGTTTTTTCAGCCCGGTCCGGTTCGCCCCCAGGGCGCCGGAGACACCGATGCGCCCGCCGTTTCGATGGCCGCCACGACATCCATGGCGCCGCCGCCGGCCGGCTCGACATCCGTGGCCAAGGCCGCGCCGGTCACCGACACGTTCGACGGTCCCCCGCCCGAAGGGCCGGTGCGCCGCGGCAGCCTGGTCGACGTCGTCGCCTAGAGCAGGATCGCCTTGGGTGGAATCGCTTCGGCGATCCCACCCAAGGCGTGAATCCTACTCTATTCATAGAGTTAGAGAGCGATTCACGTCATTGGTGGAAGCGGGTCCGCTTCCACCAATGACGATCGCGCTCTAAGGGTCTCGGGGCCGGCGCCTCACCTCCTCAGTGAATCCTGTTGCGATACCGGCTTGGCGGCATTCCGAAGTGCCGGTGGAACACTCTGCTCGCATGGGCCGGATCGTTGAAGCCCCAACGCAGGGCGATTTCCGTGATGGTCATCCGATCGAGGCGCGGATCGGTCAGATCGCGGCCGATGCGGGCCAGCCTCCTCGCGCGGATATGGGCGGCCAGAGTCCGCCCGCTGTCGGCGAACGCCATGTGGAGGTAGCGCGGCGTCACGCCAAAGCGCCTGGCGATGCTCGACGGTGACAGGTCGGGGTCGTCGAGATGACGTTCCACATGCCCAAGGACGCGTGTTGCGAGATCCCGTCCCGCGGTCGGCGTGTCACCCGGGCGCAACAGGCGTCCCAGCAGATCGATCATAAGGTCGGCCACCAGCAGCGCGTCGTTTGCCGGGATCTGATGGGCCAGCCGGTTCAGCGCCGTCATTTGACTGCACAGCAAGGCACCTAGGCCCGTCCGGCCGTCGAAAACATGCGTGCCCTTCAGATTGTCGATCAGACCGGCGCGCCGCACGTTCTCCTTGGGCAGGATCAGCGTCACTTTGTGCAGCCTTTCGTCAAACGCGAAGTCGAGCGGTGCGGCGCTGTCCCATAGGACAAGGTCGCCGGCCCGCAATCGCACCGATACCTCGCCCTGGCGGATCCGTTCGCTGCCGGCGAGCACCAGAAGCAATCCCATATGCTCCGCGTCGGTGCCGCGAATCTCCCGCCGCCGACGGAAGCCGGCAAGCGGCGCGCTGCGGCATTCGACGAGCGTGCAGCCCCCAACGCCCTGCCAGCGCAGCCGACAATCGAACGTATCGCCGTCCCGCCTCATCAACGACCAGGGCAAGTGCACCTGGTTGAGCATCGCGCGCATGGCCTCGCCGCGCAACGAAGGCGGCAGGCTGTCGGTTGACCACTGGCCGGCGACGGTCATCGCTTCGCTTCCCCGCTGCCCGCCACCTGTTTTCGCTCCGTGGGGCGGTTCAAGGGGCGACATTATCACATTCCAGCTTCGCTCTCGAACAAGCCTGTTCCCTGTGGTGCAAGCGGCGCTCCCGCGACCGCGCCCAGGCTGACGGCGGGAGAGATCGCTCCCGAGGGACGCGGCAAGGGAGAACGGGCATGCGGCGGGATATCGAATTCAAGACCGAAGACGGGGTCACGCTGCGCGGCTGGCACTACCCGGCCAAGGGCGTCAGCGGGCCGGCGCCGACGGTGATCATGGCGCACGGCTTTTCGGCGACGCGTGAAATCTTCCTCGACGACTTCGCCGAGGTGTTTTCGGAGGCGGGGATCGCGGCGATCGTCTATGACCACCGGAACATCGGCGCCAGCGATGGCGAGCCGCGCGGCCACATCGACCCCTGGGCCCAGATCAACGGCTACCGCGACGCCATCACCTGGGCGCAGGGTCAGCCGGATGTCGATCCGGCCCGGATCGGCGTTTGGGGGTCAAGCTATTCCGGGGGACATGTTCTGGTCGTCGCGGCCATCGACAAGCGAGTCAAATGCGTGGTCTCGCAGGTCCCTCTCACCTACGGGCTGGAGACCGCCCAACGTCTGATCCGCGGCGACATGTGGGCGGGCCTGCGCGGCATGTTCGACGCCGACCGGGCGGCGCGCCTGCGCGGCGAGAAGGCGGGGACCATGCCGGTGACGGCGCCCGAGGGCCAGCCCTGCGCGCTGCCGACGGCCGACACTTACGAATTCTTCACCAGCTTCACCAAGACCCGCGAGACGAACTGGAAAAACGAGGTGACGCTGCATTCGATCGAGATGTTCACCGAATACGAGCCGGCCGACTATATCGCCCGGATCGCACCGACGCCGCTGCTCATGATCGTCGCCCGCGGCGACCATCTGACGCCCTTCGATATGACCGCCCGCGCCTATGAGCAGGCGCTGGAGCCAAAGAAACTGGTCGTGCTGCCGGGCGGACACTTCGAGGCCTATACCGGCGACGCGTTCGCGACCTCGTCCGCCGCACAGCGGGACTGGTTCCAAAGCCATCTCTAGGCGTTCAGGTTTCGCCTTCCGGTTCGGGCAGCTGGTGACGCAGGATCAGCGGCACCTGCGCCAATCCGAACACCATGCTGAGCGGCATCAGGCCGAACACCTTGAAATTGACCCACGCGTCGGTCGAAAAGTTGCGCCACACGATCTCGTTCAGGATCGCCAGCACGACAAAGAAAACGGCCCAGCGCCAGGTCAGGCGGCGCCAGCCATCGTCGTCGATCTGCAGGACGCTTCCCATCACCAGTTTCAGGTAGCGGCGGCGCAGCGCCAGGCCGACGAACAGCACGGAGGCGAACAGCAAATTGACCACCGTCGGCTTGATCTTGATGAAAATGTCGTCGCGCAGGAACAGGGTCAGCCCGCCGAAGGCCATGACGAACACGCACCCGACCAGGGGCATGATCGGCACCCGGCGTTCCAACCGGTAGGACACGGCCACGGAAATCGCCGTCGCGACCATGAAGACGGCCGTGCCGACCATGATGCCGTAGAACCGGTTGGCCAGGAAAAAGACCACCAAGGGGCCGGCTTCGATGGCCAGGCGAGCGAGCGGGTTCAGCGCCTCCGGCGTTCCGCCGTCCGTCTGCGCGTCCGCTGTGTCCGGCGTCTTGTTTTCGGTCTCGACGGTCATGATCCCCTCGGCCCGACACCTTCCTACTGAAAACCGACTTCGGTAAAGCTGCGCAGCTTGCGGCTGTGCAGGCGTTCCAGCCCCAGTTCGCGGAGCATTTCCATGGCCCTTATGCCGATGTCCAGGTGCTGGTTGACCTGAAGCTTGTAGAAGGCATTGGCCATTCCCGGCAGCTTGAGCTCGCCGTGCAGCGGCTTGTCGGAAACGCACAGCAAGGTGCCGTAGGGAACCCGGAAACGAAAGCCGTTGGCGGCGATGGTGGCGCTTTCCATGTCCAGGGCGACGGCGCGCGACTGGCTGAAGCGTTGCACCGGTTCGCGCTGGTCGCGCAGTTCCCAGTTGCGGTTGTCGATGGTGGCCACGGTGCCCGTCCGCATGACGCTTTTCAGCTCGTACCCCTTCAGCCCGGTGATCTCGCTGACCGCGCCTTCCAGCGCCTGCTGGACCTCGGCCAGGGGCGGCACCGGTATCCAGGTTGGAAGATCGGCGTCCAGCACGTGATCTTCGCGGACATAGCCGTGGGCCAGAACATAATCGCCCAACTTCTGCGTGTTGCGCAGCCCGGCGCAGTGTCCCAGCATCAGCCACGCATAGGGGCGCAGCACGGCGACATGATCGGTGATGGTCTTGGCGTTGGACGGCCCGACGCCGATGTTGATCATGGTGATGCCGGCATGGTCCTTGGCCTTGAGGTGATAGGCCGGCATCTGCGGCATGCGGTCCAGCACCGGCCGGTTGGGCCGTCCCGTTTCGTCCAGGCGGACATTGGGCGTGAACCGGTCGCCCGGCTCGACGAACGCCTCGTAGAACGGGTCGCCCTTTGCCATCCGGGTCTGCGCCAGCCGGGTGAATTCGTCGATATAGAACTGATAGTTGGTGAACAGCACGAAGTTCTGGAAATGCTCGCAGCTGGTGGCGGTGTAGTGTTTCAGCCGGTGGAGCGAGTAGTCGGTGCGCGGGGCGGTGAACAGGGCCAGCGGCTGGGGCGCGTCGGCCGGCGGCTTGTAGGTGCCGTTGACGATGGTGTCGTCGGTCATCGTCAGGTCGGGCACATCGAACGCCTCGCGCAGTTGCGACAGCCGTCCAGGCGCCAGATCGCCCTCCACGTGCAAACCGGTGGGAAAGGCGAAATGGACCGGTATGGGAACGTCGCTGACCCCCACCTCGACAGGTACGGCGTGGTTGGTCGTCAACTGGCGCAGCTGTTCCAGAAGGTAGGACCCGAACATGTCGGGCCGCGTCAGCGTCGTCACGTACGTTCCCGGCCCCGACACAAAGCCGTAGCTGAGGCGGGTGTCGACACGCGCGAAGGTATCCGTCCGTATCTGTACGTAGGGATAGCAGGCACGCACCCGCTCGGCGACGGCGTCGCTGGTCGCGAAATGCTGAAAGCGGTCCCGCAGATAGCGGGTGTTGGCGTCGTAGATTGCAACGATCCGCCTGTATGCCTCATCGGGATCGTGGAACAGGGTCGGCGCGCCGATGTCCTGCGCATAGTCCTGCGTCTTCGTATCCATCGCCGTTCCCTAGCTCGTCCTAGCTGTCCAGATGCATCAATGCGCGCGCGAACTGACCGGCGTCAAACGATCTGAGATCGTCGATGCCTTCGCCGACCCCGACCGCGTGAACCGGCAGGCCGAACCGCTCGGCCAGCCCGACCAGAACCCCGCCCCGCGCCGATCCGTCAAGCTTGGTAACGATCAGGCCGGTGATCTGGGCCATCTCCCTAAACACCTCCACCTGGGCGTAGGCATTCTGGCCGGTGGTCGCGTCGAGCACCAGAAGGATGGCGTGGGGCGCGTCAGGATCCTTGCGCTTCAGGACACGGATGATCTTCTGCAGTTCCGCCATCAGACCGGCCTTGTTCTGGAGCCGGCCGGCGGTGTCGATCAGCAGCACGTCGGCCCGGTCCGCGATGGCCCGATCCAAGGCATCGTACGCCAGCCCGGCCGGGTCCGCGCCGGCCGATCCCGTGACCACCACGCACCCCGCCCGTTCGCCCCAGACCTTCAATTGCGAGACGGCCGCCGCGCGGAACGTGTCGCCGGCGGCCAGAACCACCGACTTGCCGGCGGCACGCCATTGCTTGGCCAGCTTGCCGATGGTCGTGGTCTTGCCGACGCCGTTGACGCCGACCACCAGGATGACCGTGGGACCCGGCCGGTCGGACAGGGTCAGGGGCTGCGCCACCGGCGCCAGGATCGAGGCGGCATGGGTGGCCAGGGCGCCGCGCACCTCCTCGGGCGTCACGTCCTTGCCGAACCGGGTGCGGGACAGCTCGGCGGTCAGCTTCGCCGCGGTCGCCGGCCCCAGATCGGCCCCGATCAGCAGCTCTTCCAACTCTTCCAGGGCCTGGTCGTCAAGCTTGCGCTTGGTGAAGATCCCGGCGATGCCGTCGGTCAGCTTGGCCGACGACCGGGACAGGCCGCTGCGCAACCGGCTCAGCCATCCGGTCTTTTCCGCGTTTCGGTCCGAGGACGGCGGGTCGGTCGGTGTTTGAATGTCGCTCATGGCGCGTTTCTATACACGCTCCGGCGCTCAAGCTGAACGGTGGCGTTTCCGGTCTCGTGCTCCAGCCCCGTCACGCCAGCGCGCCGACCAGCCGACCGTCGTCGACCCCGGTGATGTGAACGGTGCGCAACTGGCCCGGTGCCACCGTGTGCGGCAACCGGACCTGGGCGAAGTGCGGCGTGCGGCCGGTATCGGGGACTTCCGTCAGGATTTCCGCTGAGCGGCCGATGTGGGGTTCCAGGAACCTGTGCAACGCGGCGTCGCCGGCCTGGCGCAGACGGGCGGCCCGCTCCCGGCGCGTCGGGACCGGCACCTGGGGCATGCGCGCCGCCGGCGTTCCCGGCCGTTCCGAATAGGGGAACACATGAAGATAGGTCAGCCCGCACTCCTCGATTGTCTGGAGGGTGCGGGCGAACATGGCGTCGGTCTCGGTCGGAAAGCCGGCGATCAGGTCGGCGCCGAACACCATGTCGGGGCGCAACCGCCGCGCCCGGTTGCAGACGGCAACCGCGTCGGCCCGCCGGTGGCGGCGTTTCATGCGGGTCAACACCATGTCGTCGCCGGCCTGCAGAGACAGGTGCAGATGGGGCATCAGCCGGGGTTCGTCGGCGAACAGGCGCCAAAGGTCCTCGTCGATCTCGACCGGATCCAGGGATGAAAGCCGCAGCCGGGCCAGCCCGGGAACCCGCGCCAGCACGCGTCGCACCATCTGCCCCAGCGATGGGGCGCCCGGCAGGTCGGCGCCGTAGGAGGTCAGGTCGACGCCGCTCAAAACCGCCTCGCGATAGCCGCCTTCGACCAGGGTGGCGATCTGGGTGGCGATCCGGCCGATGGGGACCGACCGCGACGGGCCGCGGCCGAACGGGATCACGCAAAAGGTACAGCGATGGTCGCAACCATTCTGAACCTGGACAAAGGCCCTGGCACGACCGTCGAAGCCATCGACCAGATGGGACGCCGTCTCCCGCGCCGCTCCGATATCGGCGACCTGGACGCGTGGCGCGGTGTCCTTGGCGGACCAGCTTGCGGCCCGCATCTTTTCGGCGTTGCCCAGGACCCGGTCGACCTCCGGCATGGCGGCAAAGCGATCCGGCGCGATCTGGGCGGCGCAGCCGGTGACGACGATCCGCGCGCCGGGCCGCCGCCGGCGTGTCTTGCGGATCGCCTGGCGGGCCTGACGTTCGGCCGCCACGGTCACCGCGCAGGTGTTGACGATGACCAGGTCGTCGGCACCGGCTTCGCGGGCATGCCGGCGCATGACCTCGCTTTCATAGGTGTTGAGGCGGCATCCGAAGCTCAGGACTTCGACGTCATCGGTCCCGGCGCTCGCACCGATGCGCCGCTGGGACCGCGACGGGGTCATTCCCCGGTCGCCGGACCGTCGGCGAGAAGGCTGGCGGCCACCTGGCCGGAATAGCTGATCGACGCGGGGCCCGTCATGGCCACGTGCCCATCCTCGCGCCACGCGATGGTCAGTTCACCCCCGTCGAGAACGACGGTCACGTGGCGGCCGCTCAGGCCGCGCCGATGGGCCGCCACAGCCGTGGCGCAGGCGCCGGTGCCGCAGGCGCGGGTGATGCCGACGCCCCGTTCCCAGACCCGCAGGCGGATCCGGTCCCGGGCGATTGGCGCCGCCACCTCGACATTGGTGCGCTCGGGGAAGAAGGGGTGATGCTCGATTTCCGGCCCGACCCGGTCCAGCGCCACGGCCTCCGGATCGGCGACAAAGAATATGGCGTGCGGGTTGCCGACGCTCACCCCGACGGGATCGCGCAAGGGTCCCACTTCGACCGGAAGGTGCAGGGTGTCGCATTGTTCGGCGACGGGGATGTCCCGCCAGTCCAGCCCCGCCGGCCCCATATCGACCGTGATCGCCCCGTTCGGCCCGGCCGCGCAGCGCAGCAGGCCCGCACCGGTTCGGATCGTGGCGCTGTCGCGGGCGCCTTCGGTCATCAGCAGGCGGGCGACGCAGCGCGTGCCGTTGCCGCACGCATCCACCTCTCCGCCATCGGCATTGAGGATGCGCATGAACAGGTCGGCGTCGCCGTCGGGGGCGGGCTCCATGACGATGATCTGGTCGCAGCCGACGCCGCGGCGGCGGTCGGCAAGGGCGCGTGCGCCCTCCGCCGATAGGGCAATCGGGCCGCCACGGGCGTCCAGGACGACAAAGTCGTTGCCCAGCCCGTGCATCTTGGTGAAGGGGATGTTGCTCATGGCCCCGGTTATATGGCGGCCGCGGACACGAAGTCCATGGCCGGCGTGGCCGGGATCAGCTCAGTCCAACCGCCTGCTTGGTCTCCGCGTCGGTCAGGTTGGTGTCGGTGAGCTGGGCGCCGGTCAGGTTGGCGGCAAACAGATTGGCGCCGCTCAGGTCGCAGCGCGTCAGGTCGGCGCCCTTCAGGTCGGTATTTGGCATCTGGGCGCCGCTCAAATTGGCGCCGATCAGGGTCGCCCGGGCCAGGCGGGCGCGCAGCAGGTTGGTCCGCCACAGCACGGTGCTGGCGCTGGCGATCCGCAGAGGATCCAGCCGGGCCCCGTCCAGTCGGACATCGGTCAGCGACGCCCGTTGCAGGTTGGCGCCGCGCAGATCCGCCTCGCTCAGGTCGGCGCCGCGCAGGTCGGCAAGCGTCAGGTCGGCCATCGCCAAGGCGGTGCCGGCCAGGTTGGCGCCGCTCAGCCGGCAGCAGCGAAGGATCGCCGCGGACAGATCCCGACCGCCGAGATCCTGGCCCGAAAGGTCCGTTTCCGACAGGTCGGCCCGCTCTCCCCGCTCACCCTTGGTGGCCACCCATTCGGCGTGCGCGTCCAGGATCGCGGGCAGGCCCTCCAGCATTTCGGCGGAGGGCCGTACCGATTTGGCATCCGAGAGGTTGGTCTTGGCGAAATCGGCCTTGTCGTAGATGGCGCCCAGCAGGTCGGCGCCCGTCAGGTCGGCGTTGTCGATCACGGCGCCGCTCATGTCGGCGCCCTGCAGGATGGCGCCTCGCAGGTCGGCATGGCTGAGATCGGCGCCTTCCAGGTCGCAACCGGTCAGGTTGGCACGGCTCAGATTGCTGTTGGACAGGTTGGTGAAACGCAGGATGGCGTCGGACAGGTCGGTCTGCATGATGAAGGCGTTGGCCAGGCGGGCGCGGGTCAGGTCGGCGCCGTCCAGCTTGGCGCAGGTCAGTTCCGTGTTGTTGGCTTCGAAGGTAACAGGCGTCAACCCGCCCCCGATGCTGGGATTGACCAGGACGCCGTCGCGCATGTCGGCCTCGATCAGGATAGCCCCGGACATGATGGCGCCGCGCAGGCAGGCGCCGCGCAGATCGCTGCGCGTCAGGTCGGCGTTGCGCAGATCGGTCATCCGAAGGTCGGCGCCGTACAGGTTGGAGAAATTCAGCCGCGTCCCTATCAGGCGGGCGCCTTGCAGAACCGCCCCGGTCAGGTCCGCCTCGCTCAGGTTGCGGCCGGACAGGTCGGCCTTGCCCAGGTCGCACATGCGCAGGATGGCCCGTTGTCCGCCCCGGCGCTCCAGGAACAGCTCGTGCTCCTTGACGATGGCCTCCAGCTCAGGACGCGTCAGGACACGTCGCTGGGACAGCCGCGTATCGACCTGGGTATCGGTCATGAATTCCTTAGGACTTAATGCGCGCCTTTAGATGACGTAGAATGCGTCGGACTACCCCAACAAATCGTTAACGATACCCGGTTGGGGGTGCCCTCCATTGACAAACCCTCGCTCCAGGTCTAGGAAAAGACCGGTTAACAGCTTGTTTATCGACGCGCTTGCCCCGATTTGGGGTCTGCCAGTCCGCGAGGGTTCGCGCACTGGCATTTTTTGCGTGTCGCGGTTGAGCGGCGGTTGGAAGCGGTCTTGAGGTCGGTACGGCGATGTTCGATGGTCTGACGGGGCGGTTTGGCGACATTTTCGACCGGTTGCGTCGGCGGGGCAGCCTGTCCGAGGCGGATGTCGATGCGGCCATGCGCGAGGTGCGGATCGCCCTGCTGGAGGCTGATGTCGCCCTGCCGGTGGTCAAGGACTTTATCAACGGGGTCAAAGCCCGCGCCGTCGGGCAGGAGGTGCTGCGGTCGGTAACGCCCGGCCAGCAGGTGGTCAAGATCGTCCACGACCATCTGGTGGAGATGCTGGGCGGCAGCGTCGGCGCGGCGGAAACGCCCGGCCGGGCGGAGCCTGAGCTGAACCTCAATGTGGTTCCGCCGGCCGCCATCCTGATGCTGGGTCTGCAGGGGTCCGGCAAGACCACCACCAGCGCCAAGATCGCCCTGCGGCTGAAGACCCGACACAACAGGAAGGTGCTGATGGCGTCGCTGGACGTGCAGCGTCCGGCCGCGCAGGAGCAGCTCAAGATCCTGGGCGAACAGGCGGGCATCGCCACGCTGCCCATCGTCCCCGGCCAGCAGCCGGTGGCCATTGCCAAAAGGGCGATGGAGACCGGGCGCCTTGAAGGCTACGACGCCGTCATCCTCGACACCGCCGGCCGGCTGGCCATCGACGAGGCGCTGATGGCCGAGGTGGCCTCCGTGCGCGACGCGGTGCGGCCGGCCGAATCCTTGCTGGTGGCCGACGCCATGACCGGCCAGGACGCGGTCGCCGTGGCCATGAGCTTCCGCGACAAGGTGGGTCTGACCGGGATCGTGCTGACCCGGGTCGACGGCGATGCCAGGGGCGGTGCGGCCCTGTCGATGCGGGCGGTCACCGGGCAGCCCATCAAACTGATCGGCGTCGGCGAAAAGCTCGACGCTTTGGAAGGGTTTCATCCCGATCGCATCGCCGGACGCATCCTGGGCATGGGCGACGTGGTCAGCCTGGTGGAGCGCGCGGCCGAGACCATCGACCAGGAAGACGCCGAAAAGCTGGCCGCCAAGGTCCAGAAAGGCACCTTTGACCTCGAGGACATGGCCAGCCAATTGCGCCAGATGCGCAAGATGGGCGGGTTGTCGGGGCTGATGGGCCTGTTGCCGGGGGTGGGCAAGATGAAGGCCCAGATCAAGGACGCCAAGCTGGACGACGGCCTTCTGAAGAAACAGGAGGCGATCATCTCGTCGATGACGCTGGCCGAGCGGCGCAACGCCAAGATCATCCACGCCTCGCGCAAGCGCCGGATCGCCGCCGGGTCGGGCGTGACGGTGCAGGACGTCAACCGCCTGCTCAAGCAGTATCAGCAGATGACCGACATGATGAAGCGGGTCCGGAAGATGGGGAAGAAAGGCATGATGCGTGGCGGCATGGGCGGAATGCTGCCGCCCGGTATGCCGCCCATGCCGCCGGGCCGGTTCCCCGGCGGCTGAGGCCCAACCGTCCAGTGGTTTCCCGTATCTTGTTGAAAACTTAGAAAATCTCTCAAAACCGAAAGAAAGCGAACAATGTCCGTAAAGTTGCGTTTGTCCCGTGGCGGCTCGAAAAAGCGCCCTTTCTACAACATCGTCGCCGCCGACACGCGGACCCCGCGGGACGGAAGGTTTATCGAGAAGATCGGCACCTACAACCCGATGCTGCCCCGCGACCATGACGACCGGGTGCGCCTGAAGGAGGAGAGGATCCGCTACTGGCTGTCGGTCGGCGCCCAGCCTTCCGACCGTGTGGCGCGACTGTTGGGCCAGGCCGAGATCGTGCCCATGCCGTCCTATCGCGAGACGCCGAACAAATCGGCGCCCAAGGCAAAGGCCCAGGAACGCGCGCGCGAAGCCGCGGAAGCCGCCGCGGCGGCCCAGGCCGCTCCCGAGCCGGAGCCCGCGGCCGAAGCCCCGGCGGAGGAGACGCCGGCCGCGGCTGAACCGGCCGCCGAAGCGCCGGCGGAAGACGCGCCTGCCGGCGACGCCGCCGGTCCCGCCGCCGAGGAGGACGCCAAGGGCTGACGGCTCTCAACCGCGGGGATCCGCCGGTGTCCGCGTCCCGGCCGGACAAGGTCTGCGTCGGCATGATCGCCGGCGTTCACGGGGTGCGCGGCCTGGTCAAGGTCAAGCCGTTCACCGCGGACCCGGAGGGGGTCACGGCCTATGGGCCGGTCACCGACGACCGCGACCGGCCCATTCGGTTGGATCTGCAATCCATGCTCAAGGGGCAGTGGCTGGCCCGGATCGACGGGATCGGCGATCGGACCGCGGCCCAGGCGCTGACAGGGACGCGGCTTTATGTCGATCGGTCGCGCCTGCCAGAGCCTGAGGAGGAAGAGTATTATCACGCGGATCTTCTGGGCCTGATGGCGGTGACGCCCGATGGCAAGGCGCTGGGCCGCGTGGGTGCGGTGCATGATTTCGGGGCCGGTGACGTGCTGGAGATCGTGCCCGACGCCGCGACCGCCGAGGCGGGGGCCGACACCATGCTGGTTCCGTTTACCCGCGCGGCCGTGCCCAGCGTCGATTTAGCGGCCGGCCGAGTGGTTGTCGATGTGCCGGACGAGGTCGTGGCCGGGCCGGAGGCGGCATCCGGCGCGCCGGCGGCGGGTCGGGCGCGATGACCGCCAACGCGCAGGCCCCGGCATGGTCGGTGCGGGTGGCGACCCTGTTTCCGGAGATGTTTCCGGGCCCCCTGGGGCTCAGCCTGGCCGGAAAGGCGCTGGATCGTGGGGATTGGGTGCTTGAAACGGTGGACATCCGGGCCTTTGCGCGCGATAAACACCGCTCCGTCGACGACACCCCGTTCGGGGGCGGCGCCGGCATGGTCATGCGCCCCGACGTTGTCGATGCCGCTTTGTGCGCCGCCCGTTGGGGGCAGGTGCCGAAGGGGACGGGGCGGTCGCCGGGGACGGTTTTGGAAGCCGGCCGGGTCGTGTATCTGACGCCGCGCGGCCGGGTCTTCGACCAGGCCATGGCGCGGTCCTTGCTACGGGACCGGACGGTTGTTTTGTTGTGCGGACGGTATGAAGGCGTCGATCAGCGCGTGCTCGACGCCCACGATGTTGAGGAAGTCAGCCTCGGAGACTTTGTCCTGTCGGGCGGGGAACCGGCCGCCTTATGTGTGATCGACGCGGTGGTGCGCCTTCTGCCCGGGGTGATGGGCAACGAAGACAGCGCCGGCGAAGAGAGTTTCGGGGAAGGTTCCGGCACCGGTTTACTGGAATATCCCCATTATACCCGCCCGGCCGTCTGGGCTGGTCATGACGGGGTGGAACGAACGGTGCCGGAGGTGCTGGTCTCGGGACATCACGCAAAGGTCGAAAGATGGCGTCGGGACCAGGCGGAACGCGCGACGCGCGATCGCCGGCCCGATCTTTGGGCCCGACGCGCCGCTCACGGCGCGGGGGGCTCGGGCCAAGGGCGGATCTGAAGGATGCGGGCGGGCGCCTGTCTCGGGCGCTCCCTATATGTTTTTTGAGTTGGGCGACGAAAGGTTTGGGACCATGAACATCATCGAGAAAATCCAACACGAGCAGATCGACACGCTGACCAGCCAGCGCCCGGTCCCAAACTTTGGTCCCGGCGATACGGTGCGGGTCAACGTCAAGGTGGTCGAGGGGACGCGGGAGCGGGTCCAGGCCTATGAGGGCGTGTGCATCGCGCGCAAGAATTCCGGGATCAACAGCGCCTTTACGGTCCGCAAGATCTCCTATGGCGAGGGGGTGGAGCGGGTGTTTCCCCTTTACAGCCCGCGCATCGATTCGATCGAGGTCGTGCGCCGGGGCGATGTGCGCCGGGCCAAGCTGTACTATCTGCGCGAACGGCGCGGAAAGTCGGCCCGTATCGCGGAAAAGCGCGACATGCGGCCGCGCAAGGGGGCCACGGACAGCGTCGCGGAAAGCTGATCGGCCGCCGGCGCCATCCCGCCACACTCTCGACCCGGCGTCTTGTTCGCCGGCGGGGGTGACAATTTTGCAACAAAGCAGGCTTTTCCAGACCTTGCCGGCGGCGTAGTGTCCTGTTCCCCGGGCCGTGCCCGGTGAGCTTGCCCCGTTTCGCCTTCAAGGATGTCCATCATGGCCGCGCCGCGTACGCTTTTCGACAAGATCTGGGACAGCCACGTCGTTGACCGGCAGGACGGCGACACGGCGCTTCTCTACATCGACCGGCACCTGGTTCACGAGGTCACCAGCCCCCAGGCGTTCGAGGGGCTGAGGCTTGCCGGGCGCCGGGTGCGGCGGCCCGACGCGACGCTGGCCGTGCCCGACCACAACGTCCCGACCTCCGATCGGTCGCAGGGCATCGCCGATCCCGAAAGCCGCCTCCAGGTCGAGACCCTGATGGAGAATTGCCGGGATTTCGGCATCCCGGTCTTTGCCATGGACGATGTGCGTCAGGGCATCGTGCATATCATCGGGCCGGAGCAGGGCATGACCCAGCCGGGCATGACCATCGTCTGCGGCGACAGCCACACCGCCACGCATGGGGCCTTTGGCGCGCTTGCCTTTGGGATCGGCACGTCGGAGGTGGAGCATGTGCTGGCCACCCAGACCCTGATCCAGCGGCGCGCCAAGAATATGCGCATCACCGTCGACGGCGCGCTGCCGGCGGGGGTCACCGCCAAGGACCTGATCCTGGCCATCATCGGCGCCATCGGAACCGCTGGCGGTACCGGTTACGTGATCGAATATGCCGGGGAAGCGGTACGCGACCTGTCGATGGAAGGCCGCATGACGGTCTGCAACATGTCGATCGAGGCGGGGGCTCGGGCCGGCCTGATCGCGCCGGACGAAACCACGTTCGCCTATCTGAAAGGGCGGCCGATGGCGCCCCAGGGCGAGGACTGGCCGGCGGCGCTGAACTATTGGCGCACATTGCCGTCCGATCCCGGCGCCGTCTATGACAAGGAAATCGTGTTGGACGCCGCCGATATCGCCCCCGGCGTCACCTGGGGCACCAGCCCCCAGGACGTGGTGCCGATCACCGGGGCGGTGCCGCGGCCCGAGGACATCGCCGATCCGGCGCGCCGTCGCGCCGTGGAACGGGCGCTGGACTATATGGGGCTGACCGGCGGCACGCCGATGGCCGACATCGCCGTCGACAAGGTCTTCATCGGGTCATGCACCAACGGCCGCATCGAGGATCTGCGGGCGGCGGCCGAGATCGCGCGCGGCCGCAAGGTCGCGGCCGGCGTCTACGCCATGGTCGTGCCGGGATCGGGGCTGGTCAAGGCGCAGGCCGAACGGGAAGGGCTCGACGCGGTTTTCCGGGACGCCGGTTTCGATTGGCGCGAACCGGGATGTTCGATGTGTCTGGCGATGAACGCGGACAAGCTGTCGCCGGGGGAACGCTGCGCCTCCACGTCCAACCGGAACTTCGAGGGGCGCCAGGGCCGGGGCGGACGCACCCATCTGGTCAGCCCAAGCATGGCGGCGGCGGCGGCGGTCACCGGCCGCCTTGCCGACGTCCGCGCGCTAACCTCCGCCGTCGAGGGGTAGCCGCCTGACCGACCGCGAAGGTCCGGAAATGCGTCTGTAGGGCCGCCGCCCGGACCGTACGGTCAGCGCACGTAGAGGTGCACTTCGTTGCCCTGAACGTCGGTCGCGGTGGCCGCCAAGGTGATGCGGCGGGCCGGCAGGCCCATGTCGACCAGCGTACGCAGGACGTCCTCGGCATGGTCGCGCGCCCGGTTGGACGAGATGGCGACATCGCTGGCCGATCCGGCGCCTGGGCTGACCGCGACCAGATCGAACTGGGCTTCGGGCCGGCGTTCCAGGGCACGGCTGACGGCCTGATAGACGGCCTGCTGATACTCCACGTCCGGCCGGTCGAAGCGGATCACCACCAACGGGCGCTGCCCGCTTTCCGGCCCGATGGTTTCCGGCCGCGGCGGCAGGGAGGCCTGGGGCGCGGTGCTGATGAACGTCCGGTTGGCCAGGCTGGAGCCGTAAAGCTCGCCATTGGTGATGGCCAGCCGCAGGGTCTGCAGGTTGGCCCGCTCGGAATTGAGGTAGATGGTCTGGCGGGTCACGTCGTCCGACAGTTCGTTGAGCAGCCGGTCGATCAGCACGACGGTGCGGCTGACCTCATCCTCCAGCGCCGCCAACTGCAGGTGATCCTGCTCCACCGCGCCGGCAAGGCCGTAGGTGGCGCGCACGGATTCCAGCAGGAAGGCGGCCAGGGAGTTGTCGGCGGCCACCTGGGTCGCCAGATTGTTCATGCGGGCGATGTCGTTGGTGATCTGGTCCAGCTCGACCTGCGCCTCGGTCCACTGGGACACCAGGATCGGGTTGCCCGGCGTGGTGCCGACCTGCAGCCGCGCGCTGATGGCGGCGACCAGCGCGTAGTAGCCCTGGGCGTCCTCGATGGCGCTGGCGCGGACTTCCTGAAGCTGCTCGCTGTGCGTGCCGACACCGTTCTGCAGGTCCCGCAGCTCGGCCTGAAGCTGGTTTACCCGGCGGCCGACCGCTGTCCCCGTCTCGGGGCCCGGCGTCAGGATCGACGGCGTGAACGCCGCGTCGCCCAGGGGCAGGCCGCCAAGCCCGGTGCCTTGGTCCTCACGAACGGCGCCGGTTGCCGTGGTCTTGGCGGCAACGGGCTGCGCGCGGTCCACGGCCAAGGCGGACCAAGGTGTGCTCGAACCACCCTCGCATGCGGCGACGGCCAGCACCGATCCTATGAGCAGCGATCGGCAGAGGGCCGGACAGGTCGCGATATTGAACATCGGCGCCAGCTATCCTTTGGTTAACGAGTATCTACCGTATAGCATGGATTTCATAACAAAAGCTTACGGATAAAGCTGCGTTTCCGAAGATCCGCGCACCGGTTTGGATGGTAATGGGCCCGGAGTCGCGAAACAAGGAAGTTGGCGGTGAGCGGCCGCTGAGCCCTGTAATCGGGGCGGGTCCGCACGAGAAGAGCGCTTCGGACCCCCGGCGATATGCCAGTAATATTCGACCGTTATTCCATAAGGCGCGGATGGCAGGCCCTTGCGGGGCCAATGGCCATTTGCTAGACAACCCAACCGCTGGGTGGTGATCGACGCGCACGGTCCACCGACCGGGCGGCGCACAGGCGATTCCAATTCGTCGAATCGTCGGCCCTTGGGCACCCGTAGCTCAATTGGATAGAGCACCTGACTACGAATCAGGAGGTTGGAGGTTCAAGTCCTTCCGGGTGTGCCAATATTGGCCGGGCTTACCATTCCGGCCATGGCGTCGTGGGCCGCCTGGCCCCTGCCGTCACGCGATACCCTCCCGTCGGCGGCCGATTGGATGCCGCCAAAAAGGAAAGCCCGCCAAAAGACGGACTTTCCGGGAGGAGAGCATCATCATGGAGAACCGGTCGGAGTTTCCCATGGATTGGTTAATTTTTCCTTTACGACCGGTGGTTCGATTGGTTCCCGCGCACCGCAATCATGGATAGCCGGCCTTTCTGGCAGACCAAGACGCTGGTCCAGATGACGGCGGTGGAGTGGGAGTCCCTGTGCGACGGGTGCGGCAAATGCTGCCTTCTCAAGGGCGAGGACGAGGATGGCGGCGGCTATATCTATACCGATGTGGCCTGCCGCCTGCTCGACCTTGGGACGTGCCGCTGCGGCAACTACGCAGAGCGCACCCGCCATGTGCCCGATTGCGTGGTGCTGACGCCCGACAGCGTCGCCACCCTCGGCTGGATGCCGTCCACCTGCGCCTACCGGCTTTTGGCCGAGGGAAGGGACCTGCCGTGGTGGCACCCGCTGGTGTCCGGGGACCCCGAGACGGTGTATCTGGCCGGCGTGTCGGTCCGCCACCGTATCGTGTCCGAGACGGAGGTCGACGACGACGATCTGGCCGACCATATCGTCGACTGGCCCGCCTGACACTGTCTGCGTGTCTTGAGACTCTAGCGCCTGTCGCTGGGATCCCGGTCCCGGCTTTTGAGCACCAGGTACATCAGCCCGCCATTGACCACCGCCACACCGACGATCCCGACCGCCAGGGCGATCCAGCCATGCATGCTGAGGTTCATGTCGGTGAGGTTTCGCAACGCATCCATGTGAAATCTTTCCCGAGGTCGGGTCGGCGGGGCGTCGGCCGGGTCAGCTCCGCCAGCGCAGTTCCCTCTCTCGTAGCGGGTTGCGGAAGGGTCTTTTATCCCGTTGGCACAGCTGCCATTCCCGCTTGAGGCGATAGTACCATTTCGCCTGGGTATCGGAGTCGTTGATCAGCATCAGCGTGGGATTGTGCCGCAGCCCATCCTGCTGCATGGCGACCATCCGCCGATCCTGACCCAGGAAAGCCCGGGCAAAGGCCCGCACCAGCGGTCGTGCCGGTGTCAACCATGGCTGGGTCCAGGACACGGTCACCTGGACTTCCGTCTCGGCGTCGCTGACGGGCGTGGCCGTGGTGACGGTGCTCAGGCTGTGCCGGCCGGCGGTGACGTGTTCGATGCGGATACCGGGCAGCCGGAACGCGATCTCGGTGGTGACCGCGCCGCCCAACAGCTTGTAGCCGAAGGAATTGGACGATGGCGGGTGCCGGGCCATGGTGAACCCCAGCGGCGACGGGACAAAACGCTTGGTCTTTGCGTGGATCGAGCGGCCCGACCGCCACCACCACGCCCGATGGACGAACGGCCCATGGGCCGGATCCATCAGACCCACGACCGCATGGTCGACACCGCAGGGAAAGGTCATGGTTTCCGAAACCCGGTAGGCGTCACCCAGGCTTGGCACCTGCGGCGGCGCCGGGCGGTTCGCCGGGTCGTCATGGGCGACGTCGCCGATAAAGACCCAGACCAGACCCTGGTCCTCATGGCAGGGATAGGTCGGGACGCGGATGCGGCCGATATCGAACGCCCGGTCGTCCACCAGTGAGGGAATGGCGGTGCAGCGGCCAACGCCATCGAAGCGCCATCCATGGTAGGGACACTCGACCGTCGCCCCGTCGAACCGACCGTAGGTGAGCGGGACCCCGCGATGCGGGCAGATATCGCGCATGGCGAATGGCATGCCATCCCGACCGCGCGCCACCAGGATGGGTTCTCCCAGGACCAGGCGATGGACCATGGCGCCGGTCTTCAAACGGTCGCTGGGCAGGGCCACATACCACATGTTGCGCAGCGGTGCGTCGCGCCCGGTCGCACCCTCGTCGGCCCGCGGCGGCGGCCGGGGGGTATCGGGTTCGAACGGTGTGGGATGGAGGCTCATGGGCGCCGGAAATGTTGACCGCCACGACCGAAAACCATGGAATGACCCGGTGGCGGTACGCTATCGTGAGACCCGTTCCAACAGTGCCCCGACGAGGCGTCCATGACAAGTCTTGAGCAACGGTGTGTCGATGCCGGCCTGAAGATGACGGGACAGCGGCGTCTCATCCTGCAGGTGCTTGACAGTTCCGATGATCATCCGTCGGTGGAGACCGTCTATCAGCGGGCCCGTGACGCGGACTCGTCGATCAGCATCGCCACCGTCTACCGGACACTGCATCTGCTGGACGAGATGAATCTGGTGCAGCGGCACGACTTCAACGAGAGCTATTCGCGCTTCGAGGCGAATACGGAGCACCACCACCATCTGATCGACCTGGACACGGGTGAGGTCATTGAATTCAGCAGCGCCGAGCTGGAGGCGCTCAAGGTCCGCCTTGCCGCCTCCCTCGGCTACGACTTGATCGATCACAATCTTGAGTTCTATGGCCGGCGTAAAAAAAAGCCCTGAACGGCGCGATAGCGACGAGCTGCATTGCGGGTTCGACAGTCAGGACGAGGCGGCCTGTCGATGCCGGGCCGTGGTGCGCCGGGCCCATGCGGAACTGTTGGCCGATAATGTGCCAGGACCGACCGCGCTGCGCGCCGCCGTCAGGATCTATCGCCACTACCATCCCGAATGCCCGCCCAATCGGGCCGCGGATGTGGTGCAGTGCTGGGTGTTCAAGGGCCGCGTGAACTGACGGTTCGCGCGGATCGGCGGCGGCGGCCGTCGGCGGCATGGTTCCCACGCAATCGTGATGACCATCGGCAGGCGCAACGCCCCAGGTAACCGGGGACAAGCGAGCCCGTCCCGGTACCGCCCTTCCTGACGAAAGACCCACTATGACCGCCATCCTTCCCCGCACACCCGCGCCGGCGCTCGAGGTGGAAACGCTTGATCACGGAAGCTGGCGCCTGTCCGAGCGCACACCGGAAACCTTCACCCTGGTCGTGGTCTATCGCGGGCTGCACTGCCCGATCTGCAAGAGTTATCTGAAGGCCCTGGACGGAAAGCTGAAAGACTTGGCCGAGGCCGGCGTCGATACACTGGCGGTCAGCAGCGACGGGCGGGACCGCGCGGAGACGGCGAGGCGGGACTGGGGTTTGGAGTCCTTGACCGTCGGATACGGTCTTTCCGTCGACGCCGCGCGCCGGTGGGGCCTGTTCGTGTCCAACGCCATCAAGGATGCCGAACCTGACCAGTTCGTCGAACCCGGTCTGTTCTTGATCGATCCGAAGGGCATGCTGTTCGCGGCGTCCATCCAAACCATGCCCTTTGCCCGGCCGTCCTTCGACGATGTGCTGGGTGCCGTCAGGTATGTGGTCAAGAACAACTATCCCGCGCGCGGCGAGGCGTGAGAGTTATGCCTATGATCGGGCGAGGAACCGTTCGGCCAGGGCGACACCGCTGAGGTAGGCCGATTCCACCCGGTCGCCCAGGCACCAATCGCCGCAGGCCCCCAGACCAAGATCCCTGTCGAACAGGAAGCCGGTGTCCAGGGGGCGGACCGCCCTGGCGAATCGCCAGCGGTGCGCGGTCAGGTGGCTTGGCTGTGCCGGTTTGAGACCGGTGGATCGCCAGAACGCCGCCAGCAGGAGCGCGGCAACGCGTTCCGCCGGCTCCTCCAGATGGGCCGCGGACCATGTCGCGTCGGCGTGCAGCACCCAACACTCCTCGTTGGTCCGGCCGGGCTTGCTGCCGTTTCGCGCGACCCACGACAGGGGGCCGCCGCCTTCGATAAAGGCCCCGGCGAAGTCGGCGGCGAGAGCCGTGGGGAATGCCGCCATCACCGTCCAACAGGAGGCCATGCGGACCGTGCCCGTGGCGTCGGCCATGGCCGGCGAGGCCGTAAGAAACGGGATCGCCTGGGGGGCCGGAACCGCCACCGCGACGCCGTCGAAGATCATGGGCTCCGTGGCGTTCTCGGCGTGGACGCGCCATCCCTCGACCCCGCGATCGATCGTCTCGATCCTGGTACCGCAATGAACGTCCAGAGAGCCCGCCAAATGTCGGGCCACCGCGTTCATCGACGGCAGGGCCGTGAGCCGTTGGCGAGGTGCGGCCTTCGATGCCTGGCCGTCCGCGATCGACAGAACCGGGCCGGCCCAAGTCGCAACGACCCCCAACGACGTCCAGTGTCGTACGGCCTTGGCGAAAACCGGGCTGGTGACGGTGAAGTACTGAGCGCCATGATCGAACCGCAACGACCCCGTCCGGCGGGTGGCCATGCGCCCGCCTGGCTCCCGACCCTTGTCGAACACCGTCACGCGAATGCCCTCTTCGGCCAGCCGGGTGGCGCAGGTCAGGCCGGCCAGCCCCGCGCCGATCACGGCGACCTTGAATGCCGAACCGGCGCCTGCCAGGGGCTCATTCATGCGGACAGCCAATCATCGTGAAATTTGGTGTAAGTCGCTCAAAACATAGACCGAAAAGAGAGGGGGTCTATGGCACCGATCCAACGAAGACTTACGAATGGACGGTTGTCAGCGTGGCCTCCGGCCGCGCCAGACCCATAGCGTCGGCCACGCGGTTGGGCGGGAACGTGACGATGGCAGTCGTGCCCTGGCCCGGCCGGCTGTTCAGTCGCAGCCGTCCGCCATGGCATTCGGCAAACGCCTTGACCAGGGGAAGTCCCAGCCCGGTCCCTTCATGGGATCGTGTCAGCGCGTTGACGACCTGACCGAACGAGGCCATGGCTCGCTTCAGATCGGCCCGCGCGATGCCGATGCCCGTGTCGCCGACCACAATCGACAGTCCGCCCGTCTTTCGGAACCGCGCCTCGACCGTCACTCTTCCACCAGGAGGTGTGAACTTGATGCCGTTGGAGATCAGATTGATCAAAATCTGCTTCAGCAGCCGTTGATCGACATAGAGGCGGGCCGACGCGTGCCGGATGTGGCGAAGCTCGATATTCGCGTCGTCGGCCTTGGTCTTGAGCAGCCTGAGCACGGAGTCGATCGACTGCGACAGGTCGCACCACTGCTCGGCCAGGTCAATCTTGCCGGCCTCGATCTTGGCCATGTCCAGGATATCGTTGATGATGCTCAACAGATGCTCGCCGCTGGATCGGATGTCGCCCGCATAGTCCTGGTACTGGGCGTTGCCCAGCGGCCCGAACAGCTCCTTTTCCATGAGATCGGAAAAGCCGATGATGGCGTTCAGCGGCGTGCGCAGCTCGTGGCTCATGTTGGCCAGGAATTCGCTTTTTGTTCGGTTGGCGAGCTCGGCCTCGGCCTTCGCCTCGATCAGCACCCGCTCGGCTTCCTTGCGCTCGGTGATGTCACGGGCGACGACCACCTGTCCCTTGCGTCCGGTCGGGCCTGGCGCGAACGCGGCGCTGGACAGCAGCACGGGAACGAGCCGCCCGTCGGTACAGCGCAACACCGCCTCGTCGCTGTGCAGGATGTCGCCGGACCGGAACCGGCCACGGGTGGCGCGGTCGCCGTCGGGAAAATCCAAATAGTCTTCCAGCCGCCGGCCTATCAGGGCCGTTTCAGACAGGCCCAACACGTCGCACGAAGCGCGGTTGACCCGCTCGATGGTGCCGCGTTCGTTCAACACGAACAGCGGTTCGACCATGCTTGCCAGGATGCCTCCCAGATAGTCCTTGGACACCGTCGTGCGTTGCAGATCGGTCATCATCGATTGCAGCGCCTGGGCAAGGTCGCCGATTTCGTCGCGGCGCGTCACCTCGAGCGGAACCGCGGCGGCGCCCGCGCCGAATCGCCGCGAAACATCGGCCAGGGCCAGGATCGGGCGGCTCAGGTTTGACGCCACGCGCAGTCCGACCAGGATCGCCAGCCCGGCTAGAACCACGGCCAGACCCAAGATTCCGATCACAAGCCGGCGTTCGCCCGCAGTGGCGATCTCCTGAAGATCGACCTTCAATGCTTCGGTCAGCGTGCGCACGGGTTCCATCGATCGGCCGATCCTGACACCGCCGATGGTCAGATTGCCGACGACGATAGGGGCGGCCGAATGGATGGTCAGGCCGTCGTTCCAGGTTGCCGGCACCCCGTCCCGCAATACCTTCGTGGTATTTGCGTCGTCCAGAACGGTGCCATATTCCTCCAACGTCTCGGTGCCGTCATGAATGATCACGCCGTCCTGATCGAACACATAGGCGTAGGTCACAGCTTGCTCGTCGAGAGCCGGCCTCAGGATATCGCCCATCTGGTCGAGGGCGAAGCGGTAAAGCGGCTCCTTGAGGGTGGCCGCCAACAGCCGCGCGTCGAACAATACCGCGCTGTCGAACTGACTTACCAACGCATCGTCCATCGCCGCGGCACTGGATCGCCGGGTTTCGTCGAGCGTCGACCGGGTCTGCTGGTAGGCGCTGATCGTGAACGCCGCGGCGACCAGGGAGATCAGCGTTACGATAACGAGCGTATAGCGTGCCCTGAGACGGAGGTTCATGGAGCTTAGAGCTGGTCCTTTGCCAGCTCGTAGAGAGCGCGCGCCGAACGCATATCGGCGTCGACATCGCCAATCGGGTCGTAGCGCGTAACCGAATAGTACGTGTCCAGAATGTCCTTCGCCGCCGGATCGTCGTGCACGCCACTCAACAGGTCCGAGATCGCGGAGGCCAGCGCCGGGTCCAGGCCGGCGCGGGACAGAAGCACGGAGCGGAGGATCGGGGCGCTGGTGTGGAATGTTCGCAGGTTGGCCTTCAGCGCCTCGGGAGCGCGGGTCGTATCCTCCCAGTCAAGGTCGCTGAAGGCGCCGGCGTCGGCCATGCTCCGCGCCACCCAGACCGCGATATTGATCTCCCCATCGGTAAAAATGTAGCCCACCTCGTCGGCCGCGGGACGCTGTTCCGGCGAAGAGAGTTCGACCGCGGTTAGGCCGGCCTCGCGCAGCATGGCCAAGGGCGCTAGAAATCCGCTGGTCGATCCCCGGTCCTCGAAGGCGACGACGCGGCCGCGAAGATCTTCCAATGAGTCGATCCCGCTGTCGATGCCGGCGATAAAAACGCTGCGATAGCTCGGGACGCCCTTTTTCCACTCCCGCATCAGTATGGTGGCGGCGGCCGCTTCCTCGAACCGAAGCGCGGAAAGGACCGTTTCCGACACCAAATCGACCCGACCGTCGCGCAGCATGTGAATCATCTCGGCGTTGCTGTTGGCAACCACGGCGCCACCTGACTCGATACCCAAGGCGCCAAGGCGCGCGGCCATGAAGTCGGCCATGGCTTGCAGTCGGGGCAAAGTCTTGATCGGATCTCCCGAAACGCGGCCGACGATCAGTGTTGCCTCTCGCGACGATTGCTCCTGGGCCACGCTGGGAAAAGCCAGAAAACACAATAGAAATAAGTGAAATATCGTCCGTATCATTCTCGGACCCTTTCTTGCGGAGTGGTGGCCGGTTCGCGGAAGCTTGCTATCGACGCTTTAGGGGCTGGGCATCTCGGCCGCCATCCTGTCCGCATTTTATCTAATATTGGGTTAAGGGCTGGTGCCTCGGGCGTGGTTCGCGCCGGGTGCCGTGGCCTGTTATCATCGCCGCCCGCCTGTTAATTTGGGCGGAGGGACGCCCACGCTGGTCAGGGAATGGAGAAGGCGGTTGAACTTAGTCAATCGGCTGCGACTGGGCAGCGGTCTCGTGATGTTCTCCTATGTCCTTTGCCACCTCGTTAACCATGTTTTGGGCCTGTTTTCGGTCGAGATCATGCAAGCGGGCCTGCGCGTGTCCTTCGCGATCTGGGGCTCGCTTCCGGTCACGGTGCTGCTCTACGGCGCGCTGCTGGTCCATGTCTTCATCGCGCTCAGATCGATCTGGCGGCGACGCAGCCTTAGGATGAACCAGTGGGAGGCCATGCAGCTTCTGCTCGGCCTCGCCATTCCGATCCTGTTGGCAGAGCATGTCACCGCCACCAGAGCCGCGCAGATCCTGTTCGGAGTGGAGGCGGGATACAGCAGTGTCCTCTATGTCTTTTGGGTGGCGTCGCCCCTGCGCGGTTTGATCCAGGCCTTCGCCCTGATTGTGGTCTGGATGCATGGTTGTATCGGCCTGCATTACTGGCTTCGGCTCAAGCCCTGGTATCCGGCCGCGCTTCCAACCTTGCGATCCGTCGCGTTATTGGTTCCCGCACTCTCCCTGGCCGGCTTTGTCGCGGCCGGATGGGAGGTGCGCGGTCTGGCCTTGGAACCCGGATGGGTCGCGGCTGTGACTGCCCCGGTCGCCACCCGGCCCGAGGTCGGGGCCTTCATCGCCGAGCGGTCGGGGCAGGTTCAGGTCGGATTCGTGTTTCTGGTCGCCGGGGTCTTTGCGGCGCGGGGCATGCGGCTGGTTCTGGGCAAGCGCCGGAGTGCCCCCCGGTTGACCTATCCCGGCGGACGGGTCGCCATCGTACCGCCGGGTGGTACCGTGCTGGACACCAGCCGGGCGGCGGGCATAGCCCACGCCTCGGTCTGCGGTGGGCGGGGGCGATGCTCGACATGCCGGGTGCATGTGGACAAGGGCCTGGAAACGCTGCCGCAGGTTTCGGCGGAGGAACGCCGGGTGCTCACCCGTATCGGCGCCCGCGACGGTATCCGGCTCGCCTGTCAGCTGCGGCCCACCGCCGATCTGACGATCACGCCGCAGCTGTCGCCCCAGACCGCGGTCCGGGAGAACACCAATCGGCCCGATTTTCTGCAGGGGGACGAACGCGAGATCGCCGTGCTGTTCGCCGACATGCGTGGTTTTACCGCCCTCTCCCACGACCGGCTGCCATTCGACGTCGTCTTTCTCCTCAACCGCTATTTCGCGGCGATGGGCGATGCGGTCGAGCAGTCCCAGGGGCGGCTCGACAAGTTCATCGGCGATGGCGTCATGGCCCTGTTCGGAGTCCGGGCGGGGCCGGAAGAAGGGTGCCGGCGGGCGCTTCTCGCGGCGCGGGCGATGGCCCGCAACCTGTCCGCGCTCAACCACGACCTGTCATCGGAACTGCCGGCGCCCCTGCGCATCGGGATCGGCATCCATGTCGGGCCGGCGATCGTTGGCGAGATGGGGTTCGGATCGGTCAAATCGCTCACCGCCATCGGCGACGCGGTCAACATCGCCAGCCGGCTGGAAGGCCTGACCAAGGCGTTCCAGGCGGAACTGGTGGTCTCCGAACGGGTGGCGCGTCGGGCGGGCGTGGACCTTTCGGCGTTCGAACTCCGCCGCACCATCATTCGCGGCCGGCCCCGTCCCTTGGCCGTCCGCGTCGTGCCGATGGCCGGCGATCTGACGATACCGGATCGTGTGCCGGAGGCGCGCGGATCCGCCGATCAGCGGTAGCGTTCCTCCCGCCACGGGTCGGCTTCGTTGTGATAGCCGCGGACCTCCCAAAAGCCGGGTTCGTCCTCGGCCGCGAACTCGATCCGTTGGATCCATTTCGCGCTCTTCCAGAAATAGACCTTGGGCACGACGACGCGCACCGGGCCGCCATGCTCGCGCGCGATCGGTCGGCCGTCATGCTTGACCGCAAGCAGCACGTCGTCGTCGTCGAACACATCCAGCGCCAGATTGGTGGTGTAGCCGTCATAGGCATGGAACAGGACGTGCCGCGCATCGGCCCGCGGCCGAACCACCGACAGAAGATGACGGGCGCTGACGCCTTCCCATGCGTTGTCGAACCGCGACCAGGCGGTGACGCAGTGGATATCAGACACGTCGTTAAAGGTCGGCTGCGCCAGCAGCGTGGCCCAGTCCCAGTCGACCGGGTTGTCGACCAGCCCGTCCACGGTCAGCCGCCAATCCTCTGGCGCGATGTCCGGCTGTATGCCGATATCCAGGACCGGCCAGGTCTCCACTCGCCGCTGCCCCGGGGGCAGGGCCGACGGCGCCGGCCGGGCGGTCCGGCCGGTCAGCAGACGTCCATCGCGGGCCCAGGCCCGCTTGGAATCGATCAATTTGGCGTTGACGCCCTTGGGCGGCTGGTCCGCGTCCCGGTCCACGGTGCCCGTCATCCTTCCTGTTTCCGCAGTGCTCTATGTGGGAAGCGGTGCTGGCCGCCAAACAGGGCGCACGATATAGTGATCGGCCGCCGTCCCGTAAGAGCCCCGACCCCATCATGGCAGACCCGAAACGCATCGTCAGCCTTCTGCCTGGCGCCACGGAAACGGTGTTCGCGCTGGGGGCGGGTGCCCGGCTGGTGGGACGCAGCCACGAATGCGACCGCCCGCCTCGGGCCGGCGCGGTACCCGCCGTCACACGATCGCTGCTCCGCGACGACGCGCCCTCGGGGACCTTGAACCGGGAGATCCAGGACCGGCTGCGCCGGGCGCTCGCCCTGTTCGATGTCGATCTGGAGGCGCTGCGCCGGGCCGCCCCGGACCTGATCGTCACCCAGACCCAGTGCGCCGTCTGCGCCGTGGATCTTCCCGCCGTGGAGGCGGCGCTCGAAGGCTGGATCGGGCATCGGCCCGACCTTCTGTCCGTGGCGCCGTCGGGGCTGGACGGCGTGCTCGACGATATCTTGCGGATCGGCGCGGCGCTGGGCCGTGCCGACCGGGCCAGGGCGCTCGTCGCGCGGCTGCGCCGTCAGATGGCCGCCGTCGCCGACCGCACGTCGGGGACGACCGCGCGGCCGACGCTGGTTTGTCTGGATTGGATCGACCCGCCGATGACCGCCGGCAACTGGTTGCCGGAGCTGATTGCGCTGGCCGGTGGCACCAGTCTGTTCGGGACGGCCGGGGAACACTCTGCGTGGTTGGCGTGGGACGATCTTCGCGCCGCCGACCCGGACATTGTGATCGTCGCGCCGTGCGGCTTCGATCTCCGCCGCGCGCGGGCGGAGGCGGCGTCCCTGGCTCGCTTGCCGGGGTGGTCCGGACTGCGCGCGGTGCGGACCGGACGGGTCTTTGTCGCCGACGGCAATTGCGATTTCAACCGGCCGGGCCCTCGGGTGATCGACACCCTCGAAATCCTCGCCGAGATATTGCACCCGACGATGTTCGCGCCACGCCATCGCGGCCATTGCTGGTGTCGGTTGGACGTCAGAGAGACCGTTTGAGAATGGGCCAAATACTGTTCACACAAGGTCCCTAAACTGTTGTTTAAGATTGATTCACGACCGAGATGGAAGCGCTCGGCGCTTCCATCTCGGTCGATCAGGCTCTAGGGTGCCGACTTTCCGCAACAACCGCTCAACC
The DNA here is from genome assembly GCA_052168355.1 of Inquilinaceae bacterium. Lineage (GTDB taxonomy): Bacteria > Pseudomonadota > Alphaproteobacteria > DSM-16000 > Inquilinaceae > JBQLZQ01. The sequence goes on from JBQLZQ010000016.1 coordinate 51,718, forward strand.
TTTCATGCATTCGATGTCCTCCTCCGCCACTTGGCGCCGGTTGTTGCCGATTATCGTGGCCCTGTTCTGGACCGTTGGGGACGGTGCCATGGCGCAGGTCCCTCAAGCGGCCATGCCCGAACAGACGGGAGAGTCCGCGGCAGCGTCCGAGACAACGCCGCAGCAGGACATCCGCGATCTGATCGATACCCTGGAGGATGAGGGACGGCGGGCGGAACTGATCGAGCAGCTTACCCTGCTGCTCGATGCCCAGGCCGAGGCGGCGCCCGACCAGGCCGACGGGTTGACGGTGTCCAGCTTCGGCACCCGGACGCTGGACTACCTTTCGAACCGAATCAGCATGATCGGCGATGATTTGGCCAAGGTCGGCGAGGCGGTGGCCGATCTGCCACGTGTCGTGACCTGGGTACGGCATCAGATCGATAACCCGGTCGCCCGTGACCGCTGGATCGAAGTCGGGATCGGTCTCGTCGTCATCCTGGGCGCCGGTCTGGCGGCGCGCTGGATCGTCGCGGGTCTTCTTGCCAGACCGCATCGCGCCGTCGAGGGGCAGGGCAACGGGCACCGCCTGGCCCGATTGCCGCTGGTGCTCGGGCGGTTGGCGCTGGAATTGGCGCCTGTCGCCGCGTTCGGCATCGCCGCCTACGGCGCGCTGACGTTTCTCGACGCCAGTCGTCTTGTGCATCTCGTCTCGCTGACGGTGATCAACGCCGCCATGATCACGGGCGTAACCGCGGTCCTCGGCCGGGCCATCCTGGCGCCGGGCAAGCCGGGCTTGCGTGTTCTTCCGCTCAAGGACGAGACCGCCAGCTATATCTATGTCTGGATCCGCCGACTGGTTTTCACCGGCATCTACGGTTTTTTCCTGGTCGAGGCCGCCGCGCTGATCGGCCTGCCGGCGGCCGCGCGCCACTTCCTGTTCCATCTGGTCGGCTTCCTTTTGATCGGCCTGATGATCGTGCTGGTGCTCCAGAACCGTCGCGACGTGGCGGCCGCCATCCGCGGCCGGGCGCAGGCGTCGGGACCGATCGCCGCGTTCGGGCGACGTCTGGCGGACATCTGGCACATCGTCGCAATCCTGTATCTGCTGGTCGGTTACGGCATATGGGCCTTCGACGTGGAAGGCGGGTTCTCGTTTCTTGTCCGCGCCACGGCGCTGACAGCGATTATCGTGATCGCGGCAAAACTGGCGTCGATGATCGCGAAATGGGGCCTGAGACGCCTGTTCTCCATTACCCCGGAGCTCAGCCAGCGCTATCCGGGTCTGGACGCCCGCGCCAACCGGTATCTGCCGGCGTTCGAGAAAGGCGTGCGGATCATCATCTACCTGCTGGCCGGGCTGGCCATTCTGGATGTCTGGAATCTTGGCGGGCTGCAGTGGCTGAGCGGCGGCTTCGGCCGTCAGGTGACCGAGGCGGTCATTACCCTTTTCGTCGTGCTGCTCGTGGCCGTCGTGATCTGGGAGGTCGTCAACGGCGCCATCGAGCGGCGTCTCAACCGGACGGATTCGGACGGCGTGCTGCTGGAGCAGAACCCTCGGGTGCGCACGCTGCTGCCGTTGCTGCGTAACGCCTTCATGGTTGTCCTCGTGGTCATTGTATCGCTGATCGCGTTGGCGGAGCTGGGCATCAATATCGCCCCGCTGCTGGCCGGCGCCGGCGTCATCGGCCTGGCCATCGGTTTCGGATCCCAGGCGTTGGTCAAGGACGTCATCACCGGTTTGTTCATCCTGTTCGAGGACACGATGTCCGTCGGCGACGTGGTCAATCTGGGCGGCACGGCCGGGTTGGTCGAGGGCATGAGCATCCGCACCGTGCGCCTGCGGGACCTGTCGGGCACGGTCCACACCATCCCCTTCGGTGAGGTGGCGTCCGTGTCCAACCTGACCAAGGAATTTTCGTTCTATGTGATGGACATAGGCGTCGCCTATCGGGAGGACGTGGACCAGGTCATTCAGGTCATCAAGGATCTGGGAGCGGAGCTGGAAGCCGATCCCGAGTACGGCCGCGAGATGCTGGCGCCGATCGAAATCATGGGTGTCGATGCCTTCGCCGACAGCGCGGTGGTGATCAAGGCCCGGCTGAAAACCCGCCCGATCAAGCAATGGTTCGTCGGCCGCGAATTCAACCGTCGCATGAAGAACCGGTTCGACGAGTTGGGCATCGAGATCCCGTTCCCGCACATGACCGTCTATTTCGGCGAGGACAAGGAAGGCAAGGCGCCCCCGGCCCACCTCAACGTCGAATCGCAGACGATTGCCGAAGCGTTGCTGACCGAACGGTCAGGCGGGCGATCCAGGGCGGATCCCGCGCCCGATTTCAAGACCCCCGACGCGCTTGGCGACGACGCCCCCGAAAGCACTCCAGGGAACTAAACCTGTCCTTCGGCCAGTTCCGCCTCCAGCGCCTCGGGCGAGGCGGCGTCGATGACCCGCCGGGCGACGGCAAAGGAAAACCCGCCCCTGGCCAGGGCGGCCAGATCCCGGTCGCGGCGCTCGGCGCGGGCGGCGGCGTCGCGGTAGGGTCCCAGCCGACGGCGGCGGGCCAGCGCCATGGCGGCGGCTAGGTCCGGGTCGCCCTGCTCCTCGGCCAGGGCCGCCAGCGCGTCGTCGATCAGTCCGGCGGCCACGCCCTTGTCGGTCAGCGTCGCCCGGATGAGTCGGGACGATCGGCCGCGCCGGGCCAGGCTCGCCGTCTGGGCCTGGGCATAGCGCGCATCGTCCAGAAGACCGCTGGCGGTGAACCGGCGCACGATGTCGGCAACGGCCGCCGCCCCTTCATCCCGGTCGGTGTCGTGGATTCGTGCGGAGGCCTCGACCCGGCGCATCAGAACCTGGCGCAGGTTTTCCGCCGACGATGCATAGCGCTGGAGATAGAACAGGGCGACGTTGCGCAGCGAGTCCGGTGTGACGCGGCGCGGGCCGCGCCGGTCGCGTTTGGATTTGGAGGCGGTCATGGCAGCCGTGCGCGGTTTGCCAAACGGCCATCCCCGGCGCTATGGTCCGGCCCCCATTTCCTTCTTGAACGCGTCCATGAAATCATCTCTTTCCCCTTCGTTGCGCGACATCGGCCGGGTCAATTGGATCGGCCTTGGCACGCTGTACCGCAAGGAAGTCTCCCGGTTCCTCAAGGTATTCACGCAGACGGTGGCCGCGCCGGTCGTCACCACGCTGCTGTTCTACACCATCTTCGCCCTGGCGCTGGGCGGCGTGGTGCGGATGGCCGGCAGCGTGCCGTTCCTGGAATTTCTGGCCCCCGGCCTGGTCATGATGTCCATGGTCCAGAACGCCTTTGCCAACACCTCCTCGTCGGTGATGATCGCCAAGATCCAGGGCAACATCGTCGATGTGCTGCTGCCGCCGCTGTCGCCGTCGGAACTGCTGGTCGGGTATGTCGCCGGCGGCGTGACGCGGGGTCTTCTGGTCGGGCTGGTGACGTTTATCGCCATCCGGCTGTTCGTGCCGGTCGGTATCCACAACCCGGCCTTTATCCTGTTCCACGGCGTCGCCGCGTCGATGCTGCTGGCGCTGGTCGGGGTGATCGGCGGCATCTGGTCCGACAAATTCGACCATATCGCCGCCGTCACAAACTTCGTGGTGACCCCGCTGGCGTTTCTGTCGGGCACCTTCTACACCATCGACCGGCTTCCCGAAGGGTGGCAGATCGTGGCCCATCTCAACCCGTTCTTCTACATGATCGACGGGTTTCGCTACGGTTTCATCGGCCAAAGCGATGGCACGCTGATCGCGGGATTGGCGGTCATGACCGCCATCAATGTGGCGCTGTGGCTGCTGGCCCACCGGATGCTCGCCACCGGCTACAAGCTCAAGGCGTGAGAGGCGGTCCGGCCGTGGATGGGGCGACGGGGTACCGGCCGCCCCGGCATATCGGCGCCGTTCATTGGATGGGCGTGCGCACCCTGTATGTGCGTGAGCTGAGGCGCTATCTGAAGGAGTGGCTGGAGACCATCGCCGCGTCGGCCTTTGCCACGATCATGTACCTGGCCATTTTCCTGTTCGCCCTGGGTCCGGCACGGGAAACGGTCGAGGGGGCGGCGGTGATCGGTTACATCCTGCCGGGGCTGGTGCTGTTCTCGATCCTGACCCGGGCGGCCGAGACGACGGTGTTCAGCATCGCCTTCGACAAGATGGAAGGCGCCATCGGCGATGTGCTGTCCAGCCCGATCACCCCGTCGGAAACGGCGGCCGCCTATGCCCTGGCCGGGGCGACCAGCGGCCTGATCACCGGCCTGCCGGTGGTCGTCGTAGCCTTCCTGGTGTTCGACATGCCCGCTTCTCAGCCCTGGCTGCTGGTGGCCTTTGCCCTGGGTGGGGCGCTGATGCTGTCCCTGACCGGCATGGCGGTCGGCATCTGGGCCGACAAATGGGACCATGTCTCGGCGTTTTTCGGGTTCTTTCTAATCCCGCTCACCTTTCTGTCGGGGCTGTTCGCGCCCATCGACCGACTGCCCCAGCCCCTGGCCGTGCTCGTCCAGGCCAATCCGATCTTCTACGTCATAGACGGGTTCCGGGCCGGCGCCATCGACGTGCATACCGCGCCGGTCTGGCTCAGCCTGTCCGTGGTCGCGGTCTCGGTCGCAGCCCTTTGGGTGTTGTGCGATCGGCTGCTGGCCAGCGGATGGAAGCTGAAACCGTAGCGATTCGGGGAAACCGGACACCGTTCGGCGGCTCCCGGATCGTTGACAGACAGGGTGTTCCGGCGTTTATTCGCACTCCAAGGCCGGTTTGGCGCGGAAGGAGACCGCGCCTTTTTTCGTTTCATGCCGACCGGATCGACCGCCAAACGGTGGAGGGAAAGCCGATGATCAGCGCCGTCATGCCGACCTATGCCCGGCCGGACATCGCCTTCGAGCGGGGCGATGGGGCCTATCTGTTCGACACCAAGGGACGACGCTATCTCGATTTTTCCTCGGGCATCGCGGTCACCTGCCTCGGCCATTCCCACCCCCATCTGGTGCGGGCCCTGTGCGAACAGGCGGAAAAGGTGTGGCACGTCTCCAACCTGGTGCGCATTCCGGGGCAGGAACGCCTGGCCGAACGGCTGGTCGCCGCCACCTTCGCCGACACGGTGTTCTTCAGCAATTCCGGCGCCGAGGCCTGGGAAGGCGGCATCAAGCTGTGCCGCAAACATATGAGCGCCACCGGGCGGCCCGAACGCTGGCGGGTGATCACCGTCGGCGGCGCCTTTCACGGCCGGACCCTGGCGGCGATTTCGGCTGTCCGCACGGCCAAGCTTGTCGACGGCTTCGGCCCCCTGGTCGACGGGTTCGATCAGGTCGCCTTCGGCAATCTGAACGAACTGCGCATGGCCATCACCGATCAGACGGCCGCCATCTGCGTGGAACCGGTGCAGGGCGAGGGCGGCATTCGCGCCGCGTCGCTGGATTATCTGCGCGGCCTGCGCGCCGTTGCCGACGAATTCGGCCTGCTGCTCTTTTTTGACGAAATCCAGTCTGGCTATGGCCGGACTGGCAAGTTCTTCGCCCATGAATGGGCCGGCATCACGCCGGACGTGATGTGCGTCGCCAAGGGTATCGGCGGCGGCTTTCCTTTCGGGGCGGTCCTGGCGACCGAGAAGGCGGCCGTCGGCATGACGCCGGGCACCCACGGCACCACGTTCGGCGGCAATCCGCTGGCCATGGCGGCGGGCAACGCCGTGCTCGACGTGATGCTCCAGGACGGGTTTTTCGAACGCGTCGACCGGATTGCCCGTGTGCTCTGGCAACGGCTCATCGATCTCCAGTCCCGCCATCCCTCGGTGATCGAGGAGGTGCGGGGCGCCGGTCTGATGCTCGGCCTCAAGTTGCGGCCGCCGGTGGCCGACATGGTTCCGGCCCTTCGCCAGGCCGGGCTGCTGACCGTGCCGGCGGCCGAAAACGTGGCGCGGCTGCTGCCGCCGCTGATCATCGGGGAGGAGCATGTGGACCAGGCGATCCAATGCCTGGATGCCGTATTCGCGGACGCATCGGTGTCGGCGGCGGAGACGTCATGACCGAACCGCGGCATTTCCTCGATCTGCATTTGATCGAACCGACGCGTCTGCGCGCCATCGTCGACGACGCGGCGGCGATGAAGCGCGACGATCCGTCCGGCGCGCGGACAAAGCCCCTGGCCGGCCGGACTTTGGCCATGATCTTCGAAAAGCCGTCGACCCGCACGCGGGTTTCGTTCGAGGTGGGGATGCGCCAGCTTGGCGGCGAGACGATCATGCTGACAGGCGCCGAGTTGCAGCTTGGCCAGGGCGAAACCATCGCCGACACCGCGCGCGTCCTGTCGCGCTATGTCGACGCCATCATGATGCGCACCTATGGCGAGGACCGGCTGACCGAGATGGCGGCCCACGCCACGGTGCCGGTGATCAACGGGCTGACCGACGAAACCCATCCGTGCCAGCTCATGGCCGATGTCATGACGTTCGAGGAGCGCAAGGGGCCCATTGCCGGGCGCACGGTGGCGTGGTCGGGCGACGGCAACAACGTCGCCCGGTCATGGATCCGCGCGGCGGTGCAGTTCGGGTTCGAGTTGCGCCTGGCTTGTCCGGACTCGCTCATGCCGCCGGCCGATCTTCTGGATTGGGCGCAGTCGAACGGCGGCCGGGTGATCGTCGGGACGGAACCGGATGCGGCGGTGCGCGGGGCCGACTGCGTGGTGACCGACACCTGGATCTCGATGGGCGATACGGACGGGCCCCGGCGCCACAATCTGCTGCGGCCCTACCAGGTGGACGAGCGGTTGATGGCCAAGGCCGCGCCGGACGCGCTGTTCATGCACTGCCTGCCGGCCCACCGTGGCGAGGAGGTCACGGATGGCGTCCTCGACGGACCCCATTCCGTGGTGTTCGACGAGGCCGAGAACCGCCTTCACGCCCAAAAAGGGATCCTGATGTGGTGTCTTGGATGACGGCGAACCGAGAGGTTCGTGCCCGCATTGACCGGCGAGCGCCAGGCCCCACCTAAACCTCACAATGGCCCAATCCTCACCCACTCCTTCCACGGCCGATCCCATCACGTCCGCCGCCGACATGGTGCAACCGTTCCAGATCGAACGGTCGGGTCTGCGCGGCCGCATGGTGCGGCTGGGACCGGCGTTGGATCGGATCCTCGCCCAGCACGATTACCCCGAGGCGGTGTCCATCCTGTTGGCGGAAACGGCCGCCCTGGGCGTTCTTCTGGCCAGCGCGCTGAAATACGACGGGGTCTTCACCTTGCAGGCCAGCGGTGACGGCCCGGTGTCGATCCTGGTGGCGGATGTCACGACCGATGGCGCCCTGCGGGCCTATGCCAAGTTCGATGCCGACGCCGTACCGAAGCGGGGCGTGCTTGGCGATCTGATCGGCAAGGGCCATCTGGCATTTACGGTCGACCAGGGGGAGTTCACCGACCGGTATCAGGGCATCGTGGCGCTGACCGGCGATACTCTGGCCGAATGCGTCCAGCACTATTTCCGGCAGTCGGAGCAGATCGATGCTGGCATCGCCCTGGCGGTGCGGCGAACAGACGGGTCCTGGTGCGCCGGTGGGCTGTCGATCCAGCGGCTGCCCGATGCCGAGCGAGAGGTTCCGGCCAGCGACCGGGAGGATGACTGGCGCCGCGCGATGATCCTGATGAACAGCGCCACCGATGCGGAACTGCTGGACCCGGCGTTGGCGCCCAACGCGCTGCTCTATCGTCTTTTCCACGAGGACGGTGTCCGCGTGTACGACCCGGCGCCGATCCGGGCCGCGTGCCGGTGCGCGCGCGAACGGGTCGAACGGATGCTGGCAGCCCTGCCGCGGGACGAGGTGACCGATCTGAAGGAGGACGGTGCGGTCCGGGTCACATGCGAATTCTGCAACACCGAATACACGTTCGACGATGCCGCCTTGGCCCTGCTGTATGGCGAGCCGTGATCGTTGAGGGCATGGGAAGGCCTTGATCTGGCCGCAGTCGCCGCCGCATATGACACTGTCCCCGCACCAGCCATCCGCGTGGTATCGATGCCGCTTCCTTTGACCCGCCGCACCTTCGTGATCTCCGCCCTTGCCGTCGCCGCCTGCAAGCCGCCGCCGCCGCGCACGGTGCCGGAAATAACCTTTGCCCACCTCCAGCCGATCGCGCTGGATGTCGCACGGGTCGAGGTCGTCCAGACCTATGCCCCGGCAATGGAGCCGCCGTTTGTCGACCATCTGTTTCCCCAGCCGCCTGCGGAGGTGCTGCGGGGCTGGGCCCAGCAGCGCCTGCGCGCCGTCGGGTCCACCGGGTCGGCGATACTGACGATCCAGAACGCCAGTGTGCGCCAGGAACTTCTGGCGCGCACCGGGGGGCTGCGGTCGATCTTCACGGTCGATCAGTCGGAACGCTACACCGCCGATTTCGCGGTCCGGCTCGATGCCGTCAGCCCGGCCGTGGGGGTCGGCGCCAACACCGTGGCGACGGCCCAACGCACCATCACCGTGCCGGAGAACGCCACCCTGGCCCGGCGGGAGGAAACATGGTTCGCGCTTACGGAAAACACCGTGCGCGACCTGGAAGTCGCGCTGGAGGCCAACGTCCGCCGCCACATGGGGCCTTTGATTCGCGGGTAGGGCCCGACTTTCAGCCCGTTGCCCAGTCCGCCACGCGGTCGAGAAACGCCTGGCCCTGCGCCAACTGGTCCAGGGTGAGGAATTCGTTGGGCTGATGGGCCTGGGCGATATCGCCCGGTCCGATGATGATCGTGGGCAATCCGGCCCGCTGGAACAGTCCGGCCTCCGTCGCGAACGCCACCGTTGTCGCGCGGTTGGCGCCGGTCAGCTGTCGGGCGAACAGTTCCGCCGGCCCGTCCGGGTCGGGGGTCAGCGGCGGCACCGAGGCCAGAGTTTCGGTCTCGATAAGCCCGTCGGGCGTTTCGGCCCGCAGCCGGGGCAGCGCGTCCTCCGCGATGAACCCGGCATAGCGGTTGGCGATCGCTTGCGGATCGTCGCCCGGCACGGCCCGAAACTCCCATGAGAAGGCACAGCGGCGCGGAACGATGTTCAGCGCGGTGCCGCCCTCGATCAGGCCGACATTGAAGGTGGTCCACGGCGGATCGAAACCCTCGGCCATCGGCCGGCCACGGTGTTCCCGGGCCATCCGGTCGATAAAGCCGATCAGCGCGGCGGCGTGCAGGATGGCGCTGGCGCCGTCGCCGGGCGCGCTGGAATGGGCGTCCTTGCCGGTCACCACGGTCCGAAATCCGTGCAGCCCCTTGTGGGCATTGACAGGGGCCATGGAGGTCGGTTCCCCCACCACGCACAGGCGCGGCCGGGGCAGATGGTCCTTCAGGTGGCGGATCAGGTGAGGCACGCCCAGGCACCCAATTTCCTCATCGTAGGAAAACGCCAGATGGATCGGCACGGAGAGGCGGCGGTTGAGCAGGTCGGGCACCAGGGCGAGCGTCAGCGCGACAAAGCCTTTCATGTCCGCGGTGCCGCGGCCGCACAGACGGTTGCCCCGGCGGGTCAGGACGAACGGGTCGCTGTCCCAGGACTGATCGGCGACCGGCACCACGTCGGTATGGCCCGACAGCACGACGCCACCGGCCACCGGCGGCCCGATGGTCGCCAGCAGGTTGGCCTTGCCGCCGCCGGCGTCGGGCAGGATCACCGGCTCCAGCCCGTGACCGCGCAGATAGGCGGCCACCCAGTCGATGAGCGCCCGATTCGGCCCGGCCGACACCGTATCGAAGGCAATCAGCCGTTCCAGGATCGCCAGGGCCTCGCCGGTGTCACGAGTCACTTGAGATTACCGCTGCCAGAAGGCGGGGGTCAGCAGGATCAGCACGGTGAACAGCTCCAGGCGTCCCAGCAGCATGCCGAACGACAACAGCCACTTCGCGGTGTCGGGCAGGGGGGCGAAGGTGCCGGCCGGACCGATAATCGGGCCCAGACCCGGCCCGACATTGGAGATGGCGGTCGCCGCTCCCGACACCGCGGTCAGGAAATCCAGCCCGATCAGGCCCAGGGCGAGGGCCAGAAATGCGAAGCAGACCATGTACATAAAGAAGAAGCTCATCACCGACTCGGAAATCGCGTCGGGGATCGGCTTACGGTTGTAGTAGGGAATGAAGACCCCGTGGGGGTGCAGCAGCTTGGCAAGCTGGGTCTTGGACGTGCTGTACAGCACCTGGAACCGGAATATCTTGATGCCGCAGGTGGTGGACCCGGCGCAGCCGCCGATGAACATCAAGAAAAAGAAGATGCCCAAGGCAAAGTTTCCCCATAGGCCGAAATCGTCGGTGGAGTAGCCGGTTCCCGTGATCACGGAGACGACATTGAAGGCGCTCAGGCGCAGGGCCGTGGTCAGAGACACGCCGCTGACCGTGGCCATGAGATACGCCGTCATGGTCAGGACGGCGGTGGCGATCACCGCCAGAAACCATCGCACCTGGGTGTCCTGAAACACCGCCTGGGGCGTGCCGCGGACGGCGCGGAGGTAAAGCACGAACGGCAGGCCGCCCATGATCATGAAGCCGGTGGCGACATATTCCACCGCCGCGCTGTTGAACAATCCCACGGAACTGTCCGAGGTCGAGAATCCGCCGGTGGCGATCGTGGTCATGGCATGGGCGATGCCGTCGAACCAGGTCATGCCGGCTATGACGTAGAAGATGGCGCACAGGATCGTCAGGATCAAATAGATCACGCCGATCGAACTGGCGATCTGAGCCGCGCGCGGCAGGACCTTTTCCGACGTGTCGGAGCTTTCCATGCGAAAAAGCTGCATGCCGCCGACCCGCAGCAGCGGCATGATCGACAGGGCCATGACGATGATGCCGATCCCGCCCAGCCACTGCAGCAGGGCCCGCCACAACAGCAGACCCGGCGCCATCAGGTCCAGTCCGGTCAGCACCGTCGATCCGGTGGTGGTAACGCCCGACATGCTTTCGAAAAACGCATCGGTGTAGGACAGGCCAAGGGTGGACAGGGCGAATGGCAGGGCGCCGAACGCCGCGATCACCACCCAGCTCAGCACCGTCAGCAGAAACGCCTGACGCGGCTTTAGATCGAACGTATTGCCCCGGCTTGTCAGATGCAGGGTGACGCCGATAAACAGGGTCACCGACGCCGACGTGACGAAGACCTGCCAGTCGGGGTTGCCGTTGGCCAGATCGACGATGGCCGGGATCATCATGGCCGCGGCCAGGATCGTCAGCAGGACACCGAGAACGAAGGCTATGGGGCGAAAATCCAGCACGTCCTGAAGCGGCGTTGCGGGCAAGGAAAGGCGGCGATCATCGGCGCTAAGACCGCCCCGTGTCCAGCCCGCTGGTGGCCCGATTCAGACCATTAGGGCCGGATACCGGCCATTGCCTGGAACTCGCGGCGCAAGTCGATGTTCTTCTGGAATTCGCCGGTGACGCGGCTGGTGACCATCGACGCGCCGGGCTTGTGAACCCCGCGGGTCGTCATGCAGTGATGCTCCGACTCGAGAATCACCGCAACCCCGCGTGGCTGGAGCACCTGGTCTATGGTGTTGGCGATCTGCGCGGTCAGGCGCTCCTGAATCTGCAGCCGCCGTGCGAACGTTTCGATGACCCGCACCAGTTTGCTGATGCCGACGACGCGGTGGTTTGGAAGGTAGCCGACATGGGCCTTGCCGATAATGGGCACCATATGGTGCTCGCAGTGCGACTCGAACCGGATGTCCCTCAGCACCACCATTTCGTCGTAGCCCTCGACCTCTTCAAAGGTGCGCTTCAAGATTTCGTCCGGATCCGCCTCGTATCCTGAAAAGAATTCCTCATAGGCCCGGGCAACGCGAGACGGCGTGGCGCGCAGGCCCTCGCGGTCGGGGTCCTCTCCCGCCCAGCGGATCAGCGTCCGCACCGCCGCCTCAGCCTCTTCCCGGCTGGGTTTGGACGGGATGCCCCCTCCACTGCCGGCTTGCGCCCCTGCCTTCGCCTTTGTCGAAACGGGGGTCACCACCGTGCCACGGTGAACCATCCGACCATCCTCTTTCATGTCTTCACAGACTTTTCAGTATGGGGACACCGTCCCTAACCCGCCTAACGAAAGGCCAGAGTTGGCCCGCGGCGCGCCAAAATCAAGCGCCGTCACACCCGAACGGGTGTTGCCATGGGCGCCAATTTGACGTCAGTGGAGTTGAATTGCCTGGTGTGGGCTGTCGAGCGAAAAGGCCGGCACGGCGACGGAAAACCGCTCACCCTGAGCGGTTTCCATCTCATAGCTGCCGACCATGATCCCTGAGGGCGTCGCCAGGGGCGTGCCGCTGGTATATTCGAAGCTCTCCCCGGGGTTGAGAACGGGTTCTACCCCCACCACTCCGGCACCACGAACTTCGTGTATCCGGCCGGAGCCATCGGTGATCTGCCAATGCCGGTTGCGGAGCTGAACGGTATCAAGACCGTTGTTTTGGATGCGCACATGGTACGCCCAAACATAATGACCCTCCGTCGGAGAGGATTCCTCCTCGAGATACATCGGTTCCACCGAGACCATGATGGCCCGGGTTTCTTCCGAATAAGGGGCTGCCGCGGCGGAAACGTGACTGGTGCCTTGGCGTGCAGACCCGGCTTTCGTGCTCATGAATTTCATCAGCCTCACCAACTGTCCTTAGCCTTAGTATAGGTCACCGGCCAATGGTATCCAGTCCGGCTGAATGGCAATCGGGGCCGGGTGCATGTTCCGCACCCGGCCCCTTTGCCGTTCCGTCAGGTGACCCGCTTACTGGAAGCGGATCTCGGCCCGGCGGTTGGAGGGCTCACGCACGCCATCCGGGGTTTCAACCAGCGGCTGGCGTTCACCAACGGCGTCGGTCTCAATCCGCGAGGCTTCGATGCCACCGGCAATCAGCGCCTGCTCGACCGCCGCGGCGCGCCGTGCCGACAGGGCCAGGTTGTAGCTGTCCGGGCCCGAAAGATCGGTGTGGCCGACGACAGCGATGGTCGCACCCGCCATGTCGCGATAATCGGCAATAACCGTATCGATGATCTGCTGCCCGGCGGCGGTGATGACGGCGCGGTCGAAGTCGAAGAACACGAAATAGACGGCTGCCGCGTCGCCCAGGGGCTCGGCCTGCATCCGGTCCATGGCGGCAAAGAACTCATCACGGCAGGCCGCGATGTGGTCCGGCTGAATGTTTTCTTCCTGCTGCTCGACCCAGCAATCGAACTTGCTCTGGGCGATGGCCGCATCAACCGCTTGTTCCTGGCGGGCTCCACCGTCGAGCGCCGATACCAAGCTGGCGCGGGCCGCGCTGAGCTCGGCCACGGAGAAATCGGGAAGATTCCAGTCGGCCAGTGTAGCGGGTGCCACCGCTTCGCCACGGGAAGCCGCAAGGCCCTTCTGGGCGAAGTATTCGGCATCGGCCCAATCGGCCATCTGATTGGCCTCGAAATTGGCCAGGTCACGGTATTCCATGGCGAGCTGCTGGTCGAACTGGCTGCCAGCGAAATCGCCAGTGTTGTTCAACCGCTGCACGTCCGTGCCGACGCAGCCGGATAGCACTGCTGCTCCAACGGCAAGGCCCAGAAAACTCTTCGTATTCATTACGTCATTCTCCTTCAGATTCCCTTGGAGTCAAAACTCCACGGCGTGCTTTCGTTGCTGCGATATGCAGGACCCCATCGACCCCAACCGGGCGAGGATAAGTCTTCTCCAAGGCGTCCTCTATACGTAGCCCCGGTCACTTATACCAGACCCAACGTCGAATTGAAGGTCTCGTTCCGAAAACAACAATGAGGCGGCAAGAGAATATGATTTAATAGGCCGCATCGAAAGCTCCTCCAGGACAGGGAATAGCGGCTATCCCCTTGACTTGCAAGATAATTACTTGTCCCGTTCGTTGATTGTTCTCAGGTGAGTCGACGGGGCGTGGAGAGTGCAGAAATTAGGCGCGGTGCCGACGATAATGGCGTTTTGCCGCAATAACCACGCGATCGGCTGCCGATTCGGTGGTGCATGCTGAGGCTGCGCTATCTCCTTTCCATGCTCAGCGTGATGGTCGTCGATGTGGTCATTACGCTGGCCTATGCCCTGTTGTCGGGCCATCCCGAGGTGATTCCGGTGGCCGCGGTGGCCAATGTCGCGATCCTGGGTGGCGTCAACGCGATCGGCGCCGTGGTGCTGTTTCGGCGGATCGGTGCGTATCTCGACGGCAAGGCGCCGATCGCCTCGTGCCAGGACGACATCCTCTCGCTGCCCCGACGATCGACGGTCTGGACATTGATCGTGGCCCTTCTTTATGGGGGGCTCGTTTTCTCATTGGGTGTGTTCGCCCCGGCCGGGATCGCCGATTCGACGTCTCCCTTGATCCTAGGCTTCATGGTGGTGTGGTTCATCTTCGTCTACGCCACCTATATGTGTTTCGTCGTCTACTTCGCCGTCACGGACCTGACCGCCGACCTGCGGGCCGAGGTGTTCCTGCGGGACGGGCAGATGCTCAAGCGCAGGCCGGGCCGATTGCGCACCCGGTTGATCATCGTGTTTTCCGTGGTCACCGTCCTGCCCGTCCTTCTGGTTTATTTCGACATCGCGGTGTTTCTGGAGGTGCGTCTGCAACAAGGGCTGTCGGTGGAAAAGGTCGTCATGCTCGATCTTTTCGGGGCTCTGTTCGCCGCCGCCCTGTCCCTGATCTTCGTCACCCGCGGCGTGGCGCGCCCGATCGCCCGGCTGGTCGCCGCCGTTAGACGGCTGCAGGTGGGGGACCTGCAGGCCCGTGTTCCCATCACCACCGACGACGAACTCGGCGTGCTTTCGGCCAGCTACAACCGCATGGTGGTCGGGCTCGAGGAACGCGAACTGGTGCGTGAGGCATTTGGTAAATATGTCAGCGCCGACGTCGCGGAGGTGATCCTGGCCGGCCGCCGCAGCGGCCGCTTGGATGGCCAGGTCCGCGTCGCAACCGTCCTGTTCACGGATATCGAAAACTTTTCCGAACTGGCGCGCCGGATGGCGCCGGCCGCCGTTCTGGAATTGATGAACGACTATCTGACCCTGATCGCCGGTCCCATTCAGGCCAATGGCGGCGTCATCAACAACTTTATCGGCGATTCGGTGCTGGCCACCTTCAACGTGCCGCTGGACGACCCCGACCATGCGCCGGCCGCGCTGCGCAGCGCGCTGGCCATTCAGGATCTCCTGGAGCGGACGACATTCGCCGACGGGTTGAAGCTCAGAACGCGTATCGGCATCAATACCGGGGAAATCGTGTCCGGATCGGTCGGTCCGCCAAACCGGCTTGCCTTTACCGTCATCGGGGCGAACGTCAACCTGGCATCGCGCATCGAGGGGCTGAACAAGCACTATGGGACGCGAATCCTGGTGGGGGCGGCGACCCGAGAGGCGTGCCTCGGGTCCTTTGCGTTCCGGTCGATCGGCCGGGTCGACGTCAAGGGAGAACGATCGGCGGTCGAGATCTACGAGCTTCTTGGAGAGGTCGAACCACCCGCCGGCTGCGCTTGAACGGGGTGGGGACCGGCCCTATAAAGAGCGTGGCCTAAGCGGGCGTAGCTCAATGGTAGAGCAGAAGCTTCCCAAGCTTACGACGAGGGTTCGATTCCCTTCGCCCGCTCCATCCCCATTTTTTTTGAGGTAAACGCCGCCACGGCGCAGGCGGGGCCTCACCCTTCGAGGTTTTGACAATAGTCGGCCAGCGGTTGGCTGGCGCCCGCGGGCGATAGGGTCCCGGTCCCGGGATCCGCCATCCACGTGTCCAAGGTCCGCCACACCGGCTCCCGTTCCGTCCAATGCAGGAGGAGATGAGGCCCGCCGCGATAGACCCGGCCGGTCGCGGTCCCGGAAAATCGCTCCCCCAGGGCGCAGATCGATACCGGCGCTATGGTGCCGTCGTCGGAGCCGAACAGCAGCAGGGTGGGGGTTTCGACGGCATCCGGCGCCGCCGAGGCCCGGTCGGCAAGGCGGATCAACCCCCAATAGGTGTCCACCCGTACCTTGCGCACGACCAAAGGATCGGTGGCCAGACGGTCCGCCGTCTGGCGGGACAGGTCTGGGTGGTGGTCCCGGTCCAGCGTGCGGCTGGCCCAGGGAACGGTGTGGGCCCCGGTCCACAGCAGCACGTCCCACCCCGCGCGGAAGGGGACATCCTCGCGGACGCCCGGGGCCGCCAGGATCAATCCGTCGGCCGCCGGTGGGTTCGGGCCGGCCATGGCCGCCAGAATGACCGCGCCGCCCATGCTTTCCCCCAGCAGGAACAGGGGGAGGCCGCTGTTGTCGGGATCGGCCCGAACCGCCTGGACGGCATCGCCGAGATCGCCGACCAGCGTATCGGCGCCGGCCCAAAGGCCTGGATGGGGGGCCGCGCCAAAGCCACGCTGGTCATAGGCGTAAACGGCCACGCCGCGGTCGGCGAGCCAGGGCCCAAGCTGTCCGAAAGACCGGTGAAAGTCGCCAAAACTGTGAAGCGCGACCATGGTCGCGCGCCGCGGCCCTTCCGGCACCCAGCGCGCGGCGGGCAGGCTTGCGCCGTCTCGGGCAACCAGGCGATCGCCGGAGAAGATGGGCGCCTGGACGGCTGGGCCCGCCGGTTTCACGGTCGGCGCGCATCCGGCCATGACCAACGTCAGTCCAGCCAAGGCAGCCATGCGCACCGTTCTCACCATGTCGACCATGCTTCACCCGTCTACGTCGAAAGCAAGTTGTTAGACCTAACTCGGCGCCGGCATTTGGAAAGCGCCCGAACCTTGGTGAATCGTGTCCACGCATGATCGTGATCGTGGTGAGCCGGATGCCGACCGTTCCAAACCCACCGCGCAACCGCTGCGACACGGCGCGTCGTCCGGGCCGATTTGGGCGAATGCCGGTTGACTTTAACCTCTTAAAACGCCACCTATTCGTCACCCGGAAAGAAATCCGAGGCTGGTGCGACACGCACCTTGATGGCCGGCGCGGATCTGCGCGACTGGTCTCTCATATCGCGTATGCAGAACGAACGGCTCGTGCGATCGGGCCGGTGGATTGGTTTGGTCTGATCGCGGAGCTTGAAACGAAGGGCCGTTAGCCTGTGCCAAAGGCCGGCCGCGATCGACGACGCCGCAATTGCGGACAACAGTAAGGAGAATGGACTTGGACGAAAACAGCCTCGCCGGACAGAATATCGCCATCCTTGTTGCCAATGGTTTCGAAGAAATCGAGATGACGGAGCCGCAGCGCGCGTTGATCGCCGCGGGCGCCACCGTCAAGATCGTGTCGGCGGAACAGGCCTTAGTAAATGGTTGGCACGGCGATGGCTGGGGCCATTACTTCCCGGTCGACGTGCCGCTGTCGAACGCCTTGGCGGCGGATTTCGACGCCCTTCTGGTTCCCGGCGGCCGGCGCAGCATCGAGAAAATGGCGGGGTTGCCCCACGCCCATCGCATCATCAAGGGATTTGTGGACGCCGACAAGCCGGTGGCCTTGTTGAGCGAGGCGCCGACCCTGCTTATCGCGGCGGATCGCGCCAGCGGCCGGACGGTCGCCGTTTCCCAGGATCTCAGCCCGTTGCTGACCCAGGCCGGAGCGATCGTCGGCGAAGAGCCGGTGGCGATCGACGGCCGTCTGCTGACCGTGTCCGCCGACGCCAGCGACGGTGTCGTCCGCAACGCCGTCCTCAAGCTGTTCTCCGGCAACGCCGCCGACCTGGCCGCCGCCGCCTGATCGGCACGGCTGGAACCATCAAAAGCCGGCCTCGTTTTTGAGGCCGGCTTTTTGACGCCCGTCTCAAGGGGCGGGAATGTGGCACCGGGGTACCGTTTCGGCGCCAGGGGTGCCAAGGATGCTGACACCGACCACGCTACAGATGCGATCGGCGGAACAATCGCCTGTCCCGAGAACCGGACCGACATCGGCAAAGGCGCACGAATTCGCCGTTTCGACGCTAAATGACCGAACGGGACTTTCCGCGACCCCTCCGGCCTCTCCATATTCGATAAACCACTGATAGAAAACCGTATCCCCGACAGAGAGGACGGGTTGCCCGGCCTCGATGGCCGTTGGGGCCACGACCCCGGAGCAGGACCTCACCGAGCCTTGAGCCGTGCATGTCGGTTCGATATCCACGGCGTCCGGGGAGCGCAACTCACCCTCGGAAGATGCCCGCCGCAGGGAGATCCGGGCGTCCGGAAAGACCGTAACATTGGCGCTGGCGGCGGTTCCCTTGAAGTCGAGGTCGTTTTTCGAGCCCGTTGGGCCGTCGACGGCCGTGAAGGACGGCTCCGCCTCGCTAAGAAGCTCGGCCGCCTCGCACCCGATGAGAACCGGAAGTAAAGCCAAGAATATTGGAAAATATCGGTGAGTCATTATGTCGTTCCCTCCATTTTTTGGGTTGAGTAACGCCAAAAAGAGGGCGGATCGGCAGATCCGGTAGGGTGGGTCCTGTCCCGTTTACAAGGGCCATCCCCTTTACGCGGCGATCTGGTCCGCATCTTCCGGCTGGACCGCCGATCCACCTTGCAGTGATTTAGGATAACCTGATTTCGTCGGCCGTAGAAAGCCCGCTGCCGTGGATGCTTCCGCGCAATCGCGTGCGGCTACGACGTCGCGGGCATCCCCTGGTCCCAGAAGTGGCAGGCGGTTTGATGGCCGGGTCCCACCTGGGTCAGCGCCGGTTCCTGCTGGGCGCAGAGCGCTTGGGCCTTTGGGCAGCGGGTACGGAAGGTGCAACCGCTGGGCGGGTCCAGAGGCGAGGGCAGGTCGCCGGTCAAAACGATCCGCGGTTTGGCCCGCTCGGCGTCGGGGTCGGGCAGCGGTACGGCCGAAATCAGCGCCTGGGTGTAGGGATGGCGGGGCGCTCCGTAGAGCGCATCGCGATCCGCGATCTCCACCAGCTTGCCCAGATACAGCACCAGGATCCGGTGGCTGATGTGGCGGACGACGCTCAGATCGTGGCTGATGAAGATCAGCGACAGCCCGAAGTCCCGCTGCAACTGCATCAACAGGTTGACGATCTGGCTCTGAATCGAGACGTCCAGCGCCGACACGGGTTCGTCGCAGATCACCAGCTTGGGATTGAGGATCATGGCCCGGGCAATGCCGATCCGCTGGCACTGGCCGCCGGAGAATTCATGCGGGTAGCGGTTGATCATCTGGGGCACCAGGCCGACCTGGGCCATCATTTCCTCGACCCGCGCCCTCACGTCGGCCCTTCTCAAGCCCGGCTCGAAGGTTTTCAAGGGTTCGGCGATGATATCGCCGACCGTCATGCGGGGGTCGAGCGAGGCCAGCGGATCCTGGAAGATGATCTGCATGTCGCGGCGCCGGGCCCGCACTTCGTCCGGCGTCGCGGCCAGAAGGTCTTCGCCCAGCCACGCGACCCTTCCGTCCGTCGGCGGGATCAGCTGTAGAATGGCGCGGCCCAGGGTCGACTTGCCGCAGCCGCTCTCGCCCACCACCCCAAGGGTTTCGCCGGGCGCAAGGTCGAAGCTGACCCCGTCCACGGCCTTCAGATAATCCACATGACGCGACCACAGACGCTTTTTGGGCATCGCGAAATGGACCTTAAGGTCCCGGACGGACAGGGCGGGCGGGGCGCCGGCGCGGGTCATCGGCCGCCCCCCAGTCCCGGCAGGAAACAGGCCTTGGCCCGGTCGTTGCCCAGTGGCTCAAGCGGCGGCGGGGCCGCCAGGCAGCGGTCGAAGACATAGGGGCAGCGCGGCGCGAAGCTGCAGCCGGGCGGCAGATGCTGAAGGTTGGGGGGCTGCCCGGCGATGGTCGGCAGCTCGCCCAGCGGGCTGTCCAGCCGCGGCATGCTTTTCAGCAAGCCCTCCGCATAGGGATGCTGGGGCGTGTAAAAGATGTCCCGCGCCGCGCCCGTTTCGACGATGCTGCCGGCATACATCACCATCACCCGGTCCGACAGCCCCGCGATGACCCCCAGATCGTGGGTGATCAGCACGATGGCCGTCCCCGTCTCGCGTTTCAGGTCGCGCATCAGGTCCAGGATCTGGGCCTGGACGGTCACGTCCAGCGCCGTCGTCGGCTCGTCGGCGATCAGCAGCTCGGGCTGGCACAGCAGCGCCATGGCGATCATCACCCGCTGGCGCATGCCGCCGGAGAATTCGTGGGGATACATGGCGATGCGGCGCCGCGCCTCGGGAATACGGACCAGGTCCAGCATCTCCACCGCCCGGATCAGGGCGTCGTGGTGGCTGACGCCCTTGTGCTGGACCAGCACCTCCGTCATCTGCGTCGAGATCTTCAGGAACGGGTTGAGCGATGTCATCGGATCCTGAAAGATCATCGACATCTTGTGGCCGCGGATGCGGTTGAGCCGCGGCGCGGGCAGGCCCAGGATCTCCTCGCCCCGATACTTCACACTGCCACGGGCCCGGCCGTTGGTCGCCAGCAGCCCCATCACGGACATGAAGATCTGGCTTTTGCCGGAGCCGCTTTCGCCGACGATGCCCACCGTCTCGCCGGGCGCCACGGTGAAGCTGACGCCGTTGACCGCCCGGACCTCTCCCTCCGGTGTCGCGAAACGGGTGTCCAGCCCCTCGACCGCCAGGACCGGGACGGCGGTCGCCGGATCGGGCGGCGGCGTCGACAGGGCGATCTGACTCATCACCGATCCTCCGGCCGTCACATCATCGATCCTTCGGCCGTCACATCATCGATCCTTCGGCCATCACATCATCGATCCTTCGGATCGAGCGCGTCGCGGATGCCGTCGCCCACGAAATTCATGCAGAACAGCGTGATCGCCAGTACGGCGGCCGGGTAGATCAGCATCCACGGCGCGTTTTCCATGTTGGCCGCGCCTTCGGAGATCAGCACCCCCCAGCTCGTCATCGGTTCCTGAACGCCCAGGCCCAGGAAGCTGAGAAAGCTTTCCAGCAGGATCACCTTGGGCACGGTCAGGGTCATGTAGACGACCACGGGCCCCAAGCTGTTGGGAATGATGTGGCGGCGGATGATGTTGAGGTTGCTGACGCCGCAGGCACGGGCCGCCTCGATGAACTCCTTGCGCTTCAGGCTCAGCGTCTGGCCGCGCACGATCCTGGCCATGTCCAGCCATTCCACGGCACCGATGGCGATGAAGATCAGCACGATGTTGCGGCCGAAAAAGACCATCAGCAGGATCACGAAGAACATGAAGGGCAGCGAGTAGAGGATGTCGACGAACCGCATCATCAGATTGTCGGTGCGGCCGCCGAGAAAACCGGCGGTGGCGCCGTAGACGACGCCGATCAACAGGCTGACTCCCGTCGCGATCAGCCCCACCATCAGCGACACGCGGCCGCCGTAAAGGATCCGGACCAGCATGTCCCGTCCGTTGGCGTCGGTCCCCAGCCAATGTTCCGCCGACGGCGGGGCCATGATCGAATCCCAGAAGATTTCCGACAGCCCGTAGGTCAGGATCCACGGGCCGACGATGCAGGCGGCCGCGACGACCGACAGCAGGATGAGGGACGCGACCGCCGCCCGGTTACGCAGCAGCCGCCGCATCGCGTCGGCCCACAGGCTGCGCCCCTTGACCGGCGTTTCGATGTCGCCGGGGATCGGCTGGTTGGGGTGGGTCGCGGACAGGTCCGTGGGCATATCAGTCGTACCGCACGCGCGGATCGATCAGCCCGTAAAGGATGTCGACCAGCAGGTTGAAGGCGATGATCAGCACGCCGTAGAAGATGACGACGCCCAGGACCAGCGTGTAATCGCGGTTCAACGCCGCCTGGACGAAATAGCGACCGATGCCCGGAATCCCGAAGATCTGCTCGATGACCACCGATCCGGTGATGATGCCGGCGGTGGCCGGCCCCAGATAGCTGACCACCGGCAGCAGGGCGGCGCGCATGGTGTGGCGCATGATGGTGACCCGCTCTGGCAGGCCCTTGGCCCGCGCCGTCCGCACGAAATTCGAGCGCATCACCTCGATCATGCTGGCCCGGGTCATCCGCGCCACATAGGCGATCTGCGGCAGCGCCAGGGCGACCACCGGCAGGATCATATGGGTGAAGCTTCCGCCACCCCAGCCGCCCACGGGCAACAGCCCCAGATAGACTCCCAGCACCAGCGTCAGCAGCGGCGCCATGACGAAGTTGGGGACCGTGATGCCGGTCATGGCCAGGGTCATCACGCCATAGTCGGCGGCGGTGTTCTGGCGCAGGGCGGCCAGCGTGCCCAGGACGGTGCCCACCAGCACCGCCAGCAGAATGGCGATGCCGCCCAGTTGCAGGGAAACGCCGAAACCGCCCCAGATCAGCTCGGTAACCGTGAAGTCCTTGTATTTGAACGAGGGGCCGAAATCGCCCTGCAACACGTCGCCCAGATATTTAACGAACTGCAGCGCCAAAGGGTCGTCCAAATTGTACTTGGCGCGCAGGTTTGCCTCGATCTCCGCCGGCAGCCGCCGCTCCGACGAGAACGGCCCGCCCGGCGCCATCCGCACCATGAAGAAGGCGATCGTGATGATCAGCAGCAGGGTCGGGATGGCGCCCAGCAGGCGCCGCACCGTAAAGTTCAGCATGCCGGCGACTCCGATTTCGCGGATCGGCCGAACGCCGCACGGCACCCTTTCCCGCCACGGGCGGAAAAGGGGCCGGCGTCCGCCCCACGGGGGCGCATCGGATGGAACCTACCTGTCGATGGAGACGTAGCGCGACAGGTGCCAATCCATGATGTTGTCCTCCCACCCCGACACGTGGGGCGCCACCATGTGCTGGGTGGTGTAGAAATAGATCGGCATGATCGGCAGGTCCTCAAGCAGGACGGCTTCCGCCTGCTCCATCAGGTCCATGCGCGCGTTCGGGTCGGTTTCCGTGACCGACTGGATGACCAGCTGGTTGTATTCATCGCTGTCATATCCGGCGGGGTTCTGCACGCCGATATCGCCGCGCAGATAGCCGATGAAGGTGTAGGGGTCCTTGTAGTCGCCGATCCAGCCGGCGCGCACCACCTGAAAGTCGAGCTGATCGCGCGTTTCCAGATAGACCTTCCATTCCTCGTTGCGCAGGGTGGCGGTGACGTCGCCCAGCGTCTGATCCCACATCGCGGCCACGGCGATGGCGATCTTCTTGTGGTTTTCGTTGGTGTTGTAGAGCAGCTCGATTTCAAGCGGATTATCCGGGCCATAGCCCGCTTCGGCGAACAGGCGCCGTGCCTCCTCCGCCCGCTGTTCCTGGCTCCAGTCGGCCCACTCGACCTGCTGCTGGTCGTACCCCTCCATCCCCGGCGGCACCCAGCCATAGGCGGGGATCTCGCCGCCCTGGGTGATTTGGCGCGTCAGAATATCGCGGTCGATCGCCAGGGACAGGGCCTTGCGCAGCTCAGGGGCGTCCTGGAACGGCTCGGCGGTGACATTGAACGCGTAGAAGTAGGTGCCCAGATAGGGGGTATTGCGGAACTGATCCGCCATATTCTCTTCGATCCAGGGGATCTGCTGGCTGGGCACGTCATAGGTGATGTCCAACTCGCCGGCGCGGAACCGCTTCAGTTCGGCATCCAGATCCTCGGTCGGGTAGTAGAACACGGTGTCCAGCACGACCTCGTCGGCGGCGTGAAAGTTCGGATTCTTCTCCGCCTTGAGATGGCTCTGGGGCGTCCATTCGGTCAGGATGAAGGCGCCGTTGGTGACGATGTTGCCCGGCCGTGTCCATTGGTTGCCGTGCTCCTCGACCACATGCTGGGGGACCGGCCATGTGGAGGTGTGCATCAGGCTGCCGACAAAATAGGGCGTCGGGGTTTCCAGGGTAACGACGAAGGTTCCGTCGTCGGGGGCGGACACGCCCATCTCCTCGACCGGCACTTCGCCGTTGGTGATCTTCTCGGCGTTCTTCACGGGCCACAGGAAGTAGGCATAGTCGGATGCCGTGGCGGGGTCGACCAGCCGCTTCCAGGAATAGACGAAATCGTTGGCCGTCACCGGTGTTCCGTCGGACCATTTGGCGTCGTCGCGCAGACGGAACGTGTAGGTCAGACCGTCGTCGCTGACCTCCCATTCCTCGGCCACGCCGGGCATCACCTCGGCGGTTGCCGACGGCACGACAAGCCCCTCGAACAGGTCCAGTTGGATGTAGGACTCCGAGACGCCGGTCGACAGGTGGGGATCCAGCGTTTCGGGCTCGGCGGCGTTGCCGCGATGGAACACCATTTCCGCCTGGGCGGCGGCGCTGGCGCCGGCGATCAGAATTGTCGCCAGGGCGGTGCGCGTGAGCAGCGACTTCATATGAGTCATGGGATGGCCTCTCCTGATGGATGGCTTCGGCGGCGCGGAACGAAAATGATGTTCCGTCGACGTTGGAAGCGTTGCCGTCACGCTAGAACGTTGACCCGGACCCGGCAAACAAAAATTGCGTTTTCGTGACCGGCGAGACGTGTCCTAACCGGTTCAAAAATCATACAAATGAGTGATATGGGTCAGTGGCCGCGCGCCACGAAAGCGACGCGCAGGGAGAGCGTCAGCAGGATCAGCGCGCCCGCCTGGTGCGCGGCGCCCAGCGCCACGGGCACATGGGCCAACAGGGTCGCAATGCCCAACCCGACCTGCACAAAAGCCATGATCGCCGCCGCCGCCGCCGCCCGCCGTACTGGCGGTTCCGCACGCACGCGCGCCGCGTGCAATGGCAAGGCGACGATGGCCAACGCCGCGGCGATCGCCACCCAGCGATGGGTGAACTGAACCAGCGCCGTATTCTCGAAAAAGTTGATCCACGCGGGGTTCAACGTCCACGCTTCGGGCGGAAGGAACCTTCCGGCCATCAGCGGGAAGCTGTTGTAGGCGAGCCCGGCGTCCAGCCCGGCGACGAACGCGCCCCACAGGATCGTCACGCCAAGGGCGGTGATCGCGCCCCAGCCGTGCCAATGGAACCCGCGCGGCGCGGCCGCGCGATCCGGGGGCCCGTTCGCGAACGCCCCGAACGCCAGCCATACCAGCAGCGCGTAGATCAGGACGGCCATCCCGAGATGCAGCGCCAGCCGGTACTGGCTGACCGAAGGCCGGTCGACCAGACCGCTCTGCACCATGAACCAGCCGATGCCGGCCTGCAGCGCGCCGAGCGCCAGAATGACGGTCAAGGTGCGGGCCAGGCCGCCGCCGATCCGGCCGCGCACCCAGAACCAGACCAGCGGCAGGGCAAAGACCAAGCCGATCATCCGGCCCCACAGCCGGTGCAGCCATTCCCAGAAAAAGATTTCCTTGAACGCGTCCAGGGTCATGCCGGCGTTTTTCAGACGGTATTCCGGCGTCTCTCGGTAGAGATCGAACACCCGCTGCCATTCGGCGTCGTTCAATGGCGGGATGGCCCCGATCAGCGGTTTCCATTCGACCATGGACAGGCCGCTTTCGGTCAACCTTGTGATGGCGCCGATGACCGCCATGGCGAAGACCAGCCCCGCGCACACCACCAACCACGCGCCGACACCCGGCGCGACCGTTCCGTTACGGTAAGGGGAAGAAGCATCAAGCGCGGTCAAAGGGGCGGTGTTCCGGATCGGTCAGAGGGACAGCGTCCGATATAGGCCGTTTTGGCGGGATAGTCGCCAACCGGCGCTGCGGCCCGACGCCGCAATAAATCACATTAAAAAAATGTATAATTTATGTATTTGACATTATTTTTGAGTATGATGATATAAATTCACAATCTTAATAAGTTTTATCTGGCGTATAACATTTTTTAGGTGTGAATATGGACGCGTCTCTCCCCAGCCCAGCCGTCGCCAAGCTGTCCGCCGTGGAGCAGGTGAAGCGGTCCAGCCGCCATCTGCGCGGGACCATCGGGGAAACGGTGGCCGACGCGCAGGCCCCGGTCTTCTCCGAAGGCGATGCCCAGCTTCTCAAGACCCACGGGATCTATCAGCAATACGACCGGGATACGGCCACCGCGCGCAAACAGCGGGGCGAAGACCGGGACCATCGGTTCATGGTGCGCCTGCGCGTGCCCGGCGGCCGGCTGACCGCCGATCAGTATCTGGCCCTCGACACCCTGGCCGGCGAGCTGGCCAACGGCACCTTGCGCATCACCACCCGCCAGACCTTTCAGTTCCATGGCGTGCTCAAGGGCGACCTTCACGCCCTGATGAACCGGATCAACGGGCTGCTGGTGACCACGATGGCGGCCTGCGGCGACGTGGCCCGCAACGTCATGGCGACACCGGCGCCGGTCGGCGACGCCGTGCACCGCATCGTCAACGACGTGGCCGACACCCTGTCCAGTCACCTGCTGCCGCGCACCCGCGCCTATCACGAGATCTGGGTCGACGGCGAAAAGCAGGATCTGTCGGCCGATACGGACGAACCGCTTTACGGCGACACCTACCTGCCGCGCAAATTCAAGATCGCGGTGGCCACGCCCGACGACAACTCGGTCGACGTGCTGACCAACGATGTCGGCATCGTCGCGCTGTTCGAAGGGAACCGCCTGTCGGGCTACAACGTCGCCGTCGGCGGCGGCCTGGGCATGACCCACAACAAGCCGAAAACCTATCCGCGGCTGGCCACGCCATTGCTGTTCGTCGAGCCCGACGGGCTGGTCGGCGCGGTGGAGGCCATCGTCAAGATGCAGCGCGATCACGGCGACCGGTCCGACCGGCGCCATGCGCGGCTGAAATACCTGGTCGACGACCGGGGTTTGCCGTGGATCAAGGACACGGTGGAACGGTATGCCGGCCGCTCCTACGACCCGCCGCGCAAGATGCCGCGCTTTCGCATCGTCGACCATATGGGCTGGCACCCCCAGAACGACGGGACTTGGTATCTGGGGCTGCCCGTCGCCAGCGGCCGGATCGTCGACGGGCCGGACAACCGCCTGCGCACCGCGCTGCGTGAGGTCATCGACCGCTATCGGCCGGGGATCGTGCTGTGCCCGTCCCAGGACATCCTGCTGTCGGACATCGCGGCCGACGATCGCGACGGCGTCGAGGCGGCGCTCCGCGCCCATGGCGTGGTCTTCGCCGCCGATATCTCGCCGCTGGCCCGCTGGGCGCTGGCCTGCCCGGCCCTGCCGACCTGCGGCCTGGCCCTGACCGAGGCGGAACGGGTGCGCCAGCCCCTGGTCGCGGCCATCGAGGAGCGTCTGTCGGCCCACGGTCTGGCCGACGAGACCATCAGCCTGCGCATCACCGGCTGCCCCAATGGCTGCGCCCGGCCCTATGCCGGCGACATCGGTCTGGTCGGCCGCATGCCCGGCCACTACGCGCTGTATGTCGGCGGCGATTTTGAAGGGACGCGGCTGAACACGCGGCTGCTGGACAAGGTGGCGGAGGCCGATGTGGCGACGGTTCTCGACCCGCTGTTCGCGGCCTTCGCGGCCGAACGCCAGGCGATCGAGGGGTTCGGCGATTTCTGCAACCGGGTCGGCACGGCGCGGCTGGCCGCCCTGATCGACGCGGCGATGCCGTCGGTCGCGATCTGACGGAAGGACCCTGTCATGATCCCCATCGTTCTCGACCCGGCGCTGGTGCGTCTGGCCGTGGTCGGCCGTGGCCCGATCGCGGCGCGGCGGCTGAGCCAGCTCCGCGACGGCGGGGCCGACCCCGCGGTCTTTTCCGATGCTCCGTCGGACGACCTCGCCGCCCTGGCCGGGGCTGCCCTGGTGCCCCGCCTGCCTGATCCGGCCGACCTCACCGGCGTCGCCGTCCTCTGGATCGTCGACCTGCCGGCCGACCTGGCTGAGCCGCTGGCCCGGGCGGCGCGGACCCGCGGCATGCTGGTCAATGTCGAGGACGTCAAACCGCTGTGCGATTTCCACTCACCGTCGCTGGTGCGGCGGGGTGACCTGCTGCTCACCGTATCCACCGGCGGCCGCAGCCCCGGCATGGCGGTCGCCATCCGGCGCCGGCTGGAGGCGCTGTTCGGCCCGGAATGGGCGGACCGGTTGGACGCGCTGGCCGGTTGGCGCACGGGCTGGCGGGCGGACGGGCTGGCCCTGGACGAGGTGGCGCGGCTGACCGACGCCCGCATCGACCGGGAAGGATGGCTGCGGTGACCGTGACGCTTGCCCCGGACCCCGCCCCGCCGCTGGATCATCGCGTGGATGCGCTGCGGGCGGCCCATGACGGCACCGACGCGCTGGGCCTGCTCACGGCACTGATCGCCGGCGACCTGGCCGGCCGGATCGCGCTCGTTTCGTCCTTCGGGGCGGAAAGCGCGGTTCTGCTCGACCTGGTGGCGCGGGTCGATCCGGCGACACCGGTCATCTTCCTGGACACCGGCAAGCTGTTCGCCGAAACGCTGGCCTACCGCGACGCCCTGGTCGCGCGGCTGGGGCTGACCGATTTGCGGTCCGTCTCGCCCGACCCCGCCGACCTGGCCCGGCACGACCCCGATGGCACCCTGTGGAGCCTGGACCCCGACCGCTGCTGCCATATCCGCAAGACAGAGCCTTTGGACATGGCGCTGGCCGGGTTCGACGCCTGGATCACCGGCCGCAAACGGTTCCACGGCGGCGGCCGGGCCACCCTGCCGGCCATCGAGGGCGACGAGGCGACCGGACGGATCAAGATCAACCCCCTGGCCAGTTGGAGCGCCGACGACATTCAGCGGTACCTGGCCGACCGCGACCTGCCGGTGCACCCGCTGGTGACCAAGGGCTATGCCTCGATCGGCTGCGCACCGTGCACCCGGGCGGTGTCGCCGGGAGAAGCGCCCCGGGCCGGCCGCTGGGCGTGGCTCGACAAGACCGAATGCGGCATCCATGGTGAGGGGATCTGAGGTGACCACAACCGTCGCACCCCATCCCTCGCCCTGGGTTCAGCCGGCGTTCGAGTCGGGGACGGTGTGGCTGGTCGGCGCCGGGCCCGGCGATCCCGGGCTGTTGACACTGCTGGCCGTTCAGGCGATCCGCGAGGCCGACATCATCGTCCACGACGCTCTGATCGGCGACGAGATCCTGGCCGGCGCCCGGCCGGACGCGGTGCTGGAGTATGCCGGCAAACGCGCCGGTCGCGCCTCCAGCCGGCAGGACGACATCTCCCGCCGGCTGATCGCCCTGGCGCGGCAGGGGTATCGGGTGCTGCGGCTCAAGGGCGGCGACCCGTTTGTCTTCGGGCGTGGTGGGGAGGAAGTGGAGGCGCTGGCCCAGGCCGGCGTGCCGTTCCGGGTCGTGCCCGGCGTCACGGCGGGGATCGGAGGTCTCGCCTATGCCGGCATCCCGGCCACCAGGCGGGGCGTCACCGGCGTCGTTTCCTTCGTCACCGGCCATGGACGGGACGGCGGGCTGCCGGCGGATATCGACTGGCCGTCCCTGGCCGCCGCCTCGCCGGTGCTGGTCTTCTACATGGGGCTTCGAACCCTGCCCCGGATCGCCGAGCGGCTGATCGCCGCGGGCCGGTCGCCGATGACGCCGGCGGCCATCGTGTCCAACGCGACGATGGACACCCAGTCGGTCATCACCACCAACCTGGCCCGCGCGGCGCGCGAGGCGGCGCGGCTCAGCGCCCGCTCGCCGGCGATCATCGCCATCGGCGAGGTGGTTCACTTGCACGATACCGTCGCCCTGTGGCAACAGATCGGCCCGGACAACCGCGCCGTCGCCTCCACTCGGGCGTTGGCGGCGGCGGCCCGGGCGCTGGCCGTGGCGGGTTAGCGCCGTGGCGTCCGAAGGAACATCCGTCCTGGATGGTAGGATGATGCCGGTAGCAACCGCCGGCCCGCTCGCCATATGGGAACGCAGGGGCGCAGACGCGATGGATGGAACGGAACGACAGGGTGCGATGACCGCAGGACTTTCCCTGGCCCACGGGTTGGCCTTCGAGGATTTGTATCGGCGGAGGGGTTTGGCGCGGATCGACCGGCTGTTCGTGGACCGTCTGGCCGAGGCCGATCCCGCCCTGCACGCGCGCCTGATGGAGGCCAGGGCCGATCCGGACGCCTTGGACCGCAAGGATGAGAGCGCCCTGCTGATCGACGTGGCCGGCCATCTCGAGGATTTCATCGGCGCCCTGTTCGGTGTCGAGGCGGCGTTGCGGGACCTGATCGACGCCCATCACGACCTGGCGCCGCTGTATCGGGTCAAGCGGCTGTTCGTGCAGCGCCAGGCCGCGCGCAAGGTGACGCCGGAGCAGGCGGCCACGCTGGACGGCGCGGCCCTTGCGGCGGATCTGGAGCGCGATCTGGGCGCGCCGGTGACGGAGCTGGGCTTTGCCGCCGCCGTCGAGCGCTGGCAACGGGACGAAGCCGCCCACGCCGCCGAACTGGACCGGGCGCTGGCCTATGCCGGCTGGGCCCTGCACACGGACGCGGGGCGCGCCCGCCACGGTGGCGGGGTTCTGTTCCAGGTGCCGCACAAGACCGATCCGCAGCGTCTGGTGCCCGTCGAGACCGAGACCGTCGCTGGCGTGACCATGCTGAAGCTGCCCGACGCGCGCCGGCGACTGCGGACCGGGTTTGGCCTTACGGATGCGGGCACCGATCTGAAAGGGGCGCTGGACGAGGCCAACTACTGCATCTGGTG
Organism: Inquilinaceae bacterium; assembly: GCA_052168355.1. Taxonomy (GTDB): domain Bacteria; phylum Pseudomonadota; class Alphaproteobacteria; order DSM-16000; family Inquilinaceae; genus JBQLZQ01. The sequence goes on from JBQLZQ010000016.1 coordinate 82,073, forward strand.
CCACAACCAGGGCAAGGACAGCTGCTCCACGGGCTTGCGTGACCGCAAGACCGGCGCGTTCCAGAACAGCCCTTTCGGCGTGCCCCTGGCCGGCTGCCCGCTGGAGGAGCGGATCAGCGAATTCCATACGTTGAAAAGCCAAGGCCAGCCGATCGGCGCCCTGGCGATGATCGCGGTGGACAACCCTTTGTGCGCGGCCACCGGCCACCGCATCTGCAACGACTGCATGAAATCGTGCATCTATCAGCGGCAGGAACCGGTCGACATCCCCCAGGCTGAGACACGCACCCTGAAGGACGTGCTGACCCTGCCCTTCGGGTTCGAAATCTATGGCCTGCTGACAAGGTGGAACCCGCTGGATCTGCGCCGGCCCCTGCCGCGCCCCGACAGCGGCTACAAGGTGCTGGTGGTCGGGCTGGGGCCGGCCGGGTTCAACCTGGCCCACCACCTGATGAATGACGGCCACACGGTGGTCGCCGTGGACGGGCTCAAGATCGAACCGCTGCCGCCATCCGTTTCCGGTGTGGCGGCGGACGGCAGCCGCGTCCCGTTCCGCCCGATCCGGGACTTCGCCGAGATCACAGAGGATTTGGGCGACCGGGTGATGGCCGGCTTCGGGGGCGTCGCCGAGTACGGCATCACCGTCCGTTGGGACAAGAACTTCCTGAAAGTGGTGCGGCTGCTGCTGGAACGGCGGGCCCGGTTCGCCATGGCCGGCGGCGTGCGCTTCGGCGGCACGCTGGGCATCGACGAGGCGTTCGCCCTGGGGTTCGATCATATCGCCCTGGCGGCCGGCGCCGGGCGCCCGACCGTGGTGCCCATGCCCAACAACCTGGCGCGCGGCGTGCGCATGGCCTCGGACTTCCTGATGGCCCTGCAGCTTACCGGCGCGGCCAAGGAAGACAGCATCGCCAACCTGCAGGTCCGCCTGCCCATCCTGGTCATCGGCGGCGGCCTGACCGCCATCGACACGGCGACGGAGAGCCTGGCCTACTACCCCGTCCAGGTCGAAAAATTCCTGTCCCGCTATGAACTGCTGGCGGCCGAGCGGGGCGAGGCGGCGGTACGCGCCCGGTGGACCGAGGAGGAAACGGCGATCGCCGAGGACTTCCTGTCCCACGCGCGGGCCCTGCGGGCGGAACGGGCCCGGGCGCACGACGAGGGGCGGGAACCGCGCATCCAGGCGCTGCTTCAGGCGTGGGGCGGGGCCACCGTGGTCTATCGCCGGCGCTTGGTCGATGCGCCCAGCTATACCCTCAACCATGAGGAGGTCGGCCTGGCGCTGGAGGAAGGGATCCGCTTTGCCGAGCGGATGGCACCGCGCGCCGTCGAGGTGGACCGCTATGGCCACGCGTCGGGTCTGACCGTGGAGCAGGCGCTGACCGGTCCGGACGGGCTGCCGACCGGCGAAACGGACACGCGTACCCTTCCGGCGCGGACCATCCTGGTCGCCGCCGGAACTCAACCCAACACCGTTCTGGCGCGGGAAGCGCCCGGACGCGTACATCTGAACGGCAAGTACTTTCAAGCGTACGACGCGGACGGCCAGCCGGTCGAGCCGGAATGGTCGGCCAAGCCGGAAGTTCCCGCGGTGCTCATGGCATTCGCCGACGACGGGCGGTCGATGAGTTTTTGGGGCGATTTGCATCCCAGCTATCACGGCAATGTGGTCAAGGCCATGGGCGGGGCCAAGCAAGGGTATCCGGTGGTCAGCCGCCATCTGGCCCGGCGCCCGCCGACGCCCCTCGACGGCCCGGCCCTGATCGCCCGGATCAACGACCAGGCGCGGGCCACGGTGCATCAGGTCAACCGGCTGACCCCGACCATCGTCGAGGTGGTGATCCGGGCACCGCTGGCCGCGCGGGCTTTCCGGCCGGGACAGTTCTATCGCCTTCAGAACTTCGAGACGCTGGCGCCACGCGTCGCCGACGACGGTGCCGGCGAGACCGCCCTGGCCATGGAAGGCCTGGCGATGACCGGCGCCTGGGTCGATCGGGATAACGGGCTGCTGGCGACCATCGCGCTGGAGATGGGGGGGTCCTCGGACCTTTGCGCCCTGTTGCGGCCGGGCGAACCGGTGGTGCTGATGGGACCGACCGGAGAGCCCACCGAGATCCCGTCGGGCGAAACAGTGCTGCTGGTCGGCGGTGGTCTGGGCAATGCCGTTCTGTTTTCCATTGGCCAGGCCCTGCGCCAGGCCGGCAGCAAGGTCCTCTACTTCGCCGGCTACAAAAAATTGGCCGACCGGTACAAGGTAGAGCAGATCGAGGCGGCCGCGGATCAGGTGGTCTGGTGCTGCGACGAGGCTCCGGGCTTTGTCCCCGGCCGTCCCGGCGACCGCGCCATGACTGCCAATATCGTCCAGGCCCTGGCGGAATACGCGACCGACCGTCCGGAAATACCCTTGAACACCGTGGACCGGATCATTGCCATTGGCTCGGACGGCATGATGGCCGCCGTCGGCGCGGCCCGGCACGGCCTCCTGGCCCGCCACCTCAAGCCCGACCATGTCGCGATCGGGTCGATCAACTCCCCCATGCAATGCATGATGAAGGAGATCTGCGCCCAGTGCCTGCAGCGCCATATCGATCCGGCGACGGGGGAAGAACGGGTGGTCTTCTCCTGCGCCAATCAGGATCAGATGCTCGACCAGGTCGATTTCGGCGCGTTGCACGAGCGCCTGGGCCAGAACAGCCTGCAGGAAAAGCTCACCGCCCTGTGGATCGACCGGTGCCTGAAGAAGTCGGCGTTTCGCGCCGCGGCGGAATAGGGGTCCGCTTCGGCGCCAGACCGTTCGTCACGTTGCTTCGTCCGGCTCGATCCGGGCGGCTGTGCCGTGCGACAGGCGATAGAAGGCGTCCTGCGGCTGGTCCTGCGCCAACGTGTCGGCGTCGCTCAGACGCAGATAAAGGCCGCGCATCACCCGTCCGGTGCCGCCATGGGAGACGATGACCAGGGGCTGGGCGCCCGGTTGCGTGATGTGATCCAGGAACGGTCGTATGCGGGCGGCCAGCATCGCATAGCTCTCGCCGCCCGGAGGCACGAAACGCCACACATCCGCGCCACGCCGTGCAAGCGTGCCGGGCGTCTCCCGTTCGATATCCTCGAAGGTCCGCCCCTCCCAGTCGCCGAACGCCACTTCGCGCAGCCGGTCATCGTGTGCCATGTCCGTGTCGGGCCGGCCCATGGCCTCGGCGACGATGGACGCGGTGGCGCGTGTCCGGCCCAGCGGGCTGACCACAAAGCGTGGCGGCCCGTGGCCATCCAGGACGGCGCGCAGGGTCCGGCCGACCAGGGCGGCCTGGGCGCGTCCGAGCGGGGTCAGGGGCGAATCGCCGTGGCCCTGAAGGCGTCCGGCCCGGTTCCATTCGGTTTCGCCGTGGCGGACGAGGTAAATCGGTGCGTGCATGCACCGCTTCTAACACGGCGGGACGGTTGATCCACGCCGTCAGGTCCTGCGATAAGTCGCTTTCGACGGCGGGCCGCTAAAGGACGTGGCGTGGCAGGCTATTCGGGAACCCCGCTGGTGCGGAAGCTGGGCATTCGGTCGGGGCAACGGGCCCTGCTGATCGGCGTCCCCGACTCGATCGCGCCGGCTATGACGGGCGAGACGTTCGCCTGGCTGGAGCGGATGCCGGCCTGGCGCAACCCCGCCGGCGATGTGCCGCCGCTCGATTACGTGCATCTGTTCACCAAGGAGAAGGCGGTTCTGGAGGCTGCGCTACCCGTTCTGAGACGCGTTTTGGAGCCCGCCGGAATGATATGGGTATCGTGGCCGAAACGGGCGGCCAAGGTTCCCACCGATGTCACCGAAGACGTGATTCGGGAGGTTGCGCTGTCCGGCGACCTGGTGGACGTGAAGGTCTGCGCGGTGGACCAGATATGGTCCGGTTTGAAGCTGGTGGTCCGCCGCACGCGGCGGTGACCCTTAGTTGAGGCGAAGCTCCGTTCCCATATAGGCCAGTTCGCTGGCCGAAATCACCGGCATGCTGGCCAGTTTGACCGAATGCAAAGGGCCGTCCAGTTCGCGCTGCCAGAATGCCAGGAATTTGCGGAGTTCCGGGAACTTGGGCGCCAGGTCCAGGGCTTGCCAGATGTAAGTCTGCAGAATGCCCGGATGATCTGGCATGTGGTACAGGATTTCGGCCGTGGTCAACCGATAACCTTGAAGCTGTTGGGACAAAGACGTCATCGGCGCCGCCTTTCGATTGTTGCCTAATCTCGGGACCTTGACCCGGTTTCCATAATTCTGACGTTGTTCAGTTTCCCAAGGCAACAGTAAATATTAAGTAAATTCAGGATGATAGCAGCCTGCTTGCGTGACTGCTGCCAGGCCCGATGTGTCGGGTCGATGTTTCAGGCGTGAGGCCATGGGCCTTTCCATGATCCAATATGCGTGCTTATAATCGCCGCGCGATATTGGCGTTGGAGGGGGGACGGACAATGACGCAACCTGCAGGGACGGCCGATCGGCCGATCCTGGATGCGGTCAGCCTGAAACAGGCGCTGCGGCCCGAAAACAGCGCCGGGTTTCTGCTATGGCAGGTGACCAACGGGTGGCAACGCCAAATGCGCAGCGCCCTTGACCCGACCGGTCTGACCCATGTTCAGTATGTGCTGCTTGCCGGTCTCGGCTGGCTGGAGACCCGCGAAAAGGGTGTAACCCAGGCCCGGCTGGCCCAGTTCTGCCGAACCGACGCCATGATGACCAGCCAGGTGATCCGGGCGCTGGAAGGCGCCGGTCTGGTCACCCGAACGCGTCACCCGGACGACAATCGGGCCCGGGCCCTGGCCCTGACCGATGCCGGGGCCAAGGCTCTGAACGGGGCGATGAAAGCCGCCATGGATGCCGATCGCGCCTTTTTCGACGCGCTGGGGTCCGACCGCGCCGCCCTTGTCGAGACCCTGCGCCGGTTGTGGCCGGCGCCACGGGCCGGAGTCTAGAGCAGGATCGCCTTGGGTGGAATCGCTTCGGCGATCCCACCCAAGGCGT
>JBQLZQ010000017.1:0-6764 GCA_052168355.1 Inquilinaceae bacterium
ACGCCTTGGGTGGGATCGCCGAAGCGATTCCACCCAAGGCGATCCTGCTCTAGGACCCGTCCCGGTCTTTTTCGGACGCCGGGAGGTCCTGGCCCTCCTCCAACGGCTCGGAAACGCGATAGACCTCGCCGAACCAGCGGCCCAGATCGACATCGCGGCACCGGGCCGAGCAGAAGGGCCGGTGGCTGTCCACGGTGGATTTCTGGCAGACCGGGCAGCGGCGGCGGCCGATTCTGGCCCGATCCAGGGTCACCATGTTGTCCGGCGGTGAGCGTTTGGTCATGGGTTCTCCGGTCGTTTGCGCCAATTTTAGCGGGTGCCGTCGGTTCTGGCCATGGGCGCGCCGGCGATTACCCGGGATACCTGTGGCGCCATCACTTCGGCCAGGGACCGGCCGCGGCGCTGGCGGGCCAGTTCGAACAGCCCCAGCGGCGACACGGCGGTCGCCAGCCGGACATCGGCCCGGTCGCCCTGGAAGCCTCGGCGTACAAGGGCCGGAAGGCCGGCAGCCGTTTCGCCACGCCCGGCCGTGATGAAATCGATGACCGCCACGCCACCGATGTTGCGCAGGCGGATCTGGCGGGGCGCCTCCACCGCCGCCTCACGGTTGGCGCGGACCCGGTCGCGGGCGCTGGCGGCGTCCACGTCGATGGCGGTCAAGGCCCGCGTCGGCTCGATGTGGAGCCATCCGCCCGACGGCAACATGACCGAAGGTTCCAGAAGATCGGGCACCAGATCGAACAGATCGACGGGTGCGTCCTTCAGCCGGTCAAGGGCATCGGGCGCCCATGTCCTCAGCCAGCGATCCAGGGCCCGCCGTTGGGCCGGGTCGGCAACGCGGACGGATGCGGCCTCCGGACGGTCCAGGATCAGCCGTTGGGCGGGATCCAGCCCTGGGGCCAGAAGCCGGGGCTCGGCGGCGGGTTCAGCCCGGTCCTGGATCGCCCGCCAGGCCGTGGTCAACCGCTCCGCCTCGGCCATGACCACATCGACGGGCACGGATGCCGCCGCCCCGCGCACGCTCCAGCCGCCGGACAGCCGGTCCCGCCATGCCTGCCGCGTCTCCGCCCCCAGCGCGCGGGAGACGGACAGCCGGTCGGTCAGCGGACGGTGGACCAGGTAGCGGCCGGGCAGCGCCACATCCAGGGTCGCCTCCGCCCCCTTGTCCGCCCGGGGCGCGGCGACGATCTGGACCAGAACGGTTTCGCCGGCGCCCGGAACCCGCGGGCCGGCGCGGCGCATGGGCAGAAGGGCCGGCCGCTCGAACCCGAGATCGAGAAAGGCCAGCCCGGCCTTGGCGTCGATGCGCGCCACACGGCCCTGGTAGATGGCCCCGTCCAGCCCCGACCGGTCGGGGCGGTCGGCCAGAAGATCGGTCAGTCGCCCATCCTCCGCCACCCCGGCCAGCAGCACGCCCCCGGCGCCCGAGACGTGGATTTCGACTGTTCCCACCGCCGGTCAGCCCTCGCCGACGGCCGGCGCCGGCCGGTAGCCCAGCCCGGTGAGCAGGGCGGCGGTTTCATAGAGCGGCAGACCCACGACATTGCTGTACGAGCCGCTGATCTGGCGGACAAAGGCGGCGGCGCGGCCCTGGATGGCGTACCCGCCGGCCTTGCCCCGCCACTCGCCCGACGATAGATAGGCCTCGATCTCCTCAAGGCTCAACCGCTTGAACACCACGGCCGTTTCGACCAGCCGCGATCGGCTGCCCCCATCCGGCGCCAGCACCGCCAGGCCGCCATAGACGCGATGGCGCCGCCCGGACAGAAGCTCCAGGCAGCGCCGGGCGGTCGCCGCGTCCTCGGCCTTCGGTAGGATACGGCGGCCGCAGGCCACCACCGTATCGGCGGCCACGACAAAGGCGCCCGGATGGCCGGCGGCGACCGCAACCGCCTTGGCCATGCCCAGACGGGCCGCGTGGGCGGCGGGACGTTCGTCCCTGCGCGGGTTTTCGTCGAGATCGGCGGGGACCACGCGATCGGGCGGCAGACCGATCTGGTCCAGCAGCGCCCGGCGGCGGGGCGACGCCGAGGCCAGGATGAGGGGTGGCCGGCCGCCAGGCGCCGACGTCACGGAACCGGCCGCCGCATGACCGCCCGACGGGGCCCGGACGGGCCGAAAATCACTTGAAGCGGAAGGTGATGCGGCCCTTGGTCAGGTCGTACGGCGTCATTTCGACATTCACCTTGTCGCCGGCCAGCACCCGAATACGGTTCTTGCGCATTTTGCCCGAGGTATGGGCCAGCACCTCGTGCTCGTTTTCCAGCTTCACGCGAAACATGGCATTGGGCAGCAATTCCACCACCGTGCCGGGAAATTCGATCAGGTCTTCTTTTGCCATTCTTCTCGGAAAGTCGCTTTCAGACAGATAGGGATCCAGTGGGGATAGGTGCGCGCCCAGGCCCATCGGGTCAAGCGATTTGGCTGTGCGGCGGACGGAAAACCCGTTTTCGATCCCTGCCCGGCCTCCAAAATCCAGGATATCGGGGCATCGGCCATCGTCGGAAACCGGCACGGTCCCAGCGCTCTATGGATCGGTCGCCGGGCCGAACCTTTCCTTCAACCGTGCCAGAAGCTGGTCCCTGACCTCTCGAAAAGCCGCCAGGCGTGCCTCGCGATTGCCCTCGATCACGGTCGGGTCGAGGGTGTTCCAAAGTTCGACCTCCCAGGCCGTGGTCCGGGTCAGTTCCAGGGCCCTATGGTGCGCCTCCGGCGACAGGGTGATAACCAGATCGAAGTTTTCGTCCTCCAGATCGTCGAACGTCTTGGGCCGGTGGCCGCTGACGTCGATGGACAGTTCGGCCATGACGGCCACGGCGAAGGGGTCCAGTTCCCCCTGGCGGATGCCGACGCTGTCGACGAATACCCGATTCCCGTGAAGGTGTTTGAGCATCGCCTCGGCCATGGGTGAGCGGATGGCGTTCTGGGTGCACACGAACAGCACGCTGGTCGGCAAATCGGCCATGAGAGAAGGCCTACGCCCCCGAGCGCGGCGGACGGCCGACCGGGCGAACCGGACAAGGCGCCAACGAAGTCAAGGCACTACCCCTTAAGATGCAGGACGCAGAGCAGGGTGAACAGCCGGCGGGCGGTATTCTCATCCAGCGCAATCCGTCCCGCCAGCGCCTCGGTCAGCATCGCCGACCCGTCATTGTGCAGACCGCGACGGCCCATATCGAGGGCTTCGATGCGCGACGGCGGGGCATGCTTGATGGCTTCGTAGTAGCTCTCGCAGATCAGGAAATAATCTTTCACGATCATGCGGAACGGCGCGAGGTGCAGCGGTACCCGAACCAGGGGCCGGTCGTCTTCGTCACGGATATCGAAGATCAGGCGGTTTTCCTGGATCGCCAAGTGCAGCCTGTAGGGTCCCGCCTCGCAGCCCACCGGGCCGAAGCTGTTGTCCTCCAGCAGGTCGTAGATGGCCACCGCCCGCTCGTGCTCGATTTCGGCGTTGCGCCGGACCACCGTGCGCTCGTCGAGCGTTATGTCGACGATCCGCGCCGTCGGGGCGGGCCGGCTGGCGGCTTTAGTCATTCCGGGCCGCCAGCCGGATGGAGACCGACAGGGCATGGGCCGGCAGCCCCTCCTCCATCGCCAGGGTCGCGGCGGCGGGACCGATGGCCGCCAGGGCGTCGCCATCGCACCGCACCAGGGTCGTCCGCTTGACGAAATCCAGGACGTTGAGACCGGAGGAAAAGCGGGCCCGCCGTTCGGTCGGCAGCACGTGGTTGGGGCCAGCGACATAGTCTCCCACAGCCTCGGGCGTGAAGCGGCCAAGGAAGATCGCGCCGGCATGGCGCACGCGGGCGGCCAGCGCCTCGGGGTCGGCGACCGCCAGTTCAAGATGCTCCGGCGCGATCCGGTCGATCAGCGGCGGCGCCTGGGCCAGATCCGTCACCACCAGGATGACCCCGTGGTCGCGCCAGCTGGCCCCCGCGATGGCCGCCCGTGGCGTGGTCGTCAGCAGCCGGTCGACGGCGTCCGAGACGGCATCGGCGAAGACGGGGTCATCGGTGATCAGGATGGATTGGGCGTCTGCATCATGCTCTGCCTGGGACAGCAGGTCGGCGGCGATCCAGTCCGGGTCGTTGGCGGCGTCGGCAACCACCAGGATCTCCGACGGGCCGGCGATCATGTCGATGCCGACGATGCCGAACACCTGGCGCTTGGCCTCCGCCACATAGGCGTTGCCCGGCCCGACGATCTTATCCACCGGGCGCACCGAAGCGGTGCCATAGGCCAAGGCCGCCACGGCCTGGGCGCCGCCGATCCTGTAGATCTCGTCGACCCCGGCCAGCCGGGCGGCGGCCAGCACCAGCGGGTTGAGCACGCCGTCGGGCGCCGGCACCACCATGGCCAGGCGGTCGACCCCGGCGACCTTGGCCGGCAGGGCGTTCATGAGCACCGAGCTGGGATAGGCGGCGCGGCCGCCGGGAACGTACAGCCCGACCGCTTCGATCGGGGTCCAGCGGGCCCCCAGCTCCACCCCTTGCGCGTCGGTATACCGGGTTTCCGTGAAGGTCTGGGCGCGATGGAACGCCTCGATCCGGGCAGCCGCCTGGCGCAACGCGTCCAGGATCTCCGGCCGGATTGCCGCCGTGGCCGCGTCGATGTCGGCCGCCGGCAGGCGCAGGGCCTCGGGCGTCAGGGTCAACCGGTCGAAACGCCGGGTATAGTCGATCAGCGCCGCGTCGCCCCGCGCCCGGACATCGGCCAGGATATCGGCGACGACGGCCCGCACATCGGCCTCGCCTTGCCGCTCGACGGCAAGCAGGCGGTCAAACCGCTCGGCGAAATCGCCCGCGGCCGCGTCCAGCCTATGCGGCACGCGCAGCCTCTCGGAACCGGCCGATCCAGCCGTTGATCTCCCCCGGCCGGGTTTTGAGTGCCGCCCGGTTGACGATCAGCCGCGAGGTGACGTTGGCGATGTGCTCGATCTCCTTCAACCCGTTGGCCTTCAACGTGGCGCCGCTGGACACCAGATCGACGATGCGCCGGCACAACCCCAGAGACGGGGCCAGCTCCATGGCCCCGTTCAGCTTGATGCACTCGGCCTGCACGCCGCGGGCGGCGAAATGGCGACGGGTAATGGACGGGTACTTGGTGGCCACGCGAACATGGCTCCAGCGCGACGGATCGTCCCGCGCCGACAGATCCACCGGCTCCGCCACCGCCAGGCGGCAAGCCCCGATCCCAAGATCCAGAGGCGCGTAGATCTCCGGATAGTCGAATTCCATCAGCACATCGTTTCCCGCGACGCCAAGCTGGGCCGCCCCAAAGGCCACGAAGGTGGCGACGTCGAACGACCGCACCCGGATGATATGGACATGGGCGTGGTTGGTGGCAAAGCGCAGGCCGCGATGGTCCGGATCGTCGAAGGCCGGCTCCGGCTCGATCCCGGACGCGGCCAGGACCGGCCGCAGCTCGTCCAGGATGCGGCCTTTCGGCACGGCCAGAACCAACGGCTCGTTGGCGACAGGGCGATGGGGTTCCGATGGCGGGGTCATGAGGCGGGTTCCAGGGGACCGGCGGGGTCGGGGCGGGCGGACCTTATCAGTGCGACCGGCCCCTGTTAACCGGCTATCAGGCCATATATCTCGTCTCCAACGGGATTCTAGCCCGCAGGGTCGCTGGCTTCGTCGTTCGCCGGATCGTTGACAGGATGGCCGGGACGATTGACTGTCGGCCAGGGTTCGCCCCGATCCTCCAACAGACAGTCGATCCCGTCGACCGTCAGCCGGATGGTGCCGCCCTCGGAAAACTCAAGCAGTATGGTGCCGTCCTCGGCCCGCATCGCCAGAAGGTTCAGGATCCGGTCCCGGCGGCCGCGGTCGATATCGCGGCTGCGGACGTTTGTCACCCCTTCGATCCGCACGCCGGCATGGGTGCGCAGATAATGGGGCACTTCCGGCTCGTCGCTGCCGAGATCCTCGGCCGGGCCCGGCACCGCGCCGGCTTCCCACTTGAACCGGTTGACCACCATGACGAACCGGCGCTCGTCGGCCAGATAGGTCATGTCGCCCAGAACGGCTATGGCGTCCTGCAGCTGGGCCGACAGAATGGCCAGATCCTCGTCGTCTCGGGCGCGCAGCTTCAGGGGCCGCCAAGGATCGGCACCGGTCATCAATCCGCCTTGACCCGTTGGATGTCCGCGCCGCACGCGCTCAACTTCTCCTCCAGGCGCTCATAGCCGCGATCCAGATGATAGACCCGGTTGATGGCCGTTTCGCCCCTGGCCGCCAGGGCCGCCAGAACCATGGAGACGCTGGCCCTGAGATCGGTCGCCATCACCGGCGCGCCGGTCAACTGCGGCACGCCGCGGACCAGCGCCGAGGAGCCGTGGATGGTGATGTTGGCGCCCATGCGCGACAGTTCCGGCACGTGCATGAAGCGGTTTTCGAAGATCGTTTCGGTGATCATGGAGGCCCCGTCGGCGGTGCACATCAGCGCCATCATCTGCGCCTGCAGATCGGTTGGAAAGCCCGGAAACGGCTCGGTCATCACATCGACGCCCTTGAGCTCGCCGTTCTTGCGCCGGACGCGCACGCCGTGTTCGGTCGGGGTGAATTCGGCTCCCGCCTCGCGCAGCACGTCGACCATGGCCTCGAACAGCTCGACCCGGACCCCGATCAGTTCCAGGTCGCCGCCGGTGATCACCGCCGCCATGGCATAGGTCCCGGCCTCGATCCGATCGGCGACCACCGCATGCTCCGTGCCGTGCAGCTTGTCGACCCCGCGGATCCGCAAGGTATCGGTGCCGA